>JBAYJO010000031.1:0-2997 GCA_041665085.1 Patescibacteria group bacterium | reverse complement strand
TACGTTTTTGCCTTTGGCAAAAACGCGTCAACCCGATTCGCTCGGGATTTGGTATCTTATCCTACCCAAATTGTGAAAAGAGCTGTTTATATTTTAGGCCATTTTTAGGCGTTAAACAATTCAGCTTAGTGCATTTTGGGGGTTTTGTCAAGAGGAGACGGGGTATGATTTTTGTGTTAGAAAACCCGGATGTGTCGATGTTTTTCTCTTGTGGATAAGCCCCTTTATATAGTACCAAATAACTTTGTTGCAAAAGATTATTTGTGTTATAATACTCTCATAAATATAAGCCTCATTTGGCTTTATGAACAGTTCCCTCCTGAACAAGGGGAGATGGTTTTGGCAGAAAATTAAACCGCGCGCGCGGCTTGGTTTTATTTCCATTTTTTTGCTCGCTGGCGCGGGTTTAATCGCCTTGTTTGTCGCGGGTATTCACCCCACATACGCTTTGGATAGTTTCGGTGATTCCATAGCGCAGTTTGTCGGAAACATGTTTTTGGGGTTGGCGGCAAAATTCATGGCGTTAACGGTTTTTGTTTTGAAGTTTGTCATTGAGATAGCCAGCTACAATCACTACATCAATGCTCCGGCCGTTCAATTGGGTTGGGTGCTGGTGCGGGATGTCACCAACATGTTTTTCGTTTTGATACTCATGCTCATTGCTTTTGGCACAGTTCTCGGTATTGAACAGTACGAATGGAAAAAATTATTGGTAAAGTTTGTCTTGGCCGCGATATTGGTAAATTTTTCTCGTTTGATTTGCGGGGTAATGATTGACGCGGCTCAGGTTTTCATGATGACTTTTATTTCCGGCGTGGCCGCGACTGCCGGCGGCAATTTGGTCAACGCCCTGCACATGAATGATATTTTGTCTTTTTCCAGTACCACCAGTCCGGTAGCCATGAGCGATACGATGAACATTGTAATTTCCGGGATAATGAGTTTTGTTTTTGCCGGAATAGCGTTTATTGTGATTGGAGCGTATTTATTTATGCTTATCGCGCGCGTGATTGCGCTTTGGATTTTGATAATACTTTCACCGCTCGCTTTCGTGCTCGGCGTGGTTCCCAAATTTCAATCCTATGCCACTCAGTGGTGGACGGAATTTACCAACAATGTTTTATCCGGACCCGTACTCGCTTTTTTCTTGTGGCTGGCTTTTGCCGTTGCTGGCGGAGCGAATATCCATGATGAGTTTGGCGGAGAGAATGCCGCCTACCAAATCAAAGATGTGCAAACCGAAGCCGCGGCCATGGCTGAGGCGGCCGGCGATGATTCCGGCACAAATGCCAATATGATTTTGGATTGGGAGAATCTGGCGAATTTTATATTAGCGGCTGCTTTGATGATAGCCGGTGTGAAAACCACGCAAAAATTAAGCGCGGCCGGAGCCGGCATGCTCGGTTCCGCGGCAGGCGCGGCTACCAAATTTGCCATGGTGGCGAGCGGCGCGGCGGCCGGTATGGCCGCGGCCAAGTGGGCGGGCAAGACAGCGGCGTCCGGCGCAAAAGCAGTGGCTTTGGCTCCGGCAAAATATGTCGGGAAAAAAGCGCAGGCAGTCGGCTTGGCGATTCAGGCTGGGGCATATTCAAAAGCAGACCAATGGAATAGATTTATTGAACACCGAGCGAAAGCCGAGGGTAAAACCGGTGTCTCGGGTTGGGTTCAACGTCGTTTGATGCTTGGCACAACCAGTGAGGAAATTGCTACAAGGAAGAAAAAAGTTGAAGCGGCAAAGACCAGATTTGGCACAAGTATTGCTGAGTCGGAATCGTTAAAACAATCGGTTGTAGATATTGAGACAGAAACAGAGCGCGGCATGGGTTTTAAAGAAAAAGCAAAAGCCGACCGCCTTAAAGCGGCTTATCAAAAATTAGACGAAAAGAAAATTCCGGTAAGCGGATTTTTGGCCAACCCTTTTAGCAAACAAGAATTATCCTTTAACGAGCTAACCGCGCTGTCCGCGGCCAAGGCACAACAGAAAACTGAGGAGTTTACCGACTCCCGCGCCGAACAAGTGGCTGAGGCGCGTGACAAAGCAACCGGACAGGATATTTTTGCCAATTCGGCACGCGCCAAGATTCAAAAAAGAAAAATGGAAGAGATGTTTTCGCCGATGAGCCGCGAGCAACTGCTTAGTAACATTGGAGCATTAAATAAAAAATTAGAAGATCCGAATTTGTCCGAAGATAAAGCGAAAGATATAAAAAGTAAAATTGAAATGGCGATGACCGCCGCGCATCTAAAAAGCGGTGGCCGGGCCAAAGACGCGACTGCGCTGATTTACGGAGATGTGGTAAAGCAGGAAAATGCGGCGAGAATAAAAGCCGCGGTAGAAGCCGGGGAGAAAGCCGGAAAGAAACCCGAGGACGCAGAAAAAGACGCGAAATTGGTTACGCCGGAAGTTGATGCGAGCGATATTAAATCTTTGCAGGCTCATTATTTATCAATGTGGCTTCATAAGTATGTAGAAGCGACCGATGACGGCCTGGAAAGCGCTTGGACAAATTTACAAGGTCAAGACGGTAAAAATCACAAGGCCTTGATGGCGCAACGAGTGTTATCCATGAATCAGGCGGCTGAACAGGGACATGTAAACGCCGAGGGTTTGTTCATGTTGGGTGAAGATGCCAACTATAAACCAGCTGACAATGATTATTGGAAAGAACATCGCGACCATGCAGTAAGTGTGGCCGTGGGCAAAACCGATGGCTTTAAGGGAGTTTTAAATCAACGTTATAATGAAAAAGGTGAGGCGGATTATAAATTAACCAAAACGACGAAAAACGCAAAAGGTAAAATGGTGGAAGCGGCCGATGCAGACGTAATACAGAATGGTGTTGGTTTACACTCCGGCTTAACCAAGCTTAGAGTTTCGAGAATGTTGCAGACAGATGTGGATACATGGGAGCATATTATCAAAAATACCACAGACAATAAAGCTTTGGAAGAATTGTTTGAAGCATTAAATGATAAGGTTTCGGATAAAGAAGCGAT
>JBAYJO010000030.1:0-3000 GCA_041665085.1 Patescibacteria group bacterium | reverse complement strand
TGGGCAAACTTTCCTTCAGTAAAATAGAAATTTATAAATTCAAACAAGGTCGGTTTGCCAAACTGCGGTTTGATATCCGCGATCATCCTTTGAACATTGTCAGCATATTTTTCTACGATAGTCTTTAAATGCCTGAAGCCGCAATATTTTGATTTTAAATTTTCCAGATCAGAGAAATCAATTTGAAAACCCATTTCTGCCATCTTTTTTAAAGATCTTTTTGCCCACTCAAGATGATGAACTTGCGATTGCCAGAGCAGGTCATTTAAATTTTTATTTTCCAAATCAAAATTATAACCAAGAAGATGCAGACGTTTTCCGGAAAATTCGGTATAAATTTCCACGCCGGGGATGACCAAAATTTTTTCTTTTTCACCTTCTTGAATTGCCGGAGCAACTCCGTCAATTGTGTTATGGTCTGTCAGAGAAATAACGGCCAGATTTTCTTTTCCGGCGCGTTCGATAATTTGCCGCGGCGAGAGATCGCCTTCGGAAAAAGTTGAGTGCAGCTGGAGATCAATGTATTTCATAGAAATCTTTTGTAAATATTTTTGATCCTGCTTTCGGCGAAAGAGAGGAGATCGTCCATTGTTTTGCTGTGGTCGTTCACGGTTTGCCACGCTCTTTGAGTGAAGGAAATAAAGGTTATGATTCTGAGAATGTCTTTGGCGGAGAAAAATTCTATTTGCAGCTCTTCCTGGAGCTTTATCTTTTTTCTAAAGTAGGAGGCGTAGACGATTTTTTTTAATTTTTCGGTTAAGGCCGCGTAATTTTTGGGACGGACATACTTGAAGTGCATTTCTGATTGGATCAGAAAAGAAGCCAAATCGTCTAGCGGATTAAAAAATTTGCTGTCGGCAAGATCAATGAAACTTATTTTACCGCGTTCGCCGATGATAATATTGTCGTTTTGAAAATCGCCGTGGATAATGGAGTAGCTGTTTCTGTTAAATAAGATATTTTTGTATTTTTTCTTGATTGCTTCTAGGGATTTTACGATTTCAAGAGCGCGAGCGGATCCGGCCGGATAATATTTGTTGATAATGTCGAGCCATTGGCGGATTCCGTCTTCAATATCTTTTTTATGATTGCCCTTGGCATAGACTGGTTTTATTTTTACGCCGTGGACTTTCTTTAGGGCGAGGATTATCGCGGGGATGGATTTATAAAACTTATTAATTTGCCAATTTTCGTTTTGAATAAAATTTTTCAGGGTCACGCCCTCCGCTTCTTCGTAGAGATAAGCCCGAAGAGGCGCGTAAAATTCCAAGGGGCGAGGCAGAAATTTTTTGAGGCTGCGATCCACCAGAAAGCGCGTGGCCATAAAATCTTTATAAACTCTGCCGAGGCGGGGAGGCCAATTAAAATTTTTCGGACGTTCAACTTTGACGATAACCTTTTTCTCTTCAATTTTTCCGCGGTTATTTTTGATAAAAATTTTGTATCTTAAGGTAAAGCGCAGATAGTCTAAGAAGACCTTGACCAACTCAATTTTTAGCGAAACTATTTCTTTTGTTCCTGGCCAGTATTTTTTAACTCTCGGCGCAAAAAAATCTAGCGCCCAGGCGTTATCCAGAAATATTTTATGATTATATTTTTTCATGGAAATAATTTATAATTTTAGCCGCGCTGTTCAGGCTGGCCACCGCGTATTTTTTTATAACGCGTTTTGTATTTGTCCATTAATTTTTCTAAATCTCCGCCCGGCACGCTCATGCGCAGGAGATCCGTGGCGTGTACCGCGTCATAAATATCATCCTGGTTTTCAATTTTTAAAATTGCGTCGCGCCAGAGAATGGCTTTTTCAAATTCTTTATTTTTTATCGCCTTCTTCATTTCTTTATCCATGGTTTCGACGAAAGCAAAATAAACTTCCGGTTTTCCCGCTTCAAGCGAGCGTTTTTTAAAAGGGATTTTAGCCGCTTTTCCTCTTTCGCCCGCTAATTTTCTGATATAACCGGTTCGCTGCCATTCGAAAGCTTTGAGGACAATCCGTTGATAAAACTCCTGCCCTCTTTTTAAATCTTTTTCCGGGAGGTTGGGAATTTTATGAAGGACTTCCAATAATCTCCATGCGCCCCCCTCGATCATTTCTAGAGACCACCACGGTTTTCCACTTGCCCACCAGTATTGGCAAGAATGAAGAGCTTCGTCCATTTTTGCGCGGACGATTTTGTAGTATGGTTTTTTCTTATCCAATTTTTCCACAATTTTTAAAATAAAGCCAGTAAATTCCCACTGCTGAGCGTGGATAGGATTTTCCGGATCATTCCACGAAAGAAATTGTACGCCCCGTTTAATGTCTTCTTCCGAGGAAGCCCAAGTTGAGGCGACCGGATCAACGATTTCTTGAGTTTTAAAATGTTCCGCGATTTCCGAAAGTGTAATTTTTTTGAATTTTGGTGAAGATAAAATTTCAAAAAGTAATGCGTCGAGGCCGGGCCGATGATGACCAAAAGTTTCTCCATCCATGGCGGTCAGCAAATACCGATTTTTATTTTTTTCCTCGCCCATCGCTTCAAGCAAAGACTTTCCGGTGCGGACCACGGCAGACATTATAAGATTGCTCACCCGCCGGTCGCGGAAGAAAACTTTAAAATTGCCAAGGCCTTTTATGGGATAAGCTTTATCATAAGAAAGCTGTTCGGTTTTTCCATTGTAGGCGATTTCATCAACTACCATCCAGCGGTAGCCAAGAGAAGAAACAAGGTCTGCCACCTTTCTGCTGTAGGCCATTTCCGGAGGAAAAAACCCGAGAGGTTTATAACTTTTTCCAAAATAAAATTTATTTGTTTCGTGGTTAAGTTTTATCTGCCGCTTGTTTTCTTCCCAAGGAGTAAGCGGCATAAAAGGATGATATTTCGCGCTTTCGGTAAATTCAATCTGGCCGCGTTCCGCTAGTTTTTTAATATTTCCAATAATGTCATGATAGCCGTATTGGTCTAATTGTTCGGTCAATCCCGCGTTGATGTTTAAAGTTAATTTTGCCTTTGGATTGGC
>JBAYJO010000029.1:0-3087 GCA_041665085.1 Patescibacteria group bacterium | reverse complement strand
GATCGAAACCAACATCGGCAAAATCGATGCTTTGTCCACATTTTGCACCAACGAAGAAGGGCTCAGAGTATTTCTCAAGAGTCCTGCGGATGCCGGCTGGGTAGAATTCGAATCTGAACCACTACTCGAGGCCAGGCTATTTAATTCCTACGTGGACTTCAGGTTTGAGTTCTCGCGTAACACGATACTGGCGGAAACGCCAAGGCTCTACACACTATACGTTAGGTACAAACGGCGAACCAACTGCACGATTCTCGCGAATGTACCGAGGAACGAGAATTCAATTAAGCTCAGCGAGATGGGCGCGTCAGACGACTGGAAGTCTAAAAAGTTCTGGATTGACGCCACGTTACGCTCGATCACTACAGAGGATTTCTTCGCAGAAACGCTTGACCCCCACCGCTGGAAAGTAATCTCCACGAATGATTTTGCCCCAGAAAAATTACTAGTGTCTTGGGATGTTGAGGCTAGATTAGTTCAAGCATATGAAGCGATCCAATGGGTTCCATTAGGTACGTAATGCAGCACGAAATAGGTTGAAATTTACTCAACTACGCGCCAACTACATGTAAAACACCATCATGGTGCTGTGTGGTTAAAACACCGTCAAAAACGTATTGTTTCAGTCTAGAAGACCACCCAAGGTCTATAGAGTTGTTTAACCACACCAAAGACCTTTTCAACAACACAATCGAGTTTTACTTCAACGTCATCGAGCAACACCAAGAAATACTGAAACTGAGGTCTCAAGACGCACTCAGAGCCTTAGAAAAACTAAGCGCCAAAACGAAAAAGAACCCAAACCCAGAACACAATGTAAGTTCGGTCTGCCCATCAATTCCGGTACTATTCCGTCGTGCCGCGATTAATAAAGCGCTGGGTGCTTCCAGGTCTTTCCACACGCACCTGCACAAATGGAACGAGCGCAAAGCAAAAGCTGAGAGCGTGCACAAAAAGTTTACGGAAAAACCGCCAGTACCACCTAGAAAATGGAACTTTAGTCCTGTTTTCTACAAGAAGCTGTATAAAAACTTTGACGGCACCAGCATTATTTTGCGCCTGTGGACGGGCAAATCTTGGGCTTGGGTAAAATTTTCGTGCAAAGGCCAAGAAACGCCTGCCCAGTGGGACGTTCTAAGCCCTAGCTTAGTAAAAAGAAAGCACAGACTTTTCCTGCACTTCCCGCTACAAAAACCAAAGGAGGATTTTGTATGGCCTGAAAAAATAGTCGAGCAAATTAAAAACCCAGAGTTGAAAATTTGCTCAGTAGACTTGAACATCAATGATGACCTAGCGGTGTGCGTAATTCAAAAGGCCAACGGCGCGGTAGAAGCTACCAAGTTCATTCTAGGTGGTAGCTATCTGCAACACCGTAGGAAGCGGCTACTTGGGATTATAGCGACCAAGAGGTCTAAGACGCGCGCAGCCGGACAAAAAGGAATTTCTGACAACGTCGCCTTATGGGACAAAATTAGAAACATAGACGAGCAAGAAGCTCATCGAGTCAGTCGCAGGATTGTTGATTTTGCTTTAGCCCACGGCGCTACCGTTATTGTCTTTGAACACTTAGGTAATTACCGACCTAAAAAGAACAAGGGCAGCGCAAAAAGTAACGAGAAGCGAGCTTTTTGGTTGCGAGGCAAGATCTTCCATTACACCAAGTACAAAGCGTTTGAGCACAGCGTCGTCACAGCCCGCATTAGTCCTAAAAATACTAGTAGGCAGTGCAATCTGTGCCGTGAGGATGTGTTTCGCTTTGGAAAAGAAATGGACCCGAACAATCCGTACACGCCAGGCGCACCTAATTTTTTCTGTCCTAATTGTCAGAACCGCGGTAGCAACGACAGAATGGCTGCGATTAATGTAGGCAGAAAGTTCTTTCGCAAATGGTTGGAAAAGCCCGGGAAGAAATTCTCAGGTACTGAGGTTTCCCATGCAGGCTAACGCCACGGAAGCTTCAGCGAGGTACACGGCATGCCTCGAGTTGTTCTTCGCCCACTACGCCTCAACGGTAGTAGCTATGCTACAAACACTGGAGAGAGCGCCTACACAAGAGCAGCTTAAAATTGTTGGATAAAACCAACAAATGTCGTTGGAAAAGTAAAAATTTAATTGTTTAAATATCCATAACAACAGGCTTTCCCACCTGCTTGCCTGCTCCATCGAACTGCGTCACATTGACCTGCTTAATCCTGGCGTAGTACTGCTTGCCGTCGCCATGAGAAAATGCATGAACTTTTGGTCGGACCTTGGCGACGATCTCTTCCAGGCCGCACCACCCTGGCGGACAATGCGTTACTAAAACGTCAAGTCCTTC
Source organism: Patescibacteria group bacterium (assembly GCA_041665085.1). GTDB lineage: Bacteria > Patescibacteriota > UBA1384 > JBAYJO01 > JBAYJO01 > JBAYJO01. The sequence continues at coordinate 770 of JBAYJO010000029.1, read as the reverse complement.
TGGGATGTGTGCCCAACGGTACTGAATAAAATTGTCATCGTCGCAAAACGCCATGCGCATGAAACCGTATTTGCGCCCAAACGACCACGGAGCCCAAGGCGTACCATGAATCTTAACTCCATCGACTTCCACGGTTTCATCGAGCAGAACCTTAGCATTGAACATTCGCGAGATAGCTTCTTCTTCGTGGTCGTCGCACCATAAATCTCGATCGCCAAACACGACAAACTTGTGCTTATGCGGCAGCCGACCCAGCAGTGCATTAAAACGGTCCAAGTCGTAACGCATGCCGAAATAAGAGCTAAAGTCACCGGTGCAGATCAACACGTCGCCGTCGGGAACTGCAAGCAAGTCGTCCTGCCTGTTTGTACAACCAATGAACACTAGGCGCATGGTGTTGCTCTCCTATAGAGACAATGTAGCAGACTGTAGGCGCTTGACAAGGCAAAACGTCAAACGACGTTAAACTTTACATGGGCCCGCGCGCCCAGGAGCTAGCATGCAGACTAAAACTATCCGTCGCCGCGCTGACGTGGACGAACTAATCAAGAGCATCGCGCCTACCACTGGGGCCGATTTCGCCACTGGACTACTCCAGGAAGCCATGGAAGCCCAAGAAGCACTGGTGGCGAAAATTCATGGCATACTCACGTCCATGGACGAGTTTGCCCCCAACGTGTTTGAACTAGAAATAATGAAGGCCAGAGCTTCTGTAACAGAAGTCACGACGAAATTATCTGGTCTGTTGCAGCACCACGATTTTGACCCCG
>JBAYJO010000028.1:0-3327 GCA_041665085.1 Patescibacteria group bacterium | reverse complement strand
TAGGGAGAAACAAAAAACGAAAATTGCCTAAATATCGGCCTTAGTTGATGTTTTGGTATATGTATTTACAAAATGGCGATTTTGTGCTAAAATAAAGGTGTATTAGTAAAAAAATAAAGATGAAAAAAATCGTTTTATTATTGAATACTGCACCACCAATACGTGGAGTATATTTAAGTTGATTAATTATGCAATTCAAACAAGTTTTTCAAGATAACTATTACTTTTATTTTTCAAGAAATAAATTTAGAAAACTTAATATTAATTTCGTTTGGTTGTTTCATCCGCGATTAATTGAAGACTTAATTTCCGAAATAAAAATATTAAAGTTTCTCCCAATTTCAATTATTAAAGTGTTGTTTGCAATTCTACCACCTATCCTTATTTCAAGGGTTCGAGGTGTAAAAAATTCTGAGGATATAGAGGTTAGGGGATTTTCTGTATTAGTTCCCATTTTAAGTAATCAAATTAATAATAATAAAAAGCAAGTAAACAAAAAGATCATTAGTTTTTTAAAACGGTGTGAATTTTTTAATATTAAAGTTGCTGGATTTGGTGGTTTATTAGCCGGGATTAGTAATGAATGTTTAGAATTAAAGCCATTTTTAAATAAAATTGTTCTGACAACTGGGATGGCAATGAATGGAATGTTGGGTATTGAAGGTGCAAAATATTTGATTAATAAATATTTCAGTTTGGGACAAAGAATTGATATCGGTATTATTGCCGCAACTACAGATTTAGGAAAAAATATTGCGATGGGTTTAGCAAAATCAATAAAGATTAATAGTTTGATTTTGCATGGTAGAAGTTTAGATAATTTGAATAATTTAAAAAAAGAAATAACTGATGTTGATCAAAATATTAATATTAGTATTGTTCAAGAGTGCAACTCGATTTTAAATTCTAATCTAATTATAGTCGCTGGGTGGGTCGAGAATATTAAGATTGACGTAAACAATATCAACTCACACCCAATAATATTTGATATCCCATCTAATAAAACCTTTAAACCAAATAACCGCTACACCTTAATCGATAAGGCTTATGTTAAGACTCCTAAAATTGATTATGGAATAGATTTTGGAATGCCACAAGGAACGACTTTCGGTTGTTTTGCTGAAACAATTATGCTAGGTAGTGAAAATTTATTAGCTCACGATTTTATTGGTAAAATTACATTACAAGAGATAGAGCAAATTGATAAATTTGCCACCAGTTTTCATTTTAAGAATTTTGGATTTGAATAGTATGTTTTACTATATTGCTTTAATAATTATGTTGGTAGGTGGAATTCTAAATGCTTTTTTAGGGTTCATTGTATTATTACGTGATCGAAGAAAAGCTTCAAATAGGTGGTTTTTTCTAGTGGCCATGCTTTCCAGCTTAATTGGAATATTAAATTTTCTTTTACGCATAGTTGGAAATCCAAATATTTTACCTCCGATTTGGGGAATAGGAGTACTGATGACTTATGTAGGAATAATTTGGTTAAAAGTTTTCCTTAAAGGAAAATCTGTAAAAAATAGTCAAATTATTCTTCTTTTATTATTAGGGTCATTGGGGGTTGTTATTACTCAATTTAAAGGTTTCTTGGATAATATTCATAGAGTGTCAGAAATTGTATTTAAAGGGAATTCTGGCCCATTATTTATTTTAATGTTATCACTCCAATTATTTGGATTTTTGTATATTATTATATATGGTTTTAAACAAAAGAATCATTCCCAAGGTTTATTACAGGAGCAGCTTCAATATGTGTTAATAGGTATGATTGGTTATGGAGTTGTTGCAATTACTGCTGGAGTCATATTTACTTCAATAGGTATTCCACAATACGCATTTCTCGACAGCCCCGCATCGTTGATTTGGGTTGGATTTACTACATACGCAATTGTGAAACATCGCTTAATGGATATTCGATTAGTTATATTACGAACAATCACTTATTCAATTCTTGTATTGGTAGTTTCAGTCTCTGTAGTATTATCAACTGTGTATGTAGCACAGATAAAAGGTGTAAGTAATGTGTCAAGATATTTTATTACAATATTATTAGCAATTTTTATTGTAATTATTCTGGATCCATTAAAAAAACGTATCGCGAAGTATACTGATAAACTTTTTTTCAAAGCCCAGGTTAATTATCCTGAATTACTAACCGACCTCTCTGAAATTATTAATCGTGAAATTGATCTTGATGTTCTCCTCTTTTCGTTGGCACATAAGCTTGAGAAAAACTTAAAGGTCAAGAATTCAAGTATATTCATTGCCAGTACTGCTGGCGGGGCCTATTTAAAAAGGAAAGGCAGAGTGGATTCGAAAGGTAAAAAGATAGCCCAAGAAGAAATTGAGCGGCTGTCAAATTCTGATATTGAAGCTACGGAAGACAGATTATCGCACAACAATCCGCTTATCGCATATTTACGTAAAGAAAAACAAATCATCGTTTTGGAAGCGCTGGAAAGGAAAATTGAGGATACTCAGGATGATAAGGAACGTAAAAAGCTCGAAGCGTCCAAAGAGGCCCTGGATACGATGGATTCAGCTGTTGTTGCTCCAATCATTGTGTCTAATAATCTGAATGCAGTTCTGGTATTGGGTCCTAAATTATCCGGTGATCCGTATGGTACTGAAGATCTTCAGTTATTGTCCTTACTTGGCCCGCAACTGGCATCAGCCCTGGAAAAATCGCGTCTGTTTGAAGAGGTTAAGCAGTTTTCTGAAAGATTAAAAAAGGAAATTGCAATAGCTACTGAGGACGTTCGCAATACAAACTCCCAGCTAAATGAACGAAATCGATATTTAACTGCTTTGCAGAATGTTACTAATCTGATCACTAAAACACTGGATTTCCGTAAAGTTACTCAATCAATCGCTGACAGTATCAGCAGTGAACTTGGATATATGGGCGGTATATTAATGTTATTAGGAAAAGATAAACATAAATTATTTGCGGATGCCGTTACAAACGGATTAATGACCCCGGCGGTGCAAAAGCTTATCGGGAAACCATTGTCCGAGTTGTATGGTGATTTCCGTACGAGTACCAGCCGCACGACAAAAGCCATAAAGACTGGCCAAGTGCAGATCGGCACCAGTTTTGCTGAATTCTTATCACCTGCATTATCTGCTGAAGTATGCGATAAAATCCAAACTATTCTCGGGATAAAATCTGTCATATCAGTGCCAATATATTCGGAAGACGGAATAGTCGGTGCAATTGATTTTATACTTAATAATGACCCTGGTTCATTGAAAGATACTGACCTGAATATGATGCGTGCGCTGTGCAACCAGACTGGTATCGTATACCGGAATATTGAG
>JBAYJO010000027.1:0-3383 GCA_041665085.1 Patescibacteria group bacterium | reverse complement strand
ATCATAAATCTTACTAAAGTCAAGGTATTTCATAAGATAAATTTCTAATTACTAATTTCTAATTACTAATTAAATCCCAATTATTAAAATTGCCTGATTTTCAAAATCAAACAATGACTTAAATTGGTCATTAGGTCAATTAGGAATTTATATTTGGTGCCGAGAGGCAGAATCGAACTGCCGACACCATGATTTTCAGTCATGTGCTCTAACCACTGAGCTACCTCGGCATTATACTTGCGAAGAAATTCCCAACACCCAACCTTTGAGCATTCTCATTAACTTCGCATTTATTATTGTAACATGCAAAGTCCCATATGGCAACCGATTTTTAGCTCATTTTGTTAACTCTTTTACCATTATTTCCATCTTTCATCCGCGATTGGAAGATGGAAAACAATTTTGGATTGACAGGGATTGGAGGAGGATGCTGCCTCATCGGCAGCCTTCCGTTGAGGAACGGCTAGAACTTATTATTTGTCTATTAGCTGCTGATTTCGAGAAGATCACTATACGAGTTCGTGATCAGCTGATCTTTGTTAATATTAAATTCCATTAAATAATAATTACACTGTTCTAGTAATTTCTTTTTTCCGATTGTTCTGTTGTAATCAATTGCCTCAATTTCAATAAACTTTCCCAATCCTTTTACTTGGTCTAAGTGAAATTTTACATTGTGTATCCAATAAATTTCTCTCTTTTTATTTATGACTATTTTATTATTTAAAGCTCGATTCAATAATTCTTTTAAAGTTTTACTATCTGTAACTTTATAAGTTGATATGGTTGATAATTTAGGACCTTTCTTATTTTGTCGCTCGTAAAAAATTAAGTTGTTTTCAATATTTCCTTCTCTCAATTTTAATTTGCCATTTTTTGTCTCAAAATAAGTATCTATTTGATGATCGAGGCCCTCGTATGTTGCACCAAATAGTTTAAGTTTTTTCCGAATTTCTTCTAAATTATCATACTTAAATTTTACTTCAATATTAATAAACTTCATTACAAAATTATAACATTTATTTAGACATGAAAGAATCGAACTTACCGAACCTGTAAATCAATAACAAAAAAACCTGCTAACAGGTTTGACATGGCTTAGTGAAAACTTGACTCGTACGAATTGGTGGGCGCTAGAGGATTCGGACCTCTGACCTTCTCGGTGTAAACGAGACGCTCTAACCAGCTGAGCTAAGCGCCCATAATTTATTGGCTTGCCAAACGTAGCTTTAGCGAAGTTTGGTGCGGACGAGAGGACTTGAACCTCCACAGGATTTCTCCCACTAGCTCCTTAGGCTAGCGCGTCTACCATTCCGCCACGTCCGCGAAATAAGGGTTTTTATCAAAAATGGTTTCTGCGGCAAACCCAAATACCCCTTTATTTTACACTAAAATAAAGTTTTGAGCAATACAAAGAGACCTCGAATTATTTCTTAGACAAATAGGCTGAAATAGCTGCTAAATATAGGGCTGAAAAACCAACTAAAATATATATCAATCTGGACATAAAAACAGTTGAATCGCCAAAAATTGCTTCAACTAGGTTAAAATTGAACAAACCAACAAGTCCCCAGTTCAATCCTCCGATAACTACCAGAATTATTGCTATCCAATCCAAAGCATTTAAATTTCGCACATTACTCCTTTTCGCCCTGCGACGAATTAATAATAACAGTTATATAATATATATTGTTGCTTGATAATTCATCGTTTGAAATAACAAAAATATATACTATTTATGATATAAATGACAAATACATTGTTCAATAATATCATTTGTACGATCTTACAATTTTTTTATCAATAATGATAATAAATATATATTATTATTTAAAGATTCTATTTTCAAAATAAGTAATTATGTGGTTGACCTTGAAAAATGAATTGCCCCATGACTTATCTATTTTCTATCCAACATAGACAATCTCCCCTAAGACTGCGGTCACAGGGGGTAGTCTAGAAAATTTTTTTAGAAATGTGGTCATAAAAGGCTAAACCATTACGAGGTCAATATAAAAAACGCCTTCCTGCAACCAGATTGGTCATGGAGGGTGTTTTTTTAATTATTATTTTTGATTTTCAACAATGTATTTCTCTATAGCATCATTAATCTTTGAATTGTTGCGCATATCTTCGTAAAATAATATATTTTCTTTATTTATATACATAACATCTTCCGGGCCATGGAGTTCACTTCCAAGTTTTACAATAGAAATCTTTTTCTGGGATGTATTTGCATCACTATTTAATATCACATCCTGACTTTGCAGATAGTATATATTTTTTAATACTAAATAATTTTCATTTTTACTTTGAATATATCCAAAATAAACCTGGCCATTAGTTAAGAATACCGCTTGTCTTTGTAAGGTTTTGTTTGGAAAAAGTATATTTTTTTTCTTTAAATAATAACTAGATGAGCCCAAAAATAACAATACGATAATAACCAATAATGCAATGAATAATTTTTTTTTCATATTTATTCTTCTTCCTTAAAATACTTAATTATTGTTAATTAATTTATAGCTTAGCAAGCGATAAAATGAATTAGCGCAACACACAAAAAATATTATTTTCATAACCTTTTTTTTGGCTACAAGTATATATTAATATGAACTAATATATTTAATAATCAGTTTATTAGCGAGAAGGATAATTAGCGAGAAGGGGGTAAAATGTTTGATAAATCAATATCGATGGCAATACTAATATGTTTATTGCCGCTTAATATAACTTTTGCTGAAGAGGGCAATAGTTATACCGGTCCGGATTCTTCAAATATTAATAGCTTTGAAGGATCAAGAAATATCAATGTATCAATAACCGGTAACAGCAATATTACAAATGAGGTTACAGGCGATTTCAATACAGGTGGAAATGAAATATCCAACAATACTTGCGTTGGCGATGTAGCAACTGGCGATATTGGAGCAGAAATCAATCTGGTGAACGACGTCAATCCTACTCAAGGAATTGGATTTGGCGAAATCGGAGGAAATTACGGAGACGATATTGATTTTCAAAATTCGATGACTGGTCCAAATAGCGAAAATTCAAATCTATATAATTACAACAATGATTATGATCTATCTATTAATAATTCAAATAATATAAATAATCGATTTAATCTTGCCTACAATACTGGGAATAATTTGATTTCAGGAAATACAGTGGTGGGCGATATTTCTACCGGCGACATTGGCATTGCAATAAATATTATTAATGGAAAAGTAGTTCCAGTTGTTCCTGTTGTTCCGGTGGTTCCGGTTGTTCCTATCAATCCTGCTATTAATCCACCTGTCAACCCGGAAAATCCTGCTGAACCTGGCCGCGGCGCAGCACCTGCTGAAGAATCATTGGCTGGAAAAGGAGCGCCAGAATTT
>JBAYJO010000026.1:0-3434 GCA_041665085.1 Patescibacteria group bacterium | reverse complement strand
ACACCATTATTAAAATTGAATCCGGCGCAAATAAAAACCCAACAATAGAAACTTTGTCTAAAATCGCCAAAGCACTTGGTGTTGGTGTTGATAATTTAATAAAGTAGTTATATGCGAAGAATTGTTTTATCATTGTTAATAGTCACCTCACTTCTTGTCTTTTTTGTTTTGCCAAATTTTTTAAACATCTGTTTTCCGGACGGTTGTATTTATAATCCCCAAAATCAAGTCTGTCAGGATGGAAGTTGTTTTAATGAAGACATCATGAGCCACCTGCAAGAAAAATCGTCATTTGCAGTAATCGTAATAAAAAATATTCTGCCTCTTTTCTACTTGATAATTTTAGGTGTTTTGCTGTTTTTATTTTCTAACAATAAAACGCAGCTTTTAGAGTGTCATCGTAAATTCAAGATAATCTCAAGGCATTTTTCTCTTGATCATAATTTGCTCATTTTTCTATTTGCCAAGGGCATTTTGAACCCAAAAATATTTTAAGGTATTTTTAGCTACCCCCACTGCAATAGGTACTGGTAGCTTTTTATTATCTTAAAAAATATTTTAAGTTCAAAAATTATGCATATAATAAAATTATTTAATAAACAACTACTAATCGGCGTGACCGTCGGAGCAGTTGTTGTGGGTCTAATAGGATCAATTACTTATTTTTCTATTACTAAATCAGCGTGGCTACCGATAAAAGAAATCGAGACAAGGTCTACTGCGTTCGTGAATACAGAGATGTTGCAAGGCAAAGGGTCGGCGACCGTTAAAGTGGTCGGCAAAGAGGGTGACCTATACAAATTAGAAGTCAGCTATAACGGTCAAAAAATTGACTCCTTTGTATCAAAGGACGGAAAAAGATTTTTTCCCCAATCTTTTGAGATACTGAAAAAAGATGCCGTCGCCAATAAAAGCGATAATCAATCAGAGACTCAACCGGTAAATGATGAAATAAGCAAAAAAACTGACAAGCCGGCGGTGGAGTTGTTTGTCATGAGTCATTGCCCATATGGTACGCAGATAGAAAAAGGAATTATACCGGCAGTCAAAACCCTTGGAAGCAAAATTGATTTTAAAGTTAAATTCACGGACTATGCTATGCATGGGGAAAAGGAATTAAAAGAGCAATTGAACCAATACTGTATCCAAAAAGAACAGCCGACAAAGTTGCTATCCTATTTAGAGTGCTTTTTGAAAGATGGTGATAGCGGAGCGGATAGCTGTATCAGTAAGTCGGAGATAGACAAGGGAAAACTTGAAAGCTGTGTAGCCAAAACAGACAAAGAATATAAGGTATTGGAAAATTTCAACAATAAAATTGGATTTAAAGGAAGCTATCCTGGGTTTGAAATTTTCAAATCCGACAATGAAAAATACGGGGTACAGGGATCGCCCACATTAGTTATCAACGGAGTTCAAAGCCAAAGCGGAAGAGACAGCAAGAGTTTGCTAAAGTCAATCTGCTCCGCATTCACCAATGCTCCCAAGGAATGTTCAACTGAATTATCGAGCGATACTCCGGCTCCGGGTTTTGGAGGAGGCACCGCCCCAGCTGGCGGTTCTGCCGCACCTGCTTGCGCCACTAATTAGTTTTATAACTCAATCGGGGGCATAAGCAAAATTGCCCCCGATTGATAACGACGCGCTGAAATATGTTAAATTACGAAAAAATTAAAAATGATTTCCCGTTACTCAATAAGCAGGCTAAAGAAAAGCCGATAGTTTATTTTGACAGTGCCTGCATGAGTCTAAAGCCGAAGCAGGTTATTGAGGTAATGAACGAATATTATTTTGATTTTCCGGCGTGTTCCGGTAGAAGCTCCCACCGGTTAGGAGAATTGGTTACCAAAAAAATGAAAGAGGCCAGGCGGATCGTGGCAAATTTCATCAGTGCCGATGAACAAGAGATTGTTTTTACCAGAAACACGACAGAGGCAATTAATTTATTGGCAAACACATTAGATCTAAAAAATGGGGACTTGGTTTTAACTACCGACAAGGAGCACAATTCAAATTTGATTCCGTGGCAGGTGTTAACCAAAAAGAAAGGAATTCGTCATGAGATTGTTAAGTTAAACGACGACGGAACTTTTAATCTTGAAAAATACAAAGAATTGGTAAAGGGAGCAAGGTTAGTATCGATGGTTCATACTTCAAATTTGGACGGTACAACAATTCCGGCCAAGGAGATTATAAAAATCGCCCATGAAAACGGAGCTTTGGTATTTTTAGACGCGGCGCAAAGCGCTCCGCATAAAAAAATCAATGTTAAGGATTTGGATGTTGACTTCCTTGCTTTTTCCGGCCACAAAATGTTGGGACCGACCGGGACTGGTGTGTTTTATGGAAAATACAACTTACTGGAAAGATTAGAACCGTTTATGGTTGGCGGAGATACAGTCGAGTATTCTACATATACTGATCATAAAATGTTAAAAGCACCAGAAAAATTTGAGGCTGGATTACAGGATTACGCTGGAATTATAGGACTTAGTGAAGCGGTTAACTATCTTGAGACAATCGGATTCGATAATATAAAGGAGCAGGAGTTAATGCTTAACCGTTATATAACAGAAGAAATAAACAAATTGCCGAAAATTAAAATCATTGGGCCTAGCGACCCAGCTTTGAGATCCGGTATAATTTCTTTTTATATTGACGGTACGGATATGCATCAGGTCGCCTTAATGCTTGATGAGATGTCCGGTATAATGATTAGGTCGGGTCAGCACTGCGTTCACTCATGGTTTAATGACAAAAAAATTAAAAATTCCGCCCGGGTGTCACTGTATTTTTATAATACCATGGAAGAGGCGGAAAAATTTATTAGCAGTCTGAATAAAATAATAAAAATACTATAAAATATGTTTTGTATAATAGCATTAATAATTTTTTCAATTTTGGGCATATTTAGCGCCACCCATCGGGAACTGGCTAGAGAAGCTCTCGATTGTGTGTTTAGGAGAATAACACTGCGTCCCTGCAACACTGGATTTAGGGAGAAAATAAAAAGCCGAATTTTAGTTAGACTATTAAGTAAGTCAACTTTTTTGGCTCGCTTGTTTAACCGACATTTTGAACTGTTGTCATGGATTTTCTTTATTCTAATGATTGCAAGTACATTTTGGACTGTCAAGGGCGGATATAACTACTACCTTTACGGCAGTTGTAATGGCTTAAATCAAAGCGGTTTTTGTGCTTTCGATCCGAAAGGTGAAAATAATAAAGTGACTGAAATCAATGCCACCTGCGGAACGGTAGAAAAAAAGGAAGAAAATGTAACTCTTGAAAATGTAGATTTATCAAGTTTCCCAACTAAAAATATTGGTTCAAAAAATACAGTTGTTTTAATTGGTTGTTATGAATGCGACTATACTCGAAAGGCCTATGCTGACATTCAAAAATTGGTGAAAGAGCAAAAGACTAATTATATT
>JBAYJO010000025.1:0-3694 GCA_041665085.1 Patescibacteria group bacterium | reverse complement strand
GAAAAGAAATTATTATCTCTCCGAAAAGTTTTATTCCCCCACTCTTTTTTTCTTCGTAGATAAAACTCAATACATCTGTTGTTTTATTTTTCCCGCGATAAAAACTATTTAATTTTTTTATTTTTGAATCGCCAACAAAAGCAACTGAAATTTCCGCATTTTTTACATTAACCTTTTTAAAAACTATTTTTACAATATTGGCGACCCACTTCTTCTCTACTTTTTTACCAACGCGCTGATTTATTTCAAGCTTAATCATTTTTACATCATTAAAACCCTACAAACTCAATTTAAAACTCTTTATCATCATCTCAAAGGTGCTCTCGTAATTTAATTCTGTTTTACCTCCGAGACTATACGTGATGGCATAAATTTTATCCCCCGAAGCGAAATAAGCCGTAAGTCCGTCAGGACTCTTTTTCCCAAGAAGGCCGCTCTTAGTCATAACATCACTAAGTTCAGATGGGCTAGTCCCGGGTGACTCAGCTAAATACCAATCCAAAAGCGGCAAACGATTCTGATTATCATCAATAACTACTTCTATAAGCTCTCCCGTGGCCGAAGTGAAGAGAACTTCTCTCCCTGTTTCATCAAGGGCTCTCGCGATCCAAAGCGACGGATAGAAAACAGAATATTTAAAAGCTTGGCTATTATAAATTTTTACTAAATTTGTTTCTTCAATTTTCTGCGGGGCGAGGCCTGTTGGGTTGTATAAATTTAAAATTTCCAGCGCGTCAGAATAAGAATCACTATCAGTATCTGCGGTATTTTGATCTGTACTAAACAAAGTTTCTTCAATATCTGTCAAACCATCTCTATCAGTATCAACCGACGACGGTAGTTCAGCTGACGGCTCTGGCAATGGCGCGGGACAATCGGCAAGACAAGTAATGGTATTTTCTCCCGACTCACAAGTACCGTTTCCGCAAACTGGCCCGACGGGAATATTTGCGGGAACATTTACCGGAACATTAACTGGCGGCACGTTTATTGGAACGTTTACCGCCACATTGGTATTTACCGGGGGCGTGACACTGGTTTTTGGTTTATTGGTCAAACTTTGAGTAAAAAGATATGCCGCAACAGCAACTAAAATTATAACAATGACAGCCATCGCAATAATTAATGTTGATTTTGACCCGCCGCCCTTTCCTTCCTTTGGAACTTTTACTTTCTTAAAATAAAATTGCTCCGGCATGGCCTTAATCTCGACCGACGGTTCTTCGGCAATATTAATTGGTTTTGGCTCTCCGTTTGACATAGCTTATTGCTATAATTTTTAATTTGTAATTTCCGCTTTTTACGGTTGCTCCAATAATTTCCCTGGCCCTTTTGGATTGTAACCGTTTTGCACTTCGCTGCCGTCCGAATACCCGTCGCCATCTGTATCAAGGTTTAAAGGATCGGTAAAATAAAGATTAATTTCTTCTCCATCGGTTAATCCGTCATCATCAGTATCGGCTTTTGTCGTATCAGTCCCGGGAGCCACCTCTTCTACATTAGTTAAACCATCACCATCTGAATCAACTTCTTCTGGAGTGGGAACAACCGGCGCAGTTTCCAAAACTTCCGACGGAACCTCTGCTGGCGTTTCATTAACGATTGGTTCAATCTCGGCCGGAACATTAACCGACGGTAAATTAGCATTTTGATTAGAAGTAGCCGGAGTTTGCGTTCCGGTCTCTTCGGGTGCACTAGAAAATTGTCTCCAAACAAAATATCCGCCGCCGCCAAGAATTATAATTAAAATTACGGCCGCTAAAACTAAAAAAAATCTCTTTTTCCCTGTCCCCCCAGCTTCCTCACCAACTTCTTCTGGGGTTGCGCCAACAGAAGCGGCTCCCCCGGGCATGCCGGGCACAGTCGGCGAAAGCGCGCCGGCTGGTCTTAATGGCTCTTGTTTTGTCGGCTCCACGCCGGCAAACATGTCTTCTGGTTCTTTGTCAAACATAAATTTAAATTTGAAATTATTTTATTTATCTAACGGTAAAGTAAATGCTGCGCTCTTCGCCAATGTGTTCAATCGGCGGCGAAGGCTCTGGGATTACCGGTGAAGAATCAAGGCCAAAGTCAATCGTACCGTCTAAATTATAAATAACACGATAATTACCCGGGGACGTTCCACCTACGTAGACAATTCGTAAATTGTGGCGGCCTCTTGATAAAGTATTTATTTGCGCCGTAAGACAAGGCGCGCCAAGTATGCAGAATCGCCACTGAACAACCTCGTGGTTATCAATATACACCCTGAAAGCATCTCCGGCGTCAGCCGTAACTCTCAAATCAACAGTTGCGCAATCAGTCGCGTCATCCATACAACCATCAACATCACTATTATCATTAGGATCGCAAGCGTCAATTATTCCGTCATGATCAGAGTCTAAATTATATCTCCCGGCAGAATCGTACTTTACATTATTGCAAGCCCGACCAGTAGCGCAGGTAATCGCACAAGACGAGGGGCTGCAGCCCGGCGCAGGCGATCCTTGAATTCTTGTCCACGGATTTGAAGTATCAACACAAATCCAACTCGCCGGATAAGATGGCAAACGGCTATCGCACTGTTCTGCCACATTAACCGTACCGTCGCCGCAAGTCGGACCGCTCGCCGTTCGCAAAGTGCATTCACGGCTGCAATAATTACAAGTTGAACCATACGGCGCCGTGCATGGCGTACCATTGGCCGTACCGGCGTCACAAATTTCTATCCCAACCCTCGCGAACCCATCACCACAACGAGAATTCTGGCAATCCACACAAGCGTCTGTATCTATATCATTTGCGTCATCGCATTGCTCACCGCCTTCAACCGTGCCGTTGCCGCATTCGCCGGTTACTGTGCAAACACCCCAATCATTCCATTCGCATTGATCCGCGTCCCCCGGATTTTTACAAACCCGAGTTCTAATTTGCGGATAACCGCCGACAGTCGGGCAAAGATCACATATCTCACCCGTACCGCAATCCGAACCGCTATTGCAAGAAACACCTGTAGGGGTATAGCTATCAACATACGTAGCAGAACAATAACTGCTTACACCTCCAGCTAAATTACAGCTGACTTCCGTGTACGTTCTGCCGGGACCCCTTCTTTCGAATTCCGCCAAACATTCCGCATCAGTATTACAACTAAAAGAGCTGTGAGGAATAGTACTTGATCTACGTACCGACCTCATGCAAAGACCATTCGCCGTCTCCAAGTTTCTATCACATTCTTCCTGCGGTTCATCTACTGCAGTATTTCCACAATACGGCGCCGAGCCAACACAACCCGTAGCGCAAATCGGCCGGCAAGTGCTGCCCGGACAATCTCCATCAACCGTACACGACCTCGTTCTGTCATTAACACAAACTTTTCCATAATTTCCATTAATCCCTCCGTCATCACACCGTTCACCGTAAGCGCTTTGTAAAAGTCCATCTCCACAATAACCGGCACTCATTCGGCAAACAGTAGAACATTGATATTGATTTGTTGGTAGAGTTCCGCCGCCAGGAATTCTTCCACCGCCCGGACCGCGATCGCAAGCCTCACCCGTATCAATAATTCCATTTCCACAAGTAGCAAGACACGACCCCCAATCATTCCAATGACAAGTCGCTAAATTGCAAGTTCGGCTCTGTCGGCCAGTGCCACTGTCGCAAACTTGTTCATTTACTCGGCATGTTGCGCCCGGCACACCGCAATCCAAAT
>JBAYJO010000024.1:0-4528 GCA_041665085.1 Patescibacteria group bacterium | reverse complement strand
TCAGAACAAGGAGTGTCTATTAGAAAGAAAATGATTTTTTATGCTTATGAAAAAGTCGTGGCAGGAGTTGGGTTGGTAAGGGATAGAGGGCGGCCATCGAAAAGGAGCCCTCTGTCCCTTACAAAATCTTTCTATCCATTTTATAAAAATTAAACCCTTACAAAAATTATTAAAAAAATATCTTAGCTCAAAAGTGATACAAAAAAATATCAAAAGGGTAAATAAAAATAAAATATTGATAGATTCCAGATCCCTCACAAGGCGGGCAGGCAGAAGCGTTTCACTTTCTGTCTGGAATGACAATCTTGTTAACTTAAAAATTCAAATACTTTATAGTCGAAGGCCAAAAACTAACCCTCCCTCTAAATTCAATAACTTTTTGAACCTCATTTTGTTTATATACCAATTGATTTGCACTCAACATATAAAGATTAACCATATCGGCAGTATCTAGTTTTAAGATTAAACAATCATGAATACCTTCAGCGGAAATAACCCTGATTTCATTATCAGTTTGATAGAAAATATTTTTCTTATCTTTACTCCAAATCGCTGTTAAAACCGGCTTGGAAAGCCGTGTTACTAAATTCTTATTATCTGACCATATCTCTGTATCTTTCTTAATTAAAGGCTGCTCGCTTAAAGTATAATCAATCTGTTTATCAGTATATGCAGAAATTTTTGATTTATTATAAAAAAGATCAGCATCTAAACTAACAACATATCCCGCTTCAACATTTACAGATTGAGTCCAAACTTGATATCCCTCAATCTTAAGTTCAACATCATGCTTTCCCGGAAGCACATACGAAATCCTAACAGGCGTTACATCTTTTTGTATTCCATCAACAAAAACTCCCACTCGCGGCGGAATACTTGTTACGATAATCATACCTGTTTTTTGAATCTTCTTTGCTTGCCAATTAATCCTATAGCCATTAGCATAGCAAAGCACATAAAGAGTAGTAATTAGAAAGAGAAAAATTAGCACAACCCAAAAACAAATCCATTTACACAATTTTTTCATATTAAATTGATTATAAATTATAAAACTTTATTTTGGAAGAGATTAAAGATATAATAAAGACAATATATAATAAAGGATGGGTATGTCAAAATTTATAATCGAAGGTGGAACAAGCCTTAGGGGCACAATCAAAGTATCTGGTTCTAAAAATGCAGCCTTACCGATAATTGCAGCCACATTAATGACCGATGAAACCTGCAAACTCACAAATGTTCCCCGCATAAATGATGTTGAAAATCTTCTAAAAATCATGGCTAAGTTGGGCACGATTTATGATTTTACCGGAAATGACTTAACTATTAGAACCGAACATGTAAAATCATTTATTTTAGATACCGATCTGGTTCGAAAACTCCGCGCATCGATTTTATTAATGGGACCGCTTCTTGCACGAACAGGAAAATGCAAAATGGTTCATCCTGGTGGATGTATTATTGGCAAAAGACCAATCGGAGTTCATTTTGACGCGCTTAGAGCCATGGGAGTTAAAATCACACAAGATGAGGAATATTATCTTGCTGAAGTAAAAAAAATCAAACTGCCTGAAAGAATTTATTTAGACGAAGTATCGGTTACAGCAACTGAAAATGCAATCATGGCGGCATCTCTTGGACAAGGACGAGTTACAATTACGCCAGCAGCTTGCGAACCGCATGTAAAAGATTTGGCAGAATTCCTACAATCAATGGGTGCCGAAATATCAGGTGAAGGCACGCACGAAATAATAGTTACCGGAACTACAAAATTAAATGGCACTAATCATAAAATAATTAGTGATGAGGTAGAAGCAGGAACTTTTGCAATTGCCGGAATCGCAACTAAAGGCAAGATCAAACTTCAAAATGCACCAATTAAAAACTTAGAACCCATAATATTTAAACTAAAACAAATGGGTGCAGAAATAGAAATCAAAGATCAAGATATTATTTTTTCATACAAAGACGGGCTCAAAGCGACAAAAATTCAAGTAGACACATGGCCGCGTCTACCATCTGACATTCAACCGCCTTTTACCGTTCTTGCAACTCAAGTCGAAGGAACTAGCCTTATTCATGATTGGCTTTATGATCGCAGGTTTGGATATATTGATGATATCTCAAGGATGGGCGCCAATATTACTCTGTGCGACCCGCATCGTATTTTAGTTACCGGACCAACAAAATTATATCCTGCCAAACTGCCTACAATTGATTTGCGAGCCGGAGCCGCGGTTTTGATCGCTGCTTTTATTGCTAAAGGTACAAGTGAAATCGAACATGCGGAATTAATTGATAGGGGATACGAAAAGCTTGATAAAAGACTTGATGAAATCGGAGCTCGAATCAGAAGGGTTGACTAAGCCTATATTTCTGTCATAAATATGAAGGAACCAAAAATAGGTCATACTTCAAAAATTTTTTTTAAATTTCTTGCCTCGATTCGACCTATTTTGACTTCGCGGAAATTAGATGAGCAATCAAGTCGAAGCGGGTAAATTATAAATTAATAAGTGAAATTTCCTTGTTTAAGTAATTAGTAATTAGAAATTAGTATCTGTTTTATTTAGAAATTAGAAATTAATATTATGTTATGTCCAGAGCCATTGGAATCGATTTAGGTACAACTAATGTTTTAGTATATTTGCCTTCAAAAGGTATTGTTATTAATGAACCCTGTGTAGTGGCGCTTGAAACCTCAAATAATAAAGTAATGGCAATAGGGGAAGAGGCAAAAGCCATGCTCGGACGAACCCCAGATTCAATTATTGCTGCTCATCCACTTAGAGATGGGGCAATAGCTTCATATAAAATTACAGAAGCAATGCTTAAATATTTTATTAATAAAGTCAGCGGGCGAATTAGATTATTTAAACCGGAAATTATGGTAGCCATCCCAGCCGGAATTACCTCAACGGAAAAACGAGCAGTTATTGATGCTTGCATTCAAGCAGGAGCGAAACAGGCTTACACAATCAAAGAACCGGTTGCGGCCGCTCTTGGCGCTGGAATTTCTATTTCATCACCTTCGGGCAATATGGTTATTGACATTGGTGGCGGCACTTCCGAAGTTGCTGTTATTTCACTTGGCGATATTGTTGCATCATCAAGCGCAAGAATTGGCGGAGTTAAAATCGACAATGCCATCGCCAGCTATATTAGAAAAAAATACAATCTTGCTATCGGTGAGCAAACTTCTGAAGAAATTAAAATAAAAATCGGTTCAGCAATGCCTCTTGAAAAAGAACTTTCAACCGAAGTATCAGGCTGCAACACAATCACAGGACTGCCGGAAAGTATTATCGTAACATCAACTGATATTGTAAATGCCATTAAAGCCGAGCTAGGAGAAATAATTAATGCTGTAAAATCGGTTCTTCAAAAAACTCCGCCAGAACTTGCATCCGATGTAATGGATAAAGGAATCGTGATGACCGGCGGGGGAGCAAAACTTAGAGAAATAGATAAACTTTTTACTAAAGTAACAGGTGTTCCATGCCAAGTAGCTG
This sequence comes from Patescibacteria group bacterium, assembly GCA_041665085.1. Lineage (GTDB taxonomy): Bacteria > Patescibacteriota > UBA1384 > JBAYJO01 > JBAYJO01 > JBAYJO01. Next base: position 1,016 of record JBAYJO010000024.1, on the reverse strand, counting down.
AAGATCCGCTTCTTTGCGTTGCAAAAGGCACAGGAATTGCAATCGAGAATTTAGACTCATTTAAAAAATCCGTCCTCTGGGCGAAATAACCAAGTTAAAAGTTTATAAAGTTAATAAAGTCTATAAAGTTAAAACTTGAGCTAGTCAATACTGACTTTATGAACTTTAAGGACTTTACGAACTTTATAAACTAAGGTATAATTACCCTGATCTGTTTGCGTACAAGTTGCCATCACATCATTTTTACGCTGAAGGGAGGTGAAAAGATGAGTCTTGATCCAATCAAAACGATAGACGAGAATGCAGAAGAAGAACTTAACGCAATAGGTTGTCGTTTAGCTCCTGAAAAAGAGCCTGCTTATAGCGAGCCGGATTTCTCGTGGATACCAAACGACATTGATCCAAAGGCTGACTTTAACGGACGCAACACGACTGCTGGCAGAATCGAAATGTTCCCTCGAAATTGGGTTGTTACCAAACTTGAATGTCATCCCGACTTCGAGGAGATATATACTGCCAGCAGAGGCTGCTACTACCCTCTTGTTGAAGCAGGACGGACTCCTTCAAGAGACAATCTTAAGGTTATCTGGGTCGATGCTGGCAGGAGCATCGTCATAGGAAAAGGAGTCTGGCACTGCCCTCCGTTTGTCTTTGATGACAATTGCGATGCAACATTCGTAAGAGTCATCCATCCTGCTGACGAACGAAATAACGACACTGTATTGTTCCTCTTTGTAAAGACTATGGTCTTCGAATAAGGGCCAGCACAAACAGATCAGAACTAATCGTGGCACTGCCACAACAGTACGAGGCCCCTACGAATAAGCAGGGGCCTTTGCTTATTTATAAATCTCATATACAAACCATAATATTTTCAAGGAAGGAAAAAATAATGCAAAAGTTCAAACACATATTGGACTCTAGAGAAGTAAAAAAGGAGTCCGAATGAAGCAGGTATATCTTCAAAGTTTCTTTAAATCAGGGTATAATCGCCTGATGAAATACATTTCAAATAT
>JBAYJO010000023.1:0-4636 GCA_041665085.1 Patescibacteria group bacterium | reverse complement strand
ACCCAACTCCTGCCACGACTTTTTCATAAGCATAAAAAATCATTTTCTTTCTAATAGACACTCCTTGTTCTGATCCTGTTATCACAGGCAGCCAAGGTTTCTATTGAAGCGAAAATGATTTTTTATTTTCTGTAAAAGATTGCTATAAGAGTGTTTTTTATTATCTTGAAAAAAGAACGTAATGGTTTTTTAAGGGATTAGGGCGCTGGGGATTATGGTTTCGGCTTCTTCATTGGTTTTAGGAGAGATTTGTTTGGCTGAAATTATTAATCTATTTAAACTGGTGCCAACCGGAACGCAGGTCATAAGCGAAACTGTTGGAAAATTGTCATTATCCATTACTTCAACTTGATCCGGCTTTACAGTGGTTTTATTATATATCTCATAGATATATTCTTTTCCTTCATAAGTGATAAACACCTGATCTTTATTTTCAAGTTTATCAAGAAGGGCAAAAACATCATTGTAATTGCTTTTTATCCACCAATAATTCGAAGAATGCCCGACTAAAAAGATATTTCCGTTTTCTCCCGGTATTGCAGTACCTCGGTAATGTGCAATTCCATTTTTAAGTTGTTCTAAGATATCACCGTCTGGAACATTCCAAATTATTGGTGCTTTAACAGATATTTTTGGAATATATATCGTATTATCAGTTAATTTTGTTGGATAAAGGGCCGGTAAGATCAATTTTGAAGCATCAATATTTTTTTGCGGATATAAAGCAGTTAATTGATTAAATTCATTTGAGTTATTGAAGTGTTTTAGCCTTTTTAAGTAGGCTTGATAATTGAATGAATAAAAAATTACAATTGTCAGAACTATAAAAAGAAGCGCATATTTAAATATGTTAATCCAAAACATGAGTCTTTTTCGCTTTTTATGAGTAAAGACTTCTTCAATTTCTTCTAAAGTGATGAGATGGTGGGTCATTGATTATATTATAATGCTAAATTAATTTTTCCGTTAGACCTATGGAACAATAGTTGAGCCACTGATTTCTGATGGAACCTTGTATTGAGTAATTATATCTTCAGACATAACATCTTGACCCGAGAATATTTCTGTCCAGGTGTTATTTATGTTTTTACCAGTAAGTTGGTACCCGCCCATACTTTCAGGATCAGTGTCTCTGATCGTGCATTTAACAAAGTTACCATTTTCCGTGCTTTCTAAATACAATATGCTATCAACGACCATTCCTGTCGAATTATCTTGACAAAAAGTTTTAGCTGTCTGACTTAACGAGGAATTACTATTTGAGGGAGTGTTATTAGTAGAAGTTGTTTTATTATTGTTAAAATAAAAATAACTTGCTCCGCTTACTATTATTGTTGTAACTATTATTGTTAATACTGTTTTCATGTTCCTCCTTTTATAATTTCATTCAAATGGTGCCGCAGGCGGGAATCGAACCCGCATGAGATTGCTCCCACGGGATTTTGAGCCTGCCTGCCGGCGAGGTCAGGCCTGCCTGCCGGCAGGCAGGTCCCGCGCGTCTATAAATAATTATCAAATGGTGCCGCAGGCGGGAATCGAACCCGCATGAGATTGCTCCCACGGGATTTTGAGTCCCGCGCGTCTACCAATTCCGCCACCGCGGCATCATTTGATAATTATTGAATTTATAAATTCTCTTCCTGACCCTGATTTAAAGTATTTTTCTCTATTTCTAGCATCCAGCCTATTGCTGAAAGTTTCGTAATAAATTAATTCATAAGGTACTTTGTTTTTTGTTGAGCGATTTTGTTTGTTATTGTGCTCTCTAATTCTGCGTTCTAAATTATTTGTTATACCTTTGTATAAACTATTGTCTTTCTGGCTTTGTAAAATATATACATAATATTTCATAATCGCGGCATCATTTGGATATAATACTTATGATTATTCTATTTCTTCATTATTTTAACTCTTTTGCCGCAAATTTCCAATTGTTCATTGCAAAACCATTCAATTGCTTGTGGCAAAATTTCTTCTTCAATTGCGTGAATTTTATTTGTAACTGAAATTAGTGTATCCCTTTGTAATATTTCTGTTGCTTTTTGAATGATGATTGGACCTGAATCAACTCCATTGTCTGGAACAAAATGAACGGTTGCACCGGTTACTTTTGCACCATATTCAAAGGCATCTTCAACGCCGTGAGCGCCTGGAAAAGCAGGATTTAAAGCCGGATGAATATTTATTACTTTCATAGGGAATTTTTGTAAAAAATCATTGCTCATTAAAAGCATCCAACCTGCCATAACAATAAGATTAACTTTTAGAGCCAGTAAATAATTGGCAAGCTCATTTTCAAGATCTTGGCGAGTTTTTTCAAATTTTGTGTAGTCTGAAACCCTAAAATATGCATTTAAAATATCTTTATCATCTGCATAATCAATGCCTTTGGATTTTTTCTTAAAACTAATTACCGAAACAATTTCGGCATTTTTGGGGCATTTTTCACAAATAGTTTTAAGTCGCCCGCCATTTCCAATTAATATAGCAATTTTTTTCTTTTCCACGTGAATATTTTACCATATTTTTCTCTTAAAGTCTATGAGCTGGAAAGGCGTTAATTTATATGGTATATTTTTGATGCTCGTGGGCTTATAGTTTATTGGTACCTGCCTGCCGGCAGGCAGGGAACAGGGCATTCGCACCCGCCTGCCATAATTTATTTACATGGGCCGTTAGCTCAGTTGGCTAGAGCGCTACATTCGCATTGTAGAGGTCGCCGATTCGAATTCGGCACGGTCCACCATAATGAATTTAATTGTTCGGAAGCCGCCTCGCGCGAGCCAAAGGCTCGCGCTTCGGCTGGCAGTTGCAAGAGTAAATTGTATTGTTTCTCAAAATTCATTTCAAGCTTTCCGTCCCTAATAATGCGGTTCGAGCCGACGGTTTTCAAAAAATTCTTCATTCCGAAGAAATTTTTTGTATTGGCAAGATTTCCTGCTTGGTTGGCCTCTAAAATCCAAGATTTTAGAAGTTCGAGCCAATGATTTCCTTTTCGCTCAAAATCGTTAAGTTTTTGTTCTAAATCGGCTTTTTGTTCAACTAAAATATTTTTCTTTTGCTTAAATTCATCAAGCTCAATTTCTCCGTCTAAATGTAAATCAATAAGCCGATTGATTCTTTCTTTTACTTTGATCAGTTTGTCTTTAAGATTTTGAGCGAAAATTCCTGACGAATCGTTTTGTTCATTTTGCCATTCTTCAACTTTTGCTAGATATTTGTTTTTCCACTCGTCAGGAATAGAAACTTTTTGACAAATCTCTTGCACTTGTTCGGCGAGTTTTTCTTTCCGCAAAAAACTATTTGTGCATTTTTTAACTTTGCTTTTTCTTGTGCAACGATAGTATTCAAAAACTAAACCACTTTTTTTGAGGTGGCGTTCGCCAGTGATTTTATATCCACATTCTCCGCAAACAGCAAAGTTTTTGAATACAAGTTCTTCCTTGATCAGCTTTTTGCGGGGCTTGCCATTGTCTATTATTGCCTTTTGGATTTTGTCAAAAAGTTTTTTGGAAATCATTGGCTTGTGAGAACCTTGCATTAGTTCGCCTCGATACATAAACATTCCATAATAAAAGGGATTTTTTAGAAGCCCTTGTATTGTGGACAAATGCAAAGGTTCTCCATTTTTGCCAACCAAGCCGAGAGAAAACATTTTATCTCTAATTTGAGTTAAGGTGTGGTTGCCTTCGGCAAAAAGCTCCAGAATTTTCTTCATTTTTTTAAAAGCGATTTTGTCTGGCTCAATAGTTCTAATTCGCGGTTCATTGAAATATCCTAAAGGAGCTTTTGCCGGCAATTCTCCACGCCTTAACTTCTGCCTGATTCCACGCAAAATGTTTTCTCTTAAATTGTCGGTGTAATATTTGGCTTGCCCAAAGGCAACGCTTAACATAAACTTTCCTTGAGGAGTAGTGTCAAACCAAAAGGTTGGGAATTTTAGCGAAGTGATTTTTTGGGTATCAACTAAATAAATGACCTTCCCGCCATCTATTGAGTTTCTTGCAAGACGATCGGGATTCCATGCTAAAATTCCCGAAGCGTTGCCTTTCTCTATTTCAGAAAGCATTTGATTAAAAATAAGTCGGCCCGGCTCCTTTGCAGTTCGACTTTCAGTAAATTCTTTAATAACAAAAAGAGAGTTTTGCTTCGCATAATCCCTTAGCTCTTGGAGCTGGGCCTCAATAGACAAAATTTGTCGTTCTTCTTCCTCTGACGACTTTCGACAATAGATGAAATACTTTTGCATTTTTACCTCCCTATATTTTGTCTATTAAATGCTTTCTGAAAATTACACCGATAATAGAAATCTTGCCAATTCGCCCAAAGGGCGATAAAACCGTCGGCTCTGAAGTATGAGCAAGTCATACTTTCTGTGTTTCACACAGGAACCGCATTTTACTGGACGGAAAGCTTGAAATGAATTTTGAGAAACAATACAATTTACTCTTGCAACTGCCAGCCGAAGCGCGAGCCTTTGGCTCGCGCGAGGCGGCTTCCGAACAATTAAATTCATTATGGTGGTGTGTTCTCGCTCAAGCTCGAACTATTTTTGAACAAAATTCTCAATAATTTAACTTGAGTTAATTGTAGCAAAAATTGCTCTAATTTCCCAGAGCAATTTATGCGTTTGTTT
>JBAYJO010000022.1:0-5487 GCA_041665085.1 Patescibacteria group bacterium | reverse complement strand
CATAAAGTGAAAAGTTAATGGCTTTACTTAATATTTATTAATTACTTTGCTGGCTCGACTTCTGGAGTTTCAATTATTTCAGCTGATGCTTCATCAATTTTTTTAGCTTTTTTAGCTTTTTTGGGTTTTGTTTCTTTTTCTTCTTTATTTTTTTCTACTTTAGTTTTAGCTTTTTCTACTGGTTTTGCATCAGCAATATTTTCTATATCAATGCTCCATCCGGAAAGTTTACTAGCAAGTCTTACATTTTGACCGGCTTTTCCGATTGCAAGAGAAAGTTGATCTTCCGGAACATAAACAATAGCTTTTGATTCCTTTGGATCAAGTTCAATTTTTTCAATTTTTGCTGGGGACAGGGCAGAAGCAATAAATTTTTCATCATCCGCGTCCCATGGAATTATATCAATTTTTTCTTCTCCGATTTCAGCAAGTATAGCTTGAATTCTAGTAGCGCGTTGGCCAACACATGATCCAACTGCATCAATTCCCTCTTCTGTTGCGAATACCGCAACTTTAGAACGAGAACCTGCTTCGCGTGAAATTGTTTTAATTTCAACAGAGCCTGAATTTATTTCAGGAACTTCAAGAGCAAATAATCCGCGAATAAGACCAGCATCAGCTCTTGAAATTACTACTGTTAATCCTTTTACGCTATCTTCAACTAATTTAATGTAAACTCGAAGTCTTTGGCCGACATAATATCTCTCGTCTCTGACTTGTTCTGGTGGAGGCATGATACCGTTTAATTTTCCAAGATTGATAATAACATTGTTATTTTCAATTTGTTGAATAGTGCCATTGATAAGTTGACCTTCTTTTTCTTTAAATTCCCCGTAAAGCATTGATCTTTCAGCTTCGCGAAGTCTTTGAATTACGACCTGTTTTGCGGTTTGAGCGGCAATTCTTCCAAAGTCGCTGTGAGGTTCGAGTTGGACACTAACAGTTTCACCAAGAATAGCCTTTTTGTCAATTTCTTTTGCTTCGGCAAGTGTTAATTCAGCTTCTGGATTTTTTTGTTCTTCATCTTCAACTACATTATAAACGCGCCAAACATCAAATTCACCAGTTTCCTGATTGATTTTGGTTTTAATAATTTGATTTGGTTTACCATAGTCTTTTCTATAAGCTGCAGCAACTGCAGATTCAATTGTTTCAACAACCGTATCTCGTGATAAGCCTTTTTCATCGCATATTTGATTTATTGCTAGTGCAAATGGACTCTGTGCCATATTGTCTCCCGATCCTCAATTTATCGAGGAAGCCCGTCCGTAGCTCGCAATGTAAGTTCACTATATAATAGTTTTACAGTAAGAGCGAAGGTGGGTATTATTTTATATTTTATAATCTATTTTACAGATGATTTGATTTTATTATATCATTTTAGTCAATGTAATTCGAGCTAAATGTTTTATTAAAAAAAACAAGCTTAATGCTTGTTCTTCTTTTATAATATAATTTAAAAAAATCAATTTGTCAATGTTTATATCGTTAGGGCGAGACATGCTCGCCCTAATCGTCAATATAGGGTTCGTGGTTTAACTCGTAAACCGTTTGCCCTAAGAAGTATCCCCCTCCTATGAAGTTCCTTCCTGCGCCCCATGCAGCTAGGATGATTCGATTGTGGGATTTGATTTTCTTCCACTTTCCCATATCTTGGCCGCAGTGTGGACATATTCCAGGCCTGATCTTGAGATTGTCTATGTCTCGAATTGCGACCCATGGTCGATCGTGGATACTAGTCGAGAAGAAGGGTGGCCAGACAAGAGACTTGTCTTTCTCTTCAAAAAGGATGCGAGAAGTACCGATCATCTCTTTGCCGTTGTAGATGTGGCTTTGCCAGGAGCTTGGGTAGATCTCTGTCAAAGCTTTCTTGGCAACGGACAATGGTTCTATCTCTTTCCCTTCTGCGTTATGTATGACGCAGATGACGAAATTGTCTCCAATGTCAATGCCGTCAGAATAGTAAATCTGATCAGTATCCGGACTCTTCCTTGAATATTGTGGATATTTCACAGGAAAGAGCGGATACCCTGCTTTTGGGTCGTGCTGACTCAAAGCAACAAATTGTTCTTCGAATTCCGGGTGAAAACCTACAACATGTGGCTGCCACTCTTTGATGAGGCGGCACATGTTTGAGTCAATATCTGCTCCAATGAGCATTGCTTTATCTTTGTGCATCTGCCTCACCTCCGATCAGAATATAGGTGAAATATACAAAAAGATCAAGGCTTGTTTTGATATAATAATAAGAAGGAAATTTTTTAAAAATTATTTTTCTTTAATTTTTGTAATGAGTACTATGAAACTAAATTTAATAAAAGCATTATAAATTCTTTTGATTCTTGATGGTTGCAAAATTAAACGCCAAAGCCATTCAAGACCGATTGATCTAATAAATTTTGGGGCTCTTTTTGCTTTGCCGGCAATAAAATCAAAAGTGCCGCCTACACCGATTCCAACTTTAGCGCCTGTTTTAGCAAGATTGTTTGATATCCATATTTCTTGTTTTGGGGCGCCATAAGCGACAAAAATAATTTTTGCGCCTGTTTTTTTTATTTCATCAGTGATGTCTTGTTCCGGATTTGCTTCAGATGTGCCAGCGATAATTAATTTCGGATATTTTTCAACTAATTTTGATGCGGTAAATTCGGCAACTGAATCTCTTCCGCCTAAAAGAAAAATTTTTGTCTTTTTTTCTTCAGCTAATTTTGCAATATCCCAGATTAGATCTGCGCCGGATATTCTTTCGGGAATTATTTTTGAAATGTAGTTTTTGTTAAAAATTATGGCTGCGCCGGCTATTTTATATATTAAAATGGCTTGAATTGATCTAAAAATTGGAATTTGGGTTAATTTGGCATTATTTAAGGTAGCAGCCCATTGCATACTGACTGAATCGGCCAAATTTAGATCGGAGTTGTTTAATATTTCTTTAAATTCGTTATTTTTTTGAGATTCTAGGATAAATTCAGCATTAACAGTTGCAATTTGATGGGGTGAATCTGAATCCAAAAATTGCTCGATTTTTGCAAGAGCATCGGTTTTTTTGATGCTGTCAATCTTGATATCTAATATTTTCATAATTTGATTTTTTCTTTGATAATTTTTTCTAATTTTTCTTTAAATTTTGAATTATCGAACTGGCTGACTGATTCTTGAATTTTTTGAGGATCAAATCTTGATTCAGCTTCTTCAAATTTTTTAATTCCTTCTATTAAACTATCAACAGTTGGTTCATTAAAAAAGACGCCATTAATCCCCTCTTGAACTGATTCAAGCGATCCCCCTTTGTGATAAGCAATTACAGGACGACCGGAGGCCATTGCCTCAAGGGGAGTAATTCCTGCATCTTCTTCAAGAGGATGAACAAAAGCTCTGCAGTTTGACATATATTCTTGCACTACTTTATCCGATTTAAAGCCAACAATTTCTACATTAGGTTTTGCGATTGATTTCAACATATTGTATTGTTCACCTGTTCCAACTACAACTAAGTGGTATCCGAGCTCATTAAATGTTTTAACAGCAAGCTCGACTTTTTTATATGCTGAAAGACGAGATACTATTAAAAAATAATCGCTTGGATTTTCTTCTATTTTAAAATTACTCGAATTGACAGGCGGAAATAATACTTCTGAATCTTGATGGTAGTATTTTTTAATTCTTTGTTTTACATTGTTCGAATTAGCAATCCAAAAATCTACTCTTTTTGCTGATTCTTTATCCCATATTCTTATCTGATGGATAATTTTTTTAACGATTTTTTTTGAGAACCAATTTAGTTTATTTTCATTAAGATATTCTGCGTGCCAATCCCAAGCGTAACGCATTGGTGAATGACAATACGAAACATGTAAGGTGTCAGGGCCGGTAATTACTCCTTTTGCAAATGAATTGCTCGATGAAATTACCAGATCATATTCTGATAAATCAAATGATTCGATGGCAGTTGAATAAAAAGGAAGTAAATATTTTTGTCTTTTTTTGAGAAAATTTGGCCATTTTTGCAAGTATGAGGGTCTAATATCCCAACTTGAAAAAAAGCCTCGAGTTTTTTCGGGATCATATAATAAAGTGTAGACTGGTGCGGTTGGGTACATTTGATGAAGTACTGTTAGCACTCTTTCGGCTCCGCCGAGTTGATTTAAGAAATCGTGGACTAAAGCAATTTTCATTATCTTTATTTTAAATTTTATTTTTTAGTGGTGGATTTTATGACTTCTAGGGTTTCATGAGCGCATTTGTCCCAGTCAAATTCTTCCGCTCTTTCTTTGCCTAAATTAATATATTTATATCTTTCGCGACTATTGTGAATAATTTTACTCATAGCGGCGGTTAGTTCAAATGGTTTTTGGGGATTAATTAAAATTGCAGCATTTGCAGCAACTTCTGGAATTGATGTTGTATTAGATGCAATAACAGGCGTGCCACAAGCCATAGCTTCAATTATAGGCATGCCAAATCCTTCAAAATTTGAAGGAAATACAAATGCTTCTGCGTTTCTTAGCCATCTTGGTACTTCTTCTAGCTTTACATAACCAAGTTCAACGATACTTTCTTTAACCTTTAGTGGTAAATTGTCGATTTTTTCTTTTATTTCATCATATCCATATCCGAGACTGCCAGCTAAAACTAATTTATGGTTGAAATCTTTTTCTTTACTTAAAAGTTTAAATGCTTCGATTAAGTTTACAATATTTTTCTTTTTTTCGATTCTACCAATAAAGAAAAAATATTTTTCAGCAATTGGCGGTGTTTCTTGTTCGCCCGGTTTTAATTTTCTATATAAATTTTTATCGTATCCGTGATAAATCACGCTGATTTTATTTGCATCAATTTTTGGATAATTTTTAATTAAATCTGATTTTGTGAAATTTGAAATTGCAATAATTTTTTTGGCCCATTTTGCAGAAAAATTCATACACCAGTTATGGTAAAATCGTTCAAACGGAGTATATAGTTCAGGATAATATTTAAAACCTAAGTCATGCAAAGTTACAACTGAATTTTTTGGAGCAATAATTGGAATGGTGTGAGCCGGGAAAAACCAAACATCAATTTTTGGTCTTTTCATTATTTCAAATGACAGTCTAATTTGCGACCAAAGTTTTGGAAAAGGAATGACTTTGACTGTAAAATTTGATGGGAGCTGACCCAACTTGTTGTATATAGGGCGAGGTGAATATAGTATATATTGATTTTCGTGGTCAATTCTAGCTAAACCCAAAATGACTTGGAGACTGTAGTATTCAGTTCCTGTCATTCGTTCTTTTGCTACTTTTGATGCATCAATTGCTATTACCATGGGTTTTTATATTAGTTGTTTTCTTTATTATAAATCTAATTATTCAAAATTGAAATTATTTGTCGCGGTCCATAACATATTGGACTTTTGAGGACTAGTAAAGTTATTTACAAAATACTGCAATGGGGACATTTTAGCAAGGCTTCGGTGCGGTTTTTCGGTGTTATACCAAGTAAGGTATT
>JBAYJO010000021.1:0-5591 GCA_041665085.1 Patescibacteria group bacterium | reverse complement strand
CCAGCATTTTTATTGGCCATGTTAACTCAAGAGACAAATATAGGCGCTAACGTTGGTACGTGTTATATGACCAACGCTTCTGATGCCTCAGGTGTAAATATAAAAACAAATCGAGCAGTTTCAAATGTTATGAAATTGTCACGCGATGTTCAACCGTTCCTGGCCATTACTTCATCACTTGGATATGATTATCGTACAACAGCAGTTTCATGTCCTCAGTCGGTTGGCTATGGAGGAGGTATGGGACCGGCTCAATTTATCGCCTCAACATGGATGCTTTTTGTGGATAGAATCGCTGCTGCTTTGGGTATATCAGGACCACCAAATCCATGGCAACCACTTGATTCATTTATGGCTGCTGGTTTGTATATGGCAGATTTGGGAGCGAATTCTAGTAGTTATAGTGCCCAGAAAAATGCTGCCTGCCGTTACTATGGTGGCGGAACGAGATGTACTTCAATAACCACACCATATGGTAACAGTGTTATGGCTTTGGCTGATAAAATACAGCGTGAGCAGATAGATCCATTGCAGTAGGATTTTTCACTACTTATTTTTCACTTATTATATTTTGCTTAAAAACTAGATGGTCAATATAACAGGGATAACCATCGGTCTCTTGGCGGTTTTCTGTAAGAGATATTTCTGAACAGCGTCAGTGATATTATCTTTGACGATATCGAGGTTGAACGGATTCATACCTTTTGTAGAAGCGTCTGAAGTCTCGCGGATGAGCATGCGGACCTCATGGAGGAGTTCCTGTGACTCACGTAGGTAGACGAAGCCACGAGAAATGATATCTGGAGATTTTTTGAGTTTACCAGTCTGGGCATTCATAATACCAAAGATAATAAAGATACCATCTTCAGCTAGAGCTTTGCGGTCGCGAATGACGACGTCTTGAACATCACCAACTGAGAAACCATCAACCAGGACGAGTCCTGAAGCAACTTTTTCTTTTAATTTAACAATTTTTGTACCACTGTTTTGGATTTCGACAACTGAACCGTTATCTGGAATAACCACATCTGATTCGAGTAAACCATTGGCCTCTTTGGCGATATCACAGTGAGCACGGAGCATATAGTGGTAGCCGTGAAGTGGCATAAAGAATTTTGGTTTGATAGCACGATGGATCCAGGCGGTTTCATCACGGTTGGCGTGACCGGATGAGTGGACATCAGCGATCTTGTAGTGAAGAATCTTGGCACCCTGACGTGAGAGGTTATCCTTAAGTTTCTGAACAGCACGTTCATTTCCTGGCACAACAGATGAAGAAAGGATGATGGTGTCGCGTGGAGTGATTTTGATTTTGGCGTGAGTTTTCTGTGACATACGGACGAGGGCAGAAAAATCGTTAGCTTGTGCGCCAGTTGAGATAATAACGATGCGTTCAGGTGGATAGTTTTCGATATCATCAACAGAGATGATGGTTTCTTTTTTGGCTTTAACGAGACCGAGGTGCTTACAGATTTCAATAGCCTGTTTAAGTGAGCGACCTTCAACAATCACTTTTTTATTATAAAGCTCACAATATTCAACAATCTTAAGGAGACGTTCGAGGAGTGATGAGAATGTCGAAATAATCAAACGACCCTTTGTGTCACGGATGAGAATTTCCAAATTTTTATGAACAGTTTTCTCTGGAAGTGAGAAGCCAGGGTTCTCGACGTTGGTCGAGTCAGCCATGAGTATAAGGACGTTGGTTGGGCTAGCAACAGGATTGCCATATGAGTTTGTGCCGCTGACGATAGGAAAAGCACGTTCGTATTCAGAGACCTCGTTATCAGTTGGAATACCGTCCATGTGATCAAGTTTGAGGTCACCAGTATGCACGATAGAACCAAATGGTGTTTCGATGATAACTCCCATGGCATCAGGGATGGTGTGAGTAACCGCGAAGAATCTGACTTTAAGTTTACCGACTGTTAGGGTGCTGTTTTTTTCGACAACTTGTAAGTCGATTTTTGGTACATGAGCAAATTCCTCCTGGCGCTTTTGAATGAGCACTGAAGTCAATAAACGGGTATATAGTGGTGGGTTGCCGATGCGGGGCATAATATATGGGATACCACCGATATGGTCGAGGTGACCGTGAGTGATTATAACAGCACGAATTTTGTCCTGACGTTCTTCGAGGTATTTTGTATTTGGCAATATAAAATCAATACCCGGTGTATCATCATCTTTGAATTGAAAACCAATATCAATGACGATAATATCATCACCGTACTGGATGGCTGTCATGTTTTTACCAATTTCTTCAACACCACCAAGAGGGATGATGCGTACGGAATCTGGTGCTAGTGGTGGCAAAACATCACCTTCACGCTTCATGACAGGTTTGTGTGGGCCACGGCGTACTGAACGAGCGGCATCTGGGCGAACGATGTTCATACGACTACCGGCAATGTGCTTATCGCTTGGGGCAGTATGTTTAACTGTGATAGATGGTTGTGGTAGGCGAGCTGGTTGTGGTTTAAAAGGCATCATTTTACGAGCGCCGCGGCCAAGAACTACACGATGACCATTACTGATAGTCTGTTGTGGTGCATTCGATGTACTTATAGGTTTTGGACTTACTGGAGCACTTTGACCAGGTTTAGTCGCGTAAATTGTGCGGGTCTTGTTGAAACGATTCTTCTGAAATGGTCGCTGTTTGTTATCGCTTTTGTTTTCGTTGTTCATTTTTTTAATTTTTTATATTTGAAAATATTTTCCAGACTTTTTCCGTTGCAACATACCAGTTTGTAATCGAATCCCAATGATCGCTCGGTGTGACGATTGAATCCAAGTGTATACCTTGCAGGGTCTTGGGTATGGCGTAGATAAAGTTTGGTGAATAAAGGAATATCGCTGGTATGTCTGATCGAATAGCCTTATCGAACTTTGAATAATCTGAGGCAATCGTACTGGTACTGTTGGTCGAACGAATTTCAGAAAGTAATGAATCAACCTTACTGTTTGTATAAAGTGAAATATTTAAACCAGGAGCATTTCTCTGTGATGAATGCCAGAAGGCGTATAGATCCTGATCTTTACCGATTTGTTCACCAAAAAGTAAGGCGTCATATTTACGAGTACGAATAACATTTTGATAAAGATCAGAAGGCTCAAATACCTGAATGTTTACATTGGCACCCATAGCTGACCATTGTTCTTTGAGTATTTTTGCTGTGGCGACTAGATCAGGTGAATTGGCGGTATAGATATCAAACGACAAGAGGGTGGCAGGGGTTTTTGATTTGGTTGATTTTAATTCATATATTCCGTCAGCATTTTTCTTCCAACCTTTTTTCTCCAATAGAGCTTGTGCTGATGCCACATCGGCTGTGTCGGTAGCATCATTGTCTGTAGAATTTATACCTAGATTATTTAAAATTTGAGTTGGCACTGGTCCGTATGCCGGTACTCCGTACCCAGATAGAACATTCTCTATGATCGCATTTCTGTCAGTTGCCAAGTCCAAAGCCGTTCGAACATTTGCGTCAGCCAGGATAGAGGCTTGGTTTTGATTGAAAAAGACACCAAATATTCTAGGTAAAGGTGAACTTAAAACAGTATAACTTTCAGCTGTGTTTGAAATTAATTTTGTGGCTACTGCTGGATCAATAGAAGGGAGACTGTCTATATAACCGCTATTTAGAGCCGAAAGAGCCTTGTCTTGATTCGGATAGAAATTAAAAGTAATTTTGCTTATGAACGGTTTGGTATCGTAATATTTATTCCATGAGGCTAAATTGTAGGAAGTGGGTATACCAGATGAGTCTCTGACAATAGAATCAACCTTATACATGCCAGAACCAATTGGTTCAATGTTAAATTGGCTAAAAATAAATTGATCATCACTAACGTTATTCCAAATATGCTTTGGCAAGATACCGATTGTGGTATTTGATAGAAAACCACTGTATGGTTGCTTCAAAGTGAATTGAATTTCCTCTGGAGAAATCTGTTTAATTGAAACATTGGCCCAGTCGGCTTGACTTGGACTCTTTAATACAGGATCTTGAATTTTTTGAATTGTAAAAGCGATGTCATCTGTTGTAAGCGGCTTACTGTCCTGGAAGATTAAATTGTCTTTGAGAATAAAATCATATGTTAGACCATCACTTGAAATAGTCCATGATTTGGCCAAGTCAGGTATAAATGAACCATTGTAATATCTAGTCAAACCAGAATATACCAGTGTGGTCAGGTCACGATCGACATCCGAAACAGCTAAAACAGGATTGATACTTCTGGGAAGGCCGATTTGTCCTTCGCGTAGTTCGCCACCAAAAGCTGGGACATCAACCATAAATTTCTCACTCGTTTGAATTGTTAAGATAATTGCTGAGATGAGAGCCAATAATGTAAATAAAGCGAAAATAGCCTTCTCTGTAGCTGAGAACTTTGATATGTAATTTAATATGTGGTCACCGCGTTTTAGACGGAATTCTTTTTGAAATTTTTCAGTCACAAATATAGAAATCTAAAATTATAAAATAGATAAAAACGTATACTAGATAAGATTGATCAATGCTGATAGAGCAAACAGTATAGCTAGAACGATTGTTCCAGTGAATAGCCATTTCTCGAGGCCTCTACGGGTATGATATGCAGAACTGAGATTGTCGTTGCCACCAAAGGCTCCGCCAACTTGTGCGCCTGTGCGTTGAAGTAAAATAATCGTGATCAAAAGCACTGACAGGATGATCTGTATATATGGGAGGAGAGACTTCATTGGGAGAAATATAGCATAAGTTAATTTTCTATGCAATACTATATGACATGCGACGTGCTTTAGTCTATTTTGTCATTTTAATCATTTTAGCCATTTTGGTAGCTTTTGCTTATCAATTTGCAGTGAATTTCACCTATACTCGTCATATCCAGTTACCGGCACATCTATTGGCTTCAACATCTACAGACCAATCTACCGACAATACTGCAATTCCACCAAAGCCTGATATTTTTGGGCAAACAGACTCGAGTAGTCTGAATCCTGCTGAATCAACTATCGACACCACATCATGGAATACTTATTCAGATAAGACTTTTGGTTTTTTCATTAAGTATCCAAAAGATGTAATTGTGAGCGTGAATACTCCAGGAAATGTAGTGTTCAGTGTACCTAAGGATAAGTATTTTCATTGGCCATTATTAGATGATGTAAAAATCAGTGTTATTGTGGCTACAACTTGCCCGGGAATTTCTGTTGATTCATTGAGTGCTGATCCTGTTACGGTTACAGCCAATGGTTATAGCTTTAATCGTCTGGAGGGTGGTGGTGTCGGGGCAGGTAATCTTTATCGTGAATTGATTTACGATACAATCA
The DNA here is from genome assembly GCA_041665085.1 of Patescibacteria group bacterium. GTDB lineage: Bacteria > Patescibacteriota > UBA1384 > JBAYJO01 > JBAYJO01 > JBAYJO01. The sequence continues at coordinate 271 of JBAYJO010000021.1, read as the reverse complement.
TCAATAATATGTGTTATCACATAGATCTATTGGATCATGGTACGAATGGTGCAGGTTTCTATGTTGAGGATCAGTCTCTTATCTCTAGGTACGATGCACAACATCAGGTTGATTTGAATTCGGTCTTAGGTGTGTATATGGGGATGGTCAATAGCTTCGCTAATATGGTATATTAGTTTATTATAATTAAGTTATCGTTTATACGTTTAAAATTATTATGAAATCATCAAAAAATCTTATTATCGGTATCATCGTCGTTGTCATTATTATT
>JBAYJO010000020.1:0-5635 GCA_041665085.1 Patescibacteria group bacterium | reverse complement strand
TATTTGAAATGTATTTCATCAGGCGATTATACCCTGATTTAAAGAAACTTTGAAGATATACCTGCTTCATTCGGACTCCTTTTTTACTTCTCTAGAGTCCAATATGTGTTTGAACTTTTGCAGATGAATAAGCTAAATTTCAAAATCCCAAGATCAAAAAAATTTCTTCTTTTTCTGGTTAGTTTCCTGATAGGATGTATTTTTTCTTTCTTTTTATCTCCTCCGAGACAGGTCCTTTATTTTGCATTAATATCTTTTATTGTATTAATTTTTCTTATTTCTGACTCAAAAATATTTCTGCTTAGTCTTTTTTTCTCATCATTTATTCTTGGTGTTATTTTTACCCAAACATATACAATTTATTTCTTAAAACCGATAAATTTTGGCGCCAGTGAAAAGCGAATAATTGTTTATGATTTGCCGATTCAAAAAAACAAAACTCAAAAAATTAAAGCTAAAGATGATGAGGGAAAATATTTAATTTATACCGATCTTTACCCTTTATATAATTATGGCGACGAACTGAAGATATCAGGAAATGTTGAAAAACCGCCATCAGATCTTGGTTTTGATTATGAATCATACCTTGAAAGATATGGCATTCAAGGAATTATCTATTATCCCGAAATTTCAAAAATTGGAGAAAATAAGGGGAATGTTGTTATAAAATATCTAATTAAACTTAAAATTTCATTTGTTGCTTCAATTAGAAAATCAATGTCATATCCCGAATCGGCGCTTTCCTCTGCAATTTTGATTGGAAATAGGGAAGATATGCCTGATTCTTTAAATCAAAATTTTAAATCTGTTGGTCTTTCTCATATCGTGGCTGTTTCGGGCTATAATATCACAATTGTAATTGCTATTATCTGGTTAATTTTAAGATATTTTGGTCGAAAAACCGCATTTATTTTGACCTCGCTAATTTCACTGCTTTTTGTTCTTTTAACCGGTGCCGAGTCTTCGATTGTAAGAGGAGCAGTGATTGCGGAAATTCTGCTTATAGCGCGTTTTCTTGGACGCAAACCAAATTCAACCATTTTTATTTTCCTAGCTGCTTTTTTGATGGTCATGCTCAATCCGCTTATTTTAAAAAGCGACATTGGCTTTCGTCTGTCTTTCTTTGCTTTTATCGGTCTTGTTTATCTTTCTCCTCTTTTGCAAGAAAAAATTTCAAGCCGTATCCCGGAGATTATTAAAAATCCTCTTACTGAAACGCTTTCTGCTCAAATTTTTACATTGCCGATCCTGCTTACTATTTCAAAACAGATTTCTCTCTTTTCAATCTTGGCAAATATTTTGATTTTACCGATTATTCCCCTTTCAATGCTTGTTGGATTTATTCAAGGAATATTCGGAATGATCAGTCCGCTTCTCGGTCAAATTCTGGGATGGTTTAATTGGATGCTAATGTCATATATTATTAACTTGTCGAATTTTTTTGCTTCTATAAAAACTTTAAGTTTTAAATTCGAATTTGGCATTATTCTTTCCTTGATATATTATCTGATTCTAATTTTCTGGATCTGGCGCAAAAATAAAATTATTTCAAATGAAAAAAATAAAAATACATGAAATTCTAATAACAATTCTTTTAGGGCTGTTTTTTATCACTTGGTTTATCTATTTTAGTTTCAAAAATAATGACCTTGATGTTTATTTTTTTAATGTCGGGCAAGGCGATTCTGCTTTAATTGATGCGCCAACCGGTTATCAGATTTTAATTGATGGCGGACCGGATAATACGGTTGAATCTGAAGTAAATTCAGTAATGCCATTTTATGATCGAAAAATTGATCTTGTAATTCTGACTCATCCGCATGCCGATCACTCAACCGGTCTTGTGAAAATCTTGCAAAATTTTGAAATCGGCCAAGTCTGGACCAACGGAATAAATGAGGAAGAATCAGAAGATCAAGAGTTTCAAAAAATTATTAAAGAAAAAAATATTAGGCTTGTTGAGCCAAGCGCTGGTCAATATTTAAGGTTGGGAGATTTAAAACTATCTGTAATCTCGCCTTTTAGTAAAGATCCTAAAGGAAATCCGAATGAAGATTCTTTGGTTATAGAAATGAGTTATAAAGATAGGAAAATATTATTTACCGGTGATATGGAGCTTGAAGAACAAAAAGAATTGGTTGGTTCGGGAATTAATTTTAAATCTGACATCCTGAAACAGCCTCATCATGGCTCGGAAAAATTTTCCCAATTATTTTTAGATAAGATTGCACCACAATATGTTGTGGTTTCATGTGGAAAAAACAATAGATATGGATTTCCAAACCCAAATACACTTGAAAAATTAAAAGACAAAAAAATATTTCGTACTGATCAAAACGGTACAATCAAAGCTGTCATCGATCAATACGGTACTTTAGCAATTTCTCCTTTGTAACGCAAAGCGGCCGGAGATTTCTCTCCGGCCGCTAGTCTCTAGCCTGCAAGCAGACTACTCTTTCGCTTTGACTTCGAAGCGGTTGAGCTCAAGCTGGTTTGCGATCCTCTTGGCATTTCTGCCGCCAGCACCGATCCAGAACTTGATGTGATCAGTCGGGACCTTAACGATCAAGGTGTTTCGTGCCGAGTCCCAGACTACATCGCCCCGGTCGTCGTACATCTTGGTGATCATTTCGCCAAAGCCCGGAATGGAGCCGTGGTAGTGCCACCTCTCCCCATCGATCCGGACATAGGGGAAATCGTCTTGGAAACCTTCCCAGCCCCGTTTGGCTCTTTCGGTTGGTCCCCAAGCCAAGTTGCCGCGGTTGAGCTCATAGATCGATTCCCATTTCTCGTCGATCTTGATCTCACCAGTTCTTATTCTAGCTGGGGTATCACATAGCCAGATTCCGGGCGGCGGCACCAACTTTCTTCCTTCATGGGGCAGAACAATGGCATATCCGCCAGTCATCCTGTAACCTTTCTTCGGGATAAGCCCCTTGATGATCTCCCAACCATACTCTACGATGGTCGTGCATCGGATTGCTTTATTCACAAAGTAATCCTCGTCGCCGTACCAGCCGGCATCTTCCTCCGGAAAAGCTATCACAGTCTCGTCCGGCCGGATCACTGACAAGAGGTTGATCTCGAAAGGCTTAACGAAATCATGGATCTCGATAGTCACATACCCTTTAGGCACGATCGGCCACTCTTCGCGAGGAGGCAGCGGCCTTTCGGGTTCTGCAGCAACCGCCACCATCAACTTCGGCTGTTTCTCTGGTTTGGGTACCTTGGTCTGGGCGGTCGGTTCCTCTGTAGCAGCAGGCAATCCGAACGCATTCGCAAGCTCAAGAAGTGATACTGTCTTCATGTCTAACAAAGCCTCCAATGGAGTATATTGTTTACAGAGGCACTTTGGCGCATATAAACTATCGAAATATATCACAAAATACCCCTTTTGTCAAGGAGGAGTAAGGGGTAATAAAAGCAAAGCGGCCGGAGATTTCTCTCCGACCGCGTAGGTTGCGAGTCAAACAGCTTAACGCTGGAGATTGGCTCTTGCTGTTTCCAGCCAGCGATTGAGCTTGCGCGAGAAAGCTCGAAGGAACATGTCGGGTTTCTGAATCTTCTCCATACTACCAACGACCATCAGGATGTCGAACCCGTCTTCATATTCCTCTGACCTTGGAATCAAAGAAACTACGACAGGGCAAACATCTTGCAGATATAATGCGAGCAGGAAGTCCTTCGGCAAGCTGATCGTGAATGGTAGCCAAGATTCGGCTGCATGTGACCAACATTCAGCTCCAAAATCCCAATTCCCGTTTATATCCCCAGTAAAGCCGAAACGAAAGCCGTGCTTCACCAACATTGACGGATCTGTCAACTTGTGGTTGACATTTTCGCCGCAGAACCGTTTGTATTCGTCGATTACGCGATCAATCACGATCTGCGGGAGATGAATCGGATTATCAAGCCGAAGTTTGAAGTCTATAAGCCACGAATCCGTTGTCAGCAAACGCATTGGACTTTCTGTATAGCCGATGTCGTTCTCACGAATGCTTGGGGTCGGTGAACCATCTGTTTCATACACAAAGTAGCTCAACAGTCCAAGATCCTTTACCTGATGCATTTTTCTGCTCTCGTCTTTCTCTTCCGAGAAGACATGTAATGTTTTACGAACCGCACCCGGTCGGAGTCCTAAGACTCAAGATGCTTAACATTGTACTACAAAATACCCCTTTTGTCAAGGAGAAAGATATGGTATAGTAAAAACCGGATATGGTTCAAGAATGAAAGGAGCTATCTTGTCAGGACATAATAAATGGAGTCAAATCAAAAGACAAAAAGGAGCTGCCGATGTTAAAAAGGGAGCAAGTTTTACTAAGCTTTCAAATAACATTACTTTGGCTTCCAAAGAAGGCGGCGGCGATCCAGCTGCTAACTTCAAATTGCGCTTAGCCATCGATAAAGCCCGCGATGCCAATATGCCCAAAGACAATATCGAAAGATCAATCAAAAGGGGAACAGGCGAGCTGGGAGGCGCTCAAGTTCAAGAGGCTACCTATGAAGCCTATGGCCCAGCCGGTACAGCTTACTTGATCGAAACCATTTCAGATAATAAAAACCGAACTGTTTCAGATGTTAAATCAACTGTTTCAAAAGCCGGCGGACGCGTTGGCGAAGTTGGATCGGTTGCTTGGATGTTTGAAACAAAAGGAGTTATCCAATCTGCTCCGTCAGATAATCTTGAAGAGCTGATAATTGACTCCGGCGCCAATGATTACGAAGAAGTTGAGGATAAAGTGTATATTTATACTGATCTAGTTGATTTAGAATCAGTAAAAAAATATTTAACGGAAAATGGTGCTAAAATTGAATCAGCGGAAATTTCAAAAGAACCGAAAAATCCGGTTGTAATTAACGATAAAGCTCAAGTTGAGCAACTGATGAAATTCGTTGATAGACTCGAGGAGCTTGATGATGTAACTCAAGTTTATCCAAATTTCGCCATTAATGAAGAGCTGTTATAATAGCCAAGTTACAATCACCAATAACCAGTTAATAATCAATTTTTCAAATATCAATCTTCAAATAATTTTCGATTCTGTTTGATTATTGGTTATTGTTATATTTTCTGGTTACCTGCCTGTCGGCAGGTAGGTTGTTTCTTGGTTATTGGTTATTTAATAAAGGAGTCTTATGATTATTTTAGGTATTGATCCCGGCACTGCCACTACCGGCTATGCTTTAATCGAGTGTATTGATAATCATCACACAAAATTAATTTGTGCCGATGCAATTTTAACTCCCACAGGCCAAAAATTAGAGCATCGTTTGGAAGAAATATATAATTCCATTACAACTTTAATCAAAAATTATAAACCAGATGCTTTGGCAATTGAGGCGTTATTTTTTGCCAGAAATGTCAAAACCGCTATTTCGGTCAGTCACGCTAGAGGAGTGATGATTTTGGCCGGGGCTGTAAATCAAGTACCGGTTTTTGAATATACTCCGCTTCAGATCAAGCAAGCAGTAACCGGTTATGGTAAAGCTGATAAAAAACAAGTTATTCAAATGCTTAAATATTTTATTAAAAATCAGGAACTAACAACTCAAGATGACACTTGCGACGCCATTGCTTGCGCTCTTACCCATGCTCAAACTATAAATATAAAGTAAACAATTAAGGCTATTT
>JBAYJO010000019.1:0-6053 GCA_041665085.1 Patescibacteria group bacterium | reverse complement strand
TGCAAGTGCAAATGGCATTATCTATATAAAACCAGCAATTAGCGATAACTCACAGTTTGAACAGTTCAAGCAGAAATATTCTGAAAAGTACAGCAAAAGCCCTGATTTTATTGCAGCTCAAGCATATGATGGATTTAGATTGATGGCTGTAGCTTTAGGGAAATGTGGTGGAGATCGCGATACGACTTGTATAAAGAATTCACTTTACAGCATTAAGGATTTTGATGCAGTAATTGGAAGCAAGATATCATTTGATATCAATGGTGATATTCAAAACCGAGCATTAGATGTAATGACGATAAAAGATGGTCAGTTTGTAAAACTTTAATTAGTGCTGTTCAGAAAAAGGGTCAGGTATCTCTCTTAGAACTTTTCCGACATCAATTTTTTCTTGGGTTAGTGAAGCAAGTTCAAATAAGCTTTTAAAAAATTTAGCCAGAGCCAGGTTTTTTATTCGTATACTTGTTTCTTTATCAAAATCGCTAATAAATACCATCTCGCCAACTGTAGCGATGTGAGTATTTAAATTAAAAAGATTTTCTGGTACCACATAAGCTGACATGGCTCTGTCCATCAGGCTATGAATTGATTCAAGCTTGATTTGTTCGCTTTTAGCCATTTTGTTTATACGTTTTTCGGTACTGCGGTGAAACAGTACGTACACAAGAGAGTTTTTTTCTTTAATTTTTTTATTTAAATTTTGAAACAGATCATTTAATTTTTTGCTTTCAAATATTTTTGCAACTTTATCGCTTTCTATTATGACAACCTCCAGCCCTTTTTTACTGACTGCGCTTTCTAATGATTTGATAATATTATCTATGCCATTTATAACTTTAATTTTTTCTCCTGATTCTTCGTAGAGTTGTTCCCAAATAGTTGCTTTGCCAACTTTGCTTGATTTTACGTATTTTTGCTTCTCTAATACTCTAAGAGAGTATTCAACTGTCGTGCGTGGCAAATGAACCCTTCTTGATAATTCAGAGGTGTTCAGTTTGCCTGATCCTAGGGCCTCGATAAGTTTGGTTGCTTGGGGATTGAGTAACATTCTTTGATTCTACATATGACGAAAAAGTTGTCAATAGCTTTTTTAAAAAGACCAAGATATTAGGCGTTATTTTAGGATATTGAACTTTAGACTATACAGCACTCACCTTTTTATTCATATTTATATGCAGTTATAGATTAGTCATTAAATTAGTAAAATTATCAAAATCATGTCAAAAACAACCAAAATAATCATAGGTATTTTTATAGTTGCCGTTACAGTTTTGGGTATTTTTAATTTAAGAAATTATAGATTACCTCAATCAAATCAATTGATTAAGGTCGGTGTCATCGCTCCCTTATCCGGTGAAAATGCCGCAATAGGGGAAGGAATAAAAAATGGCATCTTGCTTGCTTCTGCAAAATATAAAAATCGAATCTTGGTTATTTTTGAAGATGACCAATTTATCACTCGTATTGGAATTACGGCTTTTAATAAGTTGATTAATATAGACAAGGTTGACGCCGTTATAAATATCACCCCAGGTGTTGCTGATGCGATAACACCCATTTTAAAACAACATCCGTTGCCTGTTATTCAAATTGCTGAACCTGGGGTTAATCAAGATGACACCATATTTCAGATCATGCCTTCTGGAGCAGCTCTTTATACCGCATTGGGTGAAATAGCAAAAAAAGAATATGCTAGTATAGCTTTTGTTTATCTGAATAATCCTACTTTCGAAAAAGCTGCTCAAGCATTTAAAAAAAGTTTTGGTGTGAAAGCCGAACTTATACCAATAAACCAAGGCACCGATTACCGTTCTATAATTGCTAAGATTATTAGCAAAAAGTTTAACGCTATAACGCTTGCTTCTTCCCCCAGCTCTGGGGTTCCTTTTATAAAACAGTTTTTTGAATTGAATGCCGGTAGTAACATCAAGCTTTTATGCAACGGTGATTTTCAGGTAACTATTAGCGATTATCTTAAGGCTGTTTCTCCTAGTGTTTTTGAAGGTTGCAAATCAACTTTTTTTGCTTCCAATACATCGGATGCATTTAAGATCCAATATAAAGAAACATATGGGACAGAGACCACTTTCGCTTCGGATTATGCTTATGATGCCCTCGATTTACTCGTATCAACTCATTCAACGGATTTAAATAGTTGGATCGATAATATTAAATTGTTTAATGGTGTGGGGGTGTCCGGAAATATAATGTTTGATAAAGACGGGGTGAGGTTACCTGAAATTGAGGTTGATCAATTTCAAAATGGTAAATTTGTTGAGATTAAATAAAAGATAAATACAAAAACCCGCCTCTCATGAGGTAGTTTTTTTGTTGATTTTTATTTAAGACTATTCCACAGAAGTTTCCAGATTGAACGTATTGAGTCGCTGATTTCTTTGTCCTCTATTGTAACTGCCATTTTACCGGAGAAGGATATTAGTGTCACTTTATTATCAAATACCATTATTTCATTCGGTATATCGAATTTTGCACTGTCAAATACTTTAGACTCTCTCAACACTTTAGCATCGTCCTTTAAATAAACATCCTCAGCTCCTTTTTTAGGGATCAGGACTTTTACCCGGATTTTTTTCTTTGCTCGCCTTTTGCAATAATCGTCAATGAAAGTTTTATCCAAAACATTTACCATGTTTTCGGCATTCGCCATATCGTAAATGATCTTATCTTTGCATGACAAAGCACTTTCGAATACCGCTTTTATGCCCTCAACTCCGTCATAGAACTCAATTTTCGGTCTTCCTGCCGAAGAATTTTTTATGGATGTGAGATAGGGAAGAAGTCCTTTGGCTAAAGACAATTGACGTTCCTTTTTGCTGATAAAGGCTTCCGGGTTTATTACTTTGAAATAGGTTATCTTTCCGTATGTCACTCCGCCAGCCAACCCTTTAGAGGCAAGCCTTTTTAATATCTCATATGTTGTTATTCTGTTGAGTTCGGCGGCCTTGGCTATCTCGCTAACCTTGCTTTTACCCTTTGAAAGTCCGGCAAGGTAGACCTTTGCCTCCCTCTCGGTCAGATCGTAATTTTCGGTGATTTTATCTATCATGTTGTTGTAAAAAATATTTACAGGTATTATATACATTAATAAACATAAGTCAATAGAGCCGTATGTTGGTTATTTGGTGGTAATAACTATTGACACTTAGCCTAGTTCCTTTATTATTAATGAGTTATTTAATTATTAAGATTTAATAGATTAATCATGGTAAATTCAAAGAAGACCTTATGGTGGGTTGTTGGGATCGTTATAGTGTTCGTTATTGTTGTGGCTTTTTCAGCCAATCAAAAACCGACCGAAACAGGTCCGATTAGAATCGGTGTATTCACCCCTTTGACTGGTGATGCAGCTGTGTACGGAGAATCCTTAAAAAAGGGATTAAGTTTGGCTGTTGAAGATGCAAACAAAGAAGGTGTTCTTGGGAGGAAAATAGAGTTGGTGTATGAAGACACACATTTGGACAGCAAGACTGCGGTTGATGTCATGAATAAATTCACATCAATAGACAAATTTCCTGCTGTTATAGCGGCCGAAGGCAGCGGGGCTACCACTGCAGCGATGCCGTTGGCAGATAAAACCAAGACGTTGACAGTTATTCCAGTAGCTTCTGCTGCTCCGTTGAAAGATGCTGGTGATTATGTTTTCAGGGTTGTTCCTTCAGATGATTATCGCGGCCAGCAATTAGGTGACGTAGCCAAAAAACTTGGTTACAATACTGCTGCGATTTTGTATCTGAATGATGATTACGGAATTGGAATAAGGGATATTTTCAAATCATCATTCACTGCACTTGGTGGACAAATAACAAATTTAGAACCGTTTGCATCTGGTAACACTGATTTTCGAAGTCAATTAACAAAAATAAAAAGCAGCAATCCTGACGTAATTATTGTGGCTGCTCACAAAGAATTTGTTGTTATTGCAAAGCAGATCAAGGCCTTGGCGGTGGCTTCTAAAATTATTAACACTGAGGTTGTTGATACTGCTGTGTTGAAGGAAGCTGGAAGCGCTGCTGAAGGAATTATGGCATTGGATTTTGCGACCACAACAGACTATGTTGGTTTCGCTGACAAATTTAAGGCTGCCTATGGGACTACTCCTAGCGTGTACTCTGATTATGGATACGATGCGTTGGGTGTAATTGTGGCGGCAATGCGAGATACCAAATCTGTTGATAGTACTAAACTCAAAAACGATCTGTACAAGATCGAATACAAGGGAGCTACTGGTATTGTAAAATTTGATCGGAATGGTGAAGTCACGGCAAAATTGTTTGTCACTTACGTCGTAAAAAATGGTGTTTTTGTAAAATCGGAATAACTGACGAAGTAAAAAAATACTCTACAAAAACCGCTCCACAATGAGCGGTTTTTGTTATATAGTTATATCTGTGGATATTATCCCGCAACTTATTGTAAATAGTGTTATTGCTGGAGCGATTTATGCTATGGTCGCTCTTGGTTTTAACTTAATCTACGGTACTACAAAGTTTTTTGATCTCGGTTATGGAGCGATAGCGGCGATAGGTGGCTACACAGTTTTTTATTTTTATAAAGGGTTAGGTTTAGATCTTTATGTTTCAGTATTGCTAGGGATTTTAATTACTGGTGCTATTGGAACATTGATTTACAGATTAGTTTATGCGCCTCTTAAAGCCAGAAAATCCTCCGGCATGGTTCTTTTGATAGCAGCACTCGGTGTCATGACTGTACTTCAATCAATTGTTGCTATTCTTTTTACTAGTCAATTCCAAACACTTTCACGTAGTAATGGTAGTGAAACTGTTTACAATATTTTTGGTGGCGTGATTACGCAAACTCAACTTATAATTCTTGTCATAGGAATAATTATTATGGTTGCTATTTCGCTTATCTTCAGATATACACTTTTTGGTAAGGCTATCAAGGCAGTTGGTGATGATGAAGAGGTTTCAAAGATTGTAGGAATCAACACAAATAAAATAATTAGTTGGGTATTTTTTATTGGTTCAGCCATTGCAGGGCTCGCTGGAATACTTGTTGGTTTTGATACTGGCATAGAACCAACTATGGGCTTGTCGCTTCTCCTAAAGGGTGTGATCGCTTCAATCATTGGTGGTATTGGTAATGTTTACGGTGGAGTCATCGGCGCTTTCCTACTTGGTTTTATTGAAAATTTCGGGATATGGAAAATTTCGGGTGAATGGAAAGACGCGATTGCTTTTGCTGTTTTGATTATCTTTTTACTGTTCAGACCTCATGGAATATTAGGGAAAAAATAATATGGAATACTTAATTCACATTGCCATACTGATTTCAATTTATTCCATATTAGGTTTGTCTTTGAACTTAGTTGTTGGATTTACAGGTCTTCTTTCCGTGACCCAAGCGGCTTTTTATGGAATTGGTGCGTATGTCACCGCTATACTTTTAACTTCAATAGGAATGAATTTTTTCTTGGCTATGATCATTGGCATGATTATTACTGGAATTTGCAGTTTGGCCATTGGGTTTGTTCTCTCTAAATTTAAAGATGACTACTATGCTTTGGGTTCATTTGGTTTTAACATCATCATTTACAGCATATTTCTAAATTGGCAGTCGCTTACTAGGGGTCCTTTGGGTATTCCAGGGATTTCGCGTCCGTCTCTTTTTGAGTTTACTTTTTCGGAAAATATTTGGTTTCTCGTCTTGTCTATTATTTGTGCTTTGATTATTTACGGAGTTTGCACATATATAACTCGATCATCATTTGGTCGTGTGCTCAAAGCAATTCGTGAGGACGAGGATGCGATATCTGTTTTTGGTTATCACACATTGTGGTATAAATTAGCAATTTTTGTTACTAGTGCTATGATGGCTTCTGTCGCCGGATCACTTTTTGCTAGTTACATCACGTTTATAGATCCATCATCATTTACCTTAGTTGAATCAATTTTTATTTTGTCTGTAATTATTTTGGGTGGATTAGCAAGTAATAAAGGAGCGGTGCTAGGAGCTGTTTGTCTCATTCTTCTTCCAGAAATCTTGCGTTTCGTCGGTTTTCCTAGTGATAT
>JBAYJO010000018.1:0-6253 GCA_041665085.1 Patescibacteria group bacterium | reverse complement strand
CATAGCGTTAGATTAGATTATGACTTAATCTAATAGTATGAGCCATCAACAGAAATTAGCCAAATTGTCAAAAAAAGTCCAGTTTCTATTCAAAGACAGTCCGATTTCTATTCAAAGATAACACATATTGCAATAGGTCTTGAAAAATCACGATATTTATGTTAATATGAGACAGTTGCCAACAATGCGGGTTCGTATAATGGTAGTACGCGTCCCTCTGGAGGACGTTATCGGGGTTCGAGTCCCTGACCCGCAGCCAGTTGCAATTTTCGGCGCAAAGCGCCGACGCCCAGCCCAGATTTGGCTTAAATTCAAATTTTTTGCCTTGCAAAATAAAGTTCGAGCCGATTTTTTTAATTAATGCTCGGATTTCCAAAAGGTCGCCGCCATTGGCGACTTTTTTGGTTTGTTTATTGGCGAAAATGAATTCTCTCATCGGTTCGAGCCAATTATTTCCTGTTTGCCTGATTGACTGGATTTTATCCTCCAAATCAATTTTTTGATTGATGAGCTGTTCTTTCTTGCGCAAATAATCGTCTTTGTCGAGTAATCCCTCTAATCGATCATCCAGTAGCTTGTCCAGCTTGCCCTCTGTGGCCGTTATTTGCGCTTTTACTTCATCAATCAGACCAGAAGATGACTTGATAGCGCTTTTTTCCTCCTCGCCGAGTTTAGTGAGCATTTTGTCAATCCATTCATCAGGCAAAGCAGCTTTTTGAAAAAGGCCATAGAATTGCTCCAACAGGTCTTCCTCGCGAATATACTTTTTTTCGTCGCATACTCCGAGCTTTTTCGTGCATCGATAGTAGATATGGCCTTTTTGCCGTTCAGCGGTAATGCAGGCGCCGCACTTGCACTTCATTAGTCCTGTAAAGGCGAAAACATGCTTGTCTTGCCCCAGCGGTCGCCCTCGTTCTTTCATTACCGCTTGAACTTCATCAAAAAGCTTCTTAGAAATAATTGGCTCGTACTTGCCTTGGTATATTTCGCCATTAAACTTGAATACTCCGCAATAAAATGGATTGCTCAATATATTTGAAATCATGCCGACTGTCAGATTCTTTCCTCGCTTGCTAGTCAATCCAATATCGCAAAACTTATCTTTAAGAAATTTAAGCGAAAATTCTCCCGTGCTGTACATCTCAAACATTTTTATAATCAGCTTGGCGCGAAGCGGATCAATGAGTACGGTCTTGGCAATGCGGTCGTTAAGATAGCCTATCGGTGCTTTATTAGGATATTCGCCGCGCCTAAGTTTCTGCCTGAATCCGCGTTTTACATTTTCGCTTAAATTATCTACATAGTATTTGCTTTGACCAAAAGCGATATTGAGCATAAATTTCCCTTGCGGAGTATTCTCAAACCAAAAAGTCGGGAATTTTAGCGTTTTGATTTGGCCGATATCCACCATGTAGATTACCTTTCCGCCATCAACGCTGTTTCTGGCCAGTCTATCTGGGTGCCACGCTAAAATTCCGTCGGCTTCACCTTTTTCAATCCGAGAAAGCATTTCGCCGAAAATTTTTCGGCCTGGTTCTTTGGCGGTTTTGGACTCGCAAAGCGAGTCAGCAATTTCCAATTTTTCTTTGGCGGCTAACTCCTTCAGCTCTGCGAGCTGGGCTTCAATAGAAAGGACTTGACGCTCCTCTTCGTCTGTCGACTTGCGGGCGTAAAGAAAGTATTTCATATTTGAATTGGATTAAAGAAAAAGAAAAAGTTTGATTTTGGCATTATTATTTCATAATAATCAAGGCAAAAAATTTGAATTTAAGCCAAATCTGGGCTGGGCGTCGGCGCTTTGCGCCGAAAATTGCAACTGGCTGGGTGTTTATGAACAAATCCGAACCGAATTTCAACAAAAATCATGATCGGTCGGTCGGAATTCCCCCCCAAACCCCTCCTTCCGCCCGACCGAAACATCTGGACGGCTGAGGCGGAATGAAACCGCCAAAGAACTAGATTAAAAAAATCGGCTCGAACTTTATTTTGGACAAAATCAAACTTTTTCTTTTTCTTGAATTATGATACTATATTATCAATTACATGCCGAGATATACTTTCCTAACACTACTATTATACTATGGATACTAAGAAAAGTAAAAGCAATGCCGATACTATTGGTGATAAGATCCAAAAACTTCGTAATAAACAGGATTTAACCCAAGAAAAGTTGGCTGTTAAAGCCGAGATACCCTATGCCACTCTAACCAAAATCGAGTCTAATGTTATCACTAAACCGAGCATTCAGACAGTTCAGAAGATAGCCCGTGGATTAGAAATTTCCCTCGACGATTTAATGAAATAAGTTATATGGAACAAAATATTAATCAATCAAATTTTAATGCATCTGGAGGTGAAGGAGGTGTCGGTGGCGGACATGGAGGATCGGGTGGTACAATTATTATGGCTCAAGTTGATGCGATGGGAAATCTAATAAGTGATAAGGATAGAATTAGCGAATTAGAGCGCAGAATGTCAATTTATGAATTTCTTATTGCTGTAGTATTTTCAGTCTGCCTTGTTTTAATATATGGAATTATTAAAATTCAGCATATATATTTTTATCCTTATCCAATGATATCTCTTGGAGTAATGTTTTTTTCAATTGCTTTTTTATCGGTTCAATTCATTTTCTTCATATTAAACGTAGTAGTAAGAGTGGGCACTAATCTTAAATTAATATCAAAAAAAATTGCCAGCGAGTGGAAAGGCGAAAAAATTCACAATAAGGTCATGATTCTTTTAGGTATTCCTAGTTCAATATTTTTTATTTATCAATTTTTCAATTGGATCGCGGAATTAATTATAAAAAATATTAAATAATTAGATATGAAAATATATTTTCAAAAAAATAATTTTACTCTTTATCAGTCTAATTGCCTTGATGTATTAAAGGAGTTACCAGAAAATTCTGTTGATATGATTTTTGCTGACCCGCCATATTTGTTGTCAAACGGCGGCTTTACCTGCGATAGTGGGAAGATGGTCAGCGTGAATAAGGGGCAATGGGATGTCAGTAATGGTCTTAAAAAAGATTTCGAATTTCAATTAGCTTGGGTCACTGCTTGCCACAGAGTTTTAAAACCCGGAGGCACCATCTGGGTTAGTGGAACATATCATTCAATTTACCAATGCGGCTTTGCGCTACAAGTCGCTAAGTATCATATATTAAATGATATCGCGTGGTTTAAGCCGAATGCCTCGCCAAATTTAAGTTGCCGCTTTTTTACAGCAAGTCATGAAACCTTGATTTGGGCAAGAAAAGATAAAAAAGGCAAACATAAGTTTAATTACGATTTGATGAAAAACGGCAATTGGCCTGAAGATTTCATTAAGAAGCCAGGACTTCAAATGCGAAGCGTCTGGTCAATGAATACGCCGAAACCGTCAGAGAAAAAATTCGGTAAGCATCCTACTCAAAAGCCAATTGACTTACTTGTTCGCATTGTTATGGCCAGTACAGATAAGGGTGATTTGGTTTTAGATCCGTTTACTGGCTCGTCTACGACGGGACTGGCGGCTAATCTTAACGGTCGTAAATTTATTGGAATTGATTTAGAAAAAAAATATCTTGATTTGTCCATCAAGAGGCTTGAAGATTTAAAAAATAATTAAAATATATGATAAAAGGCGGAATTGGCGGAGCTAACACAAAAACTGGACTTCATTTTGAGGAAGAAGCTGATTTTCTGAGTTTAATTAAAAAGCACAGCGGTTATGTTGTTAACGGTAATGATATTTTTTATAATAAGGAAAAAGTCGCAATGACTTTTAAGAAGCACGAATTATATAAGTACTTAGCCGAAAAGGGCATCGATTATAAAAAATTTATTTCCAAAAAAATACTGCCCGATGATGCTATTTTTGTGCTCGCAAATAATACCATATTTATAATTGAGGTTAAATTTCAAAACGTTGCAGGCTCGACTGATGAAAAATTACAGACCTGCGACTTTAAGATTAAGCAATACCGAAAATTACTATCTCAGCTTAATGTTGAAGTGCAATATATCTATGTGCTAAATAAGTGGTTCGAAAAGCCCGAGTATAAGGATGTATTGGATTATATAATTTCAATAAGTGGCTGCTATTACTATTTTGAATACTTGCCATTGCAGAAATTAGGGTTGCCGGTACCTGAAGCAAAATAGAGTACGACTATGTTTAACGATTTTTGGCAAAATAAAAAGCCGGTACTTGAAATGGTTGGCTTATTTACAGCGATTGGAGCAATATTTTTAACTATACCCATCCCGACTGATGAAAAAGCTCATACCGCTTTATTTAACATTCAAGTTATTTGGCTCTTAGTTATATCAATATCAGTTGTCGTATTATTAGCAAGTTTCTTAAAATTAGCAATCATAGTTGAAAATGAAACAAAAAAAAGTATTAAATTGGATATTGAAGGAGCTTTTACTTCATTAATTACGGGATTAATTGTTTATTTTTTGATCAATTGGTGGCAGTATATTCTAATATTGTATAAGAAATCATTATCGAACTTACTTAATTCAATTCAATATCCAGTCAGTATAATTTTCTTTGCAGTAATTATATACCTAGGAGATAAATTTTATAACTATTGCCTGTTTAATAACCTAAATAAATATATATACTATGCCTCAGCATTTGTAAGCGGCGCAGTATATGGTTTGCTAAACGCAACATGGTTTGAGTTAATTAATTTTAGATTTAATTTTAATAGTTGGATAAGAACTGCCATTTTTTCTTTTTTAATAATATTTGTATTTGATCTCCTGAAAATATTTTTCCAAATTAGAAAAAATGACGCCATAAAAAAGATTGATAATATCTTAGATAATAAAATTACTTGGGCTTTCTCTAATGGTATCGCAGTTGCAATACATAATAAAAAATATTTTAGAGGTCACCGCAATATAAGTATTGTGGTTGAAGACAATGAAATTTTAATAAGAAAATTATTATATAAAATTGAAATTAAACAAGTTGGAGATCTCAAAATGGGGTATACTAAAATTAACGGTTGCCCAATTGAGATTACATTTTATAAAAACTTAGCGCCTGAGAGTATAGAGTACAAAATATTTGCTGATTTGACTTTGCCAGTTATTTCTTCGGAACGACTATTGCAAAATAGACACCAATTTATTGATAATTTAGAGACAAAAATTCTTAGCGTCAATAGTGAGAAAGAAAAAAAGAAAATTGAAGGATTACTTGCGGACATAAAGATCGATATTGAAATTTTGAAAAAAATATCTATGCCAAATAAAAACTGCATTATTATCCATGGTTGCCCGTCTGATGCGGAAAAAGCCATGAACCCAGAAACCAGAACTTATGACAAGCACTGGCAACCTTGGATTAAACAAAAACTGATTGAGCGCGGTATATCGACAGAAACGCCATTAATGCCCGAGCCATGGAGACCGGACTATGAGAAGTTCAGGGCAGAATTTGAAAAGTATCATGTTGATGAGAATACGATTTTGATCGGCCATAGTTGCGGTTGCTCTTTTCTGGTACGTTGGCTTGGCGATACTAAAAGAAAGATTAACCAACTGATTTTGGTAGCTCCTTGGAAAATTGCCGAAAGCGATGATGTTGCCCGACATGACTTTTATGATTTTCCGATTGACGAAACAATAAAGGATCGAGTCGGAAAAATCGTTATGTTTACGGCCGATGATGAGGAAGAAGATGGCAAAAAAGGTTTGGTTATGTTCCATGCCGCCTTAGGCGGTGAAGTGATTGAACTTTCTGGTCGCGGTCATTACACGTTTGACGATATGAAAACCGAGGAGTTTCCAGAATTACTGGCGATAATTAATTAGGGTATTAATATACCAGAAACACAATTAAATCCCAATCGGGTGAGGGGCTTGAAAGAAGCTTATGATGATCTACAAAAATTTCCCGCCAAAGAAAAATTAGAAATTGCAATTCCGCCTCAGCCGTCCAGATGTTCCGGTCGGGCGGAAGGAGGGGTTTGGGGGGGAATTCCGCCGGACCGATCATGATTTTTCCATAAATTCGGTTCGGATTTTGTTAAAGACCTCCAGCAGATTAAGAATTTTCGGCGCTTTGCGCCGACGCCCAGCCCAGATTTGGCTCAAATCAAAAACAACTCATTTTGTAAAGTGAGCGCAGTAGATAAAAATAAAAGGTTACCGAAACCGCTATCCTAAATCCGGCCTCCCCTGGCGTTTTTGCAAGTTAAATGCTATTTGTAATAATCGATCAATCTCATTCTTCATAACCAGGGGAT
>JBAYJO010000017.1:0-11404 GCA_041665085.1 Patescibacteria group bacterium | reverse complement strand
CTAAATCATTCTTTCTTTGTGTGTCTCTTGCTTTAGCTCTTGCTTTTCCAACAGAAACTAAAATCATTCCGGCAAGTATCCCGATAATAGCAATCACAACCAAGAGTTCGATTAATGTAAAGGCTTTAGAATATTTTTTCACATCCCTCCTTAAGAATATTTAGTTCAATTTATTTTATTATAACATAAGCTAAAAATAATAAAATATTATCAAAAATGTATTTGACCTAAAGCCTTGAAAGTTATATAATTATTTCAAATAAATATTTATCGTCTTGAAATCATGAAAGGATTTTATGAACAATTTAATCACGGTAGGCTTGGCTGCCCTTATAATCGGTGGAGCGATTGGTTTTATTATTCGCAAATTTACGTCTCAAAAATCAATAATCGATGCAGAGACAAAAAATCGTGAACTTTTAATTTCAGCTAAAGATGAAGCATTAAAAATCAAAGAAGAAGCTAAAAAAGAATCGGAAAAACGACAATCATATCTTGAAGAAATTGAAAAAAATCTAAGAAGAAGAGAAGAGTCTTTGGACAAAAGATCCGAAATTTTAGATGGTGAAAAAACGCAAATTACCCAAAGATTAGAGGAAGCAACCAAATTAAAAGAAGAAGCAAAAGAACTTAGAAAAGGACAAGATAAAGAACTTCAAAGAGTATCAAAACTAACAAAAGATGAAGCTCGAGATATTTTGCTTTCAAATGTTGAAAAAGAATATAAAGATGATCTAATTAGAAAAATCAAAGCAATTGAGGAATCAGTTAAGGAAACTGCAGACAATGAAGCCAAGAAAATAATTGGCGGAGCAATTCAGAGAATGTCAGGCGATCAAGCAACAGAAACAACCATTTCTTCGATTTCTCTTCCAAATGATGAGATGAAAGGCCGAATTATCGGAAAAGAAGGAAGAAATATTCAAATTTTCGAGAAAGTAACTGGAACGGATTTGATTGTTGATGATACTCCTGATACTGTTGTTGTTTCTTGCTTTAATCCGGTTAGACGCGCTACTGGGGTTCTTGCCCTTCAAAAACTGGTAGCTGATGGTAGGATTAATCCAACCTCAATTGAAGAAACATATAAAAAGGCTCAAGAAGAAATTACCCAGCAAATAAAAGAAGCTGGGGAAGAAGCTGCTTATGAACTTTCGCTTCCCGGTTTGCATCCAGACTTATTAAAAGTTTTAGGTCAGCTTAAATTCAGAACTTCTTATGGTCAAAATGTTTTAAGACATTCAATCGAAACTGCTTTCTTAGGAATAATGATTGCCGAGGAAATCGGAGCAGATGTTAATATTGTGAAAAAAGCCGGACTGCTTCACGATATTGGTAAAGCAGTTGATCACGATGTGCCGGGAGCACACTGGAAAATTTCATCTGATATTTTGAAAAAATTCGGACTTTCCGGAAATGTGATCAATGCTGTTGAAGCTCATCATGGCGATGTTGATCCAAAATCAGTTGAAGCTATTATTGTTAAAATTGCTGATGCGATTTCCGGTGCAAGACCGGGTGCGAGAAGAGAATCATTTGAGTCTTATGTGAAAAGACTTACTGATCTTGAAAACATTACCAATTCATTTAAAGGCGTTGAAAAATCTTATGCGATTCAAGCTGGTCGTGAAGTTAGAATTTTAGTTAGACCTGAAGAAATTGATGATCTTCAAGCTCTCAAGCTGGCCAAAGATATTGCTAAGAAAATTGAACAGGATATGCAATATCCGGGTGTAATTAGAGTTAATGTCATTCGTGAAATTAGAGCAACGGAATATGCAAAATAAATTTCTAATTTCTAATTTCTAATTTCTAACTAATTAATAAATGGCAGAAATTAACAAACAAAAATTTGATTTAGAAGAAAGAACCGCAAAATTTGGGGAAGAGGTAATTAGATTTGTTAAAGCAATTCCTAAAAATGAGATCACAAGTCCATTAATAAATCAGTTAGTAAGATCATCGACAAGTGTTGGTGCAAATTACTGCGAAGCAGATGATGCTGAATCAAAAAAAGATTTTACTCACAAATTAAAAATTTGCAAAAAAGAAGCTAGAGAAACAAAACACTGGTTAAGAATGTTCGTTGTTTACGATCCCAATCTAAAGGATGAGGTAGCAAAATTATGGAATGAAGCTAGAGAATTAAATTTGATATTTAATGCAATTGTTAGAAAAACAGAAAATAAAAATTGTGATTATTAATTAATTCGTTTTATAGTTAGAAATTAGAAATTAGGAATTAGAAATTTATGAATATCCTATTTATCGGTGATATTGTTGGAAGACCGTCGCGTACTATAATAAAAAAACATTTATCTGAAATCAAAAGCGAATTTGATATTGATTTTACAATTGCAAATGGTGAAAATCTTGCTTCAGGCAAGGGGATGACTGAGCTTACATACAAAGAAATGATTGATGCCGGAATTGACTATTTTACTTCCGGAAATCATATTTGGGCGAAAAAAGAATTTGTTGAAATGCTCAATTTGAAAAACTTAAAAGTTGTAAGGCCGGCAAATTATCCCGATAATGTCCCCGGTAAAGGATATGAAGTAGTGCGAACTCCGAAAGGCAAGATTGCAATTATTAATTTAATTGGTCGTGTATTTTTCGCAAATTCTTTTGAAAGTCCATTTAAAATTGCTGATGAAATATTAAAAAAAATCGATAATGTTGACGCAATAATTGTTGATTTTCATGCCGAAGCAACCAGTGAAAAAGTTTCTCTTGGTTATTATCTTGACGGCAAAGTAACGGCAGTTGTTGGAACTCATACGCACATTCAAACTGCTGATGAAAGAATCTTGCCTAAAGGTACTGCTTATATCACAGATGCCGGAATGGTTGGTCCGCTTAATTCAAGTCTTGGCGCTGATTTACATGCTTTTACTCAAGGATTTTTATATCAAACTCCGGTAAAATATGCTGTTTCTGATGATAAAGAAGTTGTGTTTAACGGTGTTGTGATTGAAACAGGTGAAAATAAACTTGCTCAAAAAATCGAACGAATAAGTAGAGTGTATAATTTAGAGTAATTTTAGGAGGCTTATGAATAAAGAAGAATTAATCAATCAATTGGCGCAAAGGATGAATGCCGATCAGAAAACTGCCCAAAACTTTGTTGAATCATTTATTTCTTTGATCCAAGATTCTATCTCAAAAGGTGATTCTGTATTTATTCCCGAACTTGGAACTTTTGAACCTAAAGTAAATAAGTAATTTGGTGCTCCCACCAAGAATCGAACTTGGATCTAGGGCTTAGGAGTCCCTTGTTCTATCCGTTGAACTATGGGAGCAATGACTACATTATAGCATTTTTTAGAGTATAATAAAATAGTCGAGAGTAAGATCATCCGTAGATCATGTAGTTCGGTTTGTCCGCCGAAGCTTGAGTCGGGATATAGCGCAGCTTGGTAGCGCGCATCGTTCGGGACGATGAGGTCGTCAGTTCAAATCTGACTATCCCGACCATTTTCCAAATCTCCACTTGATCCAGTAATTTTTTTCCAGTCCTCATATAAAGCGACTTTTGATAATATTTGTTTTAGTTACTCAACGAGTTTAATTTACGAGAAATATTGTTGTAAGCCATGACTAAGCTGCTCGTTGTATCTTTACTACCTGTATTTTTCTTATTTTAAGTAAAAAATAAAAGGATAAAATGGCAACTTGTCAGCTGTTTATTTTTTAAAAAATATGATATGATTCTTTTGTGAATGTAATTGAAGTTAAAAATCTAATCAAAAAATATAAAGATCTTACAGCTGTTAATGATATTTCTTTTGAAGTAAAAGAAGGTGAGATTTTTGGTTTGCTTGGTGAAAATGGAGCTGGTAAAACTACTACTCTTGAAATGATTGAAGGATTAAGGCGTCCGACTTCCGGCACAATCGAGATTTTAGGCAATGAACTTCACAATGGAAATAATAACACTGTCAAGGAGCAGATCGGAGTCCAGCTGCAATCCTCTGCCTATTATAATTTTTTAAATCTTGAAGAAATTTTAGATCTTTTTGGAAGTTTTTATTCAAAACATCAAGATCCGCATAAGCTGCTTAAAATGGTTGACTTGGAAGACAAGACTAAGTCGTTGATTGGCAGTCTTTCCGGCGGACAAAAACAACGATTTTCTATTGTGGCCAGCTTGGTTAATAATCCCAAAATTGTATTTTTAGATGAGCCGACTACTGGACTTGATCCGGTTGCCAGAAGGCATCTTTGGGATCTTATTTCAGATATAAAATCACAAGGTAAGACAATTATTTTGACAACTCATTATATGGAAGAAGCGGAAATATTGTGTGATCGGATTGCAATTATGGATCAAGGAAAAATTGTTGCAATGGGCGAGACTCATAAACTTATTGAGCAAACTGAAAAACCATTTAAAATGGATTTTATTTCACATAAGATTTCAAATAGTATTATTGAAAAGATTTCCAAGCTCGGAATAGTTGATAAGGTTTTGGGGAAATCAGGACACTATGAAGCTAAATTCAAAAATCAATCCGATTTAAATGTTGCTATTGGTTTGATTCAAAAAGAAGATCCGGAAAGTTTTACCGTTGGCCGAGCATCGCTTGAAGATTTATTTATAGAATTAACAGGAAAAAGAATTAGCGAAGGAGAAAATGCTTAAATTGTTTTTAACAGATTTAAAAATGATGTTAAGAAATAGACAAGCTTTTTTTTGGAGTTTGATGTTTCCTTTAATGTTTACGGGAATATTTGGTCTTTTCTTTGGTGGGAACAGTAGTATTGCCGGATCGATTGTAATAAAAAATAATAGCAAAACCGAGTTGGCGCAAAATCTTGAAAAAACACTTGTTGATTCAAAGGTATTTGACATTAAAAATGAAACAAATGTTGACACTGCAAAAGAATTGGTAAAAAAAGGACAACTTTCTGCTGTTGTCATTGTTCCTGAATCTTTTGGTGAGCTTACGCCAAATGCTGATAATAAAGTTAATATTTATTACGATCAAGGTAATGCTCAAGCAAATGCAACGCTTTCCGGAATAATTTCACAATATTTAACCGTATCAAATCTCAAGGTGCAAAATGCTAAGCCAATTTTTGGGATTGAAGAAGAAAAATCAAATCAGCGAACTCTAAATTATTTTGATTTCGTTCTGGCCGGAGTATTGGGCATGGCCTTGATGAACTCTTCAATTATTGGTATTGCCGTTGGAATGGCAAAATATCGTGAGGATAAAATCTTGAAAAGAATCACAACTACTCCTCTTAAAACATGGAAATTTATCATCAGCGAAGTAATTACAAGGCTAGTCTTAAATGTGATTCAAATCGCGATTATTTTATCATTTGGAATTTTTGTATTTCACGCTCATATCTATGGAAGCATCCCATTGATATTTGCCCTTGCAATGATGGGAGGAATATTATTTCAATTGATCGGATTTGTAATTGCCAGTCTCTCAAAAACAACTCAAGCTGCCGAAGGAATGGCAACTGCAATTACTATTCCAATGATGTTTTTATCCGGCGTATTTTTTCCAATTGATTCGCTACCAAAATGGCTTGTTGGGTTTGTTCAAATCTTGCCGCTTGCCCCACTCCTTAGAATTATTCGCGGAGTTGCGCTCGATGCTACCTCGCCGTTTGTAAATCCAATTAATATGATAATAGTTACATCATGGATAATTGTTACCTTAATTTTTTCAGCGTATAAGTTTCGCTTGGCTGAAGAATAATAAAAATAATATTATGCTATAATATAATTAAGGATAATTAACCTAGGGGTTGCTATGAATAATAATAAAATTGTTTTAGACATTCCTGCTATGACAATAATTAAAGTTGTTGCTGTTCTCGCGGGAATTGCTCTTCTTTATGTCATTCGGGATGTGCTTGTTTTGTTTTTTATAGTTCTTGTTTTAGTAACAGCG
Organism: Patescibacteria group bacterium; assembly: GCA_041665085.1. Lineage (GTDB taxonomy): Bacteria > Patescibacteriota > UBA1384 > JBAYJO01 > JBAYJO01 > JBAYJO01. The sequence continues at coordinate 5,489 of JBAYJO010000017.1, read as the reverse complement.
CTTTCTCCAATTGTTGATCGGTGGAGTAAAAAAATGCCAAGGCAACTAGCTGTTTCAATTATTTATGTAATATTTTTAACCTTAGTAGCAGGAGCTGTTGTTCTTATTGGTAAACCGCTTATTTTGCAGCTTCAGTTATTAACTCAAAATATCCCAGAACTTATTGCAAAAGTTGCACCAGCCCTTAAAACCTACAAAGATATCGGTCAGCTTTCTCAAGAGGGACTTTCTAGCTTAACGTCAAATATTACTAATTTCGGTTCTTCAATTGTTTCAACTACTTTTAGTTTTCTAGGCGGTTTAGTGGCAATTTTTACTTTGATGGTTTTAAGTTTTTATCTTCTTTTGGAAGAAGAGGGAGCAAAAACTTTTTTCAAATCAATAATTCCTCCCGGTAAAAAAGAGTCAGTGATTGAAGCAATAAATAAAATTTCAATTAAGATGGGTTCGTGGCTTCGCGGCCAATTGACTTTAATTGTTTTAATTGGATTATTAGATCTGGTTGGGCTTTTAATACTTGGCGTGCCGTATGCCTTAACACTTGCAGTTTGGGCTGCTTTAACCGAATCAATTGCTTATGTCGGCCCTATTTTAGGAGCAATTCCGGCCATCATAATTGCTTATACAGTAAATCCATTGCTTGGTATTTTAGTAATTGCCTTATTTGTTTTAGTACAGCAAATCGAAGCGCAGTTCTTGGTCCCAAAAATAATGGGAAAAGCCGTTGGTCTGTCGCCTGTAATAATAATTCTTGCAATTCTAATCGGGGCAAAATTGTTTGGAGTTTTAGGGGTTGTGTTGGCTGTACCGGTTGCTGCTATAATTTCAGTTATTTATGAAGAATGGCCAAAACTCAAAGGTTTGGATTAATTGTTAATAAATTAAAAAAACACTTCAAATCGTTGAGGTGTTTTTTTATTTAAATCAGAATTGAATAATTTTAAATTGAAATTATCGAACCGTAAGACCGAGTTTTCTCTCTACTATTCGAAGACGATAATCAAGCTCGTCGGTTCTTGTGATAACTGCCCTATTGATATCTGCAAGATCGGTAACTTCCTTGCTAATAATTGATATTATTTCGTTTTTATTCGCTTCCATTTTTGAGGTTAATTTTTCTTCAACATCAAAAATCATTTTTTTAACGCCACCGATTTCTTGTTTAAACACTTGCTTAACACCACCAATTTCTTGCATTAATTCTTGCTTAACACCACCAATTTCTTGCATTAATTCTTGCTTAACACCACCAATTTCTTGCATTAATTCTTGCTTAACACCACCAATTTCTTGTTTAATTTCTTTTCGTAGTTCATTTTTTGTGGTTTCAGCTGAATCTTGAACTATGATTTTTATTTGTTGTAAGTCATTTTTATCTAAAGACATTTTTTCTCCTCTTTTACTCATCATATATAAACTGAACGCTTTGTCAAATTAAAAATCAAACTGGTGGGCGGTAGAGGATTCGAACCTCTGACCTCTTCAACGTCAATGAAGCGCTCTAACCAACTGAGCTAACCGCCCTCTAATTACCATATTATTATTGCAAAAAATTATCTAAAAATCAAGGTATTGATTCTTTGTTTCTCTTTTTAAGTTCTTTTTCAATAATTTTTGAAACTTGAAGCGCAGCATCTAAACTGCCGCGATTTGTTGAAATTATTAAATCGGCATATTTTTTTGATGGTCTGATATATTTCTCATGCATCGGTTTTACCATATTCATATACCATTCAATGTTATCTCGAAGATTTGAAGTTGTAACGCCGCGTTCGGAAATATCCCGCAGCAATCTTCGAGCAAGTCTAATGTCGCTATCTGCTTCAAGATAAACTTTTAAATCCATCAATTTTCGAATGGAAGGATTACAAAGTGCCAGTATCCCTTCCAAAACCATTACTGCTTTTGGCTCAAGATCGAGATGATGGCCCGATTGATGTTGGGTTACATAATCATAGGTCGGCGCATCAACATTTTCACCTTGAATTAATAATTGCAAATGTTTAAGCAGCAATTTTTCATTAAAAGCATCAGGCTCATCCATATTGGCTCTTTCCCATCTGCTTTTATTTCTAGCATCTGAAAAATTTTTATAATATTGATCTTGAGAAATAACTAAAATTTGACCATCAAAGCGATCTTTTATTGCATCGACAACAAATGTTTTACCCGAGGCAGTACCACCGGTAATCCCTATAATATAAGGTTTCATTAAATATATTATAACATTCTACCGATTGATATCAAAAGTAATGTTATTATCTTTAAGGCTGACTTCGACGGTTTTTCCATCAGAAATATCGCCTTTGATTATTGCAAGAGATAGTGGATTTAAAATCTCATTTTGAATTACTCTCTTAAGAGGCCTTGCGCCAAATGATGGATCGTACCCTTTTTCAGAAAGTTTTATTTTGACTTCGTCGGAAAAATTTACATTGATATTTTTGCCCAATAGGCGATTTGCAACTTTTTTAAGTTGTATTTCAACAATTGACAAGATATTTTCTCTAGTTAATGAATCAAAAATTATTATTTCATCAATTCGATTTAAAAATTCCGGTTTAAAATGACTGCGAACAGTTTTCATTACTTCTTGTTCCATTACCATTCGATCAGCTTGCTCACTTTGGCGAGGCTTGTATCCAATTTGACTTGATTTCCAAGACTGTATCATTGATGAACCAAGATTTGAAGTCATTATGATAATCGTATTTTTGAAATTAACTCGTCTTCCTTTAGCATCAGTCAGCTGCCCGTCATCTAAAATTTGCAGCAAAATATTCATTACATCAGGGTGAGCTTTTTCAATCTCGTCAAATAAAATTACAGAATATGGTCTGCGTCTTACTTTTTCGGTTAGTTGGCCGCCTTCTTCATATCCAACATATCCGGGCGGGGAACCGATAATTTTTGCGACTGTGTGTTTTTCCATATATTCTGTCATGTCAACGCGAATAAGTGCCGCTTCATTGTCAAATAAATATTCAGCTAATGTTTTTGCAAGCTCGGTTTTACCAACACCGGTTGGTCCAAGAAAAATAAATGATCCGATTGGTTTTGACTCTTCTGCAATGCCGGAGCGAGATCTGCGAATTGCATCAGCAACAACTTTAATAGCATGGTTTTGGTCAATAACTCTTTTGTGAAGTTCGGTCTCAATGTTTACTAATTTTTCCATTTCAGATTTTAGCATTTTTGTAATCTGAATTCCGGTCCAGCGGGAAATAACTTTTGCAATATCATGTTCATCTATTTCTTCTTTTAAAATGCCTTCATTTTTTTGAATCAGAGCCAATTTTTTTTGCAGTTTTAATAATTTTTCATCATTTTCCGGAATCTCGCTATATCTAATGCGAGCAACTTGATCAAACTCTCCTGTTCGTTCTAGTTTTTCAGCTTCGCTTTTTTTATTTTCAATATTTTTCTTAGTGTCTCTAATTTTTGTAATAATATTTTTTTCATTCTGCCATTTTGTTTGCAGTTCGCTAATTTTTTCCTTTAAATCTGCTAATTCTTTTTCAATTTCTAAAAGTTTTGCTTTAGAATCTTTAGTTTTCTCTTGTATTAATGCTTTTTTTTGAATCTGCATTTTAATTTCTTTTCGCTTTAATTGATCCAGTTCAATCGGCATTGAATCAATTTCCATTCGAAGTGAAGATGCAGCTTCATCAATTAGATCAATCGCTTTATCCGGTAAAAATCTATCTGTAATGTAGCGCGAGGACAATTCAGATGCAGCTACCAAAGCTGAATCAGTGATTCTTACTCCATGATGGACTTCATATTTTTCTTTAATGCCGCGCAAAATTGCAATAGTGTCTTCAACGCTAGGCTCCCCTACAAGTATTGGCTGGAATCTTCTTTCAAGCGCAGCATCTTTTTCAATATATTGCTGATATTCTTTTAGCGTCGTGGCGCCAATAGCATGCAGTTCGCCTCGAGCTAAAGCCGGTTTTAAAATATTTGATGCATCAATTGCTCCTTCAGCTCCACCGGCGCCGACAATAGTATGAAGTTCATCAATAAATAATATTATTTGACCGGCAGCTTGAGAAATTTCTTTAAGCACAGCTTTTAGTCTATTTTCAAATTCACCTCTAAATTTAGAACCGGCAACAAGAGTTCCGATGTCTAAAGATATAACTTTCTTATCTTTAATGCTTTCAGGCACATCGCCAGCCACAATTCTTTGAGCCAATCCTTCAACAATCGCTGTTTTTCCAGTGCCAGGCTCGCCGATTAGAACCGGATTATTTTTAGTTCGTCTTGATAATATTTGAATAACTCGTCTGATTTCATCATCTCGGCCAATGACTGGATCGAGTTTGTTTTCGTGAGCCTTTGATGTAAGGTCAATGCTGTATTTTTCAAGCGCTTGATATCTTTCTTCCGGTTCTTGGTCAAAGACTTGTTCTGATCCGCGCACATCCTTTAGCGCAATCATAATTTTTTCGGAATTTATTCCGTTTGAAGTTAAAATTTTTTGTGTATTTGACGGCACAATTAAAATTGCTAAAAGTAAATGTTCAGTCGAAATATAAGTATCTTTTAAATGTTTTGATTGATTTTTAGCTTCGATCATAGCTTGGTTTAATTCTTGCGTAACATATGTTGCCGCCATGATCTGACCGTTTTGAGCTGCTTTTGGTTGATTTAAAATTTCTTTTTCCAGTTCTTGCGCAATTTTACTAATCGGCGCTTCGATCTTTTCAAGAATAGGTAAAATAATACCTTCTTCCTGCTCAATAAGTGCCAAAATAAGATGAGCTACATCAAGATGTTGCTGCCCTCTTTCAGAAGCAATATTAACCGCGTCTTGCAATGCTTCAGTTGATTTTTTTGTTAAATCATTAAAATTCATATTATTCTAATTCAATATTTATTTTTCTTGGTATTGTCTTTTCTTTTTTAAGCGGAATTGTAATGGATAGAATACCATTTTTCAATCCGGCTTTAGCTTTTTCAGAAATGGTATTTTCCGGCAGCCCGATAGTTCGAGAAAAAGATCCATATATGATTTCTTGTTGATAAAAAGCAGTATTGGTTTCATCGCTTGTTAGCGATTTATTTCCGGAAAGAGTAATTGAGTCATCGTCTATTGCTAGATCAATGTCTGATAAATCAACGCCTGGCATTTCAGCCCTGACAATTAAATTTTCGTCTTTAATATACATTTCGATTTTAGGAAAAGCATGGTCATTTTCTCTAAGTTTTTCATCAAAAAGATCATCGAAAATTTTATTTGAGTTAAAATTAGGCTTGTTGTTTTTTTGATAATTTTGTTCAAATTCATTATGAATATTTGTTTCTTTCTCGAAAGGGATTGAATCAATATCAAGACAAAATAATTCATCAAGAGACATTTCAAAAAAATTTGCAATATCTAAAGCTAGCTCGATTGAAGGTAAGAATTTACCTGTTTCAACAGCAATAACGGATTGACGAGAAACACCAAGATTTTCAGCTAATTCTTGCTGGGTAAGTTCTTT
>JBAYJO010000016.1:0-14088 GCA_041665085.1 Patescibacteria group bacterium | reverse complement strand
TAGCTACTTCAATTCTTTGAGTTACGACTTCTTTTTCAAAATTAGAATTTTGAGAACTGGATACTACCTTTTGGAGTTGAGAGTTTAATTTTCTTTTGATTTTTCGATTTTTTTTGCTCATTTTTCTCCCGCTTCTGTTTCCTCCGCCATCTGGCGGATGGAGAACAGAAAGTCCGTCCGTAGCTGTTACCCCGATGAAATTTCGGAGTAATAGCGAAGGAGGATATTACATTAATAATGCATCCACTATTTTGGAGGTCTGAACCGGAATTGAACCGGTGTACACGGTTTTGCAGACCGTTGCCTAACCACTCGGCCATCAGACCAAATTGCATTTAGATATTATCACAGTTCACAAGAGAAAGAAATAGAGATTTCTTTTATAATAGTTAGAAAAATGAAATAATAAACTAGTAAACATATTCTCAAAATAAAAATTATAAAATGTTAATAAATTATACTAAAAAACAAAAAATAATAACGATTGTGTTTTTGTGGTTTGCTGTTGTGGGCACATTTAGTTTGATTCGCAATAATGAATGGTGGGCTTACGAGTCAAATCAATCAATCAATATTTATGTTTCAACAACTGGTAATAACAATTGGTCGGGCGATTATGCGTTGGTTAATATTGATAAAACCGATGGTTCCTTGGCAACAATTGCAGCTGCTCGCGATAAAATTCGTCAAATAAAATCAAGCGGACAATTTACTAAACCGATTAATGTTTATATAAAAAATGGGGAATATGCAATAGATCAAACATTAAAGTTTGATGCGGATGATTCCGGTACCTCTGATACACCAATTACATATCAAGGTTATGGTGGCGAAACAATAATAAGCGGTGGAAGCCAAATTACAGGGGATTGGACAAAATGCGGCCCTGAAGATAGCAAATGTGTCGGATTGAAAACCGATGTTTTAAACAATGTTTATCATGTAAATATCGGGTCAGCCCAGAATTTTAATTCTTTGTATGTTGATGAATTGCGCGCGACCAGAGCGCGAACCCCGAATGAAGGCTCTTTTTATAATATTTTGCCTACTTCAGATATGAAAGATGGATTTTATTTTAAAGCTAACGACATTAACCCTGATTGGCGAAACCTGACAGATATTGAGACTAATGTTTTAATAAAATGGTTTACTTATAGACATAAAATTGCTTCAATAACTCAAAATAAAGTTAATTTAGTTGGAGATTCCACTTCAAACTATAATTTTGATAACAACAACAGCAATCGCTACTTTCTGGATAATGTTTTCGAAGGATTAGATAGTGTGGGCGAATGGTATTATGATAAAATTTCCGGTGATTTATTTTATTGGCCAAAGGATGGAAAAAATATTGATCAAAGTAAGATTACTAAACCGCGTCTAACAAACCTTGTTGATATCGCAGGCGAGACCAATAACTCCTCGATTATTCCCGGGTCTCTTACTGTCTCGCATTGGGTAAAGACATCCAGCAATGCCGGTCAAATGTATACGGTGGGCAATGCAGCTGGTTATGATGGAATTAGATTTGGTTTAAGCGAAGGAAAAATTGCATTTTTAGCTGGAAATAGTAAATCTGAAGCGTCATATGTAGAAAGCAAATGTGGGGAAACACTATATAACGATGACGCGTGGCATATGATAAGTGGAGTTTTTAATTTTGAAAATGGAAAATTTTCTTGTTATGGTGATGGCGTAAAAGTTGGAGAAATAAATTTACCGAAAGAATATTTTAGTCACAGTGCAATTTCTCCAAATATTGGCATGCCTCCTTGTTGCACGGCATATAGCGGATATATGGATGATCTAAAAATATATAATAAAGCATTATCAGACGATGAAATAGTTAGTTTATTTAGCTCCAATGGCATTAATTCAAGTCCGATTATCTCGCTTGATTTCAATGACAATACATACGACTCGGTAAATAAAGTTGAGTGGCATTCGCCGCAGAATATAACTTATGCCGGCAGTAAATCCGGATTTGGAAAAGCAATAACGTTTGACGGGACTAATAGTTTATTGCCGTTTTATGAAACAAGCAAAAAATCCGCTTCTTATATAAATTTTATAAATATGACTTTTTCTAATACCGATTGGCAGCTTCCCGCTCTTGGCTATAATGATAGTCAGGCTATAAATTATCCGCCTAGTCCCCCTGCAATTTCAATAAAACACGCCAGTAATATTCATTTACAAAATAATAAAATTATAAATATCGGCGGCAATGGCATTGAAGCCGCTTTTTCCGATCATTTAATCATTAAAAATAATGAAATATCAGATATTGGTTATGGCGGAATTCGCCTTGGAGAGGAAATTCCTTGGCAGCTTTCAAGCCAATATAATACAATTTCAGATAATAAAATTCATGACATCGGCAAAGTAATTGCGGACGGCGTAGGTGTTTTTGTTCAACTGTCTAAAAATACGCTGATCGATCATAATGAAATTTATAATACCGGCTATTCAGGTATTTCTTTAGGTTGGGATTGGAAAGGTATTAGTACTGGTGCAGTAAATAATACTATTAGTAATAATCATATTTATAATATTATGCAAATTTTAAATGATGGTGCCGGTATTTATTTTCTTGGCAATCAACCGGGTTCAACTATTCAAAATAATTTGATTCATAATGTATTGCTGACACCGCAGCATACGAATAACGATATCATTGCCGGTATATATTTAGATAATAAAACAACCGGCGTTCTGGTTAAAAATAATATTGTTTTCAATAATGATTTAAATCAAGTTTTTAATGACACAGATGGCAATAGTGTTGAAAATAATATTTATGCTAATGCCACACAAAGCGAGGTTTATTTAGGTGCCAGAACACTTAGTTTCAGAAAAAATATTCTTATAGATAAGGGTTCAGCCAGAGGATTTTTTTATGGTGGGGCTAAAAATAATAGTTATAATCAAGACTACAATCTTTATGCTAATTCTGATCAGATATTTAAGGTTGAATTTAGAGCTGATAATTCAGGCGATAATTGGGTTTCGACTCTTTCTGAAATGATAAAATCACTTGGAAGCGATCAACATTCGGTCTTTGTTGCTGATGCGCAATTTACTGATTCTACCGTTTTTGACTCGCTTAATGTTTCAAATCCTGCTGCTCGTAACTATTCTCTTAAATCAACTTCTCCAGCAATTGCTCTTGGTTTTCAAAATATTGATATGTCGACTGTTGGTCCAAGACTTTCAGATATTCTTTCAGACCCTGTTATAGAAGATGGAAGCGGCCAAACAAATACAAATGTGCAGACTAAAAACTTAGACATAAAAGCACCAAGTGAGCAAACCATTACCAATGGTTTATCAGAAACAGTTAAACTTCTTATATCTTCCGGAAGTTCTTTCTGGCTGATTATTGCAATTGTTACCATTGTTTCTTTGCTTGCTATCGGGCTAGTTTTGAGAAAAAAATAAAGCCCCTATCGGGCCAAATAAAAATAATATGGAGCGGGTAAGGGGAGTCGAACCCCTATCTCATCCTTGGCAAGGACGTATAATAGCCGCTATACGATACCCGCTTGTTTCTCAAAAATTATATTATCACCTTTACAATGATTTGTAAATAAGATATAATTTGGCTTGTAATTAAAAAAATATATGAAAAACACATTTTATATTATTCAAATTATTTTATCAATTCTGCTAATTATTTCGGTTTTAATGCAGCAAAGAGGAACCGGACTCGGTGGTATTTTTGGCGGTGAAGGAAATGTTTATCGTAGCAGAAGAGGCGTTGAAAAATTTTTGTTTTATTTGACAATAGTTTTAGCAATACTTTTTGTCTCAACCATTATTATTAGTTTGAAAATTTAAATCTGGAGGCTATATAAAAAAGGTTCATCTTTTTTTGAGGGATCTTTCAACTGTCTTCATCTCATATTGTAAAAAAATATTTCAAAGTATTGGAAAATATATTTTGATTTTGATTAAGCAATGTTCTAAATTAGAAAAACAATTATTAATTGGCTTCTTGATTATTTTAGTAGTTGCTTCTTTTCTATTTATTAAAAATAAAAGTTTGAAAAACACTATCCCAAATTTTGGCGGTACTTATATTGAAGGAGTAGTAGCTTCAACAGATTCAGAATTAAGTGAAACTTTAGATAGCCTGACAAAAATTGGTTTAACAAGTTTTAGTCCTGATGGAAAAATTATTCCTGATTTAGCTGAAAGTTGGCAGATTTCAGCTGATGGTTTAAATTATACTTTTAAAATTAGAAATATTATAACCATTGATGAAGTGATTAAAATTATTAAAGATAATAAAAAAGAATGGAATGACATAAATATTACCAAATTAGATGATCGTCAAATAAAATTCGAACTCAAACAACCGCTAGGTCCGTTTTTGGCTCGAACAACTGAACCGATGTATCCTTATGGTCCATATAAAATAATCAAAACAACAAAATCAGAAGTTGCATTGGAATCTAATAAAAATTATTGGGAAAAAACTCCATATATTAATAAAATCATCTTAAAACTTTACAATGATGATTTGTCTTTACAAGAAGCTGTGAAAAGAAAAGAAGTTATGGCAGGACTTTTAACAAATAGCGAAGATATTGGAAATTTTAAAAAAATTGAATTTAACTTACCAAAGTATAAAATGGTATTTTTTAATCTTACGCGGCAGCCTTTTTCTGATAAAGATTTAAGAAAAAAAATTGCTGCAGGTGAAAATTTAGGAAGCGATGTAAATGCGCGGCTTGCTTTAATAGAAAATGAAAATGACCTAATTTTAGCTGGTGATTTGATTGAAAAATGGTCGGCACTTGGTCTCAAAGTTACAGTAGATACCTATAGTGCTTCAGTCTTGCAAAAAGAAGTAATTCCAAACAAAGATTATGATATTTTACTTTATGGGATAGATTATGGTGTTGAAGAAGATCCTTATCCGTATTTTCATTCTTCTCAAAATGCTAGTGGTTCAAATTTTTCCGGTTTTGTTAATAAAAACGCGGATAAAATATTAGAAGATGCAAGGCTTACAACTGATGAAGCCGAGAGATTTAAAAAATATGAAGAATTTAAAAAAATATTCAATGAAGAAGTTCCGGCAATGACTGTAAAGCAAGAAAAATATTCATATTTTATTAGTAATCAAGTAAAAGGAATCTCTGAATTAAAAAGAAACAGTAACTCCGGCGACAGATTTAATAATATTAGCTTATGGTATATTAAAGAAAAAAAAGTTAAATGAAAGTTATGCCCCGATGCTGAAATTGGTAGACAGGCATGATTCAGGATCATGTGACCTTTTGGTCGTGGAGGTTCAAATCCTCTTCGGGGCACCAGAGCTTTAGATTGTAATAAATTTTCAATAATTCAATATTTTTAATTTAACCTGTAATTTGTGAGAAATTACATTTTTTTTGCTATAATTTAGATTTTTTTCTATAAAATATGAGATAAAAAAACTATATTTTATAAGTGGCTTATTCGGGGCAAGTAAGTCTAACCAGTCGAGATGAACTACGAAAGGAGTGCGAGTCATGAAGACGATGTGGCGGATCAAAGAAAGGATGCCGCTTGTCCTTCATGGAAGAATGCCAGTCCCCGAAGTTCGTAACTACCCCTATATGGTTTTCGCGGGTCCTAGTGGAGCGGGTAAGACCACTATGATTCGTTCCATTATTGAATCTGGAGCAGGTGTTTTTCTTCCGAAGACATCTCCCAGAGAAATACGAGAGGTGGAGGTGCAAGGTCTGATGCCTTATCGCTATCTTTCGTACCGGGATTTCCTGAACCTTGAAGATCCAAGATTCGAGACTTCGATAGTCGGTCTTGGAAAGGTGTTTGAGGAATGGAAATACTGGGGCAGTCGGTTCAAAATCGAACCTCCAGACGAAGAAGAGTGTGGAGCTCATCTTCATGAGTTCTTGGCAGCATTCCTCATCAATGATATCGAGCTAGTCTGCGAAATTGCTAGAGAAGAAGGGAAACCTGTAGTTGTGGAGCTATCGAACCTCCATGCTTCAAACTGGAAACAGTATTTCCCGAACACTCAAGTGATTGTCATGGAAGCCGAGCCCAAAAGTCTTGTCCAGAGACTTATGGATAGATGGGGTAAGTCTGTGGTGTGTCGAGCCAGATTGCTTGATGCGCTTTCTGCTCCCAAGATCTTGATTTCCGAATCAACCCACCTCTCAAATGATACTCTCCGCGAGAAACACAAAAACATCGATCAGAGTATTAAGCTCGCGAAGAGTCGCTTCTTACCCGCCTAACTTGTGCGCGGAGGGCTATTGCCCTCCGCGTCCCTCAAATTATGAAACAATGTACAAAATGTTTAAGTGAAAATATAACCTCAATTGTCGAAAAGAATCGATCGTATTTTTTGTGTCGCAATTGTTTTACTAAGAGTGATAGAATTATTGATAATGATGGTCAGATTTTTACAATCAAAGAAAATGGGCTGATTAAACATGTAACAGTTGCTGCTTTTATCAAGCAAAATAATAAATATTTATTCTTAAATCGCATAAAATATCCGTTTGGTGTTTGTTTCCCAACTGGTCATTTGCATTATAATGAAACTCTTGATGCTGCGCTGAAAAGAAAATTACATGAAGAAACCGGGTTTGATCTAAAATCAAAACAGCTTATTTTCCATGAAACAATTTTTGATTCATGCAAAAATGGTGGGGAATTGCACGAGTGGTATCTTTTTGATTGCTCGGTTATTGGTGAACCGATTATTCCAGAGCTTGATTCAAAATTTATTTGGGTAAAAAAAGAAGATATTTCAAGTCTTGATCTTGTTCAACCGGCAAAAATTATTTTGTCTAAATTGGGATATTTGACTAAAGAAGACGACTTTCCTGTCCCAACCAAAATTATCGAGCCAGAAAATAATAACCAAAAAATCAATACAAAAGATTCTATTGTTGATAGTTTATCAGTTCCAATTATTGTTATTACTGCTAACAATAAAATTTCCTTTACAAATACAGTTGCATCCAGTTTGCTTGATCATTTATCCCGAGTAAATAATTATGAAAACAGATTGCTCGTACCATTATTTGAAATTGCCCAAAAATCAATTAAATCTCAATCAACTGTTTCTGGAAACATAAGATTTAATAATTCTATTTTTAATATTGTTGCAAATGCTTTAAAGACCGTTCGAAAAATTAATTCTGTTTTAACTATCAAGGATATTACAAGTCAAAGAATAAAAGAGGCTGCAAATTATCTGTCATATCATTCATCGCTTGCGATTTGTTCTAATAATAGTATCAAAAATATAATTACTTCCATGCTTAGACAGCTAGCAAATAGTTTAGAAATTGAATCTTGCAGTTTAATGTTGCTTTCGGATAATAAATTAAAAGTAAATTTTAGATATAGTAAAAATTTAGAAACAAAAAGAAAGCCATTAATTTTTGAGCTTGGTCAGGGAATTGCCGGTTGGGTTGCGCAAAATAAAGCTTATATCGCTATACCAAACACAAGTAAAAATTCGCTTTATATTGGTCGTGCTTCTAAAAATGAAGAGTCGCTTCTTTCTCTGCCCGTTATTTCTAGCGGTACGGTTTTTGGAGTATTAAATTTAAATAAAAAAGCAAATAGATATTTCAGTGAAGAAGAAATTAAAATCGCTTCAGTTATTGCCAATAGAATTGCTATGGCTTTAGAAAATAATAATTTATATTTGCGAATAGAATATGAAAAGAAGTTTTTAGAAAAAGTATTAAATTCTACCACAAATGGTATTGCCATGATTAATAAAGATCAAAAAATCGTATTTGCAAATTCAAATTTTATGCAAAATTTTGATTTTACAAATCAAAATCAAATTGTTGAAACCTTGTCTCTTAAAATTAAAAATCTTACTTCGGAAGAGTTAGAGAAAATAATTACAGATGTATTCAATCAAAAAAATCAAATTATTAAAACTTGTGAAATATATTCAAGACAACCAAAAATATTTAAAGTAATTTTTCATCCTTTAAGTGAAAATGGAAATCCTATTGAAAATATTTTGATTATTACAAATGATATTTCCTATGAAAAACAAATTGAGCGTCAACAAAAGGAGTTCATTTATACTGCTACTCACGAGTTGCGGACACCAATTACGGCTATAAAAGGATACCTTTCTATGATTCTTGATGGAGACACCGAAAATGATCCAGCCCAACAAAAAAAATATTTTCAAAGAGCTTACAATTCAACCGAAAAACTAAATCAGCTAGTTGAAGATATGCTGGAAGCCGCCAGACTGGAAGAAAATCGCGTTATTTTTAATATGACATCTTTTCATATGGCAGAATTAATTGAGGATATATTTGAGGATTTTAAACATAAAGCGAAAATTAAAAAAATAAAATTAATATACAAAAAATCAAAAAAGCAAAGTCCAAAAGTTTTTGCCGATCGCGATAAATTAAAACAAGCAATATCAAATCTTGTTGATAATGCAATTAAATATACAATAATTGGAGCAGTAACAATATTATTTAAACAAATCGATCAAGGATTTCTCAAACTGATTATTGAAGACACTGGAATCGGAGTTGCCAAGAAAGACCAAGAGAAAATTTTTGATAAATTTTTTAGAGTAAATAGCAGCGAAAGCATAAAAGCAGGAGGAACAGGATTAGGCCTATTTATTGTTAAAAATTTAATCGAAAAACAAGGTGGTAGTATATATCTTGAAAGTAAATCAAAAAAAGGATCATCATTTAATGTCTTGATTCCACTGGCAGAATAGTATATACTAATAAATAAGAAGAGGTAAAAATGCCAAAAATAAAAAAAGTTATAATTGTTGAAGACGAAAAAGATTTAGCCGAAATGTACAAAGAAAAGTTAATTAGCCAAGGATTTAGAGTAAATATTATTACTGATAGCCGGAAAGCAATGACTAAAATAAAACAAGGCGCTGATATGGTTTTGCTTGATATTTTAATGCCGGGATTAAATGGTTTTGAATTGCTTAAAAAAATTAAATCCGATAAAAATATTTGTGAAATTCCAGTTGTTGTACTAACTAATATTGGCAGCGAGTCAGCTGATAAAGATCGCAATCTTGCTTTGTCTCTAGGGGCAGTTGATTATATGGTTAAATCTTTAAATACACCTCTTGATGTTTTAAACAAAATCAATAAGATTCTATCATCTATCAATAAATAAGCATCGTATTTTAGCAAAAAAGTTTTTTGATTATTAAACCAATTTTTATTGTTACCGCTTGATCAAATATTCTTGGGTCAAGTCCTAAAATAATTGCAATTTGATTTAATCTATAAATTACTGTATTTCTATGAATTCCCATTTTAAGAGCAGTGTCAGTTAAATTTAAATTTTGTTCGAAAAATACTTCCAAAGTTTTAGCCAGCTCTTTATTTGTTAAATTATTTAACATTTGGCAGGCAAAATGAATTTTTTTCTCTTTTTCACCGTCTGTTAAAATTCTAAGAATTCCTAAATCATTAAAATAGTAGCTGCGATTTTCGCCTTTTAATCTTAATCCAAGCTCAAGCGCCGAGTTGGCTTCTTTAAATGAGTCAATAATTCCTCGGATTGAACTATAAGGATTTCCAAAGCCAACTGCTATTTCCGATATTTTTAAACTTTTAAGCGGTTCGAAAATTGCCTTGTGAGAATTTTTAAGCAAATTTTTTAATTTTTCTTCTTCCTCTGTGGTTACTGATTTAAAAACTACGAATTTATCATTTCCGATATAAGCAGTAATCATGTCATTGCTTTTAGAAAAAAAACTTTTTAAATTTGTTTCGATATTTCTTTTCCAGCTTTTAATTATAGTATCTCGTTCAAAACTTGGCTGATCCATTGAAGCAAGACATCTTTCCCAGAAATTCTTAAGATAAATTACAATAGCTACTCTTTTTACATCTAAATTATAACCCAAGACTTTAGATTCTGACTCATACATCGGCATATCATGCGTAGAAGAGTTAAAAATCAATTTTGTAATAAATTGATCTGTTGAGTCCAGTACTGGTTGGTTTTCTTCATAGTATTGTTGAATTAAGAGTTCGGAAAAACTTTTAGCAAGAGGTACAAAACTTTTATCGTTTTCAATTTTTCCTTTAAATAATAAAAATGCTTCGTTTTGGTTTTGATATTTTAAAGGCACAATTAGCTCCTTTATACCATCAATTCCTTTTGTTATGCGATAATTTTTAATATTATTTAAATCTTTTAGTGCGCTAAATTCTGATTTATGGTTTGTATCTGTAATGAAATTACCCTCGGAGTCAATCAATGCTACTTTCTCGCCAAGCACATTGATTAAATGCTGTTTAATATCTCCCCCAAATGTTTTTGATATGGACATATTGTTCCTTTTTGAGATAAATTGTATGATTTCACAATCATTTTAGTTTATTTTATATATTTTGTCAACACTATTGGCAGTATAAAAGTATATATCTATACCAGTTATTTGTAGGAATTTACATTGTATCTTGTTCTGCTGTTACAAGAAGACGATTTTGTGAAGTAAATAAGGGCCAACAAGTAATTAGCACTAATTTATTATAATTTTTATTTGTTTCATTGCTTAAATAATTTTTTATCTTATCAGGGCTAAGTATTCTTTTATCAGTTATAGTATATATTTGTTCAATATTGTTATTTTTTATATAAATAAGATCGTTTGTTTTTGCGTAATTTAAACCTGCAAAAATTGAGGAATATAAATGGGGAGTTTTATCTGTTGAATGTCCGATTAATAAATCGGTTTTGTCGTTATATTTAACTTTTACAGTACCCATTTGACTTAATTTTTCAATTTCTTTCCATTCATTTGCAAAAAAAGGATTAGCAGATGTTTCAGCAACAGGGGCATCGATGCCAAGTTTTGGATATTTAAATTCATTATTGTTTATTTCGGAGATAGAATTATCACGATGCTTAGACAGAATTACATTGATCGAGCTTTTTGCTAAAGGAAAAAACCAGATAATTATAAGCAACAATAATAGTATAATTTTTTTAATCATTATTTTAAGATTTAAATTTTTTTAATTAATATTTTTTTTGAAATAATTTCGATTATAATCCAACCAATAATTACAGATAGACCTCCGAATAATAATAAATTTGGCTTTGATGAATCGCTCTTATTGGAGCTATTATCTTTTCCCGTATTTGCTGCATACGCAAGTTGGCTTTGTCCTTTTGTTGTTTGAGAATTTAAAGCTGAATTTTCTTTTGATGCAACTGTATTATTGTTGTTATCATCGCTACCTTGGTCTTGATAATTTGAATATTTTTCTTGGTGAGACTGCAAATAATCAGAACTTAGTGGTACGCTATTTTGATTGTTGACAGGCGATCCCTCGCTTGATAAATTAGTAGATTTTTTCGTTACTGCATCAGTACTGATTTTTTTAATTGATTCAACAATCGCCGGTTTTTGTATTATTGGAATTTCCTGATTTCTTGCACTTCCTGTCCAATCGCCGAAAATATTTATTATTTTTACTGAAAATTTGCCTGCTTCACAGCCCAAAGCTTTGAGAGAATTAGCAATAATATTAATTGAACCTGTTTCAATATTATTTACAGATGTGTTGTTGCTAATATTATTTTTACCGGTATTTGCACTGATATTTATGTTATTTATAATATTTGTATTATTATTAATATCAATATTTGTGTCGTTGTTATTAGCTATATCATTTATATTGTTTGAATTTGGCCCGGTCGTATTATTTATCTCATTTACAACATACATGCTTGGATTCAGCCCAACAATTTCACCGTTCCACTCGCCAAATACATTAAATAAATAAAACACTGGAACATTACTTAGATCGTTGACCGTTGTTGATGACCCGTTAACCGTAGTTTCGCCGGTTTTTATGTTGCCGATAGCGCTATTGTTACCTATCTCATTTTCGCCGGTTGACGTGTCAATAATAAAATTATCAGCCAGATTGTAATTTGATTCTACGCTTATATCTGTGTCTTGGCTGACTCCAAGTTGATTGGAATTGAGTGAATTTGGTCCGGTGTTTTCATTATTCATATTTGGAATAATAATATCGCCAGTGTAATTTCCGAGAATTGACCATGAATCAATTGAAAGGATCAAATCGTCTCCTTGCAGATTTGAAAAATCGATAACATTTGCTGCTAGATTCACATCTCCTGTAACAATATCTCCCACAACAGTATGATTTCCAATTTTATTTCCACCTGTGTTGGCATTTAAATCAATTGTTGTATTCATTGTTGTATTGTTGCCCTGTAAAATATTAACAATATTATTATCTTTAACTATATTTTGATTTTCAGAATTTGGTCCGGTTGCTGAATTATTTAATAAAATTCGGTCATTTGACGGAGTTAGTAAAATATTGCCTGCCTTACTACCATCAATTGTTGTAAGTCCGATGCTGCTATCGTCCGATAGCACCACATCACCAAGATTAATTACGCATGCCGCGCCGTCTATTTCTCCTGTGCCAATTGATCCAACTTTAGTGCTATCATTTATAGTATTATTTCCACTATTAAGATTAATATCAGCATCATTTGTAATAGTGGTATTATTTTTTGTATCAATTGTTGTAACAGAAGGAGTTGTGGTTTGCTCAACAACAACTGGTGGTGGTAAATTTTCAGTTTCAGTTTTTGTTTGAGAATCAACTTGCGTTGCTGCATCTGTTGTTTGGGTAGTTGGAGCTGGAGGGGATTCATTGGTATTATCATTTAGAGTTGATCCAACTTGCCCGACTGTACCGGTTTCTCCTTGAACACCAACAGAAGTTTGCGGACCAACCGGTTCGACTGGACCAACGGCAAAAGATGTCATGGAATTTGACATCAAAAATAATAAAGATAAAAAGGCAATTATTTTTTTGAATCTTATCATAAATTGATTCATTGTGCCCCCTTATTTACTAATAAGACTTAAGGATAATTCCTTAAGTCCGTATCAGTAGATTAGTTGGTGCTGTTTAAGATATTGAAGTTTAATCTAACACTTCCTGTTTGGATATCTCCAAGGCAAGTATTGTTGCCAAAGGTATTGTTTCCTGTATTTCCCGCAACATTAATATCATTTTCAATATTTACATTGTTATTAAGGTCAAGATTATAGTTTGAGTCAATATTAACAAGATTGTCATTAATTGAATTTGGACCGGTTGTATCATTTGACAAGTCAATATCAGCGTCATTCATCGGGATATTAAAATCCATTCCGTCAAAGAATCCGCCGGCTTGATTTTCAACATTACCGTCAATTATAACGTCTCCTGTGTTAACATCGCCTACGCATGTATTGCTATCAATTAAGTTATTGCCAGTGTTGAAAGCGTAGTTTAAATCATTATCAATATTAACATCATTATCAAGATCAACATTTACATCTCGATCAATATCGATTTCATTTATATTTTCAGAAAATGGACCGGTTAAATTATTGAATGCAGTAATTTGAAAATCAGAATTCCATGCACTAATGAAGTCAAGATCATAATTCATTCCAAAGTCAGGGTTAATAACATCAATATTTCCGCCTATATCACCTCCCCAGAAATTGCCGACTGATGTATTTGTTCCAATAAGGTTATTTCCAGAGCTTACTTCAAAGTCAATTAAATTTTGATTGTCTAAATCGGAACCAACGCTCACAAACCAGTCGTCATTAATTGCCCAAATATTATCATTTAATGAATTTGGACCAGTTACACCGTTACCTCCATCAAAATTAATATCGGCAAAAGCAACACCGCCACTTAAGCTTAACGCGCAGATTATTGAAGCAGCTGATACTCTCATTATTGTTCGAATTTGCTTAAATTTCATATATTTTCCTCCCTCGAATTACTTATTTATAATAGAATATCGACCGGACAATCGCCCTATTCTATTCTGTTTTTGATAATTTATTGCTACAAGTAATAATAGTATGGCCAGTAAAATAAGCGATATTTCACTACCAGCTGGAAAAAATTCTGGCGCTCCTTTTCCAGCCAATGATTCTTCAGCAGGTGCTGCGCCGCGGCCAGGTTCAGCAGGATTTTCCGGGTTGACAGGTGGATTAATAGCAGGATTGATAGGAACAACCGGAAC
>JBAYJO010000015.1:0-14183 GCA_041665085.1 Patescibacteria group bacterium | reverse complement strand
TTACTTTTTTGCATAAAAAAGGGGTCGGCTGACGCCGACCCCCCAAGGGTCCAAAAGCACCGACCCGCCTTTGGCGGATCAAAGCCCATGTTCCATTACTACCTGAGGCAGACCGGAGCACCGTAGTAGCTGCAGGCATTACTGACGTGGTACGTGTCGAAGTAGGGCTTACCGTCATCGTGGTAGAAGTACGGGGCGCTCATGAACTCCCGATCGACCCCGAAGCGGTACTGATCGCCGCCATTATCGATAAAGGAACCGACGACAGTAAGCCGATCTGGATGAGTTATGAGCCCCTGTCCGTTAACCCACGTCGGGGTAACGATACTGGCGATCTCATACTCGGCCGCCCAGCGACTCGAAATAACATTATGTCCTGTCATCCTGCGTCCGAAGTTGAACGGCCGGCAGGCGAAGTCGCCAGGGATCTGACTCTCTAACTCCTGAAGCCAAACAGCCACGGAATCGAGAGGCAGAAATCGGTCGGACTTCATCGTGTCCTTCCGATAGTTGACAAAATTCTTGAACTGCTTGATGCGCTGAAGTTCAGGGAAGAGCATGCCCTCGCATAACGCTCCCCAGTAGCCATCGCCATTTCGACCTTTGGCTACGTCGTCCCAGATGTTCCCTCGATCGTGCCATCTTGCCCAGCACTTGCCGGGAAGGGCAAAGACGATCAGCTCGTCCCAAAGCCGTGCCGGTTGACCATCGAGCGAGAAGACAAACGTCTCCTGCCAGATCTGCTCCAGCTTGAGGTAGCCCTCTGCTATTTCCAGCAACCCGTCAGTCGAAAGGTCAGAGAATGTACCTGTGGCTAAGAGCGACTTGACCTGATCTTCCCACCCAGACATCTTGAATTTCGGCGGGTAGTCGCGAGTCGCCTTTTTGTTTCTACCAGAATTGGCGGAGATGATCTTTATGGGGCCATCTGAAAGCTCTCCGCGGGCAACCGCACCGATCAGCTTTACCTGCTCTCGCCCCAAGAAATCCATTCTAGCCCTATCGTCTATAAGGGCCTGAATAAGCTCTTGGGGTAAATCCGAACCATGTACTGCAGTTGCAGTCTCGGAACCAATTCGGAGTGCTTGTCCTGGGGTAATCCGTTTCATTACGGTGATCCCCTCCTAGTGCGTATTACCATCGGGACATGCCATGCATTCCCTAGGTTTTAACTGGCTATTTCGTTAAACAACCACTTAACACCTAAGGAATGATTTATTAAAGTAACACCTGTTAGTATAGCATAATCAGGTTAAAAAGTCAACCAACATCAATAGATTTTTCGACCCGAACTTCCCGGGTCTCATCAGACGCTAAGCGTGAAATCGAGAAAAGATAATATTTCAAAGCATCTTTTCTCTAGATTTCCCATAATAATATATGGAGTTTGATGATAGCATTTTTGGAATTATTTACTAATTCCATTCAAGCAATACACAATGGACAACGGAAACCGTAAAAGGTATAGGTAGCGGTTACTTAGTCTTGCGATTCTCTTCGATCAGGTTTACGACTGTTTGCTTCCAACCTTTGTTATGCGGCAAACGAATCGCACCCATCTTTCGAGCCATGTCTTTACTTCGCGAAAATACCTCCTGCCAGTTCTTGCTCTCACCCAAAAAGTAAAGAGCATTGCTGACAAGCGGACATTCCGCAAAAGCACCGACACCTTCGATTACTGCCACCACATAGTAGTTCTGACCGAACCACTTGACGGTTGTGTACCACTGGGGATGGTAATCTTCGAGAAGCTGACAGCGATCAGCACGAAATTCTGTCTTTTTGACTCGATCAAGCGCTGCGGCAATCTCCTGATCGTCTCTCGAAGATGCCACTTCAGAAGTAGCACCTTCTGGATCGAGCCACCACTTGGGAGGCAAAACTCGCCACTTCAGCCGTCTAATTGGCCTGAAAACCTTGATCTTCACCCGAAATTCCGGAAAAGCATCCATGATTCCAGCCAGTTGTTTGCGAGCCAAACGCCAGTCTTTCGACGCAAGGCCACCCCGAGTCATCAGTTCTTCACATTCACGCAGAGCTTCACAGGCAAAATCATGAGCCACATCTGTCAGCCCGAACTCCAGCGCCAGTTTAGCTGCTTCCAAATTGCCCTCTGTTTCTTTGGTCTTCCAAACATCGGCGAATCTTGCAGCCCTCAAAGCTTCATCATCACCGATCGCTTGTGCCATCCGAGCTGCTGTTGCATAGTGTTTCCGTGCAAAAGCGAGATCAAGCTGACATTCAGCAGGCATTGGAAAATTGCCATGCATAATATGCGCAATCTGCATCCAATACCTGATGTCGCCGATACAATCTGCAACATACTCTGCTTCACTGCGAACGTACTTTTCTTCGTCCGACAAGGTAAGAGCGCTGTGATCGATACGCATCACAAGCCATGAGGCTGCTTCTTTGATTCCCTTATCAGCTAGAGTGATTTCCTCTGCTGAAGCAATGGGAAGTTGACGAAGTTTGGTTGTGTAAAGAATGACATCAACAACCATTTGACATGTAGCCGGCTCAACTGCCTCATGATACTGATCGGAAGCTGC
This sequence comes from Patescibacteria group bacterium, assembly GCA_041665085.1. Classification (GTDB taxonomy): domain Bacteria; phylum Patescibacteriota; class UBA1384; order JBAYJO01; family JBAYJO01; genus JBAYJO01. Next base: position 11,631 of record JBAYJO010000015.1, on the reverse strand, counting down.
TTGGTATTCAGTCAACTTCTTCACAAGGCTAAGCTTGCTTTTCTCATCCAGAATCAGCGCACGAACAGCCAGCAGTCTTGGTTCAAGCCACTGCATCATCTGGTCATCAACAACTGGATAACCGTTTGGATTCCAGCCGAATCTGTCTTCATACCATGAGCGAGACTGGCAGTCCAGGAGACACAGCACTTGTCTCCCTGTGTAGAATGCTCCTTCAACTTTTCCTTGCATTACTCGATTCCCCTTTCGATATCCTACCCCGAAGGGTATGTGATGGCTTGAATTATACACTTTTTCAGAGAAAAGTCAAGAATAAAAACCAAAATTGGTCATTTAAATTTAGTACAAAATTTGATCAATATTATTTTAAATATTTTTTAATATTTGCGTCGTGTTCGGCTTTGGTTTTAGCAAAATAGGCCTTGCCGCCCGGAGCATTGATAAAAAATAAATTATCGCTTGCTGCCGGATTTAATGCTGCTTCAATGGATTTGATTCCGGGATTGCAAATTGGAGTTGGCGGCAATCCGGAATTAAAATATGTATTATAAGGCGAATTTATTTTTAAATCTTTAGATGAAATCTCCTCCCAATTACCGAGTGCATATTGGATAGTGGAGTCTGCCTCAAATTTCATATTTTTTTCTAAGCGATTATAAAAAACAGCGGCAACCCCAGCTCGATCTTCATCCAGCTTGGCTTCGCGCTCAACTAAAGATGCGATTATTAAAACTTGTTTATTTACATTCAATTCTTTGGTGCGAGCAGAAAAATTTGTTTCCATTTTTAAAACAATTTTTTCCGGATCAGTATTTTTTGTAAACATGTAGGTATCAGGAAATAAATAACCTTCTTTTGCAATTGCAAATGTTAAAAAATCAGCTTTTTTTGCAATTTGTAATTCTTCAAGTTTTTCACCAATTTGTGTCGCTCTCCAGCCTTCAGGGATCGTCAATTTTATTTCTTCAATTGGCGTTTTAGCCAAACCATTTACCACATTTGCAATTGAATAATCAGGTCCGAAATAATGTTTACCCGGTTGAAATTTCCTTGATTTTCCTGTTAATATGCTATAAAAAATAAATGAACTTTTATCCATCATATTACGAATAATTTCAGATTGCTCTACCTTGTCTGAAATTTGAAAAAGACCGTCATTCGGCTCGATTGTAACAAATTTGGAATTATCGATGTGATATATATTTTTTGTCGCTCGCCAAAATAATATTGCTCCACAAAGGATAATAATCAAAAAAATACTACAAATTAGAAAAATTATTTTTCTCTTCATTTGATGTCTTGCGATGAGATATATTGATTTAAAATTAATACAGCACTTAATTGATGAATCCGCTCCTTAGATTTTTTCCAGTCAACGCCGGCTTCTTTTAAAATTTCATTTGAATCAAAAGAAGTAAAAGACTCATCGATTGTTTTAACATCAAGATTATGAGATTTTAGCAAATTAATGAAAGCGAGAAGAGTGGTTTTGTGCGTTGATTCTTCATAATTATCACTTGGAACTCCGATAACGATAGCATCAATTTTTTCTTGTTCACAAATAGTAATGACTTCTTGAACTAATATTTTCAAATCTTTATATTTAATAGTTCCAAATTCATGGGGAATTTTTTCGCCAACTGCTAGCCCAATATGGCTCATTCCAAAATCAATGCCTAGATATCTCATTGCTGATCGTATTTAAATTCGAAATTGATTTTCTTTTGCCATAGAGGCAAAAAACTTAAAGTCCAAGGAGGAGAAATCCAAATATCGACCTGCGTAATGTCTTTATTTTCAAGTAAAGTTGATTTTGCCGTTCCGATTCTTTTCATAGAAATTTTTCTTTTTAGTTCATCTTCTGAAAAATTAGTTACAATTCTTCCATCAATTTTGGTTGAGACTTTAAGTTTTCCGTTTTCAACAGTTGCTCCGTCAACAATTGTTTTTGTCTGATCAACCAACAGTTTTTTACTTGCATCAATTGTTTTTTGAGTGGATTGAACCAAGGTTGACATAAATTGCTCTTCATTAAATCCAATCACTTCTCCCTTAATTTTAAGTTCTAAATTAAATTCATCTGTTTCATCTCCAACATTTTTATTTGTTTTTGATTCAACAACTGAAACTTGGATTACTTCAGAAATAATTTTATTGTTATTTGCATTTTTACCAATGTCATCAATCAAATTTGGTTTTAGCTCTGCGGTATAATCACTAATTGCTTTATCAACATCATCCTGCGACAAAATTAATATTTTCTTAGTCAGTCCACCGGTAAATTTCTCAGTTGATTCGGCAAATATTTTAGCTGACATTATCGAAGAAAGTCCGGAAATTGAAAATCTGCCGGCAGCAACATTATATTCTTCACCCGGTTTTTCTGATTCAACAGTTGCATCAATCATACCCGGTTGAGTTCTAACTTCACCTTGAACCAGACTGGTGGTTCCGCCCGGAACAGTTACGTCTTGAGTTAATATAAAAACCAAACCACCCGAATAGACAAGTTTTGTTCCTTTAGCATAAGATTTTGCAGTTGAGTCCCAATAATTTTTCAGAGTTACTTTTCCGGTTGCTTTTTCGCCTTCACTTTTTTCACCAGTAGCTTTAAATGTTTTTGACCCACTGATTTCTCTTGAAATTAATGTGCCGGGAATCGTATTTGTATCAATACTTGGCTCTTTTATGTCTTTATCAACCATCATATCAACATCTTTTGTAAAGGCTTCACCTTTTACGCTTAAGGTAATAGTGGCTTTAGGAATAGTAAGAATAATTGCTAAAAGTATTAAAACTAAAACGATCGGAATTGCAAATAAAAATTTCTTGGGAATAAAAATATGATCAGACCCTCTTGAGGAATAGTTTGATTTTGAAGGAGACAAATATTCTTCTTCTATGGTTTCTGACTCTGTGGTTTTTAATTCTGAATCCGGTGCTTCCTCTTCAAAAGCTTCTTTTTCTTCCTTTATTGACTCTGATGCGGGTTCCTTTTTTTTATTATTTTTATCTATTCCACCCTCATCTTGAAAATGATGTACTTTAATTCCGGAAGGCATTTTCTGTTTTTCTGAAAAATCAAGTTCAATTACTTCATTTGCCATTGGTTGGCTTCGTTTGAAATTTGAAACAGGACGGGAATCTTTTAAACTTTCATAAATATCCAAGCCGACCTGACCGGCAAGATTATGTGCCGTTTTGTCGCTTGTAACGATTGCAATTTCTTTTCCAAGTGATTCGGCTTCTTTTTTGATTAACTTCAAATTTACAACGCTTTGTAAAATAGATGCTTCACGAGGCACAACTAACGAAATACGCTTGGCCATGCATTGTTGCATTTTATCAATTGCGCTGGTAATTTCTTCATCTGTATCTAAGTAAATTACATCATCCATAATAAAAAATTAAATAATTGTTTTAAAATCCAAAATTCAAAATCCAAAATTCAAATAAAACTCAAATTCTAAAATAATAATTTTTGAAATTTTGTATTTGGATTTGATTTGATATTTGAGCTTTGTCATTTGATCTTTTGCTATGATTTTAGATTTTTAATAATTTTTGTTAAAACCCCATCAACAACTGTTGGTTTGCCAACTAAATCTCGCGCAACATCAGCTAAAGCCATTGGTGTAATATCAGCGGCATCTTTTATGAACCCGGTTTCATCTTTTACGGCATTTATATCTTTTGGTTCAATAAAATGAACAGATGGTTTTTTAGCAAATGGCAGTTTTGAATGCCAATCGGTTTTGAGAATTTTTTCAATATCTTTGAGTTTACTACCGCCTCCGCAAAGCAAAATTTTAGAAGGCAAAGTTTCGATTGATGTATATTCGCCTAATGTTAATTCTACACCCGCCAACCAAACATGACAATCGGTTTCAAAGGCTTTTCCTACTTGTTTTGCTCTCTCTTCATCAAGGGTATCGTCGGAATATTTTAACTTTATTTCTTCGGCCTCCGAAAAAGGGACTCCCAATACTTGGGAAATTCTTTTTGTAAAAGCGCGACCTCCAATGGCAAACATTTTTGTACCGACAAGACCTCCTGAATTTACAATCGCAATATCGGTTGTGCCGCCGCCAATATCTATAAAAATTGCAGAAAAATCAGTCGAACCTTCGCCGGTAACACTTTTTGCTACTGCATATGGTTCAGCCGTGATTGAAAGTAAATCTAAATCTAAATGATCGGCAATTGTTTGAAGAGCCCCCAGATGAACAATTGGGGCAAATGAATTATATAAACTGATCTCAATTTGTTTTCCCTGAAAGCCAATTGGATTAGTAACGCGATAACCATCGATTCTAACATCAACAACCGCAGCATTGACAAGTCTTACATCAAGCTCGGCAAGTCCTGATTCCCAGGTAAGAATTGATCTTGCCTGATCATAAGCGCGGCGCTGGACACGCGAGATAATATCCTGAAGTTCCTGCATGGTAATATTTTTTTTACCATCTGGCCTGGTGTATTTAATCACTGTTGTTGCACCTTTAACCAGCTCTCCGGCAATACCTATAATTGCCTGATCGGGGGTTATTTTTGCTTGTTCAGCTGCGCGATCAAGAGCAACCTCGCAATTTTTTATCACTCCTCCAATATCGGTTACAACACCACCATTTATATCCGACAATCTCTGCCTTTGCCTGCCGTAACCCAATACTGTAGCGTGGTCTTCTTCAACCTTAAAAATAAGAGCCTTAACAAATTCGGTTCCGATATCCAAAGCAACTGCATGTTTGGATAAATCTGCGCCTTTAAATAGTTTTAAAAACCCCATCCTTAAGCACCTTTATTACTATATTTTACTTAATTATAGAATTTTTGGATTGACAATGCAATAAGTTTGTGCTATAATAAAAAGCACTAATGCTGCGATTCTTAAAAGTCTCAGGAGGAAGATTGTGACAACGGGCGAAGGCATGACGGTAGGAGAGATCAAGGATGTTCGAACAGCACTGCTTTTCCTAGAGGCATACCCGCCTCAAAGAGGAGCTTGCAAGCGAAGATGCGGTATTGACCCAATTGCAGGAATGTCTTGCGTTTGCGAGCATTCGTTTCCCGGACATGAAAACCTGATTGACCGGGAAACATTGGAGTTCCTCCAGCTCGCCCACAAGACGATGCTGAACCTCGAAACCCCGGCAGAGCTGATACCTTGCATCGTCATCTAGACGACGCAAACCAAAACAAGACCAAGTCGGCGGTTCATACGAGCCGCCGACTTTCGCTTTTAATTCATAATGGTTTTGTCGTCAAATACCATTTTGACTGCAAGGCTATAATATATGTTAATTATTTTCTACTTTAAAATTATCGCTTTTTTGATTTTCATGTTTCCTTCGATTCAAATAAATCAAAATACCAATCAAAATAATTAATGTACCGCTTAATAAATAAATTGATTTATTTTTAAATATATCTATATTAATAATTTCGTTATATTTTTCAATGTCGTCTGATATTTGAGATGCTGTAGTATTAAAATTATCATTTAAAGAAGTTGATGCAATAGTTGCACTAACATTAGTATTTGCCGTCACAGTTGAATTGCTATTTATATTTGCAGTCTGATCAGAATTATTTGAATTTTCCAAAACTGTGTTTGAATTTTCATAGTTGGGAGTTAAACTGGCAAAGGGAATTGAAAGCTGAATCATGGAATCGGAATCATAGCCAGAAAAATTATCCGGATCATTGACCGGATAATAAACTTTTTTATTTCCTCCAAAAGCAGTTGTTGAGGTTAATTTCACAGAACAAGAGTCTGATGCACAGTCAAACCAACCATACTGATCTCCATCATAAACATTGTATAAATCATCTGGTGTTGGTTTGGTAGAGATAGAACTTCCAGTCGAGACATCTATAAGAGCAATATCGTTGCCGGCAATTAGAACTTTATTGGATACATTATTTCCAGAAACTCTGGATAATGTTATTGTTGTGGCATCCTTTCCATCTGCCATCGGACCATTATTATCACAACTTATTGTCCAACCATCAGCAGCCGTTCCCGTTGAGGTATTTGCAATTGCCATATTGGTTGCTAACAATAAAATTGAAAAAAATAAGATAATATGTTTTGTGATTTTTTTCATTTTACCCCCTTATATTTTTAATCATATTTAATATATTCTTTTATTATTTTAAATCCACAGTTTGATTCTCGCATTAAAAAAAATACTCCGCTAAAAACCGACATCATTCCAAATGAAAATAAGATCATTACTGATTTATCAATAATATTATTTTTTAAAAAATAACTAACACCTATATTTAAAGAGGATAAAACAAAAAATCCGATCGCTAGCTGAAAACAATATGTCGCGTTTCTAATAAATTGAAGCCTGTTAACTAATAATTTAATTTGAGTTTTATTTATTTTTGATTTTTCATCATTTATTAAAATTCTGATTCTTGAAGCAACACTTGAATATTTATTATTTGAAGTTGATAAAAGCAAAGCGCAACCGGAAACCATAAAAACCGGTGAAATCATTAATTGGATTGTTTGAAGCGAGTTCATAATATTATGATAACATTTTTAATATTGCGATTGTAATTTCAGTCAAATTTATTCATTAATTAATAATGGTTAATAATATCGATCAGAATATTATTGATATATTATCAATTATTTCCTACTATTTATTTACTATTTACTACGATTTATAATTTTAGATATTTAAAATAAGATACCTAATAAAGTTAAGACAAATATCGTCGTACGACGATATTTGTCTTAACTTTCTATAATTTTCTTTTATATTTTTTAGAATTATTTTTCAAAATAAATTTCTTAAATAAGTTTTGTAAAAATAAATCAATATTTGTTAATTCTGTAACCATATACACTACGTATTTATTAACTTCATATTCATTAGCAGCCATATCAACAAAATTACCAACATTTTTATCTGTTGCCCATAAACTTTTTTGAATTTGGACAAAACCCATATTTTTAATTGCTCGGCGAAATCGGTCGCGATTAATCCGTTTTATTTCCGGAATATCAAATGACACAAAACGGAATTTGTTATCCGGATTATTTTTTTCAATTAATTTATCAATAGCCGCTAATTTTGCTTTATCAGTAAAAATAATTGATTCGCCATTATTTTTTTCCTGAACCTCTATGTATTTTCGTTTTTTTAAATCGGCAATAATTCGCGAGATATTTGAACATGTTAATTCTTTTCCGGTTGGACGCCCTTGCAAAATCCGATAAAATTCTTTTCGATCAAACGCATAGATGACCGTTTCTGGAATACTTAAAAATAAATCAATTAAATCAATTGTAAAATTTTTAGCTTTTTCTTTTGTTTTACTTGTCATTCGTTTTTTTATTATTTTCTTATGATGCAATGATTCAATTTTGTTATTTTAATTATATAATAAGCATATAATTAAGACAAATATCGTCGTACGACGATATTTGTCTTAATGTTTAGATTTTTGAACCTTAAATTATTCAAAAATTTTTTAATTAATTTATTTATTAATCTATTTGTTTATTTGCTTATTACGTTGTTTGCTAATTAATACGACATTCTTGCATATTCCATTTTATTTTATTCTAAAATCACTTTGCAGTAGCAGACATTAGCTGAGTAAAATTCTTTTTTTTATTTTTACATGGCCGAGTTGCCGACACTACAAACACTAAAATGTTCATAATATTGTTATCGGGCGAGATTGAAGAATAAATATTCATTCTTTTATTATAATTTTTATTATTAATACTCTGCAAATAGTATATATGCTGGAATTACAAAGTCAATCTACTCTAGCATAGCCTTAATTCTCCTAACACCGGCTGAAGATGATTCTTCTTTTTGAACTTTAAAATGTCCCAGTTCGCTTAAATGTGCAACATGAGGACCACCACAAATTTCACGAGAAAATGGTTCTGCCGGATCACCAATAGTATATACTTTTACTCTTTCGCCATACTTTGATTCGAATATACCTTTTGCTCCAGATTTTTTAGCTTCATCAAGCGTCATTTCTTCCATTACTACCGGCAGATCATTTTGAATTTGCTCGTTTACTAAATCTTCAATCTGTCTTATTTGTTCAGGAGTTAGTTTTTCCGGATAATTAAAATCAAATCGAAGTCTTTCTGCTGTAATATTTGAGCCGCGTTGAATAATATTTGGGTCAATTAATTTTTTGAGTGCAGCAAGAAGTAAATGAGTCGCAGTGTGATATTTTGTTGCCTGACCTCCTGCATCAGCAAGCCCACCTTTGAACATTCCGGCAGATGCTGTGCGAGATAATTCTTGATGCTTCTTATACCGTACATCAAATTCATTCAGATACCATCGCTTCTCTTTTTCTTTGTCTTCACTAAAAAATCCCTTATTTTCCATTAATTCCAAGGTAATTTCTGGATAAAGACCATGAGATTGATATAGATCAAAAAAACGATCAGAATCCATATTCTTAGCGATTAAATCGATACCAGATACTAATATTGAACCAAATTTTATTTCTTCACTGGTGAGTTCTTTAAGCACATTCTTATCAGTTATAGTAGGGTATTCTACCTCGTAAATTGAACGAATAGATCCATAGAGTTTTTCTAATGTGTTGTCGATCTTTCCAGTTAGTAGGTAGAAGTATGCTAATGCTCGTCTAATTAAACGCCTGGTGATATATCCAGCACCTTTATTTGAAGGTACCGCTCCATCGCTTATTGCAAAAACTGCCGCTCTTATATGATCAGCAATAATTCTAAATTCTTTTTGATTGTCTTCATGTTTTTTGCCGGAAATTTCTTCAATTTTTTTGATAATTGGTTCAAATATATCAATTTCAAAAACGGATTTTTTGTTTTGAGAAAACATTGCTAATCGCTCAAGCCCAAGTCCAACATCAACATTTTTTTGTTCTAGCTTCTCAAATTTTCCTTCTGCAGTTTTAAAATATTCCATGAAAACATTGTTGCCAATCTCAACAAATTTATCGCATTTGCAAGAAGGTCCGCAATTATCACCGCAGGGATCGATTCCAGTATCAATAAACATTTCTGTGCAAGGACCGCAAGGTCCGGTTTCCGAAACTGGCCCCCACCAATTTTCTTCTTTTGGATATTTATAAATTCGCTCTTCCGGTATCCCTATTTCATCTTTCCAAGTTAAATAAGATTCCTCATCAAAAAGCGCATCATCATCACCTGCAAAAACAGAAACAGAAATGTCATCTTTTTTAAATCCTAAAACATCAGAATAAAAACCAAAAGTATATTTTATTGATTCTTTTTTAAAATAATCGCCAAGCGACCAATAACCAAGCATTTCGAAAAAAGTTAAATGTTGAGTATCACCAACTTCATCAATATCATCGGTTCTTAAACATTTTTGAACATCGGTTAATCTTTTGCCGAGAGGATGTTTTTCTCCTAAAAGATAAGGAACAAGCGGGTGCATGCCGGCAGTTGTGAATAAAACCGATGGATCATTTTCCGGCACCAAAGAAGCAGAAGGGATCACAATGTGACCCTTCTCCTTAAAATAATCTAAAAATTTTTGTCTTAGCTCGCTTGAAGTCATTTATTTATTTGTCCCGATCACATTTCCAATCCAGATACTTGGCAAGGTATACCATGGCTTTGCCGGTGCTGCAGTAATTGTTTGCTGCGCAATATACCAATTGCCATAGATTTTATCATACATTGTTTTTGTTTTATTTATTTTATTAACATAACCGCTAACTGATGACGAATATTGAAGCGGATTGTCAGGATTTAACCTTTGCCAGGACCGAACCGAACCAGAACCGGCATTATAGGCAGCTAATGCGAGATCGATATTTCCACCAAAATCATCGGCCAAATCTCGAAGATAGAAGCAACCAAATTTAATGCTTACATCAGGCTCGAATAATTTGTTGGCAGTATAATTTGGCTCGTCAACTTGAGTGGCAATCCAAGAAGCAGTTGACGGCATTATTTGCATCAAACCGCGAGCACCAACATATGAAACAGAATCAGCATTAAATGTTGATTCTGTAAAAATTACAGCCGCCACAAAATTAGGATCAAATTTATATTGCTCGGCGTATTTTTTAATCGATGTTTCGTATTTTAATGGATAAACCGCTCCTGCCCAGAATTGGGGCAGAAATTTCCAAACACAAACAGACAATACGAAAATTGCGAATACCGACATACCTATTTTTGAGTATAATCTCATTTTCCTCCTTAATTCATTCTAGCGCATAGAATGAGTGGAGTAAATATTATTTAAATGGTGCCGAGAGCGGGATTCGGACCCGCATGAGCTTTCGCTCACATGATTTTAAGTCATGCGTGTAAACCATTCCACCACCTCGGCTTTTTAACTAACTATTTTTATTTTACCCCTAAAATTAACAATAATCAACAACTTTCCACTCACTAGATTCATTTTTTAATTTACATTTCATACTGAAACCGGCAAAACTTTTTAACCCTCCGCCTCCTAAATAAGACGCTAAATTTGAAACATTAATATTTTTATGTTTTGTACGAAGCATCCCTCTAATACCAACGTCTGTTTCCCAAACAATAAACGCAATTTTAACTTGATCCATTGATGCAATCATATTGGCAAAACCGAGAATATTGTCCTCATCGGCATTAAGATTTTTCATTTCTTTTTTTGTTATTACAACTTTTGCCAAACCATTGTCGTTAATTTCAATCTTATTTAAAGCATAACCCCATAATTTTAAGGAATTTATTTTGTGTTTACTTAAAATTGTGAAATCTTTTTTATTGGCGCCAAAGCTCATTAGTGTGCTTGCAAAATTTAATGCGTGCATATCTGTATTTTTGTGCTTAAAACCGCCTGTATCGTAGTAAAGACCAGCCATAAGCGAGGTAGCAACGGTTTTATCAATTTCAATATCTAGTTTTTGAATCAAATGAAATACAATTTGGGAACAGGCGGCTACAGAATTATCAACCAGATTTAATGCAGAAAGTTTCATTAAATCGCTTGAATTATGATGATCGATATTTATAATTTTTTTCCCATCGCTAATATATTTTTTGATTCTTTCTGAAAAACCGGTTCGACGAATGCTGCCGCAATCAACAGTAATCAATAAATCTGCGTCTCCCATTAAAAAATTCTTTTTAAAATTTTCAATCCCGCTTAGGCTTAGAAAATTTGAGGGAATTTTATCTTTACAAACTAATTTTATTTTTTTATTTAATTTTTCCAAAGCATAAAAAAGAGCAAGCGAGGAACCAAGTCCGTCGCCATCGGGCTTCTGATGAGTAATAATTACGATTCGATGATATTTTTTAATTAGATCAATTACTTTTTGCTCCAAATTTTACCCCAAAGCAATGATTTGCCTGCCCTCCTCCGGCAAGTTAGTTTTAGAAATTTTTAAAACATCAATTTTTTCCATTGCACCAAAAACTTTTTCAGCTTCATCTTTTTTTTCACCAATAACAACCACCATCTTTGGATCAATTGAATTTACAATTTCTTGAATTTGATCAAGTTTTGTTTTGTTTTCTTCTTCAACCGGAGCGATGACAATATCAACAACTGAAACAAAATCGAGTTCTTTATTTTCCAATTTTTTTTCAATTCCATCAATATAACAAATTTTCATTTCTTC
>JBAYJO010000014.1:0-14588 GCA_041665085.1 Patescibacteria group bacterium | reverse complement strand
CTTACCTTCACTTCTTTCCAATTCCTTTTTCCAACGATATATTGTGGGTTTTGGTACACCATATGCTGCGATAGCTTGTTTGGTTCCATACTTCTTATGAAAATTAATTATTTGAAGTCTAAATTGAGCAATATCGCTTTTACTAAATTTAGCTAATTTATCTATTCTTTGCATAGCTTTAAAACTATGCAATTTAGTTCTAAACCACAAGTTACTAACTTGCATTCAAGACTCCTTTCTTACTTAGCAGAGTCTCATATGTTTCGTAACTTATTCAGACTAATTTAAAATAATTTATAATATTCCACAGCTTTTTTTTGCAATATAAAATCATTCGTCATATTATTAAAATTGTAATGCCAACGATGAGGCGGTGAGGATATGTTGTTCATGAAAGAGATTGAGGATCAGGCCAGAGAAATCGAGGGAGAAGGTCTAAACGACTGCTTGATAGTTGCTGGTTTAAGAAAGGGTATCCAGAACCTGATAAGTTCTGGAGTAATGACTCCAACCAGCTTGAGGGCAATGCTTGATTATGGGTTCAGTGATCTTTACAAGTCATATATACTGAACATCGCCATAAGGGTCAACCAGATACAGTATTCGGCAACGCAATTCAACCCCACACTGCTTTGTGGGACAGACTATGCAGGAAGAGACCGTGAACTCTCTGGAGCGTGGAAGCAAGCCAACCATATTCTATCTGATATCTGGAAGTGCTTCAGCACTCGCATTTGTCCCCTCGCATCTCACGACTCTGCTTCGGTCTAAGCAAGACCGCAGTTTGGCTAAGGGCGAGGGACTTCGTGTCTCGTCCTTTTGCTCCGCTTAATCATTAAATAGTCTTTATTTTAAATAATTTTTTATGCCAATCCAACTTTCCCCTTATAAATTAACAATGTACAAAAATTGCCCAAAGCAATATTTTTTTTATAACGATCCAAATATTAGAAATAAATATAAAAAAGACCAGCCATATTTTACAATGGGAACCAATGTACATCAGGCGCTTCATGATATTTTTGCGCTCGTTCCGTCTGAAGAACGAAATCTCGAAAAATTATCATATTTGCTTCGTCTTATATGGACTAAAAACAGAAAAGGCTTCAAGGATACTGACGAAGAAGCGCGATACGGCAATAAAGCTATTCGCCAGCTTCAGCAATTTGCAATTAAAGATAATTTAAAAAAAGAGCCCCTATTTATTGAAGAAATGCATAAAATTTCACTCGACAATGATCAGGTAATATTTTTAGGAAAGATTGATCGTATTGATGAGCTTGAAGATGGCAGCATTCATATTATTGACTACAAAACCGGTAAATTATCGGATGAAGATCCCGACTTTGACCAGCTTTATTATTATGGTTTTATTGCAAGTAAAAAAATAGATCATCCCATCTCAAAAGCATCGTATTTATACTTGGAAGATTATTACTGGATTGATAAAGAAATTTCCAAATCTGACATAGAAAGAGTTGAAAAAAATATTATTAATCAGGCGAAGAAAATAATAAATGATAAAGAATTTACACCTTGCCCTAATAAATTTTGCAAGAATTGTGACTACTTGGAAATATGTCCTAAAAAAGTAGAGGCAATGACATTTTTAAGCGCTGAAAAATCAGATCCACTTCCTTTTTAACAATAAAAAAAGCTCGGGCATCATTCTGCCCAAGCCTGACGAAGGCACGAGGACCTTCAAGAGGTTACTTTTTACTTTCAAAGGGGGAAAGTTATGAAAAGCTGCTACCCATCGCCTTGTCGGAGCGATAAGCTTACTACATCATCATTATTCTACTTTTTATTAATTGAGTAAATGTGGATAACTTATTTAGTTATTTCGAGTTCAAAAAATTTATTATGCCTTGGGCAATGCTTTTTGCCAGTTGGTCTTGTTTATTAAGTAAAAGATTTCGATCGTTTGTATTTGTTAAAAATCCCATTTCTAAAAGAGCTGCCGGAGTTTTCGGATCAATTGAATGTTCATATTTTTCAAAATTAAAGACATAATATTCGGTCATATCTTCAGTTACATTTGGGTCTTTTCTAAGCCCAGTCGCTTTTGAGTACTCGTCAGCAATCATTTGGCTTAGGTTTTTTGCTTTACCGCTTTGATCAAATGCCGATGCTCCTGATTTATAACCTGTTACAGAGCTTACATCGTTACCGTCGCAGTGGATTGAAACAAAAGCATCTGCCTTGTAATCTGGGGGTACTGTTGCCGGCAGTAAATCTACAGCGTAATTATTTTCTTTTAAAATTTTTTCTATTTTTTGTGCAATTTCTAAATTAGTTTTCCATTCGGTGACTTTTCCAACAGTTGTTCCTCCGCCGTAAAGTCGGAGTTTGTAAAGCTCGTCTGGCAGCTCGCCATTTTTCCAATGTCCCGCCTGAATACCGATTCGAGTTGGTTCTTTTTTTACATTTAAAATTAGTTGACCCCAACTCGTTGCCTGACTCTGTTCATTTTTAGAAAAACCAAAAAATAAAAATACAAAAACTATCACTAAAAATAGAAATATAAAAAATTTAAAGCGATTTACTTTCATTGTATTAATGATATCATTCTTTTCCTAATTTTTCTCTTTGAGCCTCAATTTCTTCTTCTTCGATTTTTTTAAATAGAGGAGAGACTTCAATTGGATTAAAAATTTCTTTTGGTTCAGGATACTTCCATCTTAACTCGTGATCTTGAGTTTGGGCTGAAATTTTTTCAGCTGTTCGAGGTAAAAATGGCGCTGACAAGATAGCGATTGCTCTAATAATTTGTGCGCAAACTGCCAATGTTTCCTCGGCTGCCTCTTTATTTTCTTTGACTGTTTTCCAAGGTTCAGCGTCATTGAAATATTTATTTCCGTATTCAACAATTTTAAGCAAAGCTCTGATTGCTTCTCTAAATTTTCCTTGCTCGATTAAATTTCCAATTATATCAAATGAATCTTCAGCTAATTTAATAAATTTTTCACTTTCTGCGTTTAATGTTTCAGGAAATCTAACGCCCGAGTCAAAATTTTGCTTAATGATTGAAAATGTTCTATTGATAAAATTGCCGAAATTTCCAATTAATTCTGCGTTAATTCTTTCTTTATAATCTTTCCAAGAAAAATCAGCATCAGCAGTTTCCGGTCCTGATAAGGTTAAATAAAATCTAAGTGTCTCTGGGTCAAAGTCTTCCAAAAAATCAGGAAGCCAAACGGCCCAATGTCGGCTTTTTGAGAATTGCTTACCTTCAAGATTTAAATATTCAGTTGAATAAATTCGATCAGGCAAATGTAAACCGTGATCAAATCCAATCAAAATAGCTGGCCAGATTATTGTATGAAATGGAATGTTGTCTTTGCCATGGAAATAATAATGCTTAGCTTGATTATTTACCCAATAGCTTTCCCAAGCAGTTTCATCACCTGTTTTTTCTGCCCATTCTTTGCTGGCAGACAAATATCCGCAAACAGCTTCAAACCAGACATATATTCTTTTAGTTTCGAAACCAACGAGCGGGATTTCAATTCCCCAAGTTGTGTCTCTTGTGATAGCTCTGTCTTGAAGACCATTTTTTAAGAAATTTTCAGCAAAACCAAGAGCATTTGGTTTCCAGCCTTCGCTTTTTTTAACCCACTCGGACAATTTATCTTGCAGGGCCGTCAATTTCAAAAAGAAATGCTCGCTATCTTTAAATATTGGAGTGCTTCCGCAGATTTTACATTTTGGATTTTTTAACTCCTTTGGATCAATAAGTTTTCCGCAGTTATCACACTGATCGCCTCTTGCACTTCCGAATCCGCAATTTGGGCAAACTCCTTCAATATAACGATCCGGTAAAAATCTTTTGTCATTTTCACAATAAGGCAATTTTTCAGTTTTTTTATAAATCAATTCTTTGTTATATAAATCCAAAAATATTTCCTGCACCGTTTTTTTATGAATATCGGTTGTTGTGGTAGAAAAAATGTCATAAGAAAATCCCAATCCTTGAATTAGGGTTTTTTTAAATTCTTCGTGGTATTTTAAGGCAATTTCACTTGGCTCGATGCCTCGTTTTTCAGCTTCAACTGAAATTGGCGTTCCATGGCAATCACTGCCGGATACAAAAAGAACATTATTTCCAATTTGCCTCTTGTACCTTGCAAAAATATCCGATCCCATTAAAGCTGCCACATGTCCTAAGTGAAGTGAGTTGTTGGCATAAGGCAGGGCTGCTGCAACTAAAATATTTTCTTTTTCCATTTTAACCTCTACTTTCTACTGTATTCTATCAGATTTTTGAATAAATTTAAATGGTTTGAATAATAATTCATAAAATGGAAAAGGCGGACAATGAATTCACTGCCCGCCTTCTTAGTCTTTTGCTCCTTAGGTGCTCGCCGTCATGAGACGGCTAGTTGCGCCAGAACAATGGTTCGTTCTTGAGTATGATGTCGTTTGACGAGATTCGGGCGTATATTTCTGGCACCCCATTCATGATGCGCCCGTTGTTGTGTGCGCCCATTGTCATGAGCGCCTCGTCCTGGGCTTCGGTAAGTCCGGAACACGACCAGATGACCGCTACGTCATCGAGTATGGCGCCGCCCCACATGTCCTTGTCAGGGTCGCGGCTCTGCCAACTCAAGACATGGTCGGACCCGACCAATCGCTGGTTGCGGAGCCGGTTCGCTTTCTCAAGACACAGCTCGAGATAGCGCTCTCCTTTTCCGTTGGTGATCTGACCGATCATAATCGGTTCAATCACCAGCCTACCTGTGGATTCCTCCATTAGGCAGAACATGCCGCCTCCGCAGTCATCGCCCAGAGGGCTAACTGCCGCCAGTTTCTTGAGCATTTCCTGCAGATCGCTTACAATGGCATCTGCATCGATCATGCTCATCGGAATTCCGCATTGTCCGCAAGCCATTTCTCATACCAACCTTTCCGGAGTAAGTATAAAAAGTATACCATAAAATCGCCTGTAAGTCAAACCTTTTGTGTTAAAAAATAATAGAATTTTAGTAAAACATTGTAATCATAAAAATATTTTTCTTTTTTTGTAAAACGAATAAGGGCGACTGCATACTGCAGCCGCCCTTAAGACGGAGTCGGGTTCCTACTTGGAGTAGGTGAGCCCGACTATTACGGCATCATCAGCCATGCCATTCGGCCTGGTCGGCTTCACGACTCTGACTGACCAACTCATGTTCTTGCTTTGGGGAATACTTACTTCGACTGCCCCGTAGGACATCGCTTCAGCCTGAAGGCCGTAGCCTTCCAAATGTCCACCAGCCATGAGCGTGAGGTTCAATGTGCCAACCTTACGGCAAGCCGCAAGACTGTACATCGTACCTGGTACGCATGAGTTTTCCGTGACAAAGTCATGCTCCGCGTGGAACTTGACTTGCCACTTTCCGATCGGGTAGGTCAGGTTGGTATAGGCGGCGACTGCGTCGCCCTTTTTGGACCACAGAGGCATCATTTCATAATAGTTAGCCCCGTAGTCGACACCCAACTTGTCGATCGTCCGACATTGGCCGACGAAGTAGTCAACTTCGTTGCCGAAATTGTTTTCGCCGTTGAGGTTCGTTGAAGCCCAGATGCCGAAGTAGTTGTGCTTGCCCACCGGGTTGGTGATGCAGGCTTGAGCTACCGGACCATCGTAGAAAGTACCCCCCGAGACAGAGCCGTTGTAAATGCTCTTTATCTCAAGGGAATAGCTCGGTTCCGCGAATGCGACCTCAGCCACGAGAATCAGAAATACCAGTGTTGCAACTAAACTGCGCATGTTTTTTGCCTCCCAGCAAAGATATTCCAGCGTTTTTGAACTCTTATTAGGATAGCACACTTTGCGCCTTTTGTCAAGGCGCTAACTCTGTTGTAATTCTTCTTTTTTTGAGTATAATTGTAGTCATGAAAAAGAAAAAAATTTTTATCATTGCTGGAGCTCCAGGAGTTGGTAAAACTACAATAATAAAAGATATTTGTTCAAAGCTACCTAAAGCAGCTCATGTTTCTATTGATAGATTAAGAAAATTTGCTCGTGGAGGTTACGCTAGCCCAAAAAATTGGTCTATAGAAGTTGAAAAACAATATCGATTAGCCCGAAAAAATGCCGCCGACATTTCAAGAAATTTTTTAGATGCAGGCTATGTTGTTTTTGTTGATGATGTCTTTAGAGATAGTTGGAAAGAGGAATTTCAAAATTGGCTCAAAGAATATGAAATTGGTTTAATTTATCTAAGAACCGACCTAGATATCATAATTAATAGAGACGCAGCTAGACAGTATGTTGTAGGCGAAAAATTAATTATTGATTGTTATGAGGATTTAGAAATTCAAAATACATCCAAAAAGGGTTGGACTATAATAGAAAATAAATCCTTGGATGATGTGTCAGAAAAAATTCTATCAATTGTGAGCTAAGAAACGATTTGGCGCAATTTCTTAAGAGTAGACTCGAAGCTATCATTATTTTTTAAAATTTTTGATTCAACTTTAAGTTCTAATTTGTCGGCATCGTTTAAAATACTTTGAAACATTTCAATCTCTTGTTTTTGAATATAATCCATATTATTTAGATAATCATCACTAACTTGAAGTCGATTCTTATCAATTGAAAGTCGTAGTTTTATTAAATCAAAATCAGCTAAGATGAGTATAAATACAAATAAGATAGGTTTATTGTTAAATTCTTTTAAAAAATTAAAACTTAAACATTCATTGAATAGCTTTGAAAAATCTCGTACTTTTCCCTCATTTATGTCCTTAGAAATCCTTTCAGAAGGCACAGCATAATGTAAGTCAATAAATATAATTTTGTTCTGGCAAAGATTAATGATTTTTTCAGCTGCAAGAATTTCTGCATTATTCCACGTGACTTTGGTTTTTAAAATTTTTTTGAGTATGTCATTAAAGAAATGAAACCGATCATAATTTTTAATTCGAGACAAAAGACTAGTTTTGCCACAACCTCTAATTCCGCCAACAAAAATAATTTTATTTTCCATATTTTTTTAATACTTGTATGGTTTCCTTTGATCTACTTTTGTCATAAAGTCCTTTTTCCATTCTTATGCGATAATTCTCCAGCTCTTTCCAATCCCAGGGATTTTTATCATATTTTTCTTTAATACCATTATTTTCAAATGCGATCCATCTTCTAAAACAGCTACCACATTCGCCGCATTGAGTTTTTGAATTTTTATCATAGCATGAACGAGATCTTTTTAAGTCATCAATTGGCAATTTTTGATCTAAATACCATTTAACAATTTCACTTTTAGTCATGTTGTAAAATGGGCTAGTGATTTCAATTTTTTGCCCAGAATTGAAATTTTCTAAAAACGATGACATTACTTTTGTGATTTCTGAATTATTATCATCTACTGAATCACCTTTAATTCCGACTAAATATACCTTTTCAGCATATAGACTTGCTATCATTGCGAAAAATACGTTTCTGTATGGAATATAATAATTTTCTTTTTCCCATTTTAAAAGGTCAAGTGTGTTGTCAATTATTAGATTCATTTTCAATTTTTTAGCAAAATATTTTACTGTCCCAAATTCTTTTTTAACATAAGACTGTTTTGCGTCTAAAAACAAAACAGGGGGATGACCTAAATAATGCCATGCAATAAACGAATCCAAACCTCCAGAAAATAATAATATTTCTTTATATTTTTTCATAGTCAATAATTTTAAATAAGTATTGCGAATAAGTGCCAAATCTAAAAAAAATATTCCAGAAAAAGAAATAATATACTGCAACTGCCAGGCTTTTTTTATTTATCAAAATTTTATAAGCATTTGTTATTGAGAAAATAATATTTTTAGAAAAAGACTTTAGAGTATGTGGTTTGTAAACTCCAATTTCTTTGCCGATTTGTCTTCCGACTCCATAATAAAAAGCACTTCTTAAGTCCTCTTTGAAAGTAAGATTTTTATGATAAATAATTCCATCTTTCGCAAAACCAATTTTTATATTATTTTTTTGGACTCTGTTATTAAAATCAGCATCTTCAGACCAAACTAATTTTGGATTAAAGTAATATCCAATTTTGTCGACAATTTTTTTATCAAATAATAGAGGAGGGGAATAGGCATTGACAGTATCGCTTGTGGTAAATTCTCTTAGTTTTGCAACAACTTTTGAAACATAACCTTTTGATGAAAAAACTATTCTTCCTTTTACGACTTTGTATTCTTTAGCTATTTTCCACATTTCATAAATAGCTTTTTTTTCAAAAATACAATCCGAATCCATCAAAAGGATCCAGTCATTACTAGTCGCTTTAATTCCATTATTATATGCAAGTGCAATTCCTTTTTTTGCAGTTTCTACGGTTTTAACATCAGGAAATTTTTTTAAAATATTTCGAACAGCTTGTGTTGGATTATTTAATGATACAACAACTTCTAAGGATTCATCAATAGATCTAATGCATCTTTCTATTAGTAGATCATTACTACACGGAATTACAATTGTTATTGGTAAGTTATTCATATGTTTATTTGCTCAAACGCTTCAGCAAATTCCATTCCTTTTAATTTTCCTCTAAAACTATTTAATCCTAATATTGCGCCAATATAATCTCTTCTACTTTGTTGGCTAGCATATTGATGCATAGCATCTTTTTTTTGTTCAATTTCAGATGTAATATCAAAATAATTATTAGGGTGATGTAGAGGAGACCAAACTTCATAAAATAATAATTTCTTTAAATTTTTAGCGGCTGATAAATCTGGGAATAAAACTGATCCTTTTGCTAGCCAAGCAGCTTCACGAACTAAATTAGAAATTAATTTATGTTCAAAGTCAGAGTCGTCTTTATGAGGTGCCAGAACAATTGAAGGATTAATTTTCTGAATTATTTTCGTTAGTTCTTTTTGAAGATCTTGGTCAGCGTAAATTGTTCTGTCTTCTTTTCTTAAAAATATTAATTTTTTAACACCCAATTTTTCCGTTGCCGCTTTACATTCATTTTCTCTAAATCTAATTTTTTCTGATTTATCAAGTTTATTTTTTACCCCGCTCCAACCATTAGTTACAATCAAAATCGTGACATCGTTACCTTGTTTGATGTTTTTACTTATGAACCCGCCGCATCCTAATATTTCATCGTCGTGATGCGGAGCTATAACTAATATATTTTCTATTATCATTTTTTTATTAAATAATTTTCTAATACTAAATAATCTAAACCAGATGAATAAAATGTTCTTATTGCATCAATCGGCGTAGAAACGAGCGGTTCCCCGGCATAATTGAATGAAGTATTTAAAACTGCTGGAATTCCGGTGATTTTTTCAAATTCCGAAATCATTTGATAATATTTTGAATTTTCTTCTCGCGTGACCGTTTGTGGTCTAGTTGTTCCGTCAACATGGGTGACAGCAGAAATCTGCTTTTGCCAGTCTTTTTTTACAGTGAAGCTTTTTAGCATAAAAGGAGACATGACAAAATTTTCAAATATTTCTTCACCTTTTTCAGCAAGTACGCTTGGACCAAATGGACGCCACAACTCTCTTCCTTTGGCTAGATTTACTTTTTTATGATTTTCTATCATTCGTGGGTCAGCAACAATGCTTCTATTTCCGAGTGCTCGTGGACCAAATTCCATTCTACCTTGGAACCAACCCACAATATTTCCTTTAGAAACTAATTCAGCTGTTTTTTGTTCGATATTATTAATTTTTTCATAATTTAATTTCAGTTCTGATAAAGTTGATTCAATATTAAGATCTGAAAACTCATTACCCATATAAGGATTAAGTTTGTCTGTGATTTTTTGAGAATTTACCATCAGAGCTGCACCAATCGCAGAGCCTGAATCTTCGCACGCTGGTTGTATAAAAATATTTTTAAAAATTTCTGAATTTTCGATCACACTATTTGCCACACAATTTAATGCAACGCCGCCCGAAATACAAAGATTATTACATCCTGTTAATTGTTTAGCTTCTTTGGTTAATTCAATAAGTTTATCTTCAAGAAAAGCTTGAGTAGATGCGGCTAAATCTTTATGGGTTTTTTCAATTTCCGGGAAACGATCAATCTTTCCTCGAATTAGATCTAATTTAGTTATTTTTATAGCTTTTTTAAATCCCTTATTTTTTAAACCGGACATAATCACTTCGGCGAATTCGTCTTGGTAATCCCCTGAAATTTTACTTTCCAATTTAACTGAATCAAACAGTTCTTCAATTTCTTTTTTGTAAATAGGTTCACCATATGCAGCTAGTCCCATTAATTTTCCAGCACCAAACCCGCCTAGACCGCAAAATATAGAAATAGCAGAATATAAAAATCCGAGAGAATGATTAAAATCATATTTTTTAATAAGTTTGATCTGATTTCCCTTTGCCTGAAAAATAGAGGTTGCTTCAGTTTCTCCTTGTCCATCAACAATTAAAATTGCTGTTTCATCCATTTGAGAAGTAAAATATACACTGGCAGCGTGAGCCAGATGATGTTTTACATAATATATAGGTAGCTTCTTTTTCGAACCAAAAAATCTTTCTGGGAAAAGTTCATTTAAAATTTTCTCGTCATAAACTGTTTCATTGATTTTACTGTCAGCAAAACCAATTGCAATTGCATCAAGATCATTAAAATTAATCTTCGCATAATTCAAGCAAAATTTTGACGAGTTAATTGGGTAACTATCAAACGCTCTTTTTTGTCTGGTAAATCTTTCTTCTTCTGCAATTGCAAGGATTTTATCGTCTTTCACCAAACAAGCAGCAGCATCGTGACTTCTTTTGTGACAACCGTTGAGTCCTAGAATAAGCATTAAACACCTTTCTTTGTTGGTCCCCAAATTATTTTATGTAATTGGACACCCATTCTAACGTTTACAAGTTGATCATCAATAACGTCTTGAGCAAGTTTTTTTAAATCCATTTGGCCATAAACTGGATTAAAAATTATATTGGCGAATCTAATTTTTTCTGACCATTTTTTTGCAAATTTGTAATCTTCATCATTTCCGATAATAAATTTTACTGAATCTTTTGAATCTAATTTATCAATATTTCCATAATTCATTTTTTTGTCCATACCTGAAGATGGGCATTTAAGATCCATTGATATTGATATATTTTTTTGTTTAGTCCAATCCGGTAATTCAATACTTCCATTTGTTTCAATATTGATAAAATAATTATCATTAATTAATTTGTTTGATAATTTTTCAATTTCCGGTTGTATTAAAGGTTCTCCACCAGTAACACATACTTTTTTAACTTTACTTTTTTTAATTTTGTTAATAATTTCATCAATGGTCATTTCTATTCCACCGCTGTAGGCATATTTTGTATCGCAATAAGTACATCTAAGATTGCAACCTGAAAATCTGACAAAATATGTTAAAAGACCAGAATCGATTCCTTCGCCTTGTATTGATAAAAATGTCTCAATTACTTTCATTTTTACCTCGATATGTTGCATAAGAGTCTCTAGTTTCCCAGAGTTTTAATTCATAAAGTGGAAGTTTGGTTTTGAGTTTTGACCAAATATAAATCAAAGTATTTTCTGCAGTTGGTATTTTAATAATATCGTTTGAATACGAATGGTCTAGTTTATCAATTATTTGTTCATTAACAATTTTTTTAAGCTTAGAAAAATCCATAACCATACCATTTTCATTAACTTTTCCTTCGATGGTTACTTCTAGTCTGTAAGAGTGTCCGTGGAGATTTTTGCATTTTCCGTCGTAATCTTCTAATTTGTGAGCTGATTCGAAATAAAAACTCTTTGTTACGAGCATAAAATTCCTTTTCTTATTATAGCGTATGCGTTATGACCATGAATTGATTCATAATTTACGCAGTTAACAACATATTTTTTGATATTTAATTTTTTTAAACCGTAGGCAACTTCTCTTGCAACATCTTCAACAAATTTTGGATTATCGTAAGCTTTTTCAGTAACATATTTTTCATCTGGTCTCTTAAGGACTGAATAAATATCGCAACTGCTACTTGTTTCGCCAAGTTCAATCAGATCATCGAACCAAATTTCAGGATTGTCAGAAATGTCTGCTCGAATTTTTATTAAACCTCTTTGATTATGAGCACCATTTTCACTAATTTCTTTACTGCATGGGCAAAGAGATGTTACAGGAATTTCAACATCTGCAATAATATTTACTTTGCAATTTGAATAAATGCTTACACCGCACTGATAATTCAAAATATTCTTTATTTTTGTAATTGGAGTAGTTTTAGTTTTAAAATAACAAAAATCCGCTTTTAGAAGAGAGCTACCCGATGCAAGGCTATCTTTTGCATTGTTAGCCAATGCTAACAATTCATCTCTCCCAAGCGGTTTTTCAATAAATTTATGGATAATTTGTACTAAGCGGCTCATGTGAGTTCCGCGAATGTTTTTGTGTAAAGAAGTTGAAAAATTAAAATTAGCGACCGTGTTAATATCTTCTTTATCAGTCTTTAGCGTGCAAGGCATCTTAAGGTTTGAAATGCCTACCTCATGAATTTTAATGCACAGTTTTGACTCTTGAGCTTGAGTATCTACTAGCATACAATCTTTCTAACAATCTCCCTATATAAAAAATACAGCACAAAACAGCTGCTCTAGAGTTAAGAGTGAAAACAACCGCTTCAGGCGAACCCATCGGGAGTTGTCTTGTAATAATAAACATATCATATAGAAATATTTTGTCAATAGTTACAAACAAAATGTCAGAGGCCGCATTGCTGCGGCCTTGTGGTCTTAAGACTCTATTCAATTGACTCGATCTGCACCTTGATCGGTGCAGCATATGGGACGGTTATGTTCGTGCGACACTCGCGGTTGATCTTGATCTCGAATTTCATCGCTTGAACTCTTTATTTTCTGGCAAAGCACACACAGATCCGCATTAGAGAGGTTTTCCAGATTGCCACTAAGCCAATCTTCTGGTAGCGCCATTGAGTCTATTGCCTCTCTGGCTGCATTCTTGGTAATCCCTTTAACTCGGACTAATGCTTCGCGAAGTGCGTTCTTGAACTTCTTGTCCCGCTGTTCGAAGAGCTCTCTGAATACCTGGAGCAGAAAGTCTTTCGGTTTGGCGGGGCTAATTCGAACCAGCGCTGCAGTTACTCGCGGTGGTGGATCAAAGCAATTTTTCTCGACTTCTCTTAGATAAGTGAGGTCGAAAAATGACTGAACCAATAAGCTGAGTTTGCCAAAATCGCTGTCACCAGGGATGGCTGTTGCTTCTTTGACAAACTTGCCACCTACTAACAGAACTGCTTGGAGGAACTGCTTTTCTGCTAGCAAACTTATCAGCGGCTCAGTAATATGGAATGGTAGATTGGATACTAACATGCTGAAGTCGGGTACGCCTGAACGTATCACATCAGCATAGATGACCTCGACATTCCGCAATCGGGACAAATGTCGATCGAAGCTCTGATCAACTTCGATAGCAGTAACGAATGCACCTTTTTTGGCTAACGCACGAGTGATGTTGCCTGTGCCGGGTCCGATCTCTAGAACACAGTCATTATGGTTGATGCTTTCAACCATTTGAGAAATGACCAACTTGTCAACTAGCAGATGCTGTTCTTTTTCGTTCAGGTCATGCATTTCAATAGTGTCTCCTTTTACGTCCTTCAAAAGGAGTAAATCCATCAGTTGACATTAGGCGATCAGTCAGTCCAGTCTTTTTCTTTGTTTTGTGTTTCTTCGAGCTGGACATGGGTCGGTTCTTCTGTTCTTTGCCGTTTTTCCCTCTCGGCATATCAGTATCCTCCTTGCTCACCTAAGAGCGTTGGCACTATCTAGTATAAAACTAGTATTAAGACTCTTTTAACACATGAGTTGTTATTTGTCAATGTGTTAATAAAAAAAATATAAAAATATGCTATAATAATATTAATAAAAACTAATTAAGGAGGGACATGAAAAAGCTAGGAGCTTTTGATTGGTTCGCCACATTGTTGGTAATAATCGGTGGCCTTAACTGGGGTCTGGTAGGTTTCTTCAAATGGAATCTAGTAGATGCTATCTTTGGGGCTGACTCAACTGGTTCTCGCGTAGTCTATGCAGTTGTCGGTTTGGCTGCTCTCTATGTTTTGGCTATTATGTCCAATCTAGGTAAAAAAGAATAAAACATTTTTAATTCAATATTTAAAAAATATTAATATTTCTAGCTCAATTAGGCTTTGTTAATATTTTTTTACCCTTTCAACTTGACATTATTGCCACTTCGTGTTACTATTAATATTACAAACATATTGTTCTATGGATTTCCGAGAGTTAATTATTAAATTTCGATGTTCTATATAGCAATGAAATTAAATAATTAACGCCATTTTTGTGTGGCCAAGGAAAAATGCAAAACTCAAATAGATCCTTTTATGGATCACAAAATACAAGCTCAAATTATGGGCCAAGAAAAAGATTTGGTGTCTCATCTTTTGGTAATAATAATCGTAATGGTTTTAGGAATAGACCGGCAAGAAGAGGTTCTGTCTCTGAAAGAATTGATATTTCTAAATTTGTTCAAAAATCAGTTGAAACTACACCTGAAAATGCACCGGAAATTACAAATACTTTTTTTGATTTCAATTTTTGCGAACCGCTTCGCTACAATCTTAAAAGAAAAAATTAT
>JBAYJO010000013.1:0-14712 GCA_041665085.1 Patescibacteria group bacterium | reverse complement strand
GGAGAACCATATTTTCAAGGGTTGCCTGATACAAAAAAATTTTTTAATAGATTTTTAAACGGTGAACCATCGATTGGGCGGACTCATTTTACATTTGCTGAAAGCATGTTTATGTCAACAGAGTGGATAAATTGGAAAAATATTTTAATTGGCGATCCTTTGTATACTTTATCCGATGATCCAAGTACGGATAATTCTGCACCTAAACTTGAAAATGTTTCTACTGCTTGGGATGGAAATAATTTAATAATCAAATGGGATAATTTATTATCAAGCAATGGTTCGCCTGAAGTTAGCTATGGATTTGTGGATTACGGCACAACTTTAAGCTATGGCTCCACCCAAAGCGACCATTCTGATGATGCTTATTTTAACACTGAAGTTAAGCACTATTTATCCCAACACATTGTTACAATTCCAAATTTAAATTCAACGCATAAATACTATCTTAAAATTAGAGCTTTAGATCCGGCAAATAATCAATCAGAACAAACCTTAGAGATCAATTAATTTAGAAATCAACTAAAATATAGTAAAGGACTGTCCTTTACTATATTTTAGTTTCCACAGCATTTCTTATACTTCTTGCCGCTTCCGCAAGGGCAAGCATCATTGCGACCAACTTTTGAATAAGAGCTCGAACTTGTTTCTTGACCGGTTTTTTTTGACCGGACAGATACTTGAACATCGCTATTTGAAATTGCAGTTTGCTTAATTGGTTTTTGGGCGATATTTTGATTTTGAATTGAACCGCCAGCCATTGATTCATCAGGTCCTTGCATCATCATTCTTCGTATTGGTTCCGGTCTTTGTTGGGGCTGATTTGAAACTTCAATTTTAAGAAGCATTTCAATAACCCTATCTTCAATTGCTCTTGTTAAACCTTGAAAAAGATTATAGGCTTCTTCTTTATATTCAACTAATGGATCTCTTTGGCCATAACCGCGAAGCCCAATACCTTCTCGAAGTTCATCAATAATATTTAAATGTTCAACCCAAAGCATATCAATTGTTCTAAGATACACTGCGCGTTCAACATTGGCGGTTAATTCGTCTCCCCAAGCAGATGATCTTTTTTCATAATCTCTTTTTTCATCCTCTGACATCATTTCTAAAACTTCTTGATGCAGCCATAGATTATTTTTTTTCTGATCTTCTTCATTTGGATAAGTAAGAATTTTCTTTCTTTTGCGATAAATTACTTCTCTATGTTTATTGACCACATCGTCATAATCAACAAGGTGTTTTCTAATATCAAAATTATGCCCTTCAACTCTCTTTTGCGATTGTTCGATTGATCTTGAAATTAAGCTGTGCTCAATCGGCATATCATCAGGCAAACGCAATTTATTCATCAGATTTTTCATGCGATCACCGCCAAAAATACGCATCAAATCATCATCCATTGAAGCATAAAATTGGCTTTCGCCCGGATCACCCTGTCGTCCAGCTCGTCCGCGTAGCTGATTGTCAATTCGACGGGCTTCATGCCGCTCTGTGCCAATGACATACAAACCGCCAAGCTCAATTACCTCTTGGTGCATTCTTTCCCATTCGGAAACCAATTTTTTATCTTTTTCCGTGGCAGCTTCGCCGGAAGAAAGACGCGGCTTAGCTCCTCCAAGTAAAATATCAACACCACGACCGGCCATATTAGTTGCAACAGTTACAGCTCCCGGTTTTCCGGCATTTGAAATGACTTTTCCTTCGCGTTCATGTTGTTTTGCATTTAAAACTTCGTGTTTAACTCCTTCACGCTTCAAATATTTAGATAACCTTTCTGATTTTTCAACTGAAATCGTACCAACCAAAACCGGCTGGCCTTTTTCACTTCGATTTTTAATATCATTTACTATTGCTCGAAGTTTAGCTTCTTCTGTTTTGTAAACCTTATCATTATTATCTATTCTTACAACTTCGCGATGAGTTGGAATTTCAACAACATCCAATTTATATATTTTGAAAAATTCTTCAGCTTCAGTTGCAGCAGTACCAGTCATACCGGAAAGCTTATTGTACATTCTAAATAAATTCTGGAAAGATATTGTTGCCAAAGTATCTGATTCTTTTTTAATTTCAACATGCTCTTTTGCTTCAATTGCTTGATGAAGACCACCGGAATATCTTCGACCGGGCATAAGCCGACCGGTAAATTCATCAACAATTACTATTTCATTTTCTTTTACAACATAATCTTTATCCAATTTAAATAAAAACTCCGCTTTTAAGGATTCATCGAGATGATGAGCAAGGGCAACAGCATTAGGATCGCCATAAATATTTTTGACATTAAGCCAAGACTCCATTTTGGCAATACCTTGATCGGTAAGTGTTGTAGCACGCATTTTTTCATCAATTTCAACATCTTCTCCTTCTTTAAGTCTTGGGACAAGATCGGCGAATTGTTGATAATAGGCGGCGGATTCTTCTGCTGGCGCCGATATAATTAATGGAGTTCTAGCTTCATCAATTAAAATAGAGTCAACTTCATCAACAATAGCAAAATTTAGATCGCGCTGAACCAAATATTCTGCTGCTGGCGCCATATTATCGCGCAAATAATCAAAACCAAATTCATTATTAGTTCCATAAGTAATATCCGCTGCATAAGCTTCTTTTCTTGAAACTTGTCTAAAATGAGCGAGCCTTGAATCTGTTTCATTTTCGTTATTTGATTCTGGGTCATAAAGAAGAGATTGCTCATGGCCGATTGCAGCAACGCTCAAACCTAATGAATGAAAAATCGGAGCCATCCAACCGGCACCAATTTTACTCAAATAATCATTAGTTGTGATAAGATGAGCGCCTTTTCCTTCCAATGCATTAAGATAAAGTGCTAAAGAAGCAACCAATGTTTTACCTTCACCGGTTCTCATTTCAGCAATCTTGCCTTGATGCAAAACAATACCGCCAACAAGCTGAACATCAAAATGACGCTCGCCATTTGTTCTTTTGCTTGCTTCTCTTACAGCTGCAAATGCTTCAGGCAAAAGATCGTCTAAAGTTTCTCCACCAGTTGGTGAATCAAGACGATTTTTAAATTCAATTGATTTATTTTTCAGCTCTTCATCGGATAATTTTTCATATTCCGGTTCATAGCCATTTATGGCATCAATATAATTCTGAAGTTTAGATACAACTCTTTCATTTGAACCGAATAAATTCTTTAAAAAACTCATAGTTAAACTCCGCTTAAAAATTAAAACTCAAAAGTTAAAACTTTTGATTGAATATCATTACCTAATTCACTATACCTGTTATTATCCAAGCATTCAAGAGAAAAATTACTTTAGCTCAATTGATTCTTTACTCTTATCAATCATCTTTTCTTTAATTTTTCGAAGTTGGGTATCAAGTTTATCTTTAGCCTGATCAATGGCAGCTTGAAAATTTTCAGCAGTAACGCTTACATATACAGATTCTCTTTGTCCGGGAAATGTTAAAACGAGATTTACTTCGGCATCATTTCCTTTTGAACCTCGGGCGTCATTAAATTCAACTTCAAGCGAACTCGCTTCTGGAGCAAGACGCATGACATGGGTAAATTTTTTATCAGCATATTCGGTCAAAAAACCATCAATAGTTGAATTTCGAAATTTGTAATCAATTTTCATAAAGCCTCCGGTTAAATTTACAATTTAAAATTTACAATTTAAATTCAATTTTTAATGAATTAATGATAAAAATTTTTGAAATGGATTCCAGATCTCGAGCGCTTCGCTTCGAGTCTGGAATGACAGGGGAAGAAAGGACAGTTTTAGGACTGGAATGACAATATTAGAGTAGACTGGAATGACAAAAGGGTTATTTTGGTTTTATCTCACTAAATCCTAAATAAGGAATCAAGACTTCGGGCATTTTGATACTGCCATCTTTTTGCTGAAAATTTTCTAAAATGGCAATGATTGGACGAGTCATTGCAATTGCTGTGCCGTTTATCATGTGAACGAATTCTTTTTCACCTGTTTTTGATTGAAATTTAATATTTAAGGCTCGGGACTGATAATCGGTACAATTTGATGTTGATGTAATTTCTGCCCAATCGCCCATTGAACCATCTTTATTAGGTTTTCCCGGCATCCATGCTTCAAGATCATAAGTGCGATAAGATGGGGTTCCAAGGTCAGCAGTTGAATGATCGATTACTCTAAATGGAATTTCAAGTCCTTTAAAAATTTCCTTTTCAATTTCAAGTATTTCAATGTGTGCTTTTTCAGAATTTTCAGGGGTAGTAAATTCAAACATCTCTACCTTAGTAAACTGATGAACCCTGAAAATTCCCTTAGAAAATTTTGAATAAGAACCGGCTTCAGTCCTAAAACAATGCGAAAGTGCAACATATTTTTTTGGTAAATCTTCTTCTTTCAGTGTTTCATCTGAATGATAGCCGCCCATTGTAATTTCAGCTGTGCCAATCAAACTTAAATCTGAATTTTCAATATTGTAAATTTGGGTTGATTCACCACGAGGACAGTAGCCCATATTTGTTAGGATTTCTCGCTTGGCTAAATCCGGGGTAATAATCGGAGTAAAACCATGACTGGTTGCGATTTTAAAAGCATATTGAGTTAAAGCAAGTTCGAGTAAGGCAACTTCATTTTTTAAATAATAAAATTTAGCACCTGTTACTTTTGTGCCTCTGTTAAAATCAATCAAATCTAATTTTTCTGCAAGCTCGACATGATCGAGCGGAATAAAATCAAATCTAGTCGGCTCCATGTTTTGCTCCAAAACCTCATTGTCATCTTCATCTTGGCTAACTTTCACATCAGGGTGTGTTAAATTTGGAACTTCGAGAATTAGTTCCTTATAGTTTTGCTGTAATGGCTCCAGTTCTTTTTCTAATTTTTGAATTTCATCACCAACTGATTTCATCTCTTGAATTTCTTCATCCGTTGGTTTTGATTTTGATGCAGCATTGCGCTTGCTACGAAGAGCTGTAATTTCTTCTTCTAGTTCTCTTCGTTTTTTATCTATTTCAAGCAGTTTGTCAATATCAACCTTGCTCAACCGATCGGCTGAATTCTTTTTTATTAATTCTGTATTTTCTCGTATATATTTTATATTAAGCATTGTAACTCCTTCGGAGTAAATTACTAATTTCTAATTCCTAATTTCTAACTAATTTTAAAAATATAAAATTCACTTTTCAACTTTACAAACTTTTGACTTTATGAACTTTTAACTTGTTTACCGGTTTCATAAATGGGAAATATATCACCTCGCGAAGAGTATGAGTATCTGTTAAAAGCATCACAAATCGATCTATACCCATTCCCCAACCGGCAGTTGGAGGCATGCCATACTCTAAAGCCTCGACAAAATCTTCATCACCCATTTGCGCTTCCTCATCACCTTCTTTGCGAAGCTTGAGTTGATTTTCAAAATTTGCTCTCTGAACATCCGGATCATTTAACTCCGAAAAGGCTTTAACAAGTTCCGTACCGGCAATTATTAATTGAAAACTTTGAGCCAGTCCGCCTTCTTTAGGTTTTGCAAGCGGCAGCATCTCGGATGGATGATCAATTACAAAAGTTGGTTCTTTAATTTTTTTAACACCTTCTTTAAACGCTTCGTCGGTATTTTTTCCACCGGTTACTTCCGCAAAAGTTATTCGCTTAAATGGTGATTTGATAATAATTTTTTCATCACCATGTTCGATATAGTCATTGCCGGTTGCATTTTTAACTGTTGATATAATCATTTCCTCTGTAAAAGTCATCAACTGGTTGTAATCGATATAGGCATGGTAGAATTCGAGCATAGTAAATTCGGGATTATGCGACCAGTCCACGCCTTCATTTCTAAAACAACGGGCAAATTCAAACACTCGCTCATATCCGCCCACAAGAAGTCTTTTTAAATAAAGCTCCGGAGCAATGCGCAAATAAACATCGCAGTCGTAAGCATTGTAATGGGTCACGAAAGGCTTTGCAGAAGCTCCTCCGGCGATTGTTTGCAGCACCGGAGTTTCAACTTCAATAAAATCTTTCTTGAGTAAAAAATCACGAAGAGCTTGAATTGCCTTAGATCTTATTTCAAACGATTTTTTAACCTCGGGATTAAACATCAAATCAAGATATCTCATGCGATATCTGTCTTCAACATCTTTAAGTCCATGCCACTTATCAGGGAGGGTACGCAAAGCTTTTACAAGTACATCGAAATCCTCTACCCTAATCGTTTGTTCACCGGTTTTTGTTGTAAATATTTCTCCTGTTGCTGAAATAAAATCACCCATTTCTAAAAGTTCGAAAATTTCGAATTTTTCTTTTCCAATATTATCGTATTTAAAATATAGTTGAATCTTTCCAGTTTCATCACATAGGTCTGCAAAAGCCGCTTTACCGTGGCCCCTTATAAGACGCAATCTTCCGGCAACAGTAGCTACTTTGGCATTTTTAGCAGCAGATGCAGTCATTGTTTTATTAACTTTTGAAGGAAAAGGATTAACGCCACGACTAATGAGAGCCTCAAGTTTTTGACGCCTTAGCTTTAGAAGATCTTTTTCCATGAATCCTTTACAATAATTTAATAATTTTGTAATCCACTACACCATCAGGGGTATTCACATGAACTTTGTCCCCAGCTTTAGCATTTAAAAATGCTTTGCCAAAAGGAGACTCTATTGAAATCAAACCTTTAAGCGGAGTTGCTTCAGCAGGGCTCACTAATTCATATTCTTCTTCCCCTAGATCTGATTCTACCAAAATTTTGCTGCCAAGACCAATTTTATCACCAGAATTAACCTTACCAACAATTTTTGCATGTTTAATTTTTTCTGTTACTTCAAGAAGTTTTGACTCAACAAAAGTCTGGTCATTTTTTGCATCTTCAAATTCGCTATTTTCAGATAGATCACCAAATTCTTTTGCGATTTTTAAACGAACAATGACTTCTTTTCTTTTTATTTTTAAGGCTTCAAGCTCTTCCTTTAATTTCTCGTATCCTTCTTTTGTCATGATAAATTCTCTAACCATAGAACCTCCGAAACTTACATTTTTGATATTCTATCCTTTTTGGACTTTAAAACTAGCATAAAAAAATTTAAATGACGGCGGTTAGCCATCATCAATAATGCGTTTTGTTTTCTTGTATAAAATTTATAATTTTTTGCCAACTTTGTCAATAGTTTTTTTGCTATTATCAGATTTAATAACCAGCCACTCGGTACCTTTTGAATCTTTAAAATTCGGTTTAAACATGTGATATTCACTTTTAAGTTTTTTGCCGTGAAGGATAAATTTTAATGAGTCTTTTTTTTGCTCAAGCATGTCGTAATTTCCCGCGTCCCAAATTTTAACTGTGCCGGCGCCATAGTTTCCTTCAGGAATTTCACCTTCAAAATTAATATATTCAACCGGATGATCTTCGGTTTCTACAGCCAGATGTTTTTCACCTATTTTTTCCGGCAGGTTTTTTGGAACTGCCCATGATTTTAAAATTCCATCAAGCTCAAGACGAAAATCCCAATGCAAATTAGTTGCATGATGCTCCTGAATAACAAAACGATTACTATTTTTATCATCGATTTTGCCGCTTGGCTCGGGAGTTTGATTAAATTTTCTCTTATTTTTATATTCTTCTAGCATAAAATTAATTTAAAATTTAAAATTCTCCTTAATGATACTGTTTTTTTACAAAAATGTCATTAGGATTTCTTGACTTTTAAGCATTTTTATGGTATATTTTCTCTTATGCGTGAGAGCGCAGTACCTTCGAGAGAAGGTAAATACTAGTCCTTCGAGAGAAGGCATCTTCGAGAGGAGATATCGAAATGACATCAAACACAAAGAATGCAATCAAGCATCTGGTGAGTCCTGGCGGTGGAGAGATATCGAACGCTCTCGCCAACTTGCTCATCGACAAGGAAGGCAAAGTGCTCATGAGTGAGATAGTTGACACCTTTCGCGGAAGACATGAGCAGGAACCGATCGATGTTGCCCACGCCATCGTGGGAATCACCATTTTCGATCCCTTAAGGTCGGGAAAGTGGTTCCTTCAAGTGAGCGTTTCAAACGAGGCTTTTGAGCCTCGAGCAATCTCCTACGGATTCGTTTTTGGGATCATTAATTCCGTGAGATGGCTCTGCGAGAAAGATCTTTTCAGATATCCATCTGATGCTGGATTGGTCGTTCACAGTTGCCTTGTATGGCAAGATCTGCTGTACGACGGAGCTATGTATTACGATCGAAAAGAAGCCCAGCTTTGGGACAAGCGTCTATCGGAGATGCTGACGGCAACTGTGGAGCTGGCCAAGAAGAACTTAGCACTTCGAAAAGTTCTTACAGATCTCCTTCGGAGATGCCAAGCCCTTAAGAACTCGGGCGGAAATATTCCCCCATTCACCGAATGGTTTCTGAACGACCTGCACTACAAGCTTTTCGCTGCGCTGGATCTAGAAGCACGTTCGGGAATGCTCGCAAGTGCAATCGATCAGCTTGTCCAAACTGAAGCAGACGAAGAGTCCGAAGAATAGCGTTCTCGTAACAACTGACAGCCCGCCAACCGGCGGGCTGTTAACATTTTATTAAAATTATTGAGTTTTATGAGTAAAATAATAGCTCAACAAATCCTTGGCAATTGGTTGAGAAACTGCTGAACCTTGTCCTCCTCCTTCAATCATCACTACAAGAGCAATTTCCGGATTTTGATAAGGAGCAAAAGCAACAAACCAAGCATGATCTTTAGTTTTATCCCCGAACTGGGCTGTTCCAGTCTTAGCAGCAGTCTCAAAAGGCAAATCTTGAAGCTGTTTAGCTGAACCATCAGTAACTGCTTGTCTCATACCTGCTCTAACTATTTCAATATTTTCAGAACTAATAAAATTCTCTCTAACTAATTTAGGCTCGATGTCTTCAATTGTTTTTCCATTGTAATCTGTAATTTTATCGACAAGCTCGGGCGTATATAATTTTCCCCCGTTGGCAACAGCTGAAATTGCTGTAATAACTTGGAGGGGATTGGTCAAAAAATCACCTTGTCCGATTGAAAGATGATAAGTATCACCAACATACCAAGATTCATTAAGTCGAGATTTTTTCCAATCATTATCAGGAACAAGACCGGCATTTTCACCCGGAAGATCAACTCCGGTTGGAGTACCAAAACCATATTTTTCCAAATATTCTTTAATTTTCGCTACTCCCAACCCTTTAATTTTATCCCATCCTCCGCCAATGGCATAAAAAAATACATCGCAAGATTCGGCAATCGCTTTTTTAATATCAACCAGACCATGAACTTTCCAGTCAGGAAAAACCCACTCGCCAATGCTGATCGAGCCAGTATCCACAATTGTGGTCGATTCTGTTACAACCCCCTCATTTAAAGCAGCAGCAGCAATCATCGGCTTAATAACAGAACCCGAAGGATAAAGTCCGGAAATAGCCCGATTAATCATCGGCATATCTTTGTCATCTTTAATTTTTTGATAATCTTCGGTTGAAATACCGGTTGCAAATAAATTATTATCATAAGCCGGCAGACTAACCATTGAAAGAATTGCACCATTTTGAGGGTTCATTGCAATAACGACTCCTTTTGCTGAATCAACCTCTTTCATTTTTTCGCGAAGCAGCCGTTCCGCTTCTTTTTGCAAATACAAATCAAGCGAAAGCACTAAATTATTACCCGGGCTTGAAGCGATAGAAGATAGGGTTCGTTGATATTTTCCGCTTGAGTCAACCTCAATTTTTTCAATACCTTTTTTACCGGACAGATTTAATTCATATATTTTTTCAAGACCGGTTTTTCCAAAAACATCTGTTGATAAATAACTTGGGTTACTATTAATTTCATCCTGATTAATTCGACCGACATAACCGAGCAAATGAGAAAAAGCTCCTTCGGTAATGTATTTTCGTATTGATTTCGGTTTAACACTAACCGAAGGTAAATCTACGATTTTGAGCTCAAAAGCCAATGCTTCATCATGAGTAACATTATCTTTTAAAACTATTGGTTCATTTGTAGTAATTTTTGCTCCAACTTTAGTATTTAAATCATCAATATTTATTTCAAAAATTTCAGATATTTGCTGCAACATCTTATCTTTTTCTTCTTTTTTTCTAGGCAAGTCGGTTGCTTTTAAAACTATCTCAAAATCTGCAATATTTTGAACTAATTTATTGCCTTTTGCGTCATAGATCAAACCGCGAGGCGCTTCAACCAGTCTTGATCTGATTTGATTTTTTTGAGCTAAAAGTTGGTTTTGAAAACCTTCAACAATTTGTAAATTTAAAAGTCTAAATATTAAAATTCCACCTGCAATAAAAATAAACAAATTGAAAACCCAATAATTTTTCTTGGAATCTTGCTTTCGTTTTACTCGGTGGTTTGCAAGCTCGCTTGGCGCAATATCAAGATAATAATCAGCCTCCTGACCTTGAATTTCCCCATAATTTTTAAAAGGATTAAAAATTGACATATTATAATTTTATTAATTCTGATTTTTTTCCGAAAAGATTCATTAAAGTAAATACAATGACAGCAAAAACGCAACTTACTGTTGCCGAAAAAATAATATTGTAGCTTAATTCTAATTTATATGCCCCAATTATAATCAATTGACTGAAAATGCTTGAAATGAAAAAAATTAATGAGGTAAGCCAAAATGAAGAACTTCGGAAAAAGGAGTTGAAAAGAAAATAAATCGGTATTGATGGGATGATAATAGATAAAGCAATCCAGCCAAAACGACCGGGAGTGAGAAGATCCAAAAAAATTGAACCAAAAACAAGCCATATTATTGCATAAGAAAAATTATTCAGCAGCAAATAAATTAGTCCAACCATAAGAATTATATTAATGCTAAAGCCCCACAAGAAATTTTTTGGAAGAGAAAGCTCTAAATAAACACAGATAATAACAAGCAGATAATTAAATATTTTTATAAAATCAATTTTCATTTGTAGACAAAAATTGTATCTAATTTATTGAATTCAACAGGAGAATCGATGCTGACTTTTTTAAATATTTCACTTTCTTTTGAAATGATTTTGGAAACTTTACCTACCAGAATATTTTCCGGAAATTCATCTCCTATCGATGAGGTTATAACATCTTCTCCTTCAGAAATCTCGGCATCAAGAGGAATTTGTTCAACAACAAGACCTGAAATGCCGCCGCGAAGAAGGCCTTTAACGCGACTTTTGGTCATCATTACCGGAACAAGAGAGTTAACATTTGTAATCAAATAAACAGTTGACGACTTTTCTCTTACTTCGGAAATTTTTCCAATTAAATATCCATTGGAAATAACGGCCGATCCTTTTGAAATGCCATCTTTTTCACCTCCGGCAATTTCTAATGTTTCAAGAGAATTTATTGGCGAGTGCCCAATTACTTTTACAGTTAGCAAATCCTTTTGGCTTGACTGATTGATAAAATTTAGAGCAAGTTTTAATTGTTCGTTTTCATAGCTAAGTTGGTTATTTTTGGCAATTTCAGCTTCAAGCGCCATATTTTGCGCTTTAAGATCAGTATTTTCCTGACTTATTTTTCCGATTGAACCAAGAAGGGAAAGATAGCTGCCAATTCGATGAGTAGCACCATAAGTGATGCTTGAAGGACTTAAGAAAATATTTTTAAAAGTTATTTTTAATGAATTGCCGATGCCGCTAAAAATAAAAGCGCAGATAAAGATAATGATTAATAAAATATATACTATTTTTTTGTTTTTCATTTGTTAAATTCAGTTGGCAACAACACATCTTTTAAACTCGTAATATCTTCAAGAACAATACCAATACCCCGAGCAACGCATGTAAGAGGATCTTCGGCAATTTGGACTTTTGTTTCAGTTGCTTGGGACAGGAGTTCATCAAGTCCGCGAAGAAGCGCACCTCCTCCAGAGAGAATAATACCCTTAGTCATAATGTCGGCCACTAGTTCAGGCGGAGTCTCCTCAATGGTTGCTTTTACAGCATCAACAATAGACATAACCGGTTTTTTAAGAGCTTCTCGAATATCATCGTCGGATACAATTATTTCTTTTGGCAGTCCGCTGACTAAATCGCGGCCGCACATTGTGAATCTATTTTTCTGGCGCATTTCTGCAGCTGATCCTATTTTTACCTTAATTTCTTCCGCTGTTTTTTCACCCAGCATAAGATTAAACTTATCGCGGGCATGAGTTATTATTGCTTCATTCATTTCATCACCGGCAATCCGAAGCGAGCGAGAAGCAACAATTCCGCCAAGCGAAATCACAGCAATTTCTGTAGTACCGCCGCCAATATCAACAATCATTGATCCGGCAGGATCTTGAATTGGAAGACGAGCTCCGATTGCAGCAGCTACCGGTTCTTCAATTAAAAAAACAGATCTGGCACCGGCGCTCAAAGTTGCTTCTTCAACAGCGCGTCTTTCAACTTCAGTAATATTGTACGGAATGCCGATTATAACTCTTGGACGATTAATAAAATAAAATTGGCCTTCATGAGATTTCTTAATAAAATAACGAAGCATATGTTCTGTTACTTCATAATCAGAAATGACTCCATCAACAAGCGGACGAGTAGCAACAATATTTGAGGGAGTGCGGCCAACCATTAAGCGAGCTTCATTGCCAATTGCCAAAACTTGTTTTGTTTTGGTATTGATTGCCACAACAGAGGGTTCATTTATGATAATGCCTTTGTCTCGAGCATAAACTAGAGTATTGGCTGTTCCAAGGTCAATTCCGATATCTTGAGACAATAAACTAAATAGGCGTTCAAACATGTGCCCTTCCTTTTTTTTATATTATGTATAGAATTTACCTGATATTTAACCTTGAGTCAAACTAGGGCTCCGACTTTTGAATTAGTTCTTTTTTTAATTTATAGCCGCTGCAATGACTTAACAATCCGACATATGACGAAAAATTCTTTTCGCTGATTTTTTTAAACATTCTTTTCTTCGTCTTAGTCCTTAATACAATATAATATGGCAATACAACATAACCAAGAAAATCTACGCCTTGACATAATTTGCGGATACTTACCTTATTCTCATGCAATTTAAGTTTGAGTTCCTGATTTAAAAATTCTTCGATTTTAATAATTAAATCTTTTAAATACTGCTTATTGCTAGATAAAATAATAAAATCATCACAATAGCGAAGATAATATTTCGCCTTCAAATTGTGTTTAACAAATTGATCCAGTTCGTTCATATAGACATTGGCAAATAGTTGGCTGGTTAAGTTGCCTATTGGTATTCCCTTGCCTGTCGGCAAGCGAAATTGATCAAAATTCCAACTGTCAAATAACGATAATTGGCTTCTGTTTGACCTGTCAAAACTGCAAATTATCTCACCAAGAAGTCTCAAAGTATCAGAATCGGTAATTTTATTTTCCAAAATACTCATCAAAATTTTATGATCGACTGAATCAAAAAACTTTTTAACATCGCATTTCAAGGTATAGCAGGGTTTTGAATAATTGCAGCTTACGGTTCGAGCAAAACTTTCTAGTCTGTTCACAGCCCGATGAGTTCCTTTGTTCAACCGGCAAGAATAGGAGTCATAAAGAAAACCCTTATCAAAAATCGGATACAAAATCCTATAAACCGCGTGGTGGACTATCCGATCTCGCACTTCGGCTTTATGAATGTGTCGCAATTTTGGATCAGTTATGTAAAATGAGGTATAATCAGAATGTCGATACGTTTTATTTATCAAATCTTTATGCAAAGAGAATAAGTTATCTTCTAAGTTTCGCTCTAGCCTTGCTACATTAACTTTCTTTCTCTTGCCGGATTTAAATTCTCGCCAACTACAAAA
The DNA here is from genome assembly GCA_041665085.1 of Patescibacteria group bacterium. GTDB lineage: Bacteria > Patescibacteriota > UBA1384 > JBAYJO01 > JBAYJO01 > JBAYJO01. The sequence continues at coordinate 944 of JBAYJO010000013.1, read as the reverse complement.
AAGATTTTCTAAGCTACTAATTTGATCATAGAGGTTGTTATGCAAAATGAAGCTCCTATTATTTTAAAAACTTATGATTTGTACAAATCTATTCATGTTATTGTTCGTTTATTTCCCAGAGAAGAAAAATATACTCTAGGCGAAAAAATAAAAGAAGCTCTAACAAATATACTCGAACTTTTTATCGAGGCAGAATTTTGCCCAAAAAACTTAAAAGGTGCCATTCTTGAAAAAGCCTCCGTAAGACTCGATTTTTTAAAACTTTTAATCCGTATGTCTTATGACCTCAAACTTATCAATGAGAAAAGATATATTAGCATTGAGGAAAATCTTCAAGAAATAGGCAAAATGTTAGGCGGCTGGCTGCGATCCTATAGAAATACATAACCTCGCAAAGAGCGAGATTATGTATAAGACACTATCTGAGGCAGACCGGAGCACCGTAGTTGCTGTTGGCATTACTGACGTGGTTCGTGTTGAAGTAGGGCTTATCGTCATCGTGGTTGAAGTACGGGGCGTTCATGAACTCCTGATCGTCTTCGAAGAATGCCAGTATTTATCTATTTCTTTGGAAGTTCAATACTGTTCTTCCTGTAGGTTATCTATTAACCCTCTGTTTGAAAGCATCCACTAAAGGCGAAATCTTTCAAAAATACTGGCACGTAGTGTCTCGTTTTTGCTAGCACTCTTCTCCTGTCCTTAGACATAAAGAACTCCGGCAATACAAATCGAGAGATTTCAGCGATTGCGATCCGTAAATCACAACCTTGCTTACTCTCTTAGCAACTCTACAATATTTTGTTAATCTAATAAAGAGTTATTTACTTTTTTGCATAAAAAAGGGGTCGGCTGACGCCGACCCCCCAAGGGTCCAAAAGCACCGACCCGCCTTTGGCGGATCAAAGCCCATGTTCCATTACTACCTGAGGCAGACCGGAGCACCG
>JBAYJO010000012.1:0-14923 GCA_041665085.1 Patescibacteria group bacterium | reverse complement strand
TATGTTCACCGCATTGGCCGAACAGGCAGGTGTGACAAAAAAGGCTTTGCCTATACTTTTGTCATGGACCACTCTTAATTTTAATCTATCTTTTAATCTTTCAGCGATCTATTAAATTTTTTTGGGCATTAGCTTAAGACCCGAATTATTTTTAAAATATAAATTAAAATAACTGCTCCTAAAATCCCCCATAGAATACCAGTGAAAGAAAATGTACCGGCTGAAGCAGCTTTTCCTATTCCCAAAACATCAGCAAAGAACCATTTTGCCAAAATAGCACCAAATATTCCAACTAAAATATTAGCAAGTAAACCTTGTTCCCAATCAGTTTTCATAATAATACTGGCAAGCCAGCCGATAACGCTGCCAACAATTATTAATATTATCCATGACATAAAATCCCCCCTTTTTAACCTTTATTTATATAAATTAGTATCTATTTAATCAAAAATCATCGTTTAAATACACAAAACTAACTTTGTATAAAATTTATTGATTTTTAAATTATAAATTCTTATATAAATGAGTTACTAGAAAATAGAACGATCGTTCTAAATCTTAGTAATTTTACTCTTATCAATCTTCAGAAATTAAATTATTTATATAATCAGTAATATTCGTTTTATCAGAAATAAAATACACCACATAATCTGAAACACCATATTCTTCGGCTGCCAAATCAACAAAACCACCAAGATTTTTATTACTAACCCACAAACTTTTCTGAATTTGATGAAAACCAATTTTTTTAATTGCTCGTCTGAATCGGTTTCGGTTAATTTTCATTTCTTCGGGAATATCAAAAGAAACAAAACAGAAAAAATTTTCACTTATTTTTTTCATTGCCAGTCGATCAATTACTGCTAATTTCGCTTTATTTGTAAATTTAATTGACTCGCTGGTTGAAGTCTTTTCGATTTGAATATATCCATTGTTTTTTAAATTGTTTAATATTTTACTAATATTTGAACGAGTTAATTTTTTTGGAGTGGGCGAACCATTAATAATACGATAAAATTCCTTCCTATCAAAAGCATTGATAAAATTTTCTGGTATTTCAAGAAAAAGATCAATAATTTCCAAAGTAAAATTTTTTACTTTTTCTTTAATTTCTTTTTTCATAATTTAATTATAGAATAGTTACTAGAAAATAGAACGATCGTTCTAAATCTTAGGAAAGAATTTTTACACTATATCTCATATTTTTTCAATATTATAAAGTTTTTGTTGACATTTAAGTTTTTTACTAATAGATTAAAAACGCCTTGATTACTAACCGGAAAGGGGGTAGAGATGTGGAATCCGGAAAGTTGATCGTAATCGAAGGCCCAGAAGGATCTGGCAAATCGACTCAAGCAAGCATGCTTCATAAAGCGCTTTGCTCTGCAGGAATTCCCACTCTGCTCACTCACGAACCGGGTGATACCAGTGAAGGAAATCATATTCGGCGTATTTTGCTCGAAGGGACAGAAGACCTTTCTGCTATGACCGAACTTCTTCTTTTTGAAGCAGCAAGATCTGCTTGGATCGGGAAGATAGTGAAACCTGCTATCACAAGAGGTGAGGTCGTGATTGCTGATAGATCTTACATCTCAACTCTTGCCTATCAGGGCTACGCTGGTGGGATTCCAATCGAGACTGTTGCTTATGTGAACAACCTTGCAATGCAGGGTGTTTCTCCAAGTGTTGTAGTGATTCTCGATATTGACCTCGACACGGTTTTCAAGCGTATCTCGACTCGAGGTGGAGGCAAAGACCGAATAGAGTCCAGAATCCAACAATATCATCAAAAAGTCATTGAAGGATATCGGCAGATTGCCGCATCTTCAGATGACATCATCTTGGTTGACGGATCAGGGTCAGAGTTAGAGGTTCATTCTTCTATTGTCTCGATCATCAATCGAGAGCTCGATCTTGGCCTTCAGACCTGTCTCTAATCCCCTGACATTCGTCAGGGGATTCGCTATTTTGTAGCAAACCGATTGACTCTGCACCGTTTATTAAGTATAATGTTCAAGATAGACCTAGACTTCACAATCAGTTAAGGAGGCAGTGATGAGGATACTGGGGAGACTGTCCAAGAGGTGCCATATTGTTACGGAGGTGGAAGCAAACGGGGATCATGGCAATAATCCTCCGCTCGGAGCCATTAAGGAGGCTGTGGAGAGATGGCTGAATTTGTTACCTCTCGACCGAGGGCGGAAATATGAGTACCGTATTTCGGTCAATTGTCGCCGAATATGTACCAAGACCAAGCAATTCCGCGGGGTCAAAGCTATTCACGTTCCCCTGTTCAATAATCGGTCTCTCGAAATTCGAGTCAGACCAAAGGGACATGAATACATCTGGCCTTGTTATCTAGTCTGCGAAAGTGCCGAATTGGCTGATAAGCTGCTGGTTCTGGCTCGACCGCGGATGGCGTGCTTCATGCACCGTATATACGAGGAACTTTCACCTGTTATTAGGGAAGATGATAGCTCCACTTCTCAAGCGATAAATGAGCGCAGGTCTAAGCGAGTGGTGAATAAGCACAAAGCTGTCAGAAATGAGATATCAAAACGGAATGTTCAGAGATATCTCTGTTTCCTGACGCAGCCACGGTTCAAAAAAGGGGCAATCTCGCGAGAGGATTTGCTCGAAGTGGCAAAGATAGTTCTTCGCAGTTTGCATGGAAGAGAGGACGATGCTACTCTTGCTTTTGTCCTAAGCGAACTGGTGGGGCTGGGTATGTTTGAGCCGGTTGGATTTTCCAACGCAACCGGGTTTAGGCAGACCCTGCTTTTTGAAGAGCACATTGATGCATACGATGTGCAGCGGCGAGATGCGAATATCGAGCGTCTACGCGCAAGACAAGACACTCTTCAAGCTAGTCTTAAATTCTCCCGTGAAGAGGAGAAAAGACTGCAAAGAGAGCTAGCTGAACAAAACAGGAACACGGAAAGAATCCGTGGAGATCTCCAAAGGGTTGGTAGCGAACTTGATCAGGAAGAATCAACTCTAGAAGATAAAGATCTGGCTCCTTGCCTGAACTAATCTCGGACTAAGTCCGAACCGACTATGGCTCGCGCACTGCGCGAGCCATTCGTTTTCATCCCATTCAATTACCAGATTTGAATTGCTGTTGCAGCAATTTGTCCTTGACTATTGGGCGATCCGGTTGCTGATATTACAAAATTAACTTGCATATCAGATTGTTTTGCAATTTCTCCTGACTTAATATAAGAGGTTGTTTCAGAGACGATGACTGTATTTTCTGTTCCGTCGCTGTTTTTAACTGTGATATTATTACCATTAATACCAGTTATTTGACCGGTGATGTTGGTTTTTTCAAAATTATGTCCCATTTTATTTTGACGATTAAAATTTCGGGAAATTTTGCCATTATTTTGAATCATCATTGAACGACCAGCCGATCCAAAGTCTTCATGATTTTTCTTTTCGTGACGCACAATTGAAGCTATCCCAATAATAAATACAATTCCAAGAACAAGAAAAATAAGAAAAAGTATTAGAATCATTCTAAAATTTTGTCTAGAATATAAATACTCCTTTTTTGTTTCATTATTTTCTTTTTTTTCTTCAATTTCCATTTTGTTCCTTTCTTTTAATAAATAAATATTATAACCCCGGGCCACCTAGGGGGATCGATGACCCAGAAGCTATATTTACTTTAATACAAACAACTGAAAAAATGCTGAATATTTAAACAGTCTAAAAGACCAGCCTAGGGGGACGGTTCTTGAAATATGGAGACAATTCGTATTTTTTGTTATTTATTGTCTATTTCTATTTGATCATAAGACTATAAAAATCTAGTGATATTATCTAAGTCTCACCTATAAAGTAAAAGGTAGTTAATATATCGGTTATACAATTACGAACATTCAGAGTAATTGAAAACCGCCCCCCTCATCTATTCTCATCCTCCCCACGTGTCTCTCTTGTTGCTCATTGACTAATCATTTTTTAGGAACATTTTTTTCATTATTCCCAATAGCAGTAGCCTTATCTTCAGTACTATTAGCTGATTTGTCGTTTTTGTTTTTAGTTTTGCTTTGAATACCTTTTTTTTCTCGGCGACGTCTTACTATGTTTTTTGTTTCTTTATGAATATTCTTAAGTTCTTCATAAACTATAATTGTTATTGGTATAACAATTAAGATAATAAAACCGATCGTTGTTTTGGCGGTACCAACTAGATAGCCAAGAAATGAAATTGTTAAAACTACTTTACCGACAACTAAATTTGGTGTAACCGGGATAGAATCAGCTGTGTTGTTGGCATCACCTTTGGTAATTATTTGAGTGATTCCTTTGTTTTCTGTTTTTTGTATTATTCGGTGGGTAATTGTTTTTTTAGTGTCTTCTCGATCATAGTAAGTAATAATGTCGCCTATTTGATAAGTGTTCATTGATTGTGCTATTACCATACTACCAGTTTTAATAGTTGGTTCCATTGACCCTGATTGAACTGAATAAAGTCTTATGCCAAAAAGGGCAAATCTTGAAGTAATCAAAAGCAAACAACAAATAATAACTACAAAATAAATTATAAATGTTCCAATTTTTTGCAAATTCATATGCCACTCCCAAATTAAATGTTTTATTGCCCCGATGAAATCATCGGGACTAAAAACATTTAATTTGAAGCAGCGTCAGCAACAAAATCAAATGTTGTAGAAAGACCCATATAGCTGTTGTCAGCTGATGCAGGAAGAGAAACAGAATACTTGATAGTTTCAGAATTACCTGGAACCAAACCTGCGGAATGATAATAGGATACTAAAGCATCTTGCATACTAAATCCTGAAAGCGGACCGGTATAAATAGTTTCAGGTGAGCCACCAGCATCTTTTGTGATTGTAATCTCTAAGCCATTGTAAAGATAACTGCTACCAGTAGTTTGAACTGCTGAAAGAGTTAGAGCTTTGGCTGACAATGTTGATGGACCGGCAAACCATGGGGCACCGTAATTCATCAAAGTGAATTGTCCTGTTTTTTCAGTTCCTGGGGCCGCATTGGTCATATTAAAACCAGTTGTACTGGTTTGGCCATTTATTCTGATCTCCAAAACACCAGTTGCAAAAGTGTTGCCTGTTACTTTGGCTTGTGATGTAAATACAGCTTGCGTAGCGCCAACTGCCATTGTAGCGAAAGCAAAAACAACAACTAAACTTTTCGCGATTTTTAACATAATTACTCCTTTATTTTTTAATTCTCATAAGATGTCGACCTCAACTTATGGATTGTCCCTCCTTTGCCCCGGCAATGTTTTGTCGGGGCTTGGAAAGTCAATTAAAGACTTTGAAATTCTACGGCGTTGTTACTACTTGGCTAGCTGTAACAAATATTCCAGCAGAATATGTTTTACCTTGGTATTCATTTCCGGCATTTTCGTCAAATTTTGCTGTCATTCTTAGTGTGACTACGCCACCATTGGCAGGCACTTGTTTCAGTGTTGTTGGAGTATCAAAGTCTGCGTAAGTGAAAGTACCGTGAGAATCGGCTGCTAGCGTCTTCCATCCTCCATCCCAATAATCGGCGGCTATTACCTTTACATATTGGTCGCCCATGCCATTTTCCCATGTACCGTCTATGTGGCCAGTTAATGTGACAGGTACAGTGCTGTTGTTTCTAACATCTACAACTACGTCTTGTGTTTGTCCAGGCATCCAATTTTCCATACTAAATGGGACAGTGTTATAACCAGCATGTTGCTCAAGATTGATGTCAATCGTCCCAGCCTTAAATGCAGCTGCAGATACAGGTGCATCCTTGCTAAAGAATGCCTGAGCTATCCCATAGGTACCAGCACCAACAGCTACTAGAGCTACGATTATAAGTAATTTTTTAAACATTTTTTCCTCCTTAAGATATTGTTTAATAATTCAAATATAAGATGTCGACCTCAACTTATGGATTTACTGAATAATTTTATAGTTTTCATTTCTATTACTATTATTCTATCATTATTTAGTGTTTTTTTAATGTATTTATCTTTAAATCAGCATATTTTCATGAGCTTGATGTGTCAATAGCTAATTATTTCATGTCTAACTGTATTATTCTGGATAGTTTCATTTTTAGCCATAAGATTGGTAATAATACTACAAAAAATGGCCATTCAAATGAATGTCCATGTTTTGGCAGCGCCAAGGGGAATCGGACCCCTGTTTACACATTGAAAGCGTGCTGTCCTAACCATTAGACGATGGCGCCATAACATAATTAATTTACCATATTTTAATCATTATTTCAAGACTATTTTATTTTTCTATATATTTTCTTAAACAAGTAGTACAATCTAATAAAGAAGTATTATCTAACAATCCTCCTCTGCCAAGGCTACGGAGGACAAGGGAGTAAAATGCCGGCAAAGAATAAAGAGCTTGAAATTGGAGGAATAGCATTTGGTTTAACCAGCGGAGTTATCACAACTCTTGGTTTAATAGTTGGTATTGAATCTGCTACATCATCAAAGATTGCAGTAATAGCTGCTATTTTAACTGTGGCTGTTGCTGATTCTTTTTCCGATGCACTTGGGATGCATCTTTCTGAAGAAAGTCGAAAAGACGAAACAAACAAACCAATCTGGACTATTAGCATCTTTTTATTTTTAGGAAAGCTAATTTTTTCAATGCTTTTTTTGATTCCAATCGCCTTATTCTCGCTTGGTGTTGCAGTAAAGATATCAATTTTTGTAGGTCTTTTAATAATAATTATTATGGCCTCAATTATCGCAAGGCGAAAAGGAGGATCAGTTCTAAAGCAAGCCGCATTGCAAAGTCTTTTGGCAATTGGAGTCATTATAATCAGCTATTTTATGGGGCATCTTGCTGATAGAATTAATTAAATATTAAATAAATAATATGAAAATTGGATTAACATTAAGTAGCGGTGGAGTTCTCGGAGTTGCCCATATCGGAGTACTTCATCAAATCGAAAAAAATAATATAAAAATCTCGGCAATATCCGGGTCATCTGCAGGAGCAATTGCCGGACTTTTGTTTGCCAGCGGCGGCACTAAAGCTGTCGATGGTTTTTTTAGTGAAATAATCGATGGAAAAATATTTTCTAAAATAAATATTATTAAAAATGGAAAAGGAGATAAATTCTTTAATCAGATAATTGATTTAATATTTAAATATGTTCCGGAAAAGAACTTTTCTGACCTTGAAATTCCTTATAGTTGTGCTGCAACTGATTTTAAAACCGGAGAAACAAAAATTTTTACAAAAGGTGAAATCAGACCTGCGCTTAGCGCATCAATTGTCTACCCCGGAGTTTTTCCGATGCAATGTATTGCTGGTAGATATTATATTGATGGAGGAGTAGCCTGTAATATGCCGGTTGACCAACTCAAAAAACAAAAAATGGATTTTATAATCGGTTCTTCGATTTATAAATTGTCGCCTCTGCCCAAAAAGAAGAAAATTGGTCGTGTTGCTGTGGCAACTCGTGCTTTTGAAATAATGGAAAAAAAGTTAAATGATATAGAGATTCGAAAATGTGATTTTTGTTTTACTCCTTCAGTTGGTCAGTTTTATTGGTATAATTTTACCAAAACATTGGAAATAAAAATGATTGGTGAAAAGCATGCGAGAGAGAAAATCAATATTTTGCTCGAAATTTTGAATAAGAACTAATTTTAATAATTATTAAGATTTATAATCGGTTGACATTTAACCGTTTATTTTGTATAAATAACATAACGAACTTCAGGGGAGGCAATACCATGCTTTGGTGGACGCTTGCCGCATCAGGGCTATTTGTGCTGATGCACGACTTGTTTTGGGCCGATACAAGAAAGTGTTCTCTGAAAGTAGAGTTGGCCAGAATTTGCTACACATTCATATTCTGGTCGTATGAACTTCTCGATGAAGTCATTCAGATGACGAATAAGGGGTTCTGGCTTTGGATGTATTGGACAGTGCTGTGTGTGAGTTTGGTCAGACTACAATCTTGGTCTGATTGGACGATCTGTCTTGTTCTGCTGGCTCCTGTGGTATGGACAGTTGTTGTGGGTGCCATTTTGATCATTGTCGCTTTCCTCGCTGTATACTTCATAGACAAGGATGCTTTCGTTGCGGATCTCGACTGGTAAAGTGTGCTAAAGACACGCTCAATCTAGAAGGATCATTCTTGAGACTTCGGTCCCCTGGTTTACTGGGGGACTATTGCTTTGTGCATAATTTATCAGATGGATAATTATACAATTTCTATTGAATCAGATTTCGAGATATGATAGAAATAGGTAAGGAGATTTTATGACAAAAAGAATTTTTTCAGGCATACAGCCAAGTGGCAATATTCATATTGGAAATTATTTAGGTGCAATTAAACAATGGATTAAATTGCAAAATGAAGTTGAGGAATTATTTTTTTGTGTTGTAGATTTACATACAATTACCGTACCTCAAGATCCTGCTATGTTGAGAAAAAAGATTTTAGAGGTGGCTGCTATTTACTTGGCTTCAGGTATTGATTCAAGTAAATCTTCAATTTTTATTCAATCAAAAGTTCCTGCTCATTCAGAATTATCTTGGATTTTAAGTTGCCAAACTTATATGGGTGAGTTAAATCGAATGACCCAATTTAAGGAAAAATCCAAAGATTCCACTTCAGGAGTATCGGCAGGATTATTTAATTATCCGGTACTAATGGCTGCTGATATTTTGCTTTATGGAACTACCCATGTTCCTGTTGGTGAAGATCAAGTTCAACATGTTGAACTGACAAGAGACATTGCCCAGAGATTCAATAATAAATATGGCCAGACTTTTTCTATACCTGAACTAGTGATTAAAAAAGAAAATTCGCGAATTATGAGTCTTGATGATCCAGCCAAAAAAATGAGCAAATCATCAGAAATAACAGCTAGCTATATTGCTTTAACTGATGATGCAGAAACAATCAGGCAAAAAATTAAACGAGCTGTAACTGATTCGGGAACAGAAATAAAAGCTGGACCGGATAAGCTGGCGATTAATAATTTGCTTAATATATTTTCTGGGGTAACAGACAAAACTGTTGCTGAAATTGAATCAGAATTCGTTGGTAAAGGTTATGGAGAATTTAAGGAAGCTTTGGCTGAAGCAGTAGTAAACTTCTTGGAACCAATCCAATATAAATATTTCGAATTCATGAAAGATGAAGAAAAATTAATCTCAATACTGGAAGAAGGGGCAAAAAAAGTCACTCCAATTGCTCAAAAAACCCTTGATGAAGTAAAATCCAAAATCGGCCTAGGATATTAAAATGAGCTTATAATCTTTTACAGAAAGTAAAAAAATACTTATGCTCCAAAAGAAACTGTGACTGACCGTGAAACAGGTCAGGACAACAGAGTGTCTTTTAGGAAATAAGTATTTTTTTATGCTTATGAAAAAGTCGTGGCAGGAGTTGGGTTGGTAAGGGATAGAGGGCGGCCATCGAAAAGGAGCCCTCTGTCCCTTACAAAAAACAATCTAGCCCCTTACATAAATAATTAATAATTAATAATAATAAATAATAATAAACTCTCTATCTTGTACCAAAACAAATATTTTCCACAGCTTGTTGTGGTATTTATTAAATGTCATACTTTTATTGTATAAATTAATCGACACAACATCTTGTTGTAAAATTAATCACAAATACAATTGGAGGGGCCTATGATTTGTCCATTTTGTTTTAATGGTGAAACGAAAGTTACTGATAAAAGAGATGACGAAAAAGATTCTATTGCTAGACGCAGAAGAGAGTGTTTGGGATGCGGTAAAAGATTTACTACTTATGAACGAGTAGAAAATATTAATATTATAATCATAAAAAAAGATGGTTCACGCCAGAAATATGATCGCATAAAACTCGAAAACGGAATTGCTAAAGCCTGTAAAAATCGACCATGCTTAGGAAATGTATCAGGTATAGCTGATCAAATTGAACTTGAAATAAGATCATCAAGTAAAAATGAAATCCCGTCTCGTGAAATTGGTGAATTGGTTATGAATAGATTAAAAACATTAGACAAAGTTGCCTATATGCGCTTTACCAGTGTTTGCAGGTCGTTTTGCGATCTTGATTCATTTGAGGATGAATTAAACGAGTTAAAAAAAGAAAATTAGCAATAAATAAAACATAAATCTTAAGGAGGAAAAGTGGCTGAAAATGAGACATTGTTTAAAGAAAATATACCGGATTTAGAACCAGAATTATCTGAAAATGCACTAACTGTTATTGAAAAAAGATATCTGATTAAAGATGAAAATCGCAAACCTATTGAAACTCCAAAGCAAATGTTTTGGCGCGTGGCCAAGCATCTTGCTGGCGGCGATAAAACTTATGGTGCAACAGATGCTGAAATAGAAAAAACTGCACAAAAATTTTATGAAGCCATGGCAAAACTTGAATTTTTACCAAACAGTCCTACTTTCACTGGTGCTGGAACCAAACTTGGTCAGCTTTCTGCCTGTTTTGTTCTTCCGGTAGAAGATGATATGACTGAAATCTTAAAAACCCAGATGAATATGGGTATAATTCACAAATCCGGTGGCGGAACGGGATTTTCGTTTTCTCGTCTTAGACCAAAAGATGATGTTGTTGGCACAACCGGTGGCGTTTCCTGCGGTCCGATCGGCTTTATGCAAATGTTTAATGATACAACCGAGCAAATCAAACAAGGCGGAACCAGACGCGGTGCCAATATGGGCATTTTAAGAATTGACCATCCTGATATTGAAGAATTTATAACTTATAAACACAAGGAAGGTAGATTATCTAATTTTAATATTTCCGTTGGAATTACCAAAAAATTCTGGGAGGCTTTGGAAAAAGGTGAAGATTATGATTTGATAAATCCTCGATCAGGCAAAAAAATGAAATCTATTTCAGCTCAAATGATATTTGATATCATAATTGATGGCGCTTGGAGAAATGGTGAACCCGGAGTGATATTTCTTGATTTAATCAATGCAAACAACCCAACCCCGAATCTAGGTGAAATCGAGGCAACCAATCCTTGCGGCGAGCAACCGCTTCTCCCTTATGAATCATGCAATCTCGGTTCAATAAATCTCGCAAAAATGGTTAAAAAACAAGGTAATAAGATTAATGTTGATTGGGATAAATTCGCGCGAACTCTTAAAACTCTTTATCATTTTATGGATAATGTAATTGATCTCAACAGGTTGCCAATCGAAGAAATCAATGAAATGACGCGAAAAACCAGAAAAGTCGGTATGGGTATTATGGGTTTTGCGGATCTGCTTGTTCAATTGTCTATCCCTTATAATTCCGAAGAAGGACTGGCCTTAGCGGAAAAAATAATGTCATTTATGCAAACCGAAACTCATAAATTAAGTCAAGAATATTCAAAAACACGAGGACTTTTTCCAGCTTATCAAGGAAGTATCTGGGAAAAAGCCGGAGTTCCAATGCACAATGCCTCCACCACCACGATTGCGCCAACCGGCACCTTGTCCATAATGGGTTCTTGCGGTTCAGGTATTGAACCATTTTTTGCCTTAGCATATGTCAAAACGGTTATGGATAAAGACCCGCTTCCCGAGGTTAATCCATGGTTCATTCAAGTAGCTAAAGATCGCGGTTTTTATAGCGAAGAATTAATGAAAAAAGTGTTGGAAAAAGGGAGTATTCAAGAGATAGAAGAAATTCCGGAGGATGTGAGAAAAGTATTTGTCATTTCATCAGATATTTCAGCTGATTGGCATGTAAAAATGCAAGCTGCCTTTCAAAAATATACAGATAATGGCATCTCAAAAACCATTAATTTTCCAAATTCTGCAGCAATTGAGGATGTGGCTGCTTCTTATAAGCTTGCCTACAAACTAAAATGTAAAGGATTGACGGTTTATCGCGATGGTTCAAGACAAGAGCAAATTTTAACAGTTGGAAATGGCGTTAAGGAGGCATCAGCCAAAAAAGAGTTACAGGAAAAAATTGAAATTAAAGAACAGGTAGTTGTTACTCATAAAGTTGTACCAAGATCGCGTCCAACTGTTTTGAAAGGAACAACAGAAAGAGTTACAACCGGTCTTGGCAAAATGTATATAACCATAAATGAAGACGATCAGGGACCTTTTGAGGTTTTTGCAGGAATTGGAAAATCAGGAGGAGATGCAACTTCAATGGTGGAAGCAATTGGTAGAATTATTTCACTTGCGCTTCGTTCTGGAGTAGAGGTAAAAACCATTGCCAAACATCTGAAAGGTATTCGCGGTTCAAGTCCGGTTTGGCAGGATGGCGAACTGATTCTTTCCGCTCCAGATGCTATTGGTCGCGCGATTGAAAGATATGTTGAAAGAAAAAATCAACTAGCATTAGATATTCCAGAAAAAATTGATCAGCCAACTCAAGAACAACAAGCTGCCAGAGATGACTCTTTGCCGGTGGAAAGTCCTGAAATGGCACAGCTTCAAGGTTTTGAATTTGCCGGTGCAGCTGATTCAGTTGAAACAGAAACAAAAGAAAAAAGCAACAAAAAAGAAAATGGTGATATTTGTCCGGAATGCGGCGGTAAGTTACAATATGAAAGTGGGTGCGTTCTTTGTCCATCTTGTGCATTTTCGCGTTGCGGATAAAAAAATCTGTCATTCTGAGGCCGATTTTAGACCGTGAGAATCTATGTAAAATTATTTATGGAGTAAACATGGAAGAAAAAGAAGTTATTTCTTATGATGATTTTTCAAAATTAAATCTTAAAGTTGGAAAAATAATAAAAGCTGAACCAATTGAAGAATCGGAAAAATTGATTAAACTTGAAGTTGATTTAGGTGAAGAATCGCCAAGACAAATATTAGCAGGAATCAAATTACACTACGAGGCAGAGGAGCTTGTTGGAAAAAATATTGTTGTTATCGCAAATCTTGAACCACGAAAATTAATGGGGCTTGAATCAAATGGCATGCTATTAGCTGCCGGTGGAAGCACTGGAAAACCGGTTCTACTTACAACTCTTGAAGATATCGCTCCCGGTTCAGAAATTAGATAAATGTTTTTTGCTTGCAAAAAACTGTGTATTTGTTATTGTGGAAAAGCAGAGACGATTAAGGGTAATTTCGGTGCAAATCCGAAGCAGTCCCGCTACTGTAATCCGCCTTGGGCGGTAAGCCAGAAAACCAAAATTGTCTTAAAAATCCCGCATGGGGATACCTTCGGTCGAAAGGTTTACGCAATTTGCGTTATTCTAGCCTTTCATAGGCTATTTTTATTACCTACTATTTAATCTAGAAAGGAAAAAATGCGAAAAACAAATATTTTAGTACTAGTTCTTGTTGTTGCATTGGCTGGCGTATTATTAGTCAATTCAAACAAAAAAAATGAAAATGCAAATCAGGCTCAAACTAATACTAATCAAGGCCAAGTATTGGGAGCATCTGATGAAAAAGTTAATTCCAAGCTAGTAAGTTACGTAGGTGAAGATGGAAAGACAGCTTATGAATTATTGAAGAAAAATGCAACAGTTGAGGCTCAAGAATCAACAGCCGGTGCTTTTGTTCAGTCAATTAATAATGTTAAAAATACCGACAAAGAGTTTTGGATTTTCTATGTAAATGGAGAAATGTCAAATTCTGCTTCAGACAAATATATCACTAAGGTTGGTGATAAGATTGAGTGGAGATATCAAGGTTTTTAAGTAACTTAAAAACAAATTTCTAATATCTAATTTTTAATGACTAATTAATTTTTAAATATTAGAAAATGACCGAAAAAGTAGGTAAGTAACAAAAATTGGACATTATAATTAAAATCAATTATTCATTTATTAATTGGTTTTTAATTAGAAATTAGGTTAATTAGAAATTAGTAATTTAAAGGAGAAAAATGGCATATTTATTTATTTTATTAGGGGTTGGTTTAAGACTAATTCCGCATATACCAAATTTTGCACCAATTACGGCAATGGCGCTCTTTGGAGCATGCTATTTAGATAAAAAGTATGCCATAGTTTTTCCACTTATTGCAATGTTGATTTCAGATATGTTTTTGGGATTTCACCAAGTAATGTTTTGGGTTTATGGATCTTTTGTATTAATCGGATTTTTGGGCATGTGGCTTAAAAATCATAAATCAAGCGAAAACATTGTTTTCGGTTCGCTAGTTGGTTCAGTAATATTTTTTCTAATCACAAACTTTGGAGTTTGGCTTGGCCCGTGGTATTCGCACAATTTAAATGGTTTTATTTCTTGCTATACACTAGCGCTTCCATTTTTCCGCAATACCATAATTGGCGATCTATTTTACACAGGAGTATTTTTTAGCAGTTTTGCTTTATTTTCTTATTTAGCAAGCATAAAACAATTAGCTATCAAAAAAATATAAGCTATTTACTAACATTTAATTACAGGGGGGAAAAGATTGAACAGCAGTTTATGGTATTATTCCGATCAATTTGCCCGATGCCGGACCGATCGAGGTAAAATTACCAGCTTTGTCATAAGCAGTAATATAAACATTGTCAAAATTTGCATCTCCTCCTTCACAGTGGTACTCTACAAAAGTAGAGCCTAAATTGCTTGGTTGAATTGTTGTGGTTGTTGTGCCGGCAGCAATAAAACCACCATTTAAAAAAACCAATGGATCCGATCCTTCTCCGCCACAATCATAATCAATAGCGTCACCACTAATTATATAGTGATCTAATCCGCTACCTATATCAGTTGCCGCAGACCATGATAGAGTAATATTATTACTATATATGTTAAAATATTGCCCCGATGTCATAGGTGCATATGATATCGAAATATTTCCACTAAATGTTGGGGGTGTTATATCCAGTGTACTATTCGTATTCTCATTCCCACTATTTGCATTGCTGTTTCCAGCAACTACTGCACTGGCGCTGCTTTCCGTTACCTCCCATGTGTGAGTTGTATCTGTTTCAAGGGGGTTTGGTGTTGATATTGTAAATGCAGAGCAGCCT
>JBAYJO010000011.1:0-19252 GCA_041665085.1 Patescibacteria group bacterium | reverse complement strand
AGTTAATAGATCATCTTGTATGGTACAATACAAAAAGAATACATCAATCTTTAGGCAACAAAACGCCGATTGATTATCTTTTACAAAACATGCCAGAGTCTCAAATGTATGTAACCTCTACACAGGCTTGATTTTTTTGGTTCTCCGAGATATAATGAATCGACAACGCTCAAGGAGGTATCTGGATTGAGAAAAGTTGCACATGGGGCAGAAACTAAGATTGAAGCGCTCAACGGAGTAGCAGATGTTCTTCGAACCATAAGTGAAATTCTGTACCGCGACTGCCTATGTCAGTATGTTAGCCCGTATTATCCAGACACAACCTCAAGGAGTGATGTCTGGACATTGCCATCAGTACCAATCGACTGGATTCCAAAATGGATTGCTGAAACGGACGAAGGATATCGGATCGCAGTTCCTTATGCAACCCCATGGTGGGGAAATAAGATTAGTTTGGACTTACAGCAAAAGCTAGCCACTCTAGAGGAACTGATCGGCATTCATGTACACGGCACTCATCAAGTTGCCGAGTATCTAGCCCACGCAGCCACAGCACTAGGCAGAGGCTATGGGGTTACTTTTCACACTCATGATTGGATGTATCTTGACTTGCGGGTCAAGAACAAATCTATGAGGGAGCGAGCAAAAGAAGCTCATACATTTCGAACCATAAGGATTGCAAAGAATGCAAGGTGGCGGACAGTCCCAAGCCTGTGGTTCGGAAGCCAGTTGCACGAAGCAACCGGTTTCGGGGGAGAGCTAATCCTGCTGAAAAACCTCGTACTAAAACCCGAGCTGATGACGCCAACCGACGCCATTGGATATGAGACGATGTTCCGCAACAATGAACTGCCATCTCATTTGCGAAGTCGTTCTTTGATTGGGTGTCTTGGTCGAGTAAGTCCTGAAAAGAACCTTGAGTTCTTGGTTCAGTATCTGTACGAACTCAAGCAGGTCTTCCAAGACAAACGAACACCAGATTTTCCGCTACTGGTTATCTGCGGACCCGGTCCTGAAAAATATAGAACCGAACTTCGTCGCAAGTTCGACGAACTGGGACTGCAAGATGATGTAGTCATTTTGGACGGCAAGCAACATGATGAGATGATTCGGCTGATGCAGATCATCCCCGTTCTAGTGTTCCCATCGGAGACCGAGTCATATGGTATAATGATGCAAGAGGGAGAGCACTGCGGAGCCGTACCTCTAGTGATGAGGCACAGCGCCCATGACGAAAACATGCCGATTGAGGAATTGGCATTAGTCAAACAACCGATCTGCTGGGCGAAAATAAGCCACGATCTGCTGACTAATGAGAAAAGGCGGCGAGATTATACAGCAGAGCTGCAAAATTACGCCCGATCCGAAAACAACCCCCAAGCCTATAGAGCGAGACTGCTCGACCTCTACAGAGAGCTTGGATAAACTTGAGCCCCTGTCATTAAGACAGGGGCTGCTGCTTTTTAAAAAATATTAGAATTTAGCCACTCTGACTCTGGCAACAATTTTTTCAATTTCAACTACAAAAATAATTACAAAACTTATTAGCAGAAGTATTAGCCATTGGCTAAAATCTATATAGCTTATTTGAAAAATTTTTCGAGCAAATCCGACATAAAAAGTGGACAAAGAAATAGCAAAAGAAATAGCAATTGAAACTAATAAAAACGGGTTGTTAAATAAAGGCAATTTAAAGAGCGAATCGCGAAGAGATCTGGCATTAAATGTATTTAATAATTGAATGATTATCATAAAACCAAAAATATAAGTTCGAATCAAAATCATGTCAAAATTATTCCTGATTCCATAGTTGTATATAAACCAAACTCCTAAAGTCATGGTAACAGCTACAACAAATATTCTTCTTAAAATAATCCCATTTAAAATTGGCTCATTGGTTTTTCTTGGTTTATATTTCATCAGTCCTATGTGAGTCGGTTCAAGAGACAACGCAATATTGGCTGTTCCATCAGTTATCAAATTCATCCAAAGAATTTGAACTGGCAGAAGCAAAAGAGGCCAGCCAAGAATCAAACCAAAAGCTATGATTAATAGTTCTCCAATATTTGTGGAGAGCAAGAAAAATACGGAACGACGAATATTTTGAAAAATTGTTCTGCCTTCTTCAATTGCCGCAACAATTGTTGCGAAATTGTTGTCTAAAAGCACAAGATCGGCCACTTCTCGCGTTACATCGGTTCCGCCTTTGCCCATTGCTACACCAATATCTGCTTTTTTGAGCGCCGGAGCATCATTTATGCCATCACCGGTTACAGCAACAAGTTCGCCTTGTTTTTGAAGTTCCTCAACAATTTGAAGTTTCATTTCCGGAGTAATACGAGCGTAAACAGAATGAGTCTTAATTGTACTTTTAAATTTTTCGTCTGACATTTTTTCTATTTCAGCACCGGTTACAACATTTTCAAGACGATCATTTATTATTCCCAAATCAAACGCAACCGCTTGAGCAGTTATCGGATAATCTCCAGTAATCATGATAGTTCTGATACCGGAAAGACGGCAACTTGCAATTGCTTGTTTTGCATCATTTCTGGGAGGATCAATCATACCGAAAAATCCTACAAAAATCATATTTTTAAGGTCTGATTTATCAATTGTTTTTGCATTAGTTTCAAGATAAGAAATTGCCAAAACACGCAAAGCCGATCTGGCAAACTTATTATTTTCTTCCAAAATTTGTTTTTTAATTTCGGCGGTTAGTTTAATTTTTTTGTTATTTTTTAATATATAATCTGAAAAATCGAGCATTTTTTCGATTGAGCCTTTTACAACTAAAATATTTTTGCCTTTGCTTTTATGAAGTGTGGCCATGTAAGTATTGATTGTTTCAAATGGAATTTCATCAAGGCGCGGCATTTTTTCATCAAGTGTTTCTTTGTCAATATGATTTTTCAAAGCAAAACATGTAAGCGCTCCTTCGGTTGGATCACCTTCAACGCTAAAATCGCCTGTTTCGCGCTCAAAAATATTGGCGTCATTGCAAAGTACTCCGAGCGTTGCCAGCCGAAATAAATCGGGGTGCTCATGAATATTGATTTTTTTATCATTAACTTTAACCATACCGCGGGGTTCATATCCTGATCCTTCAACATCAAATATATTGGATAAAGTATATACTTTTTTAACGGTCTGTTGATTGTGAGTAAGCGTTCCGGTTTTATCAGACGCAATAACCGTAATCGAACCTAAAGTTTCAACAGCTGATAATTTTCGAACAATGGCTTTTCGCTTTGACATTTTAAAAGCGCCATAAGCAAGAGTTATGGTAATTACCGCCGGCAGTCCCTCGGGAATAACAGCTATAGCAACAGCTATAGCAACAAGCACAATATCTAAAATTGCCATATGATTTGACAGGCCAAGAACGATTAAAAATATCATGGCAATTATTACTAAATATAATAATTTTCGGCTGAATAAAGCGAGCTGTTTTTGAAGCAGCGTCGGTTCGACTGTTGTATCTGTTACTTCTTGGGCGATATGACCAAATTCTGTACTGTCCCCTGTCTCAACCACAACGCCCGCTCCGCGGCCAGAGATAATCATAGTACCGGCATAAAGCATATTGACTCTGTCGGAGAGAAGAGTATTTGGCGGTATGATAACTTCTTTTTTTACAACCGGTTCAGATTCACCGGTCAGGGATGATTCATCTACCGTTAAATCATATAATTCAATTATTCTGATATCTGCGGGAATTTTCATCCCTGAAACTATTTCAACAATATCACCGTTTACAATATCAACTGAATCTATTTCTATAAAATTGCCGTCTCTTTTAATTCTACTTTTTAAATTAATAATTTTTTCAAGCGCTTCAAGTGCTTTTTCTGTTTTTATTTCATAAAAATATCCGAATAAGGCATTTATTATTACAATTAATAAAATTACCTGCGCATCTAGGGCGCTTTTCATGGTCCAAGCGACAACAGCAGCAATTATTAAAATATAGACCAAAGGGCTGGCAAATTGGTTTAATAACAAAATAATACGGCTAGTCTTTTTTTTGGAAGTTAAAGAATTGGGGCCAAATTTTTCCGCGCGAGATTTTGCCTCTTCTGAAGAAAGGCCGGATTCGCTTGACTCAATTTTTTTTAAAGTTTGATTAATAGAAAGAGTATGAAAATCGTTCAATTTCCCTCCTTTAGGATCTCATAATATATTATATCATTGACTATAAGTAGAAGATAGAATATTTTTATATCATGACAACATTAACTTGGATACTTAGCGCAACTCTTATAAATGGATTAATTGCCTTTGTCGGCGCTTTTGCTCTTTTTTTTAAAAATAAGCAGCTTGAAAAATTAATTTTTATTTTAGTTGCCTTTGCAACCGGTGCTCTTCTTGGCGGTGCTTTTTTTCATTTAATTCCCGAAGTGTATCAAAAAATTGAAGGAGTTAAAGCCTCCACATTAATTCTAACCGGGTTTTGTTTATTTTTTATAATCGAACGGATTCTTCATTGGCGTCATTGTCATGAGCAAAATGATTGCGATACTCATCCGGTTTCATCGCTTGTTTTAATCGGGGACGGAATTCACAACCTAGCAGATGGATTAATAATTGCCGGCGCATTTTTAGTAGACATTCGACTTGGAGTAATTACTTCGCTTTTGATTATTTCTCACGAAATTCCACAAGAACTCGGTAATTTTGCAATCCTACTCAAGGCAAAAATGCCGGCAAAGCGAGCATTGATTTATAATTTTATTTTTCAATGTACCGCCATTATTGGCGGCATCGTTGGATACATAATTGGCAAGGAATCGGAAAATTTTGTCCCGATTGTGCTTGCATTTGCTGCCGGAGGATTTATTTATATTTCTGCTTCTGATTTACTTCCTGAACTTCATAAAGAATCAAATCTTAAAAAATCAATCACCAGTTTTTTTATTTTCTTACTGGGAATTATTTTTGCTTATATTACTAAAGTATTTTTTGAGTAATAAAAAAACATCTTTTGGATGTTTTTTTTATGGGGTGGTTGAGCGGATTTGAACCGCCGACCTCTTGGGCCACAACCAAGTGCTCTAACCAGCTGAGCTACAACCACCATGCGATTTACAAATTTACATTATGGCAATGAATTAGATGATGACAATTATGACAAACCCAACATAAATTAATTAAATTATTGTTTGTTCGATTTTCGTCAAGGTGGTGCACTACAAGTATTCGCAAATCAATAACTCCACAAAGTATACATTTTCTTTCATTTTTAGAATTTAATAGCATACTACGATAATCTTGGTTCGATCCATCTTTCCAATGAGGATGATTTTCTCCAGAATATACTCTATTTCGCCATATTGCTTGGCATGATTTACTGCAAAATGAAAGTCCACTTTTTGACCGTTCTAGTTCGTGCTTAGGCCTATAAATTTCTTTTTCACAGATATAGCAAGCAACTTTTTGACCTGTTCTTTGTCCTTTCCTTTGACACGCGACAGAACAATATTTACCCCAACCAAGCTTGTCTTGTGATGGTTTCACATAAAATTCTTTACTGCAAATTACACAATTTTTTAACGCCATGTATCAATAATAAAATGTTAATGTTCAATCGTCAACTAACACGGTTGTATAATCCCTTTAGTATACAAGCCACCATGCGAAATTTTGGTGCGACGCTATACGTCGCTTTCACCACACTTAGCGTGGTGCCCTGGACTGGGGTCGAACCAGTAGTCTACAGCTTAGAAGGCTGTTGCTTTATCCATTAAGCTACCAGGGCATTTTTTAGTGTCTGTTGATAAAAACTATTTTATTTGCAGACACCTTATACATTAGCATAAATTGATACTTTTTTCAATGTTTTTACAATTGAATTATTCCTGCATTAGATTAGAATGTAAACAGGAGGAAATATGTTAAATAATATGAAATCCACCTTGGGTGGAAAAAAATCACAAGAAAATTTGCTAAAGGCTTTTGCCGGCGAATCAATGGCAAGAAATAAGTATATGTTTTTTGCCAAACAGGCAAGAAAAGAAGGTTTTGAATGGATCGCTCGAATATTTGAAGAAACATCAGACAATGAACGGGCTCATGCTGAAGAAGAATATGAGCATATGTCAGGAAAAGTTGAAATGACCAATACTTATGATATTCATTCTATCGGTACAACAGTGGAAAATCTGAAAGCAGCAGCAGGAGGAGAGAAATTTGAAACCGAATCAATGTATCCTGATTTTGAAAAAGTTGCACGCGCTGAAAACGAAACAGCAATTGCTACTTTATTTAAAGAAATTGGAGAAGTTGAAAAAAAACACGAGGAGAGATATTTGCTTTTAGCCCAAAAATTGGAAGATGGCAGCTTGTATAAATCAAATACTGAAAAAGAATGGAAATGTGAAAACTGCGGGTATATTCACAAAGGAACAGAAGCACCGAAAAATTGTCCTTTATGCAAAAAACCTCAAGGCTGGTATAGACCTCTTGGACTTGTAAGATAATAAACATTAAAAAAAGTATTCCGCTTTGCTTATTTTAGATATATAATAAATATAGTTATTATAACTTAAAGCGGAGGGCGTAATGGAGATGTATAATAAGCTTAATAAAAGGCCGATTTTGCTATTTGTTATTGTCGGAATATTGTTGGCTGCATGTTTAATCTGGATATATTTAAGCAAAACCAATTTCTTTCAAGCCGGAACTGTTCCTGAAGTTAGATACAGTGATAAGATTTATAATGGAGACTTTAGCGAGGCTTTAGCTACTTCTGAAACTACAAAACTTGAGCGAGCTGCCCGATACTGGAATATGATTGGCGGCGAGAGCCAATGGGAAAGACTAAATATTGAGGGTAATATTTACGCCTCTTGTGATAATAGTGCCGACCTAACAAGCTGGATGTATAACGACGCCGTAATTCCTGCCGGAGAAAATGTAATTGAATTTGACGCCATGGCTCAAGCAGTTAAAACAGGGCAAATTTATTTTAAACTTCAATTTAATGATAGTACAACAAAAATATTAACTTGGGAGATTACACCTGATACAACCGACTGGAAACATTTTTCCAAATCCCTAACTACAACTTCAGACGCTAAAATTTATGTCGGATTCTTAGGTCAGAATGATGATCGAATTAACTTTGATAATGTAAGTGTTAAAAACAAAATTAACGATCCAAAATATACAGAAAATCTTCTAAATAATAATTTTTCTCAAGCAGATGCACGACCTAAGTGGGCACAAGACTGGAACATGAACCAGATGAATAATGCTTGGGAAAGATGGGACATTGAAGGCGACATTTATGCAACTTGTGATAATCCAGCTGATAAAATTGGTTGGATGAACAATAACGCAAATGTTACAGCTGGGGAAAACATTATTAAATTTGATGCTAAAGGCGAAGCAGTAAGTTCAACAGGAAAACTTTACTTTAAATTTGTTTATGCCGACAAAACTGCTAAAGAAGTAACTTGGGATTTTGGAAATGACGGCGACACTTGGAAACACTATGAAAAAGCGATTGTTACTCCAAAAGATTCAAAACTTTATGTTGGTTTTTTCGGCGCAGGCGATGATCGGATATATTTAAACAATGTGAGTGTAAAAACAGTCTCGTCCTCTACAAGTGAAACAGCTTCAGCAAGCACTGTTCGATACAGTGAAAAAATATATAATGGAAATTTTGATGAGGCAATAGTAACTGGGGAAGGAACTCTGCGCGAAAGATTTGCTCGCTACTGGAATATGGAATCATCAACAGGATGGGAAAGACTAAATATTGAAGGAAAGACATACTTAATGGCAGATAATTCAGCTGATCAAACTGCTTGGATTAATAATGATGCTGCAATTCTTACCGGAGAAAATGTTATTTCATTTGATGCTATGGGCGATATGACTAAAACCGGTAAACTATTCATGAAACTTCAATATGCAAATGACAAAAGCGATACTTTCTCGTGGGAAATAGGTCAGGACAATGGAATTTGGAAAAATTATACAAAAACAGTTACTGCCGCATCTGAAGCAAAACTTTATGTCGGATTTTTAGGTGAAGGAGACGACCGAATTTACTTGGATAATGTGAGCTTTAAAACAAAAATTGCTGAACCTGTTTATTCTGAAAAAATATTAAATGGAAATTTCGCCACAGCTGGAGCCAGACCATCAATTGCAGATAAGTGGAATATGAAACTTGCCAGCAACGAATGGGAGAGATGGAACATCGAAGGCGCCATTTATGCTACTTGTGATAATGTTGCAGATAATACAAACTGGATATTTAATGATGGGGTTATTCCTGCCGGTGAAAATATTATTTCATTTGATGCTATGGGTGAGGTTACAACTGCTCCAACTGGTAAGCTTTATCTTAAATTGCAATATGCTGATAAATTTGGACCGCAAACAATTTATAATTTCGGCAATGACCTTGGCGCGTGGAAACATTATGAATTAAGTATAACAACAGCCATGGATACAAACCTTAATATCGGTTTCTGGGGAAGCGGAGATGATCGGATATACATTAACAATATCAGCGTTAAAACCGTATCTGATCCATCTTTAGAGTCTGCTGCAACTGAAACAACAATCCGAAATGTTAATACTAATAATGCAAACACAAACTCTAATAATACTAATACTAACTCTGGAAGTGCAAACACAAATTCAGCTCAAACCACAACGACTATAACATCGAACTCTAATTCTAATTCAAATTCAGCAGGCTCAACATCATCAATAATCTCGGCTGAACAACAAATACAGCTGGCTGTGAAAGCAAGCCAACCTGCCTACACTCCAAAAACAACTGAATCTGCAGTGCAAGCAAAACAGTTAGCTGAAGTTGCTGAAAACATTGTCAGAACATCATATAAAATAACCGATACAGATACAGCTACACAAATTCGGGCAGCAATTAAAAAACAGGTGGAAAACCAAGATATAATCAACAAATCCATTGATACGGTAAATGCGCGATCAAAATATACAAAATTCTTTATTGGTCCGGATTATAAAAATTTGAAAATCGCAAAAACAACTCTTGAACAAAACTCAACCCAAATATCAACATTAAAAGAAGCTGTTAAAAATACAGCTGGAGATGCTAATAAATATATTATTTCCAGTCAAATAATTATTCTGCAAGACCAGTATTTGGCAACATATCAGCAAATCAGAAAACTAGATAGCGGCTTTAGCTTGATGGGTTGGATTCCAAAGAAAATCAATAAGTATTAGTAAGAATATAAAATCTCAAAAAAAATGCTCACCTCAAGGCGAGTATTTTTTTTGGAGCGGGTAGCGGGAATCGAAAGCGGGGCCCCCTACCCACTTTTCGTTTTAGTTTTCTCCATTTGGATAATATATATTTTTGCACAAGACAAACTCCACTTCCTTGAGCAGGCGGGTTCTCATCCCACTACAAAAAAATGTAACTAAAATTTAGTTACATTTTTCTGGAGCGGGTAGCGGGAATCGAACCCGCGTCCTCTGCTTGGAAGGCAGATATAATAGCCATTATACGATACCCGCAAAATAATTTGATATTTATATTATAGTCTTAAAACTTATAAAAATCAATCGTTTAGTTCTGAAATGTAAAGACGCCGGCTCCCTCAAGGGGAAAACCGGCGTCTGGTCTTGCAGTTGAAGGAGAGACCCTTCACTCTAGTTCTGCTCCGCGGGAACAGATTCCTCATCTGCCTCCGTAAGCCCTGCCGTGCCGACTCTTAGCTACGACAGGAATGGAGCCGTGTGCTGCGCTGCGCTCTTCTGCGCGTTAGTGCTTACCATCGCCGCCGTGTGTGTGCTCGTGGCGACCCTGGTCTGGTTGATCTTCGGTGTAGATGTAGATTCGCGATCGAAGGTGGTGAAGGATACGCCACGTTGAATGCCCGAACGTGCCGTAGCCTCACATTGAGATGCCGCATATGCGGAAGTAGTCATCGACCGCCACGCCATATTCATCATCTGTGAAGGCGGCGAGTTGCCAGTAGCAATGATCGTCTGTGCCGTCAATGATGCTGGCTGCTGCATCGCCCAACCCGTTAGGCAAACGCAAAACAGCATCATGATGGCAATTACCACAAACAGGATTCTGCTCATGATGTATTGCCTCTCTGCGACGATTGTCGCAAGAAATACTGCTTGGAGTGGTCAGTGGTGGCAGTAACCTTCCCCACCACCCGAGTGACGAAAACCATCATCCATTGAGCATAATGCCATCACCTCTTGATGAACACACATGCTAATCGCATTGCTTATTTCACAATCGATTGCTTATTTTTAATATTAAAATCAAATACAAAATCTGTCAATATGGTGGATAATATTTCAATAGTTCTAATTATTTTCTTTAAAAATTTTGGAGATAACCTCTTCAGTATCTATATCCGAGATCAATATATTTTCAATATCAAAATTATCAAAAACCTCTTGTGCTAACTTGCCAATTTCTTCCTTGTCAGCTAAAATGATACCTTTGCCTTCATTTAAAGATTTTTTCTTGGCTTTAATTTTTGCAAATTTTTCTTTATCTTTTAAAGTAGCTAAAAATATTTCAATCTTTTTTTCAGGCGCATATTTTTCCTTCAGACCAACCAAGTCGCCATCGTAAATTTTTTTACCATTATTGATAATAACAACTCTTTTGCACAAAGCTTCAATATCACCCATATAATGACTGGTTAAAACAATGGTGCATTTTTTTTCTTGATTAATTTCTTTAAGAAACTTTCGAATTGCTTGAGATGACACTACATCAAGTCCGATAGTCGGCTCATCTAAAAATAACACTTTTGGGTCATGAAGAAGCGATGCCACTAGCTCGCATTTCATTCTTTCACCCAAAGACATATTTCGTAGACGCCTAGTCAATACTTCACGCATATCTAAAATGTCAACCATATTATCGAGATTTTTCTTGAATTTTTTTGGGTCAATTGCGTAAACTTCTCTTAATAAATTATATGAATCGATTGCCGGCAAATCCCACCAGAGTTGATTTTTTTGCCCCATAACAATTGCCATTTGTTTCAGAAATTCCGTTTTCTTGTCCCATGGTTTAAATCCCAAAACTTTTGCTTCTCCACTATTTGGCCATATAATGCCTGATAATATTTTCAAAAAGGTGGTTTTCCCTGCTCCATTTGGACCAAGAAAGCCGACAAGCTCGCCTTCCTCAATTTTTAAACTCATATTATCCACAGCTATTTTTTCCTCTTTTTTAAAATGAAAAATATCATCTTTATTCCAAGATGTTTTGATAAATTTTTTTGTAATATTTTTCGCTTCAATTATTATCTTAGCTTGAGGCGCTTCCATAATTTTTTTCTCCTAATTTCCAAAACCATCTTCCAATAAACACAAATATTAGCGTAATTAGAGTCATATATAAAATATACTTCATTTCAGGAGGATAAAAAAGAGTCCTGACTGGTATATAAGAAGTAGCCATTATTGGAAAAATACCCATTAGAATAATTTTCAGATAACCCGGAAATACTCCGAGCGGATATCTCATAAAAGCTTGCAACCTAGGCACAACATCTCGAAGCGACCAAACTTTTATCAACCAAAAGACTGGCGTAACTGTAAGAACTGCTAAATAATAGAGTAGAATCGATGCAAGTATTGCGAGATATATAAACCAAAAAACGCTTAAAGTGCTAATTGCTAAATTTCCAATCACAATTGCCCAAATTGCGATTCCAATCTGAAAAATAATTGCAATAAATTCATAGATTCTCGGTTTATTGACTGATGCTAAAAATAGAGAATTCACAGGTTTAGTCAAATAAAAATCATAATCTCCATTTCTGATCAAATTTCCGCTTATCAAGTTAAAACCTCCTCGAAAAAATGCTTTGTGAAGGCTAAATGTCATTCTTGCAAACATGTATAGAAAAAGCACTTGATAAAAATTCCAGCCGACTAGTGTTTTTGTGTTTTCAAAAATAACATTAAAAAAGATAATTGTGACGGTCATTTCGGCAAATTGAAACATTAGATTCATAAAAATATATCCGGGAATCTTAGAATCTCTAATATAAGCGTTTTTTAAAATTATAACTAATATTTTATAATATTTTTTCATCTTCCAACTCCGGTATATTTTTTAACTCCTTTATTAAAAACAATGATATGTACTCCATAAAAAACACAAATCCAAAGTAATATTTGCAACCAATCTAAAACTATAATATTAAAAGAAACTTTTCCTAAAAAAATATTCGCCGGTTCATTAAAAATAAATCTAAAAGGCAAAATATTTACTATTGATTGAAGTTTGTTTGGCAACAATGCCAACGGAACTACACCTCCGCCAACAAAGGAAACTAAATAAGTTACAAGTCCGATATTTGCATCCTGATCGCCAAAGTGAAAAGTTAGTGCATGCATAATCATCTGGTAGGAAAGCATCAGAAAAAATGCTAAAAAAATAGTAACAAAAAACAATATAAAATTAGACAATGTGGGAAGAATTATATATGAGTGTGCCGAGATATAAATAAATATAAAAAATGGAAGGTACATTACAGCTTTAAAAGCGACTTCGCCGGTTGTATAGATTGTATCAATAAATTTGGCACTCCATGGTTTGACCAGATCATTGGTAAAATTACCGTTCCAAATATTTTCTCCAAGATAAATTGCTCCTGATGGCTCGATTTGATGAATAAATGCGGTTATAAAATAATATGTTACCATGGCCGAGAGTGTATAGGTGGCAATGCTAGTATCGCCGCTTGAAGTATATACTGTTTTCCATAGAGCAAAATAAATATAAAAATAAACCATTTCAAAAACAATGGAAATTATAAAATCTGTTTTATAAGTAAAATTTACTCTAAAAGAGACAATTACATAATTTAAATATTTTTTCATTATATTTATTTTAACAAACTATAAGAATAAAATCACCTTTAAAAACTAATTAGTATATATCTTAAACCTGTTGAGACCTTGACAAATGAGTATTTTTAGTGTATAATAAATACTTAGCATAGGGATAGTAACATAATCCCTTGTACACCTAAGGAGAGAGAATTGAAAAAAACACTATTTGTTGTTTCCGCAATCATTCTGGTTCTGGCTTCGAGCGGATGTTTCGGGGCTAACAACCCGGCGAATGTGATGAACGATCACACACCGATGCCCATCAACTACGTGAAGTTCGCCTATGATGGTGGACCGAAGTATCTGTTAGGCATCGTGAAAGTAGACTCTGAAACATCGGCTACATTCTGCCGATGGCAGAGCGACGACAACAAGAAAGTCCAGCGTCAAGTTACGCTAGCTCACCGGTTTACCACCACCTTCAACGCCGCGGTTAACACTGAGGCGTGGCAAGGCGCACGAGAGAGGCAGGACATCATATTGGACCTGCACAATACCAAGATCGGTCTTGGGATCTGGATCCCTCTTCAGGAGGAAAACCAGATCAAGTTCGGCCCTCGGGCCAACTTCGGGAAGGTCACTGTCTTCTGCACAGCAGGGGACAAGGTCAAGCCGCTGGTCGGCATAAACTACACCTCCGGAAGAAGTTATGACCTTGCCTTCGGGCAAGACATAACTTGGTTCCGAACTTCGAAGCGATCTGGAAATACCATTCCGGAGCTTCGCTTCAAACAGACGAACACCGAGACATTCATCGGCGTGGCTATGGGCTTTCTACTCTAGCCATACTCAAGCCCGTCGGGGGTCACATCCCCCGACGGGCTTTTCGTTTTTTAGAACAATTTGTATTATTTATTTACTTGATTTTTTTGAATTTCAGCTAGGGCTTGTTGTTTCAGAAATTCTTTATATGATAATAGAATTTGTGCTGCATTCCAATCAGGATGAGCAGTTTTTGTGCTAGCAATTATATCTTTTGGAATATCATCATAATCTATTTTTGAGAGATCGGGCATATGACCAGTCATCTGTTCAGGCGTTACAACCCCGCCTCCGCTTTGCGGAGTTTCAACTGGCGGCGGCGGCAAATGAGTTTCCGGAGTGTTACTTAAATCTTGATTTGAGTTAATCTCGGTTGGAGGCGGCACAGGAGTATTGTCGGCAGTTGGTTCAGGAGTAACAACTCCGCGAGCTTCAGCCGGAGGATTTGGCAAATCAAGGCCGGAAGCATGTTTGTCCACATCTACTGCAGGCGGTTGTTCATATATTTGACCGGGTGCGCGATCTGATGGAGTCGCTACAACTTCAGCTCCTGCAACTGGAGGTTTTGCTTCTATTCCCACGCCTTGTCCATTATCAATCGGCGAACCGTCTTTATTTAATTTAAACTGATCTTCAACTGATGGAGTATGCCCAAATATTCGCTGCCACCACGGGACATTGTCAACCGGCGCTTCTTGGGTAAATGGTTTTAATAATTGATGGCCGATATATTCTCTTGAAGGATCACCTCCCGGAAGATGAATTTTAATATCGGTAAATTGGTGGCCCTCGGAAATAGATATCTTGAAATCTTCATATTTCAGCTGACCTCCATCAAGAAGTCTTCTTAATTCAGTTGATGTATCGGCTGAAAGATATCCATTTTTAGGATCAAGAAGCATATCGAGCTGTTCGCGAGAATCAAATGATTGAGCAGAATTAAATGCCTGTTCAGGTGTAGGAACGAATTTCATTTCTTTGGTTAATCTTTCACCTGCATGCGCAATACCGCCTGAATTCGATACTTCATGACCCGGAACTTTAATTTCACCGCTTGCAACCCCATGAATTGCTTCACGCGCTTCTTCGATTCCATTAATTTTCTGAACTATATCTTCAGGAGAGTTTTTTAACGATCCATCGGTGTTAAAAAAACCTTTTTCTCTCCATTCTTCAGCCATATGATCTCGAGCAGCTAGATATTGGGCGTGATTATCAAAGTGCAAATGTTCTCGCTTTACTTCCTCTTGCATTATTATTTCGGCTAGTTTTTTGTCGGCATGCGGACCGGTTGTATCAGGATTTAGAACTTTGTGATCTAGATCTTTGTAAAAATAATGATTTTCAACATGAAGTTTTGGATTTTGTCCTGCCATAAATTCTTGATTTTTTATATCAATTTCGGGCTTTCCAGCTGTTGGAGGAACAGGTGGCTCTGCACCTGTTGGCTTAGCAGTTCCAACTGGAGCGGGTTCATTATGTTGTTCTGCGCCTGTTGTTTGAGCTGCTCCAGTTGATGACTGTTCAGTTTGTTGTTCTGTATTAGTTGCTTTGGTAGTTCCATTTGAAGCAGGTTCACTATGGTGAAATAAACTAACATGATTCATTAAATATTGAAGGGCAAATGTAACACCAGCACCACAGATTGCTCCAACAGCAGCTCCTTTGCCAGACGCTATATAAGCTTCATCCCTGTGGTTTTGAATTTGCTCGGATATATCAAGAAGTTCCATTCCGGCAGTAATTTGTTTATTAAGTAAAGCAGCTTGTATTTCTTCAAGAAGAGCAGTGTTTTCATAAGATTTATTATAATATTGAACTTGCGATGTAATCATGCCAAAAGCAATTTGGATGCCACTTCGAATACCGATGGCAGCTGCACCAGACGCAAGAACAGGAATTCCCATTACTCCAGCCGCTAAACCGGCTGCTCCAAGACCTAGTGCAAAGGCAGCACTATAACCTAGCTTTTTAAAACCACCAAGATTTGCCCATGCAGCTTTTTTGTCATAAAGCCATTTGTATTTTTGTTCTTTTGCTTCAAATTCAGCTTTTTCTAGATTATGCAATTGGGAATTGATTTGAAGCCCTTTCATTGAAGCAACTTCACTTAAACCGGCTAGAATTTTTATTAGTTTGTCCGAATCCATAGTCTCGAGAACGCCGGCAGTTTTAATTGCTTCCATATCGTAATATGTATTTCCGTAACGATCTTTTTTTTGATACTCTTTTAAATCTGATAATAGACCGGATTCGAATCTTTTAAGATTTATGGCGCTTCCTGCTGTTGCACCACCAATTATGCTCATAATGTAGCGAATAAAATTAGAATCAATATCAGCTCCCGGAATGGTGCTAGCAATTAGAGAAGCAGCTGATCCGCCTATTATTCTGGATAATGAATCTCTTTTATATTTAGCAATAAACCGACCTACTGAACCGCAAGATTCAACTTCTTTATTTGTATCTTGAATAATTCCTTCAAATAAACTGTGAAATAACTGTTCTCTTGTTAATCGAGCTGGTTGTGGTTCTACCGTAGGTCCATCCGGCCAAAGCGGCGTTGGATCAGGTGCCTCTTTAGGACCGGTGGGATAGTCAGGACCAAATGCTTGACCTGCTACATCAAAATCATCATGAATTTGGATCGGCTCTTCTTCATCTTCAATCTCAATATTGTCAGGGTGTCCTGATTGTTCTGGTGTTTCATCTGCTTTTTCTGGCTTCGTACCTCGTTTTATCAAGTCTACAATTTCTTCTTCAGAAAAAGTACTATCTCCTCCTTCGGATCCTCCTGTCATTAGATACTCCCTCCCTGATTCATCTTATCAATCATTTCTTGTCTTAGTTTTTTTGTTTCTTCTTCAAATAATTCCGTCATATTGGGAGCATTATCAGTTAAAAATTTTTCCATTGCTTCAGTATCTTCACCTTCGCCTAATTTTTTCATCTCTTCTTGTTTTTCAGGCGTTAATGCATCAGCCACGCGCAAAAGCGTTCGAGTTTGAATCACCTCAATCATTTTTGCCAAAATCGCCCCTTTTTCTTCATCAGGCAAATCGGTTAGACCAAGATCGGTAAAAATGTCCTTTTGTTCTTGAGTGTTGTTGATTATTGAGTCCATATTCCTCCTTTACGCCTCCGCAATCCGTCAGTAGACGAAAACGAATAACGAATTAAATACTAATTATATTTAATCACTTTATATGTGGAATATCAAATAAAATCAGCTATAATATAAATATGAAAAAAATATTGTTAATTGCTTTGTTGTTATTTGCCTTTCCATCAAAAATATTTGCTCTAGATAATATTCGGATGAATCCAATTGACTGGTATGTAGCAGAAATGAAGATGGATGTTGTTGTAAATAAAGATTCATCGCTCGATGTTACGGAAAAAATTATTGCTGATTGCGGCAGCTTGCCGGACAAACACGGAATTTATCGAGTAATACCGAATAGAATGCAAACCAGCCAAGACAACTTTGTAAATACACCTGTTAAACTTCTTGAAATTACAGATTTTAGTGGAAAAAATCTCAAATATTCAACATCAAAAGATCAAACAAATCATACAATTACTTGGAAAATTGGCGACGCACACAAAACCGTTAATGGAATTAATGAATATGAAATAAAATACAAAATCGAGAATTTGATTCGATTTGATAATTCTAATTTTGATGAGCTGTATTTTAATTTGCTGGGCAATTATTGGGATATGGAAATTGATAAATTTACCGCTTCAATTTCTTTTCCAGACAGTGTATCAAAAAATAATTCAAGTGTTGATTACTACACCGGTTCATTTGGTTCAAAAAATACAGATCAAGCAAAATACGAATGGAGCGGCGATAAACTTAATTTTAGCTCAAACGGTACTCTTCAAAAAAATGAGGGAATAACTATTTCAGTACAAATGCCAAAAAATATTTTTACTCCTTATGTTCCGAGTTTCTGGGAAAAAAATGGTGAAAATTTCGCATATTTGATTCCGCTTCTTATTTTGTTTTTATGTATTTTTCTGTGGAAAAAATACGGCAAAGATCCCGCATCCAAAAAAACAATTGTACCTGAATTTGAAGTACCGGATAAATTAGCGCCGATTGAATTTGGCTTGGCGCACAAAGACGGAGTTTTAATGTCCTCGTCTATACCGGCGGCAATTATTAAACTGGCAGTTGAAGGATTTATAAAAATTGAAAAAATAGAAAAGAAAAAATTAGGATTTATAAAATCAGATGATTATAAATTTATTAAACTACATGATGAGACGGAAAAATTATCTGAAGTTGAGATTAGGCTGATGAAGGAGATATTTAACGGCAAACAAGAAATTTTAGCTTCTGTTCTAAAAAAGGATAACTTTTATCTCGCAGTTCCTAAAATTCAAACCATTGCTTCTGAATATTTAGTAAAAAATAATTATTTGTATAAGAATTCAAGAACTTTACAAATATTATTTATTATTTTTGCTGTATTATTATTTGTACTTGGAGTTGGAATTAGCAGCAATTTTATAGAACTAACCGTCCCACTAATAATCAGCGGTTTAATTGTAATTATATTTTCGTTTTTTATGAAAAGACGGACTGTAAAAGGGGCTGAAATGGAAAGAAGAATTTTGGGCTTTAAAATGTATATGGAAACTGCGGAAAAATACCGCCAACAATTCAATGAAAAAGAAAATATTTTTGAGCGATTTCTGCCTTATGCAATCTTATTTGGCATGACCAAACTTTGGATAGAAAAAATGAAAGAAATTTATTCGGAAAAGTATATATCATCATACTCGCCAATTTGGTTTTATGGCGGCAGTATTACAAATTTTGACGCACACAGTTTAAATAGCGCAATTAGTAATATTTCATCAAATATCGCTTCCAACATGGTGAGCTCACCATCTGGTTCAGGTGCTGGCGGCGGCGGATTTTCCGGAGGAGGCGGTGGTGGCGGTGGTGGCGGTGGGTGGTAAATATTTATTATTGAATTTTTTTATTTCTTTTTAGTTCTAATAATTTTTTATCGGAACACTCTTTACATCGATATTCAGGTTTTGTGTCATAGGATCTATCATATCCTCCGAGGGCTATAACAAGCCTTTTGACTGAATCTATTTTACCACAATCAAAACACTTATCTTTTTTAAGTATCTCCCATTTTTCAATTGCTTTGCTTTTGAATATGAATCGGTCAACCCAGAAAAAAATACATCCTCCGATTAGATTTGCCACTGTTGCCGCAATCCAATCTTCTTTGGTGCCCCATAGCGAAGGCGAGTGTTTAAAAAACGCCACTGCCGGAGCAAGTATCAAAGTGGAAAGCTGCCAGCGAATTAAATAAAGTATAAATTTTACCATTTTCCCTCGATTTTATAGTATTATTGATTATCGGAGCGAAGCTCCTTCCGATATTAAAAAATTACAAAGTACGGATTGGTCTCCCTGATGCAAGTTGTTTTGAACACCTTTTGAGCTGGGTCGATCAAATCATGAGAGCGTACAACAACTAAAATACCAAATTAGCCACTATATTTCAAGTGGATTTGTGCTTAAATCTTTCTATACCTTGTGCTTCGACCCAAACCAATCCGTTCT
>JBAYJO010000010.1:0-20807 GCA_041665085.1 Patescibacteria group bacterium | reverse complement strand
TATTTGAAATGTATTTCATCAGGCGATTATACCCTGATTTAAAGAAACTTTGAAGATATACCTGCTTCATTCGGACTCCTTTTTTACTTCTCTAGAGTCCAATATGTGTTTGAACTTTTGCAGGTGTGATTGACTAAAGCAGATTTCTGGCTTGTTAAGATCATCATCCTAAGCCAGCCGAAAGAACAATCCTGAACCCCCTATCCTTAACAAAAATTAATTATAAATATCGTAAAAACATTACTAGAAATATGAACGATCGTTCTAAATCTTAGTAACTTTTATCTTGTATATATTAGTTCTCGCTTCGCTTGTAATGACGCTTGTAATGACAAGATAGTTCTCGCGGAGTTTATCTCGAGTTTATCTCGAGCTTATCTCGAATTTACCTCGAGTTTATCGAGAGACTCGAACAATAAAAATTCTTTTTCAATTCAAAATATCATATCGTGGTTTGCCGAATGGAATCCGATCGGGAGCATAATCATCAGTTTCAATTAAATAAGAGCTTCGAACTGTGCCTGAACCATATTTATCGTTGATTTGGTCAATAGCCGAAGAAGCATTTTTGTCCCTTTCTGATTGATCAAACAAAGACACTTGATCATGGCCTGATTTTGAAAGATTGAAAGTCGAAATAACTAACTGGATCGGGGATGATTTAAACGGACACTTATTAAAAAGAAAAAGCCCATTTTTAAGAAAAGCTTGTGAATCGGAAAAGGGAGAAAATTTTAATTTACAAGACCAACGAGTACCATTTAAAAAATATATTCCTAAATATAAACTACCAGCCTTTAAGTTATTTTGTCTTAAACGATAACCGGTTTTTTCAATTAATTTAATTAAAACTAATTTTGCTTTATGCATTTGTCGCATTTCCGGCGGCAGGACGCAAGAATGCCCAACGGTTGAAGTTTGACTCGTAAAATCATCAACCTCATAACCTCGCAAACGAAAATACCAGTTTTTACCATAATGACCCCACGCTTTATTTAATGAATTAAAATCACGCGCAAAAAAATCACTTGGTGAGTATATGCCAATCCGGTTGCAACGCTCTTCTATGCGATAATTAATGCCGCAAAGATCTCTTAAACTTATCATTTTGTAATATTCTTTTAATTTATTTATTGTAATTTGATAAAATCCATCCGGTTTTCGAAGTTCTGCTGCTTGTTTGGCCAAAAACCGATTTGGACCGATACCAATGGAACATTTTAACCAATCCCCTATTTCGCTAATACCTGCTTTAATTTCAAGAGCTAATTTTTGCGAAATTTCAGCATTTTGCTCAAGAGGCGAGAGCTTCATAAACATTTCGTCAATACTGGCAACCTTAACAAACGGGCTGAATGACTCCACTTTTTTAACTATTTCTTTGTGATAAAAACTATATAAAGCTGGGCGCGCCTCAATAATATTGATTTTAGGACATATTTTTTTAGCTTCACCTACCCCCATGACAGTTTTTACTCCCAATGCTTTAGCTTCATATGAAGGAGAAATGATACAGCCGGAATCACCTGTATAAGGAGCAACACCAATTGGTCGACCTCGAAGCTCGGGTCTGACTTGCTGTTCAACGCTGGCAAAATAGGCATTCATGTCAAGAAATAATATTTGATAATCCTTAGGTATATGTTTTAATTCCATAAATTTATCATACCGAACAAAACACGAACAAGGAAGTGGAAAAGTAGCAAAGACATTGAAAAAATGTCAATTTTAGCCTAAAATAAGATAGTTATGAAAAATAATTATTTAAATAATAAAATAATCGCTCTGGCGCCGATGGCCGGTTATTCAACTTCTGCTTTTAGACAAATTGTCAAAGATTTTGGCGCTGATTTGGTATATTCCGAAATGGTTTCCGCCAAAGGTTTAATTAATGATTTTAAAGGTAAAAACAAGGGCAAAAAATCTATTAGTTTTGTAAAATTTACTGACAAAGAAAGACCGATTGCGATTCAGCTTTTTGGCAAAGAACCGCTTGAAATGGCTGAAGCGGCAAAAATTATTATTGCTGAATTTGATCCGGAAATAATTGATATAAATATGGGATGTCCGGCTAGAAAAATTATTTCAAATTTTAATGGCGCATCGCTTATGCAAGATCCAAAACTGGCGGGAGAAATTGTAAGAGAAGTTAGAAAAACAACACAAGGTAAAATTTTAAGCGTTAAAACCAGACTTGGCTGGGAAAATAAAGATGAGATTTTTGAATTTGCAAAAATTATTGAGCGTGCTGGCGCTGATAGAATCGCGGTTCACTGCCGCACAAAAAAACAAGGATTTTCCGGTGAACCGGACTGGAAAATCATTGCTAATCTTAAATTAGCAATTAAAATTCCAATTTTTGTAAGCGGCGGCATTAAAAATAGATTTGACGCAATCAGATGTTTGGAAGAATCAAATGCCGATGGCATTTTGATTGGACAAGCAGCGCTAAGTCGACCTTGGATTTTTAAAGAAATTAAAGAAAATCACGATATTGCCTTTGATCTTAAGCAAATAATCGATCTTGCCATTAGACACGCAACTTTGGATCAAGGATATTTTGTAGAACTTAGAAAACAATTGCTTTTATATTTTGCATATTTTAAAAATAGCTCAAAAATCAGATCTGCAATCTGCACTTTAAATAATAAAGAGGAACTTGTTGATTTTTGTAAAAATATTAATGCGAATGACTATGATCGGCGTGATGATGGCGGCATGATTTTGCCAGCTTAAGTATATCTTCTGCTTCATCGTCTGGAATAACATTAATCGCCATTTTGTCATGACACATCAACCAGTTCCCAACTTTTAGATCTGATAAAAGTGAGATATCAACTTCTTTTTGCTCACCTTCATCATCAATTATTGCCATATGAGAATTATTTTCAAATAATTTAACTATTTTTACGGGTGTTGCAAGACACATTATAGCTCCTTTTAGTCGCGAATTTAAAATTTAAAGTTATAGAAATACAACTTAATTATACAATTTATCGAAATAACAGCAATCTATTTCGACAAAGCGGTGATGATGAATTATAATTAATTAAGAATTGTTTAGGCTTCGCGGAGGGTATTTGATTCAGAAAATATCAAAACTTAAATTAAATCATTTTTTAGCAAGTCTTGAAAAGGATTATGAAATTTATGCGCCGGTGAAAAAAGGTGAGATTTTTGAATTTGAAAAATTAACAGATGATAAAATTATTAATTTTTTTGAATCAAGCTATAGTTCATTTAAAAAACTTATTTTTCCGGCTGTTGATGAAATTTGTAAAACTTTAAATAATACATATTCCCCTCCCAGCATACCGTTTAAAAAAGTGGTTTTTGGAATGACCGCAAGCGACATTCATGCTTTAAATTCACTTAAAAAAATAATGCTCTCACCGATTGAGGACGCAAGATTTGCCGATCACCTTAAAATGACCACATTTGTTACGGTTACAAATGGACGAATAAGAAGTAAAAAAATAATTACCGACGAGGTTGAGCAAGGATATGATTTATTAATGATCAAAATTGGTGATAATTATTATTTTGAAAGCTCAAATCCAAAAGGTGAAAAAATTATTTCTAGTTACAAAATGGAAAATATTGACATTGAGGTCGAGACAAAACCTCAAAGCGAATTTGCAATTTTTCAGGATAAAGAAAAAATCGCTCGAGCTATTGAAAAAAGCAAAGGTTCGCATATCTGGAAAGATCTTGCAAAAATTTGTCTTGGATGCGGAAACTGCAGTGATGTTTGCCCTTTATGTTATTGCTTTGACACTGTTGATAAATTTGATGCCGGAAACAATGCAGGAACGCGTTGCCGAATTTGGGACTCATGTTTTTACAAAAAATTTGATCAAACAACAAACCATAATTTCAGAGAAAACCTAGAAGATCGGATTTACCATTTTTTCCATCACAAATTCGTGCAAGCCCTAAACGAACGAGGCGACTTTAATTGCAATCATTGCGGCAGATGCATTATGGCTTGTCCGGTTAATATTAATATTTTTA
Organism: Patescibacteria group bacterium; assembly: GCA_041665085.1. Taxonomy (GTDB): domain Bacteria; phylum Patescibacteriota; class UBA1384; order JBAYJO01; family JBAYJO01; genus JBAYJO01. The sequence goes on along the minus strand of JBAYJO010000010.1, from coordinate 16,793 downwards.
AAGTTTTAGATGAAATTCTTATTAAATTCGGAGAAGAAAATGCAAAAAAATAATATGATTCCTCGACAAATAAAAATTATTAATAAAATTCCACTTGATGAATTTAATACATTATTTACTTTTAAACCTGTTGATTTTAAACTGGAAAAATTTATTCCCGGACAATTTTGCATGATTTCAATACCAGGATTCGGCGAATCAGCTATTTCTTACACGTCAGCTTTTAATCCAAGTAAAAATAGTTTTGATCTTGGAATTAGAAAAGTGGGCAAGTTAACAACTGCCATTGGTTTTAAAAAAATCGGAGACATTGTTGGATATCGCGGCGTGTTTGGAAACGGTTTTCCTTTATCAAAAATTAAAGGTAAAAATATTTTAATAATTACCGGCGGATGTGGAATAAATCCATTTAGATCTTTAATCGAATATATTATTCCTCGAAGAAAAGATTTCGGCATAATTCGAATGCTAGTTGGAGCAAAAAACTCCGATTCACTTTTATACAAACACGAATACTCAAAATGGGAAAAAAATATTGAAATTTTGCCAATCGTTGACGAACCGGCAAAGGAATGGACGGGTGAATGCGGCATTGTAACTGATTTGGTTAAAAAACATACTTTTGGCGGCAAGAATAGTATTGCTTTACTTTGCGGTCCACTTGTTATGTTTAAACCATCGATTGATATTTTATTAAAACATGATTTTCATCCTGATGATATTTATGTTTCACTGGAAAGAAAAATGAAATGCGGATTTGGAAAATGCCAGCATTGCGTTTGTGGAGGAAAATATGTATGCCAACATGGTCCGGTTTTTAATTACATCGAAGCTCGGGAAATGGAAGCTATTTAATATCCCAGTCATCAAATAATCCTTATTCCGTCATCCCAGCGCAGGCTGGGATCCAGAAATTATTTATAAACTATTTGTATAGATTCCAGCCTGCGCTGGAATGACAAAGGAAATTAGTGGAATGACAAAGGAAATTAAAGTCAGAAAAAGAACATGGATTCAGCAAAGAATATTTGATCCAAAAAATACTTGATCAGAAAAGTAAACTTGATTCAAAAAGGAAACTGGAATCAGAAAGAAAATGAAAAATTATTATTTATATATTTTGGCTAGCAGCAAAAATGGTACACTATATATTGGAGTAACGGGAGATTTGATCAAAAGAATATGGCAACACAAACAAAAAATAGTAGAAGGATTCACAAAAAAATACAATATTTCAATGTTAGTTTACTTTGAAGAATACCCAAATCCAAAAGAAGCAATTAAAAGAGAGAAAAATATTAAAGCATGGCAAAGAAAATGGAAAATAAGTCTTATAGAGAAGAATAATCCTAACTGGAATGATCTATACGATAAGATTGTATAGAGACTAGATTCCAGCCTGCGCTGGAATGACAAACAGTGCTGGAATGATAACATTATAATAATTTACAAATTGTCCGCTTCGACTCGATGCCCGTCTCGTTTTCGCGAAGTCGAAGCGAGTCGAACCAAGACGAGAAATTTAAATTGAATTTTCAATGAATGAATGATAATAATTTAAAAAAACGACATGAAAAACGATCAAAATAATATAATTAAGAAAAAAATTGGAATATATGATTTAACTGATTGTGAAGGATGTGAACTTCAGCTTTTGGCGAGCCGCAGTAAAATTGAAGAATTATTAAAATATTTTGATTTTGTTAATTTTAGACTTCTTGGAACTGAAAATAAAAATTATTTAGATGTCGCTTTAATTGAAGGAACTCCTTTAACACAAAGCGATATCGACTTAATTCATAATGTAAGAAAACAAAGCAAAATCGTGATTGCGTTTGGTACTTGCGCAGCAAATGGCGGTATTGCAGCTGGGATAGATGCCAAAGAAAGAGAAAATTTTGCCAAAAAAATTTATTCAACCAAATATGCCAGCCTCGCCCTTGTCAAGTCCAGGCGGGAAAATCAAATGCAAACAGCTTTGCCGCTTTCCAGCTACATCAAAGTTGACTATATTATTTCCGGCTGTCCAGTTGAACCTAATGTTATTTTTGATCTTCTAATGACTTTGTATAATTTAGGATCAATTGAAAATCAAGATTTTCCGGTTTGTCAGGAATGTAAAGCTCAAGGGAATCAATGCTTGCTTAAAAATAACGAGGTTTGTTTCGGACCAATCATTCAGGCAGGATGCGGTGCGCCTTGCCCAACTGCCGGACACGGCTGCTTGGGATGTTTAGGTCTGCTTAAAGATGCAAATATCAAACAATTTAACGCAAAACTTAAGAAAATCGGCTTAAGTGATGCAAGAATCGAACAATTATATAATATATTTTTAAAAAATAGGAAAATATGAACCAACTAGAAAAACGAATTATTACAAAAATAGAAGGCCACGGTAAGGTCAATATTAATTTAGCGCAAAAAAAAGCTAAACTCGAAATTGATGAAGGTGAAAGACTATTTGAAGGATTGGTTATTGGAAGGCCATACAACGATGCACCATACATTACTTCAAGAATTTGCGGCGTTTGCCCCACTTCTCATCTTTTAGCCTCAATTAAGGCCATTGAATCAGCATTTCAAATTCAGCCGGATGAAAGAACAATACTTTTGCGAAGATTAATTTTAGCCGGTCAAATTTGTCAAAGTCATATTTTACACTTATATTTTTTGGCTTTGCCTGATTATTTAAAAATTCAAAGTTCGCTAGACATGCCGGAAAAATTCCCCGAACAATTTGCAAACGGTATTAAACTTAAAAGACTTTTTGATGAATTTATCGAGATAATCGGCGGTCGCGCGGTTCACCCGCTAACTCCTACAATCGGCGGATTTACAAAACTTCCGACAGCAAATCAACTTTATATTTTGCGAGACAAACTTGAAGATAATCTTGAAGTTGCACTTGAAACAATAAAATTATTTGCCGGCTTTCATTATCCTATTATTACTCGTGAAACCGAAATGATGGCATTAAAAAATGACGAAACTTATCCAATGTATGACGGCATTGTTTGGACAAGTGAGGGCGAAGGTTTTGCACCAAGCAACTACCAAAACGAAATAGAAGAAATTGTTAAAAATAATTCGAGCGCAAAATTTAGCATTAGAAAGAATAAATATAAAAATGGATTTATTGTTGGCTCGCGTGCCAGAATGGCCATGTTCGCCGACTATCTTAATCCTAAAACTAAAAAAGAATATTTAGCATCATCTGGAAAAATTGGTCCGGCAAATCCATTCTTTAACAATCTTGCCCAAGCGATTGAGGTTACTCATTTTATGGAAGAATCAATAATATTAATTGATAAAATCGCTTCACTTATTAATGAAAATATAACTTTTAAGGTTATTCCTAAAGCTGGAATCGGTACCGGCGCTGTTGAAGCACCTCGAGGTATACTTTACCATCAATATGAATTTGATTCTAACGGCAAAATAATTAGAGCAGATATTATTACGCCAACTGCACAGAATTTAACATCTATTGAAGATGACATTGAAGCACTTTTGCTTCATGCAACAGGACTTGAAAACGATAGGATAGAAAAATTAGTAAATATGTTAATTCGGGCTTTTGATCCTTGTATTACTTGTTCAGTTCATTAAATTTATTTATTACAAACGCAAAAAAATATCGATCCGCCAGCTGGCGGATCGATATTTATCCTTTTAAAACATACAAGTTTTAGTTTTATTTGTAATCTCTGGATCCCAGCTTTCGCTGGGATGACTGAATATAATACCGGGATAACTGAATATAATGCTGGATGAGAAGACGGAATGATGGAATGACCGGACATACACTAAAATATACCTTTAATCAGACTCATAAATTTATTTAGCGTTCTAAGGATAATATCAACCGGAGTTTCTTTGATTGGTTTATCCGGCAATGTGTAGGCAATATCATTTGACGAAGCTGTACTTCCTTTTGAATCAGTTGAGATAGTTCTGAAATGATAAGCTGAACCCGGAGTTAGTTCCTCGATAAGCATTGAGTGAGTTTTGTTTAATGATTCTTCAGTTTTTGTTTTTTGTCCATATGATATCGAAGTACCAAATTCAACTTGAGAAGTAGATGATCTGGAAGTCTGCCATTTAAGCATTAACTGGCCATTTTTTTCATCAACCATAACAGATTCTTTGATAACTTCCGGTTCAGTAATTGTAAGCGCGGAATCATCCCCAACAATCGGCTTTCTTACAATTGCTTGATTTTCATCGATTCTATACTGATAGCTTATACTTGACGACAAGTTTCTATCCACATAATATGTTCCGGATGTTGGAAGAATACTGAAGCTGCCACTATTTTCAGATCTATATACTTTTGAATCTTTTGGATAAGTAAGAATAAATTGATTAATATCTTTAACTTGATATGAGCCGTCAGTAACTTGAAGATTATTTGAGAATTCTCTTAAATCTAGACTATTGCTTTGAGTTGAATCAACTGCTTTAGCGTTTGATCCAAAAATCGAATTAAAAAACTGCTGAAGAGTTTTAATTATTAAATCAACTACATTATCTTTTTTTGGAATAATAGTTGATGTGAATGACAAATCTTCAGATTTTGATTCTCTTCCATAAATATCAATCGATTTTGCTTGAATATGATATGTTGTTGCCGGATTTAATCCTTGCAGTAAAACAGTGTGGCCTTGATTTAAAGTTTTATCTGCCTCTGTCTCTTGACCATAAGCGTTTGAGGATCCATATAAAACCTGTGTAGTTGAAGGAAGAGATGTCAGCCAGACCACAACAGCAGAGGTTTTGTTATTTGAGTCAACCACTTTAGAAGGAATTATTTTCGCTTCAGTGATTTGATTTGAAGCAATCGAATCTGAAACTAAATTAATTGCTAAATCAGGTGTAATCGAATCATTTCCGGCATTGTCAATTGCTTTTACTTTATAAGAATAAGAAGTATTTGATAAATCAGTATCAACATAGAAAAACGGTTGTTTGTCATTACCTGTATAATTCTGATTTGACGCGACTGCTTCAGGCGAGATATCAGCTATTTTGGTATTATTTCGATAAAGCTCATATGTTTTTAGTTTGCTTGTTTCATCAGTTGAACCGGCAAAATCAAGATAAGCAGCATACACATTTGCATTAGTATTTGAAATATTTAAACCTCTTAAATCAGCAACTTGAGTTGGAGCGACGGTATCAACAACAACCGCATACTGCATAGTTGAAGTAATATTGCCGGCTTTTCCAATTGATTTAGCAATTATTTGGTGCAAGCCGTCACTATAATTATTCCATTCATAACTCCAATTTGCATAATTATTGGTTGAAGTTGCTTTTCCGGTATCAATGCCATCGAAAAATAATTCAACATAATCAACTCCAGCACCGCTATCAGCCGAGGTTCCGGATATTGTAAGCGTTTTGGTTGTAATGAATTGATTTTGAACTAATCCTTCTATTGAAATCATTGGGGCTTGAAGATCAATCGTAACGCTGCCTTCTTCAGAATAATCTGAAACATAACCCATTTTATCAACCGCTTGAACACGAATATAATAAATTCCGGCAGAAGCGAATGTTTTTGTAAATGAATTTGTCGTTGATATTGCTAGATCCTCTAGGTTAGAAGCGCCTGTGGTTGAGCCTATTGTTACTAAATAGTGATCGATTCCCGAACCACTTGCATCGCTAGCACCTTGCCAGTTAAAAATTACAGCAAGATTATTGGTTGGATTTGTTGTTACATAATTTAAATCGGCAACAGAAGGCGGAGTTGTGTCAACTTTAAGTACTTGTGATGTGACAGAACTGATATTACCGGCATTATCTACACTGTAATAATAAAGCGTATTAGTACCATCAGGAGCAGTTAAAGCTGAATCATAGGTAGCGTAATCAGTTGTGTTCCATTTATATTTAATTTCTTTTTGTCCGCTTGCAGCATCTGTAGCAGATAAGGTAACGGTTGGAGCAACAGTTTTGTACCATTCATCTGTTCCATTTGGTGAGGCTGGATCAATGCTTATGCTTGCCGTTGGAACAATTGTATCAACCTTAATTTCCTGAGTAGAATAGGAGCTAACACCAGAATTACCAGCCAGATCGGTTCCGTAATAATTTAGCGTATTTGTACCTTCATTGGGAACGGTTAATATAGTTGTATATGCTGTAAAACTTCCGGTTCCGCCCCAGCGATAATATGTGGTTGAAGCGCCCGAACCTGTTCCATCAGTTGGGGTTAAAGTTACAGTAGGCGCAGCGGTTTTATAATAACTATTATCTCCGGAAGTGCCTGATATCTGTATGCCGACCGAAGGACTAGCTGTATCAAGCAAAATCGTATCTGATACAATCGTGCTATTATTGCCGGCATTATCATTAAATTGAATATATACTGTTTTTGTGCCATCTGGCGCAGCAATTGTTGAGGATTTTGTAGTTGCATAGCTTTCCCAATCACTGCCGGAAAGATCAGCATTTGTTGAAATTTTCATTTGATTAATGCCATTGGTATCGGTTGCAGTAATATTTAAGGTAATATTGGTTGAATTAGTGTAATCGCTACTTGCATTTATGGCGATTGTTCCTGCTGGAACAGTAGTGTCTAATATTATACTACTTGAAATTGAAGCAGTGGTTGTATTGCCAGCATGATCTTTCAGTTTTAAATACACAGTGCGTGCGCTATCAGCTCCAGCTGCTAAGGACCAGCCGGTTTTAGAGGCACCGTATGATTCATAGTCTGACCAAGTTGAATTATCATTCGAAAAAGTCATTTGATCTAATCCTGATCCGCCGGCATCAGCTGCATTTGTAATTGCAATATTTACTGTTCGAGAGGTTGTATAAGTAGCACCGGTATTTATCGAGATTCCATCGGCAGTTGGAGGCGCGGTATCCCAAACCAATGTCATTTCGTCAGAGGCGGAGTTGCCGGCAGCATCTGTTGCAGTAAGACGGATAACATAGGTAGTATCAGTATCTGCTGAAATGGTTGAATCTTCAGCAGTTTCCGAGCCAAAGGTAATGGTGCCTGTGCCGGAGATCTTGCTCCATTGGTAAGTAGAAGCACCTGTAACAGTAGCATCTTGAGTAAATTGAGTATTCGTTGTTTTGTCAGCACCGGCATTAACAATTGGGGCAGTATTATCAACTGTAAAATCAGCACCAGAGGTTGGAGCGGCAGTAATGGTATTGCCAGCTGTATCGGTGCCAACCGACATAGCGACAGTAGCAGTACCATCACCGGAGCCGACAGTATGATCGTAAGTATAAACAGTTGAGGAAGATTTTGTCATGACAGTAGCGGCTTGAGTATTAGCGCCGGAGATAGCAATTTTCACAACCGGAGAATCAGCCATTGGTTCGTTGAATGTAGCGGTGATTGTTAAGACATCGCCTGCTTTAACAATTCTATCAGCATCGGAATATGTGATGGCGGCAGTTGGAGGCGTAATGTCAATAATAAAAGCAACTCCGCCTGAATTAGCCTGTACAAAACTGCTTTCGGAAGAATGGCTGTCAATTGCCTTGATTTGCCAATAATATGCACTGTCAGACAAAGTTTGACCTTCACTACCGGTGCCTTGATAACTTCCGCTACCGGCAGCCTGTCCGACTGTAAATGTCCGATCTCCAACGGCTGCTAACTCTGAAATATAATCCGCTACTTTATGTTCGGAAGCAAAGTCAGAATTGTTAAATATTTGTATTTGATATTGGACCGTATCCCCGCTCCCACTATCCGGATCAGATAGTGAAAATCCCAAAGAAGGAGTGTTATCGCTTGTAAGCGATCCATCAATTATAGAGGTTAGCGTCGGCGCATTTGGCGCCTGGTTAAAAACCCAATTGTTGTTGCCATTGTTGATACAAGTAGAAGCAATCGGTGTAACGGTATAGCCAGAGGAATAAAAGTCACGAACATTGGCATAATTTACTCCGGTAATATTACCGCTTAAAGCGTAAGTGAATCTGTCGCCGGCAGCGCCGCCGTCTGTTGTGCTTTGGTAGGTAATAGGTTTATCAGTAGCAGCTCCAGAGAGCGAAAGCGTACCGCCTGCGGCAATAGTTTGGGTTGTGGCGGCGGTAGTTTTTACAGTTTTGGCACCGGCAGATGAGTCGAATGTCAAGTTATAAAAAGTCGTCGAACCAGAAATGATTGATGTTGATACACTGTTAAATGTTACTGCACCAGTCCCAGCTGTAAAAGTACCAGAGTTTGCCCAGTTGCCACCGACAGAAATATTTGATGAACCAGCTATCCAAGTATCATTCAATACTACATTGCCAGCTATATTCCAGAGCGTATTAACACCCGTAGAATCAATCTTGCTAATACCACTAGCATCAGTAGTATTAACTGTGACAGTTCCGCTTACTGTCATTGTACCTGTGCCTGGATTAAAGACCGCATATCTTGCTGAATTACCCGAACCCCCACCGATTGTTAAATCCGTACAATTAACATTAATATTATTTGAATTATTTACCGTAGTTACTCCGGCATCAGTGCTGCTGTAAATACTAATACTCCCGGATACGATTAGATCGTTGGCTTGCAAGACACCAGCTACAACACCGCTTTGCCCCAAAATAGCTAAATTACCACCATATGTTGTTGCACCAATAATACCCGTGGTTGTTCCAGATCTTATAAAGTAGGAAAAAGTAGCAATATCAATCGTACCACTATTTGTGATAGCAACCGAGGAATTGTAAATTTGCCGGAGAAGCCTCCCTTCTCCAGATAATTTACCGCCTTCACTTACAATGAGATTACCAGTATGAGCTACAGTTATAGTTTTTCCTAAAGCAACTGATATAGTTCCGCTAATAGTTAAAGTGGTGACACTAGAACCAACATTATCGGTAACAATTCCATTAATATTTAAATATTGAAAAGTCGTAGCTGCTGTGCCACCAATTGTTGCATCAGAGCCAGTCATAGTGACAGTGCCGGAATTACTAGTAAAGGTACCGGCGTTTGACCAGTTGCCGGAAACAGAGACACCGGCAGAAGAGTCTGGTTTCACAATACCATTGGCAGTAATCGAAACATCTTTATAGGAATCACCTGTATATGGCGTCCATTGACCGTCGGAAACAGTCAAGGTATTTGAAACTGTCTGAACGGCACCAGGATCAACATCAACACTGTCGGAAGGAGAGGCAGCACCATTATTGATTGTTAAGTTATGCCAAGTGTTGATACCGGTAATGGCTTGTGCACCAGAGCCATTGAAAGTAACTGTAGAGCTGCCAGCTTGGAAAGAATTAGCATCATCACCATTATTCCATGCCGTGCCCGAACCGGTTATACTGATGTTTATGTTAGTGGCGTCTATTGTATTATCAGGGTCAAAAGCGCTGGAATTGCCATCACAGAAGACGACACTTCCAGCGGTTAATGCAGACGCAGTCACAGAAGAGTTACTTATTTTACCTAATCTTTTATTTGGAGTGCTCCAACTTTGTCCGATATTTATTATAGAAGTAACTGTAAAATTTTTCCCATTCAAATCGACATTTATGCGCGTGTCGTCTGTTTTGGAATAAATATTAAAACTACCAGTAACTGTAACATTGCCACCTATAGTAAAGGTGCGATTTCCTCCCGCAGGTTCAGCATTTATGGTAGCGTAATTTGTGGCAGCAGGCAAAGTAACATCACCATTTCCCGTAAAATCTAAAATGGTAGATGTAATTGTACCACTTGACGAGTTTGTTAGAGCTGATGTCCCCGTCCCAGATATAAGTATAACCTTAGAGCTGCTTGTGACCGTACCGGCACCGATAGTAAGATTTTTAACATAAATACTTGTAGCTAAAGTCGTAATTTTTGTAGAAGCGGCGAGATTAACATTATTAAAAAACTTCCCGGTAGTCCACGGGGTCGCAGTAACAGTGATTGTTCCGGTACCAGCGAAATTTACAGTGCTTGTATTGGCAGTAAATGTCCCTGCCGAATGATCCCAACTACCATAAGCAGTGAGGGTATTGCCCGTTCCGGCAGTTACGGTACCACCCGAATTTATAGTCATGGAACCAAAACTTAAATCATTATTGCCAGTTGTTAAGATGCCAAAGACGGAAATATTGCCGAGAGAAGTGTTATCTAAATTATTTAAATTCAAATCATCAACATTTAGTGTCACGGATAATCCAATCGGAATAGTAACATCGTAAACTGTTGCTTCAGTCTGACCAGGATATTCACCATTACACCCCGCGTCAGCATCCCAGTTTAATGGATCATTCCAGTTGGCGCTTGCACTTCCATCGAATGTACATGTATAATCTGCTGCTTTGGCCGAATTTGGCTTTCCCAACATTGAAAACGAGCCAATGGCCAGACTGAAAACCAATAACAACGTCAAAACTCCGACATGAACCTTGGTGGCGTAGGGTTTGGTATGCCAATTGTAATACCACTCATATTTGGTCCGGCAATAATTGTGAACCGGCGAAAAAAATGAAAAAGTAGTTTTGGTTGATCTTTGAATCGCAAAAATCTCTGAATCAATTTTTTTCAGTTCATTGATATGTTTACTTCCTTCGTTTACTAGTTCATTAAGGATCTCTTTATCTTTCTTCTCTGCAGAATCCTTGCGAAATTTTTTAAAAAAATTCTTAATCATACTCTCCTTTGATTCATCACCTTTGGCATAATGCCTCTAAAGGGTTTAGTTTTTTTGCTCTCATTGCAGGATAAATTCCCGCAAGAATTGATATAAAAACCGAAAAAGCTATCATTATGATGGAAAATTTATAGGAAATTACGAAAAGTTGCAGTGAATTTTGACTTGAATCTTTCACAAACATTGACAAAAGTGAATTAAAACCAGTTCCAATGCCGTATGCAATCAAAACTCCAAAAATTCCCCCGAATAATCCGATTAACATTGACTCAAATAAAAATATTTTTTTAACATCAGAATCTGATGCGCCAATTGCTTTCATAATCCCAATCTCTTTAATTCGTTCAATTAATGAAATTGTCATTGTATTTATTATACCCAAAGTTGCCACCAAAAGACCAATCGCGCCAAAAACTGCTAGGATAATTTGAATGATAAAATAAACCTTCTCTATCTGATCAATCAATTCTTTAACTGTTGTTACTTCATATCCAAGCGTTTTAATTTCTTGGGATATTTGATCGATATTTTCTTTTGCATTAACTCTGACTTTAAGCGAAGAATAAACAATATCCTTTTGCGTTTTAGTTATTAAATCAAGTGGAGTATATATAAAATTACCATTCTGACCCTCTTCGATGCCTGATATTTTAACTTTAAGCTCGGTATTTTCATTACTTGTATTTTCCACAGGGTTTTCAAGATCAACCAACTTAATCACTGCATCTTGTCCAATTAATTTTTCAGGCGTAATCGAAATAGAATCTGCTAAACTCCTTGAAATTACTACATCATTTTGGTTTTTAAATTCTGTTCCATAGGAAATGGCGCTAATTTCTTGTTTTAAATTTTCTTTCTTAATTCCAATAGTAAATGCTTCACTGGAAGTATTTTGAATAATAACCGAACTGACTATACTAATCATCGGGCTTACATTTTTGACATTTTCAATATTTTTAATTTGATTAATTGTTTTGTCAGTAATTTTTGACCCGGCCTCAAGAGATGCAGTTTCTTTTTTCTGTGTGATTGTCATAGTTAAGAGTGAATCCATATCTGCAACTTGATTGGTTGTAATTTTTTCAAGTCCTAGTCCAAGTGAAACAAGAAGAAGAATAGATGAAATTCCGATTATTACTCCGGAAATAGTCAAAAAAGATCGAAATTTGGTTCGTCTCATATTTCCAAATGATAATCTTAAAGCGTCGATTGTTTTCATTTAATTCTTTTTAACTTGTTGTGATGTTATATGACCGTCAAATAAATGAATAATTCTTGAAGCATGAAAAGCATAAGACGGATTGTGTGTTGCCATGATAATGGTGGTTTTTAAATCTTTATTTATTCTGGCAAAAAACTCCATCACATCAGCTGAATTTTTTGAATCAAGCTCTCCAGTTGGTTCATCAGCAATAATAATTTTTGGACTGGTTACAAGTGCCCTTGCAATAGCAACTCTTTGTTGTTCGCCTCCGGAAAGTTCTGATGGCACATGATTAACTCGGTCTGACAAACCAACGCTTTTTAGTAATGATTTAGCTTTGCTTAACCTTGTTTTTTTTGAAATACCTCTGAAAATAAGAGGGAGAGCAACATTTTCAGTTGCAGACATAAAAGGAATCAAATTAAAATGCTGAAAAACAATACCAAGATGATCTGCTCGCCATGAATTAATTTTCTTGCGCGGAATCGCATTAATATCATCACCCATAATATGCAACTCACCTGAAGTAATCTTATCAAGACCGGCTAATATATTTAAAAGAGTGGTTTTTCCACAACCTGATTCTCCTAAAATTACGGCGAAATCACCTTCTTTGATAGCAAAATTGTTAGAATTTAAAACTCTAATTTTTCGTTTTCCCAGATTAAATGATTTTGAAATATTAAATCCCTGAATAAATTCCATGTTTATTTATCTGTTTTTTTATATAACACTGTTGAATTATTCGAAGGTTTAAGCATTATTCCGTTAACGATAAACAAAGAGGCTGGAATAAACATAGTTAAAAATAAACCGAGAACTGCTAAAATTTTATTACCAAAAGCGCCCTCAATTGAAAAAATTACCATAGCACTTAAGATAACCCATACAACTATCAAAATTACTGCCACTGTGAAATTTATCACAGACAATGCTTTGGATACTAAAATATTTTTTTCCATTTTCCCCTCATTAGTAACTGTGATTATTATAACCTATCTAACATGAAAAAGCTTGTGGATTATTCGTCTTTTTTGCGCCATCTTTTGATAATAAAAGAATTTTTTCTTTCGCTGGAAATCATGCCGATTCCTAAAAAGATCAAAATCAATGGCCAAAAAATGTCCCAAGTTGCTTTTGGAATAATATTTAAATTTTCGAGCAAAATAACTAAACCTAAAAGTATAATAATCAAACCGCAAGACATTTTATTTCTCCTTTTCTATGCTAATTGCTTGAACCGGACAGCTTGAAATTGCTTCTTCAACTTCCGAGCCTTGAGCTTCTCCATCTTTGACTTTTGATTTACCGTCATCGTCAAGCTCAAAAATTTTTGGCGCCAAACTTACGCAAGTTCCGCAGCCAATACATTTTTCTTTATCAACTTTTAATTTTGGCATGGTCCTCCTTTAGAAATAATTATTTTAAAACGAGTGGGTAGATAAGCAGCGACACTCACCTACCCCAAGTCCGGTTCTGTTTAGATAAAGCAGATCAACATCATATACTGCAGTTGGACTACTTTCTCCACAGAACTAATCCGCAGGACCGACATAAGACACACCCGGCAAAACCCGCTCAAACCATTTATTGCTACATGGTTCATTGGTTTTGAGACAGGCAGGTGCTTGACAAGTGGTTCCATCTTTCTTTACAAACTTGGCTTTCTTTCTGTATGAAATGCAACTTTCACACTGTGCCCTGTCTGTGATGTGGCAATGTCTAACTACCCCCAAGACCATAGCAACACCTCCGCTTGCTTGATTGTTGTATTATGTCTTATTTAAAATAACCCATTTTTGTAAAATGGGCAACCTTTTTCGGACCTATATACTTTTACTTTAAATCTTTTGAAATATCTGCTATTTCATATTTGGAAATTTTTAAAAAATTATCCAGACTAAATTCTATTGTTTTATTATGAACCGCGGGATTTATAGAAACTTTTTTTTGATCCAACACCTTTTTGTCAATATATGTATTAAGACCGCATAATTCGCCAAATGGATGACAAGCACCGACTTCACAATTCATAACATGTCTAACATCTTCCGGACTTGCTAGCCTTACTTCTTTTACACCAAGAAGTATTTTTATTTTTTTATTATCAAATTTATCTCTGCCAGACATAACGATTAGTACAAAATTATCATTTTGTTTAACCATCATCGTTTTAATACTAGAATCTTTTGTAGCGTTACTAGCTTTTTCCATTTGTTCAATAGTATATACTGGTTCGTGCTCAAATTCTTGATAATATATACTATCATCCTTAAACAGCTGAATTATTTTTTCGTATGGTTTTATCATTTATTTTACTCCTTGCTTATTGTATCTGCTCATTCTAAGCAAATCAAATATTTTAGTATTGATTAATCATAAAAATAATTATACAATAAGGAAGTCGCTTTCAAGGACTAATCAAACACATTGAAGTTCACAAGGCACAATTAATATTTTCAGAAGAAACTATACAATATAAATTAACCAAGTTAAGGAATTTTTTTATGCGCACAAAAATTATTTGTACCATTGGACCAAGCACAGAAAACGAGAAAGCAATTAAATCATTAATTGAAAACAATATGGGCGTTGCCAGAATGAATTTTTCACACGGAGACCATACTGAACATAATAAAAAAATTGATTTAGTCAGAAAAGTTGCTAAATCGATGGGAAAAAATGTTCAGATATTGTGCGATTTACAAGGACCAAAAATTAGAGTTGCAAATTTTACACCTGAACCGAGAAAATTAGTCGAAGGTCAGATTGTAACACTAACAACATCAGTTTGTAATGAAATTAAACCCAAAGAAATTGTTATCGAAGATCCATATTTACATGGGGATGTTAAAAAAGGTGATCAGATATTATTTGATGACGGTCAAATCGAACTTGAAATTATTGATGTAACTAATCATAAAATGAAAAGCAGAGTCTTGACTGGCGGTGATTTATATTCCAGAAAAGGCGTCAATCTTCCTGATACATCAACAACGACCTCATCGCTAACAGAAAAAGACATCGAAGATTTAAAGTTTTGTTTAACTAAAAATCCGGAATGGATTGCAATTTCTTTTGTTCAAAGTGCTGAAGATGTTCGAAATGTTAAAAAATTATTAGGTAAAAGTAAAGCACGAATTATGTGCAAGATTGAACGAGCCAATGCAATTGAGAATCTTCCAGAAATAATTAAAGAAGCTGACGGCATTATGGTAGCAAGAGGCGACCTTGGCGTTGAAATTCCAGCTGAAAAATTACCAATTATTCAGAAACAAATTATTAAAAAATGCAATTATGCCGGCAAACCTGTTGTTACGGCCACGCAAATGCTTGCATCTATGACAAAATCTCCAGTTGCAACGCGTGCTGAAGTTTCTGATATTGCCAATGCTGTTATCGATGGAACTGATGCGGTTATGCTTTCAAATGAAACGGCTGTTGGTAAATACCCAATCCAAGCTGCTACAATGATGAGAAAAGTTATTGAAGAAACTGAAAGCTATTGGTTTAATCGAAAAAATAAACTATAAATTTTTAGGGGAAAAAGATACTTGGTAAAGTCAGTTGAGGTTCAACTTGTTCTTTACTGGCTTGATTTTGCATTCCGGAAATCAATTTTGATCTAACAATTAATCGCCTTAAATTAGTTCCAACCGGTGTACAAGTCATCAAAGTCAACATTGGATCTGTTGTGGGATCTAAAACCCAAGTATCTTTTGGCTCAACCACGATTGTTTCAACTATTTCATAAACATAAACCTGATTTTTATATGACAAAGCAATCTGGTCTCCTTTTTGCAATTTATTAAGTAATGCAAAAATGGATTTATATTGGCCTTTGTCCCATGCGTAATAAGATGAATGACCGGTAATAAAAACATTTCCCTTTTCGTCGGGCAAGGCTGTCCCTTTATAATGTACAACTCCTTTTTGTAAATTTGAAAGCAACGCTTCATCATCAACTTCAGAATTCCAAGTAATTGGGGCATTGATATTTATTTTAGGAATAATAATATGATTATCTTCTAAGTTTGCAAGTGAGAATTGGTTATTTTTTGAAATAGGATCAGACAACAATGTTTGTTTTTTAACATTTGGCAATGAAAAATTATTTTTCGACTGACTATTTGTATTATTATTGGTAAGATTTTGAGGCAAGTCAACATTTGATACAGCATTTTTATTTTTCAAATGTGCGAAAAAATATTTAATTTTTACAATTTGCGATTCTGCTGTTAAAAAGAAATAAATTACAAGACACGAGGCAAGAAAAAATAGCAAGATCAAAGCTAGTCTTTTTATTTGACTGACTAAGAAATTGCTATTTTCTCCTTGACCTGATTGATCAAATTCCTCTGGTTCCATATTATTCAATTTTTTTGCGTCTCATGAGAAGCCAGAAAATTAGAATTGTAAGAATCAATGCGATACCGAGATTAATCCATAGATTACCGCCGCTTGAAACAAGTTTAGCTACACTCAAATTCGAGCCGCCGCCGGATGAGCTTCCACCGGATGTATTATTGCCAGATGGTGAATTAATTGATGCGGAACTTGACGCACTAGCTAAAACATAATCTACATCGAAACTTTTAATAGATGGCGTTTGAGATGAGTCAGTTGAAGCTAAATTTGCTTTTACTTGAACATATTTTTTATCAGACGAAACCAAACTAGTTAATGGAATTGGGCTATGAGGAACTTCTTCACTGCTCCAATCTGACCATGAAGTACCATCGGTTGAACCACGAAATTGATAAGTAATAGTTGATGGTTTTGCTTCATCTGAAGTAAGTGAAACTGATTTGGCGAGATTGGCAGTTGAAACCTCTGACACTTTTACATCATCAATGTAAGATGTCCCAGTATAAGTAGGACCAAAATTAATTGAGAGAATTGCTTTAGTAGCTTCTTCTGGAGCTAATCCGGTAATTTCTCTTTGGATTAATTCTCCAGCTGCTTTA
>JBAYJO010000009.1:0-24045 GCA_041665085.1 Patescibacteria group bacterium | reverse complement strand
TTTTACTTTAACTTTAAATAATATCCTAGCGATAATTATATTTTTCTTTTTACTTTTTAGATGATTGTTATTTTTAAGACAAATATCGTCGTACGACGATATTTGTCTTAACTTTTTTATGAATCTTTTTTTCTTTTATGATTTTAGAAAGTGGTAATTATTACTATTTTAAAGTCAGCAAAATTTTAGAAAATAAGTTATAATAAAGACATAAAAAATTAATATTAATTTTACTATCGACTTTATGGACTTTACGAACTCGCCTCTACGGCGAGCGCCGATGAGGCACTTTATGAACTTTTGACTTATTAGGAGGGGATTTGCCAAAGCTTCGACAAAATATAGTTACCGGTGATTGGGTTATAATTGCGCCTGAAAGATCAATGCGCCCTCTTGACTATGTTCAAAAAAACCCGAAAAAAATCGAGACTGATAAGGCTTGTCCTTTTTGCCATGGTGGAAAAGCCACAAAAGATATTATTAAATCAGCTGGAACAGAAGATGTGTTTGTAATTCAAAATGGTTACCCTGCTTTTAAGGATTGCGGCGAGCGGGTAATTTTAGAAGGGCAAGAATTCTATTTTTCAACACCAAGTCGAGGAGCTCATGAAGTAATTATTTCTCGCCATCACAATATTCCTCTTTTTGAAATGAGTGAAAATTTACTGGCTCAATACATTAGAACATATCGCCAAAGAATTAAATTTCATTCCGAAAATCCTGAAATAGAACATTCAATGATAATTCACAATTGCGGGCTTGCAGCAGGTGCTTCAATTACTCATCCTCATTCCCAGCTTTTTTGCTCCTCAATTTTGCCCCCATTTATTAAAAAAGAGATTGATGGCAGTAGGGAATATTGGCTAAAGCGAGGCGGTTGTGTGTTTTGCGACATTTTAAGAGAAGAAGAAAAAACAGGTGTAAGAATAATTTATAAGAATAAATATTTTATTGCTTTTACTTTTTTTGCCTCAAGATTTCCTTTTGAAATTTGGATACTCCCCTACGAGCATAAGGATGATTTCCAAGATATTGATGATCATGAAATTGACGCTTTAGCAGACGCAATGAAAGAAACTTTTTCAAAACTAGGAAAAAAATTAAATAATCCCGATTTAAATTTTTGGGTTCACTCTGTCCCCTATCGCCATCCTTCTAAAGAATATTATCATTGGCATCTTGAGATAGCGCCAAGATTAAGTAAATATGGCGGCTATGAGCTTGGCTCTGGAATCATAACCGATATCGTCTCCCCCGAGTCCGCCGCTAAGTTTTTAACCGAGTAATTTTTTAGCTAACAGATTCAGTTGGGTCTAAAACAATTTTTTCGGTATCTTTCATGTCTTTTTCTTCAATTTTGTCATTTTCAATTTTGTCTACTATTTCTAAATTATTAAAAAAGTTTTCAAGTAAAGATTTTATCATTCTTTCGTGTGTAATGTTTGGATTTTTGAAATAAAAATTTAAAAAATAAATTGTATTAAAAATTATCATCAACCGCATTAGTAAATTTCTATTATTGCTAAAATTAATTCCATTTACGCAAGCTTTTAAAAATTCTTTCTGCATAGTTGGATTTGGCCACAATCTTCCGTAAATATTACCCGCGTCAGTTACAAGAGCTAAAAATCGATTGTGTGTTGCTCCGGAAAATTCAAAATCAACTAAATTTATTGTGTAGCCAGCGTTGCGATTTTTAATAAAATACATATTACTTGGTGCTGTATCATTGTGAACAAAATAATAGTTTTTCTCGTCTTCTTTAATTTTGATCTGTTCTTTAAAAAGTGGTTCTGCATTATTGATTTCTTTTTCAAATGATTTTATATTTACGTATTTTTCAATATTTTTTTTATGTTCTGGCAGAAAAATGGATTCCTTTATCATAAACCATTCTTTCCAAAAACGACCAATTGATCTGTTTCTATAATCTCGGCTTGCCACAAGAGAAAGATCAATCGTGTCAGGAATAATTTTTTGAGAGGCAACAGAAGCCATAAATTCACCTGTGTGTTTTCCTAAGATAGGATCAGCATTCTTAATATCTTGCAGACTTGCCAAAATTATTGCTTTATTCATATCAATTTGTTCTCTGCCGTAAAATGCATAATCATGATTTAAATTTTGGTAGGGAAATAGAATTTTTAAATCTGTAATTTCAAGTTCAAGTGCAAGAGACCAATTTAAAAATTCACGATAAAGTCTTTTTTTCATATCTGGGCTGGCGATTTTTACAAAAACAGCTGGTTTTCCATTGTGAGATTCAATCAAAGTATACAAATATCTTTGTTGTTCTTTTAAAAATTTTTTGTCATTTAAAAATGAGATTGTTTTTACATCAATATTTAGCTGTTGAGCTAGTAGATTTTTAATTTTTTTTATTGTAATTGTTTCCATATCTATTTCAAAAGTTAAATAAACTAGTTAAAGTATAAGTAGAATTTTATTTATTATTGCACAAAAAGGAGATAAATGAAAGAGTGGCAACAAGACTTGCTTATAAATAATGGAAATATTGAGCCATTTAAATCAAGTAACCTTGAAATTTATGTGATGAGACATGGAAAAAGTAATTATCTTGAGCAGCTAGGCGTTGGTTCTTATGAAGAAACGAAGCTTTGGGATCAAGACATGATTGATATGAATGGCGCTGGGCTAGAACAAGCCCTTAAAGCTGGAGAAAAGCTGAAGGGCATTATTGATTCTTCAAGTGAAGTAATAATATTTTCAAGTCCAAGAGCCAGGACAATAGGAACAGCAAATATTATTGCAAAAAAATTGAAAGTAAAAAATATCAAAATTATTGAATCTTGCGGGGAGTTTAAGAATCTTCATGTTGTACAGATTTTAAGATCAGGTGGAGACTATTCTCCATACTATGATTTAAAAACAAATCAAAATAGAGAAGATACTGAAAATACAGAAGATTTAACTGGTAAAGAAGTTGAAAGTTTAAAAGATCATTCAACAGGTTTAAGATTTGATAATTTCCTGCGATTTATTTTAAAAAATTACGCTTCAAAAAATTACAATCCAAAGAATCCGGTTTTTATTGCCGTTACTCATAATGAGGTATTAGAGAGCTTTATTTCTAGATTAAGAATTATTAAGAAATATAATTCGCACGAAGGAATTGTCCCATTTGGTCGTTTTTTTAAAATAGCATATAACTATCAATTTCCAGACAGAATAAAAATAGAATTTCCTGATTCAGAATGGAAATTTGAAGAGCAAGAAATAAACATTTAATTTAACAAATATAATTTAATCCAATTGACAATTACTGGTTTTTAGTATAAAATAAGTTATCTATTTTAATTACAATTAAGGTTTAGATAATATGACAAAAAAGCAGTTGCTTGCGCAAAAATTAGCAGAACTGGAAAGAAAAGTCAGAGTCATTTACGTAGGATCATATATTCCTCGCGAGTGTGGTATCGCTACCTTTACTAAGGATTTAACAAACGCTATAAATATGCTTAATCCGGAAAATTTAGCCGAGATTATTGCTCTAAACGAACCTCTAGCTTCAAGAAAATATCCTTGGGAAGTCAAATACCATATTGATCAAAAAGACAAAAAATCCTATCTTAAAGCCGCTGACTATATAAATCAATCCAGTTGTGAAATCGTAAATATTCAACATGAATTTGGTATCTTTGGCGGGAAAGATGGTGAATATATTTTGTTACTTATGGATTTGGTTAAAAAACCTATTATCACTACATTGCACACTGTGCTTTCAAGTCCAAAAGTTCACATGAAGCATATCCTTAAAAAAATTGCCGACAAAAGCGACGCTATGGTTGTAATGATCGAGGAAGCAGCGGAAAGATTAGTAAAAGAATATGGTGTTCCGGCTGAAAAAATCGTAATTATCCCTCACGGCGTGCCGGATATTAGTTTTTCGCATTCAACTTCTCATAAAAAGAAACTTCGTCTTGATGGCAAAACCATTATCTCAACTTTCGGTTTGCTTAGTTCAGGCAAGGGCATTGAAAATATGATTTTAGCTATGCCGGAAATTATTAAGAAAAATAAAGACGCAAAATATTTACTTATCGGTGAAACTCATCCGGTAATTCGAAAGATAGAAGGTGAAAAATATCGTCAATCACTTGAAAAGTTATGTAAAGATTTAAAAATCGTTAGCCATGTAAAATTTATTAACAGATATTTATCGCTTGATGAACTAATTAAATATCTTCAGGCAACTGATGTTTATGTAACCCCTTATTTAAACCCCGAACAGATCACTTCAGGGACTCTTGCTTATGCCGTTGGTGCGGGCAAACCTTGTGTTTCAACCCCATATATTTATGCCGAACAAGTTCTAGCCGGTGGCCGAGGCGTTATTGTTCCGTTTAGAAATCCCGAAAAAATTAGCGAGCAAGTAATAGAGCTTTTATCAAATAGAGAAAAAAGAATTAAAATGGCGAAATCGGCTTATCTTTATGGTCGAAATATGACTTGGCATAATGTTGCTTTTAAGTATCTGAATTTATTTAGATATATAATTAAAAACAATGAATCTTAAATATTTTTTAAAAAAACCAAACTTCAGACATCTCGATCGTTTAACAACAGAAATTGGCTTAATCCAACACACTAATTTAGATATTCCGGATCCGAAATTTGGTTATTCAATTGATGATAATGCCAGGGCTCTAATTGTGATGGCAAAATATTACCTAATTTTTAAAGATAAAGACGCATTTCACTACATTAGAATTTATTTAAATTATCTTGAGCGCGCTTTGACACGATCTGGTTTTTTTCATAATTTTGCTGATTTTCATGGTAATTTTATCGATAAAAAAGGGTCAACCGATTCGTTCGGTCGTACTTTTTGGGCCTTGTCTTTCGTGGCCAATGCCAAACTTGGAGTATTTTCCCAGAAAGCAAAAGATATTTTATCTAAAATTGATAAACATGCCCTTCTTCTTGAACCTCTGCGAACAAAATCTTTTATCATAATTGGATATTATAATTTAAAAAATAAATCCAAAGTAAGTCATATTGCAGATGAACTTATTGAAAAATTTGAAAAATCCAGCCATGAAGATTGGGCGTGGTTTGAAAATTCTTTAACTTATTCCAATGCCGCTATGTGCCAAGCGCTTTTTTATGCTTATAGATTAACCCGAAAGAAAAAATATTTAAATGTGGCTTTAGCAAGTTTTGATTTTTTAAGTTTAGCCTCAACACACAAAGGAAAACCTGCTCCGATTGGCCAGGCCGGTTGGCACGAGAGAGGAAAAGAAAAAGCGCTGTATGATCAACAAGCTGTTGATGCGGGAAAGATGGTTTCGACCTCGCTTTTGGCTTATGATATAACTAAAGATAAAAAATATCTTCGATTAGCTTATGGCTGGTATATGTGGTTTCACAAAAACAATATTGCCGGCGTTGAAATGATTGAACCGATTTGGGGCGCATGTTATGACGGTATCACTCCCAAAGGAGTAAATTTAAATAAAGGAGCAGAATCAACCCTTTCATATTTAATGGCATATTTGGATTTTTCTAACTTAGTCCTTAAAAAATAATTTTCTTAGTCATTGCGAGGCGATAGCCGAAGCAATCTTTTAGAAAAATAATATATAATTTTGTGTTATCATGTAATTATATATTTAAGAAATAAGGTGGGTTAAATGAAAATTGGACTTGTTGGAATTGGCGGGTATGGCCAATTTTTGCTTGAAGTAATAAAAGAGATTAAGGGCTTTGAAATTTTCGCAATTTCTAGTAGAGACTCGAAAAAACTCGAAAAAATAGCAAAAAAATTTGAAGTTTTAAATACCTTTACTAGTTGGAAAGAGTTAATAAAAAATAAAGATATTGAGGCGGTTGTGATCTCAACTCCTCCTTATCTTCATTTCGAGATGGCGAAACTTGCTTTAATTTCCGGCAAACATGTTTTGATTGAAAAACCGCTGACTATGAATACAAATGAAGCAAATATTTTGATTAAACTTGCCCAAAAAAAGAATTTGCGTTTAGTTGTTGATCACGAACTTCGCTACAGCCCGATATTTATTGGTCTTAAAAAAATTGTTGATCTTGATCTTTTCGGAAATTTATTAAATATAAATTTTACAAATTTTGCCTCTGATGAAGGCTTAGCACCAGATCATTGGTTTTGGGATAAGAAGAAATCAGGTGGAATTTTTATCGAACATTCCTGTCATTTTTTTGATTCATATGGCGATATTTTTGGTAAGTCAAAAATAAAATATTCTACGCGTCAATTAAGATCAAATGGTGTGGAAGATCGAGTTTTTGCCTTAAATCAATACGAAAATGGCGCAATCGGATCATATTTACATGCTTTTAATATGCCATCAGCTCTTGAGCAAACCTCGTCAAAAATTACTTTTGAAAGAGCAAATGTTTTAATTGAAGGTTGGGTTCCATTAAAACTTACAGCCAAAGCAGTGCTTTCTCAAAGCGAGCTCAAACATGTTAAAGAAATTTTTCCACTTGCTTATTTTAAAATTCCGGGAAACTCGAAAAATTATCTTGGCGGCGGGAAAGAATATCCGGATCACATGTTAATTGAATTTAATTTAGATCTTGGTAATAAAGATAAAAATTATCGTGCTCTTGTGTCAAAACTTTTTGAAGATTTTATAAAATGTGTAAATGATAAAGATTTTGACCATCCAACTAGTGCAAAAAATGTTATATCCGGTCTTGATCTCGCTTGTCAGTCTGCAAAAATAGCAAAATTGATTTAAATACAGTTACAGGCCGCTTGAAAAGCGGCCTGTCTGGTTCTATGAAGCAGCACACTTGTGCTACTTATAGATTATGATCCCTCCGCCAAAGCGTTGAGCGAAGGTGACTTTTGCGATACTCCTTCCCTCGGGGAGGAAACGCATCCACTCATTGCCATTGAACCTTTCGAAAGATCCCTTAACAGTGCAGCCATACCAGATATCCCGGCAATCTTCATGGTGGAATAACTGCTTGGTAGGCCCTCTGTAGGGATTCTCGGGTTCAAGGTTTGAGAGCGCGCTTTTCAGTATTCGGAAATGACGATTGGCAAAGGCAATGTTTTCTGCCGATGGTACATTGTACGGTGGTTGCATACCTCCATCGTAGTACATGGACCAGACCGATCTCCCATACTCGTTGTCGAGTTTGATCCATTCGCGACCCGGTACAGCAAAGGAGCCGCAGAAAGAGTCGCGATAATACAGCCCGTCCTCATGGTATTCGTACTCCGTATTGCCCGGCACCCAGATTCGAGATTCTGGTACAAGCCCACAACCGCTTGCATAGGTGATAAGCTTTGCCCTATAGGCAAACCCCTTCAGTTTATCGATATCGACTTCGATACCTGTTGCAACAACAACTATCCGGCTCATCAAGTCACCTCCTTTGTGCTATTCGATGAAGACCCAGAATGGGTATGGGTCCTTGCTGGGGCCGAAGAGCTTATACAGAGCACGCTGCACTTCTCTCCTGTTCTTTCCTCCTGTCCCGATCAGAAGCCCTTTGTGCCGATCAGGGCAGTGGATGCGAATTGAATTTGCGGTCCACTTGATCGAAAACAGGTCCTTTTCGTCAGGTCTCAACTGCTCATTCACATTGATTGTAGTGAACTTGCCGTAGAGAAGTTGAATCATCTCAAACGCTTCTTGCCCGTGTTGATCCCATTTTTTCTCGGATCGCGGATCAGTATCGAAGATGGCGCCAAAAAGTGCGTATTGCTCGACCGTCATTGATCCCATGTAAGTCAGGAACCTTTCCCACAGAGGATTGGTCGAGCCGTTTGTCATCTCGTATTCCCTGCCGTCAGAAACAGGTCTGATGGAGTAGGCATGGTTTATGATACCTGCGAGTTGACTCCTATAGACCGTCCGTTCTTCAGGACTAAGAAATATGAACATCCGCCCGCGTCTTGATTCAAAGTGCATCTGTTTATGCTCCTTCCGAAGTTGTCTTGAAAAGTATATCACTTTTACTCATATTAATCAACACTCCAGCTATTTTTTATAATTTCTTTTGTATATAATATAAATTAGAATAATCATTTTTTCCGATTTTCTATTTTGAGGACTAAATAATGTCCACCTTCGCTCTACTCCGATGTGTCATTCATCGGAGTCGAGCTACGGTTGGACTTCCTGTCCGCCCAAGGCGGACGGAGCGGAGGGATTATTAAAGTTGCAGTAGTTAGTTCTTGGTTTCCCAGAAAATGCGGTATTGCCGTTTATTCTTTTGATTTAGCAAAAGGTCTTAAAAGAAAAAATATTGACATTGAAATAATTTGCCACACAGGTGTTGATCCTTCATCTCATATTCATCCGGTCTTAAATATGAAATATTCCAATTGGCCAGATGAGCTTTTCCTTGAGCTAAAAAAAATCTCTCCGGATGTTGTTCACATTGAGCATGAATATGGTTTATATACCTTAAATAAAGATACTTTTTTTGATTTCTCGCCTGCCAATTCTTTTGCTTTAGCAGATACTCTTTTTAAATTAAAAATTGCCAATATTCCAGTAGTTATCACTTATCATTCAATTTATTCAAAAATGACCAATGAAGAAATTGAATATTTGAAAATTATGACCGATCTCTCAACTGCAACTATTGTTCATGAGCCTTTTCAAAAATCCGCTATTGCCGGTTATTTAAAAAATGATTCTAAAATATTTACAGTTCCACATGGCACGTGGGCTGGAAGTATTATCCAAAAAAACCTTGCTAAAGTTAAACAAGATTGGGAAGGAAAATTTGTTGTTGGTATGATTGGATTTCTCGAGAAAACAAAAGGTTTTGAAAGAATAATAAAGTTGTGGTCTAAAGTTGTTGAAAAAACCCCAAACGCTTTACTAGTGATTCAAGGAAATGCTCGTCCGGGCAGCCCAACAGGTCCGATTGCCAAACATGACATTTTAAACCTTATCAACAAATCTCGAGCAACAAATTCAATTGAATTTTATGATCAATATTTCACTTGGCCGGAAAACAATAGTTTTATTTCCGGGTTTGACTTGATGGTTTTACCTTATGACTATGCTTCTCAATCCGGCAATCTCGCCCATGCTTATGGTGCCGGTCTTCCCGTGGTTGCATCAGATCTTGAGGGAATTGGATCCTCGGTTAGAACTAGCAAAGCCGGTATTTTGGCAAAATCTGACGCTCAATTTTTAAATGCAATTATTAAGTTGGCCAAAAACAATAATTTAAGAAAAAAATACGCCGAAAACTCCAAAAATTACAGTAAAAAAATTGATTGGGACCGAGTTGCTGAAAAACATATCGAGGTTTATCATTGGGCAATAGATAAAGTTAAGCATTCAAAAAAACTTAATGATTTAAAATATATAAATTCAAGGACTCATGTATGAGAAATAATATATATCTCGGAGTTGATATCGGAGCATCAAAAATCAGACTTGGCGCTATTGACTCAAATGGTGAAGTACTAAGCGCGAAAACAATCGTTATCAATCTTACAGATCCTGATAAAACTCTAGATCTGGTGAAATCAGAATCAGATATCCTAAAAAAAAGATTTCAACTCACTGCTTGCGGCATTGGCGCTCCTGGGCCATTAGATTACAGAAAAGGAATTATTTCCGGTTCTCCAAATATGGAAAATTGGAACGGCTTGAATTTAATCGATATATTTAAAAATATTACCCGAATCCCGTGTTTTATTGATCGTGATTCGCATAATGCTCTTCGCGGTGAGCGGTGGCTTGGTCATATGCGCGGCGCAAAAAATGCCTTGATGCTGACTTGGGGCAGCGGAGTTGGTGGTGCTGCGATGATTAATTCGGGAATATATAGCGGCATTTCAGGAAATGCAGGGGAGCTTGGTCATATAATAATAGATCCGAAAGGGCCGGAATGTGCTTTGGGTCACAAAGGATGCCTTGAAAGTTTTATTGGAGGAAAAGCAATTGAAAAAAAATATGGAAAAAGCATGATTGAAATTTGCCAGGAAGCGCGCGATAAAAAAGCCGAAACATTAAAAATTATCGATGAAATCTCAATTCGTTTAAACCAAGCCATAGAAACATATCGGCAAATTTTTGATCCGGAAATAATTGTTTTTGGCGGATCGATTAGTCGTTCTCTTAGTTTATTTATTAAAGAATCAAATCTGGTTAAATCTTCCCTTTTAGGCGCTGATTCCGGTCTTTTTGGATCAGCCTATTTGGCAATGGAGAACAAAAGGTAATTTTTTTGCTATTTTAAGCTCAAAGTACTTGATATTTGAGCGATTTTGGTGTATATTATTCATGATGCGAAAGCATACATCTCTGTTGGAGGCAATGCATGAGTCCGCTTGTTTTTGTTTCATTTCTCCTTGTCTGCTCGGTGATGATGAACATTCTCATCATCGGATATTGTATTATTGATCGGAGAAGGTACAACAATCAATGGCGCCTTGCTCCTGCGTTGGGATTAGAGGCTAATGCAACTGTCACACTGATGAATGACTTTGGCGATCTTGCCGTGGTGTCGATCACCTATCTGTGCTTGCCACGCACCGGTAAAGCTATGATAGAGGTCTGTGGGCAGAAAAATGGTCTGCCTAAACCGGGGTGGCCAATAGCTGTACCTATAATGGAACCGAACGATGCCATTAAATGGACAGCTAAAAAGCTGTCGCGTAAACTTGTCCGCACGATTCTTGCGGTTGAAGCAGACCCTGTTCGGGTCCATGCCAACATTGCTGGCGAGAATTTCAAAGATATGCCGATGGCAACGGATGTTGATGAATGGAGCCAGCACGTCCTTGGAAGTCGTGTGATTGATGGAGATGGGTTCCATGTAACCGCTTCCTTGATGACTGATCAGAGGGAGTTACAATTACAAGTACATCCCTACAATCAGGACAGCATCGGCAAACTTATAGGGTCTCTGGCCGCGGAGCAGGGTTTGCCGGTATTGGTGCAAGGTAGTAAGATCAGATTCATCGGATCTCCTGCCGAGTCACTGAAGAAACTGCCGTGGATCATCAGTCAGATCAAGGCAAGCCAGCCCAGTTGGTATGTGAAGCCTACAGGGGAAGAACCCCCAACTGAAACGGCTGATCCAGCTGAACCTGTCGTCCCAAGTCTCGAGCTCAAATCGTAGAGCCGAACTTCTCGAGGTATTCTCTCGTCCCGCCAACCGGCGGGGCGTTTGCTTTTCTGAAGCCAAAGATATATTTTTAAACTAAGATCCAAATCTAAAGTATTAATCTCAAAGATGTGGATTTAAGTTTTAATATTTAACTTTTAAACTGTTTATCATGCTCTATTATATTTCCGGTAAAATTACTAAAAAATCCAAAAGTTTCATCATTTTAGATTTAAATGGTTTGGGTTATAAAATATTTACCGATCCAACAAAAATAAATTCGGATGAAATTAAACTATTTATTCACGAATCAATCAAAGAAGATACTTATGATTTATATGGTTTTCAAACCGAAGAAGAACTGAAGATTTTTGAATCATTAATTTCCGTAAATGGGGTTGGTCCAAAAGTCGGTCTTGCCATTATGACCAATATTACGCCCGATCAAATAATTGAAGCCATTGAAAAATCAAACATCGCAATTTTTAAATCTGTTTCCGGTGTTGGCAACAAAGTGGCAGGAAAAATTATTATTGAACTTAAAAGTAAATTTGAAAATTTAACCGATTTTTCTGCTTCAGACAATATCTCGGAAGTGCTCACATCTTTAGGTTATAAACAACAGGAAATTATAAATGCCATAAAGCAAATCCCTTCCAATTTAACGGAAGAAGATGATAAAATAAAATGGATGATCAAAAACATAAAAAAATCTTGATTATGTTTAAAAAAATATTAATATTTAGTCTAACCTATTTATTCGTTGTTTGCGGATCGCTTTGGATTTATTATAATTCTTCTGGCTATCTGGCTGCAGTTTTGCCGCATGTCAGTCCGGGAAAAGAGAACGCTGCTTTTTCGCCTAACTCTGTGGCCGGATTCCCATCAAAAACTGCCGAGCATATCCCAAATTATGTTTGGGCTTTAACTGTTATTTTTTCTCTTGCAATCATTGTGGGAGGAATCTATTATTTTAAACACTATCGTAAGCATTTAAAATTAAAATAAATCGTGCTCAAACCAGAAACCGAAATTCAATTTTTACAAGGAGTGGGACCGAAAATTGCGCCAAAGTTGCAAAAACTTGGCATTTTTTCTGTCAAAAATCTGCTTAATCATTATCCAAGACGCTATGAGGATTACTCTTACCCAACTCCGATTAAAAATTTGAGAATTAAAGAAACATCAACTGTAAAAGGAATAATATCAGAGATTTTTGCCGAACGAACCAGTCGAAAAAAAATGCATATTACTTCAATTATGGTTGAAGATGACACAGGTGAAATATCCGCCCTTTGGTTCAATCAACCTTATCTCGCAAAAACTTTCCAGATCGGTCAAACCATTATTTTCAGAGGAAAAGTCGAATACAATTTCAATACCGGAAAAAAATATTTTTCTTCTCCAAATATTGAATCTGAATTAGCCATATTTCCAATTTATCCGGAAACTGCCGGTCTTTCGAGCCGGTATATTCGAAAACTTGAAAAAAATGCATCGCCCGCAATAGAACTTTTAAAAGATGATTTGTCCGATGTTGTGAGAGAAAAAGAAAAATTGCTAGCGATCGAGCAAACCTTAAACTATATCCATTTTCCTAAAAATTTTGATCAAATAAATGAGGCCAAACGCCGGCTTGCCTTTTCCGAGCTATTTGGAATTATAATAAAATATTTGTATCTTCGAAAATCTCTTAAAAATAATCCCGCACCAAAAATTGAAGTTGACGAAGAATTTTTAAAAAAATTTGTCGCGTCTTTACCCTATAAATTAACTGACTCGCAACGAAAATCCGGCTGGGAAATTATTCAAGATATTTCCGGATCTTCTCCAATGAATCGGATGCTTGAGGGGGATGTCGGATCAGGAAAAACAATTGTAGCCGCGCTTGCTGCAGCCTCTGCTATTCATAAAGGTTATCAAGTTTGCTGGATGGCGCCAACTTCAATTTTAGCAATGCAGCATTACCAGAATTTAGAGCAAATCCTGTCAAAGTTTAATTTTAAAATCGGTCTTTTAACCGGACATAAAAAAATTAATTTTCAAGATGCTGATCTTGTGATCGGAACTCATGCTTTAATTTCCGGTAAACATCAATTCCCGCGTCTTGGTTTAATAATTGTCGACGAGCAACATCGCTTTGGTGTTGATCAAAGGCAAAAATTAAAAGAAATGAGTGATATTGTGCCTCATTTTCTCTCACTTACCGCTACTCCGATTCCTCGAAGTCTGACGCTTTCTTTATATGGAGATCTTGATATTTCTCATTTGTCGGAGGTTCCAAAGGGCCGGCAAAAAATTGATACCCGAATTCTTAAAAAAAATGATGCAAAAGAAGCCTATAATTTAATTGCTCAAGAGATTCAAAAAGGTCATCAAGCATATCTTATTTGTCCTTTAATTGAGAAAACCAAAGACGATCAAGATAATTTGTTTTTTGAACTTGATGAAAAGAAAACGGTTAAAAAAGAATTTGAGCGTATAAAATCTGATGTTTTTCCAAATTTAAGAATTGGTATGCTTCACGGAAAAATGAAATCAAATGATAAAGATACAATTATGCAGGATTTTAATGATCATAAAATTGATATTTTAGTTTCAACTGCAGTTGTTGAAGTTGGTATTGATGTAAAAAATGCCACTGTCATGATGATTGAAGGTGCGGAAAATTTTGGACTTGCCCAACTTCATCAACTTCGCGGTCGAGTTGGCAGAGGCGAGGACAAATCATATTGTCTTCTTATGCCGCAAAAATTTGACGCTGAAAATAATGCTCGACTTGAAGCCCTTCTGGAGGCTTCCGATGGCTTCGAACTGGCTGAAAAAGATTTAGAGCTTCGCGGGCCGGGTGAATTTTTGGGAGTAAAGCAAAGCGGCCTTTCCTCCTTGAAAATTGCCTCATTGTCTGATAAAATAATGATCAGTAGCGTACGAAAAAGAGCCGAAGAAATCATGGAAACGCTTGATCAATATCCGGATTTACAAAAAGAATTAGCCGAGTATGTTATTGGAAAACATTTAGAATGAGAGAATATGTTGCTAAAAATCAATTTAAAATCGGCTTTGTTTTAATTTTACTTATTTTTGCCGGCGTTGTCTTGATCTGGAATAAGGACAATCAGTCTCTAAGATCAACTGAAGTATCAGCAAGCCAAAATAAATTAGACGAGCTTGAATCGGAAAATATTAAACTTAAAGCAGAAATTGTTGAACTGCAAAAAAATACTTCCATATCTTCTGCAAGTTCACAAACAAATTCCGAAAAAATAAATATTAATACTGCTGATCAGTCAGGCCTTGAATCTTTGCCGGCAATCGGTCCTGTTTATGCAACCAGAATGATTGAGTATCGGGAGCAAAATGGTGGGTTTAAATCAATTGATGAGGTCAAAAAAGTTCAGGGAATCGGCGATAAAGTATATAATACAATTAAAGATTTAATTTCAATTTAATATGCGGGTGTGGCGAAATGGTTTACGCGCATGCCTTAGGAGCATGTGGGAGTGATCCCATGGAGGTTCGAGTCCTCTCACCCGCACCATTTAGGAAATGCTATTTTTAAATTTTATTGACAATATTCCGGACTTAAACCACAATAATATCATTAGGAGTAAAATGTCATTAGGCAAAAATGATTTAAAATCAATCGAACAAATGTTTTTTCGATTTGAAAGTAAAATAAATGAAAAAATTGATGCTACTCAAAAAAATTTGAAAAAAGATATTTTTAATGTTGAGGATAAGCTATCTGCAAAAATGGAGGCTTTAGAAAATAAAGTTATTGCTGTTATTAGCCGAGAAGTTGCCGATTTGGCCGAAATAAATCATGAAGTTATTAAGAGAGTTGATATTGTTGGTGAGTTAGATAAACGAGTTACCCGTCTTGAAAATAAATTCGGTCTAAAACCGTTATAACTTTTCATCTTAAATATTTATTTTTAAATCTTAATTAAATTAATACAAGCAGAATCTTGCTTTTTTTTGTTTATAGTTTTTCAAATAGCCATTTCTTTTCCCTGTAGATATGATAAAATTAACTCAAAATAAAAATGTTTTATGAAAAGACTACAAAAATTTGTGAAAATTTGGTGGAAAAGTTTAATTCAAGATCCCTCTGGTGTTGCAGGAGGCCCGAATATTGTTATTCTTGGCGGCGGTTCCGGCTTGGCTGTCGCCCTAAGAGGTCTTAAGAAATATTCCACAAATATTACGGCGGTTGTAACAATGTCAGATGATGGTGCTTCAACCGGTAAGCTAAGAGATGAAATGGGGATTTTGCCACCAGGCGACATAAGAAAATGTATTGCCTCACTAGCTGATGAAGAGCCGCTTTTGACAAAACTTTTTGAATACAGGTTTAAAAATGGAAAAAGTCTTTCCGGCCATTCTTTCGGCAATCTTTTTCTTGCTGCTATGACTGATATTTCAGGTTCATTTGAGGAAGCAGTTGCGCAAACAAGTCGGATTTTGGCAATTTCCGGTCAGGTTATGCCGGCAACTTTAGCAAATGTTACACTTGGCGCAGAACTTGAAAATGGAAATATAATTTGGGGCGAGTCAAAAATTCCTCTTCATGCTCACAAAAGTCCGGTTAAAAAAATTATGCTAAAACCTTCAAAAATAAGACCCTTTGAACCAGTTATCGAAACAATTAAAAAAGCCGATATTATCATCATCGGCCCGGGATCCCTTTATACAAGCATTGTTCCAAATTTATTAATCAAAGAAATCAGAGATTCAATCTCTTTTTCGAAAGCGTCAAAAATCTATGTTTGTAATATTTCTACTGAAAGAGGCGAGACTGAAAATATGGGCGTACGCGAACATTTAGAAATAATTAGAAAATATGGCGGATCAAAAATTTGCAATAAAATATTAATTAATTCAAAAATCATCAAAGAAGAACAAGAAGGAGAGTTGGGAAAAATTAAAAATATCTCATTATCAAGTGATAAATTACAAAAAATCGAAGTATATACTACCGATTTAATTAATCCAAAAAATCCTCTTTATCACGATTCAACGAAATTAGCTCAAGCAATTATATCTTTTTCGGTTAAAAAAGGATTGTAATTATGAAAAAAGTTATTGCCATCATTGGACCAACTGCATCAGGAAAAACTGCTCTGTCAATTGAACTAGCTAAAAAATTCAGCGGTGAAATTATTTGCATTGATTCTCGTACAATGTATAAAGGAATGGACATTGCAACTGCAAAGCCGACTTTAAAAGAACAACAATTTATTCCCCACTATTTAATTGATTTGGTTAATCCTGGTGAAACTTTGACTGTTTCAGAATTTAAATCTCTTGCAAAGGACAAAATCAACGAGATTATTAGTCGAGGAAAAATTCCGTTTTTAGTTGGAGGATCGGGTCTTTATTTGGATTCGATTGTTTATGGCTTCGAAATGCCTCCGGAGGGAAATCCTGCCTTAAGACTTCAGCTTGAAAAAATGACCAATGAAGAACTATTTGAAAAACTTAAAAAATTAGATCCAGTTCATGCTCAAAAAATCGATTCAAAAAATCCCCGTCGGCTCGTACGGGCGGTCGAGGTTTGCATGTTAACAGGCAAACCGTTTTCAAAGCAAATTAAAAAAATTAAACCGGATTTTAAAACATTAATTTTAGGCATTGATGTTGCCAAAGAAAAACTAGCCTCAAAAATTAGCTCTAGAGTCGATATGATGATTAAAGATGGACTTGTTGATGAAGTCAGAAATTTGAGTGAAAAATACAGCTATAATTTACCTGCTATGTCCTCGGTTGGATACCGTGAAATAAATAGCTATTTACTCGGCCAAATT
This sequence comes from Patescibacteria group bacterium, assembly GCA_041665085.1. Classification (GTDB taxonomy): domain Bacteria; phylum Patescibacteriota; class UBA1384; order JBAYJO01; family JBAYJO01; genus JBAYJO01. Next base: position 7,144 of record JBAYJO010000009.1, on the reverse strand, counting down.
AGTTTGAACGAAGCTATTATGCAAATGAAAAAAAATACTCTTGATTATGCTCGTCGCCAAATAACTTGGTTTAAGAAAAACAAAGATATTGTTTGGCTAACCAATATTACAGAATCAGATGAAAAGATAAAAAAATTTGCAAAAAAATTTGCAACTGGTGATCAAATAAAATAAAATATATATAGAGGTGTAATTGTAACAATTTTATTTATCATTTTTGATTAGTGATTAAATATAAGGTAGGGATATGAAAAAGAGGGTTTTAAAGCTGTTGGGCTGTACCATTCTTTTTACAATTTTATTGAATTTATTTTTTGTCGATTTTGGTTTTGCTTCAGAGACAATAAATATTGATCTAACAACCGGTGGCACGCTTAATGGCGTAGATCGCACGAAATATGCCGATAGACTTCGACTTGTTTCCGACAAATCTTTTTTGGCCAATTACGAAGATAGTGTAAGAGGGACAAAAGACGAAATCGGTAGTTACTCTACAGCTCCCACTTATGCATCGGTTAAAAATGGTAATGGTTTTCGATCGAGAGAGGCAGTCAACGAAACAATTGGTTTTGCACAAAACTATAGTACAGGGGCAGGTCCGGTAGTTCTAACCGTCTCGACTGATGACGGTTATGAAGCTGGCGGTGGTTATGCGGGGTCTTTTAATCAAGAGTTGGCTGATTTGCTTTATGATGACAACAATGATTGTTACGGAACTTGCGCTGTCGGAAGCGGCTGGAAAGAGATGGAATATCGTTATACGGAATTTATTCCTTCGAAATGGGTTGATAATCCTTCTTTGCCTGATCAGTCTACATCTGATGATCTTCGCCGGATTGTTGCAATGGGGCATGAAGTTGGGTCCCATAGCGTTAATCATTATGGCTGGAGTTCGGGTGCTGATCGTGATTATCTTTCAAATATTTGGATTAATATTTATCGCAAATCATCGACAGGAGCAACCTCGGTTTCATATTCTTACAACCCCGATACACAGCATTTACTTATTGATGAAACAGGTACAACCCCAACTGATTACGATATTGATCTATCAACATCTACTACAATCAGCGATGTTTATTCCGCAATAAACACCTCTATAAGTACTGCTTATACGGTTACCAAACTAGCGACAGATTATGATAGTCAATCAAAAAACGATCTAGATTTAGCCGGTATTTCTTGCAATAGTTATCTCCCATTACAGTCTTGTGATGTTAGCATTGATAATGCTTCATCCTTGTATCTAAGCGACACTGCTGTAGAAAATATACTTAAGGATTCCAAAAAATCGTTGGAAGATATAATTGGGGGAGATTATGAAGTTAAATCATTGGCTTATCCTGCTCATATTCACGATAGGCACATAATGGATTTGGTAAGCAAGTATTATCAGGGAGCGCGTGACGGTGCTGGGGCTGTATATGCTCATCAACCAAATTCTAGTGAAGCACCGGAGTATTCATTAAGTCTTTACGAAACACCAATTTTTTCTGTTAGTGGCGGAGATACTTGGTTTGTTAAAGCGGATACCAACGGTACTGTTGATATAAGTGCCACAAAAGCATTATTCAAGGATAAAGTTTTATGTACCAATACATCTGGTTTGAACGCCGCTACTAACCTTTATGGCAAGACATACGCCTATAGTTGTTTTTCTAAAGACAAACCGTGGGTTAATATTTTTTCTCATTATTGGAGTCAATTCGATATACACTCTACGACAGATCACAATAGAGGCAAGCAATACATAGAAGCTACTTTACAAGCGATAAAAGAATTAGCCGAGTTATATCCAAGCAATCCGCCAGTGCTTTTAAAAACTTTTGGGCAGGGTACGGAATATTTCCGCAGTAGATTGCCGATTAATTATCTGCAGTATGGTTACCAAAGCTATCGTGCTGGGCGGGGAACATATCAAATGTCGAGCCGCAATAATGGTTTTCCCCCTTTCACCAGTGGTGACGCAACTATCTCGTTGGCAACTTCAGGTGATTTAGCTATTGATACAATAAATACAGCTTTGAGTTTACCGAGTAATAATCCCGTATGGAAATTAAGAAAGGATCTTGATAATCTTCCGGCGGCAGAATGGGCATTGATTCGCAATTCCGATTACCACATGCTGTCAGGGCAGACCTATAAATTTTCTCTTTGGGCGTGTGCGCCCGGTGTCGGCACATTTTTGACAAAAGTAAGAAATAACGGCGGTAGAAATAGTTGGGATAACGCCACGCTCGATACATTAACTAGAGGCGATTGCAGTGATCCGGCGAATTGGACTCAGCGCGTGAAAACAGTATCCGTGACTACCGGGACATATGAATCAACTGATTTGGGAATATATTTGGGCGATACAGTGCCCCAATATAATTATTTATATGTTACGGGTGTGCAATTTTATAACAACGGCGTAGCGCCTGACAATGGCGAATGGCTTAATTATGCGACAAAAAGTTATGTTGGGCTAAATTATCCTGCCCAAAACAATATTGACTATTCAGTTGGAACGACATCTCTTTGGTGGAAGCCATTGGCAGATAATGGCTGGCCAACTGATCGTCCTATATTTTCTGCTAAAGGAATCAGAGCGTTTTATAACAGAAAATCAAGCAAGCTTATTTTTGAAACCTATGATAGTTCTAGCGGTACATGGAAAACACTCGAATATAGCTGGACATTTAGCGCCGCAACTGCTTATCAACTATCTTTTACTTGGGATGCCGGAATCGGGAAAACTATATATATTGGTGGTGCGAGTGTGGCAAGCGATTCCGCTACTTGGACTGCTTCTGCAGAAGGGGCAAGTGATAAATTATATGTAGGGACTGATTATTATGGCTATGCCGATTCCCAAGCTTATATTGATGACTTTGCAGTTTTCCCGGATGTCTTGTCGGCAGAAGAAGTAGATGCGATATATGATCAGACTTCTACTTTGACCGATGTGTATTCTGCTGGCAATTTTACTTCCGAAGTTTATAATGTCAGTTATTTTCAGAATGATCCATATCTAAACTGGAGTGGTGTTTTAAATGGCGGTGTTACCAAGTTTCAAATCAGATCGGCTTCCAGCGAGGCAGGTATTGATAGTGCTTCTTGGACTGGTCCGAGTGGTGCAAGCAGCTATTATTCTACTTCAGGAGAAGCTGTCTCTCTGGACAATTCTAACCGCTATGTACAGATAAAAGCTTTTCTCGAGCCAAATCCATCTGATTCCAGTCAAACTCCGGAATTAACCAGCCTAGAATTAAGTTATGCGCCTGATGTCACTGTTCCCTCCCTTTCTCTTACAACTCCTTCAAATAATCTTGCAACTACCGATTCGTCTGTTGTAGTTGCCGGAACAGCAAGCGATGCTGATTCCGGTCTTGCCTCGGTAACAGTCAATGGATTGGCAATGTCAAATCCAGCCAATTTTAATCAATCGGTTTCGCTCTCGCTTGGAACTAACACCATTACTGTGGTTGCCACAGACAATGCCACCAATGCGACCACTTCCACCCTAACTATTACTCGCAATGCTCTTGACATAACTCCGCCCGATCTTCAAATCACTTCTCACAGCACGATCGTTTCAAATTCAACAACCAATGCCACAGCTTTAGTTATTGGAGCTGCTTCTGATTCTGGAACAGGTTTAAAATCGGTTACTTTAAACGGAGTGCCGCTTATTAATCCGGCCAGTTTTTCCGTTCTTGTAGCTTTAAATCTTGGTACAAATACAATTACTTTAGTTGCAACTGATAACGCAAATAATACTACAACAAAAACAATTTCAATTATAAGAGAAAATCCAGTTTCTACTGAAACAGTTTCAACTGATTCGACCCAGACGCCAGCCGAATCGGTGTCTTCATACCGTTTTGAAAATAATCAAACTCCAGCCTCAAAACATAACAATTCAGCCACTATCTCAAGAATTCAAAATATTCTAAAATATCTTGGGTTTTTCCCTGATTATATAGACAGTACCGGATATTTTGGTTCATTTACAAAAAAAGCAATTTATCTTTACCAAAAATCAAAAGGCATAGTCACAAGCTGGTATTCTTGGGGCGCAGGTTATTTTGGTCCAAAAACCAGGAATGCCTTAAATGAAGATATTCAAAATGGAACAATACCAAACTCTGTTATCGATGAAATTTCTCAAGATGAGGCAGATAACTTGCAGCTTCCAAGTGATTTATTTTTAGGAAGTGAAGGTGATTATGTTAAAATATTGCAACAAAAACTTATAAACCAAAATTATTTAAATTCAAAATTTTTGACCGGTTATTATGGTTATTTGACCGAAAAAGCAGTTTTAAGTTTTCAAAAAGATCATAATATCGATATATCAAATGGTGGCGCTGGACGAGTAGGACCAAAAACAAGAGCAGCTCTTAATAGTTTTTAGAAAATTCTCTCGAGTCAATTTGAATTTATTAATTATCAAAAAGTCTTAAAATCAATAAATTGAGTTTTAATTAGACCTGCCTATCGACAGGCAGGAATTAGAAATTAGAAATTACTCATTTATAACTAATTATTTATATTATTGATTTATTTGTGATAAAATTAAAACATAATAATTATTGAGGGGATATGCGTTGTCCTAATTGTTTTGCCGATCTAAAAAGTCAAAATATTGTTGGCCGAATGGGTCAAAAAATTAAGATTAAAAAATGCAATCTTTGCGGTGGTTTTTGGATGAAAACCTTCAATCTTTTTGATTTTAATGATTTAACGGCTCAAGAAATTGATTCTGTAACAGATCAGCCGCAAAATTATCACAAAAAAATGTTTTGCCCAAAATGCGATCAGCAGACATTAAAAAATTATAATCATTATAATGTGCCGCTAGATCTTCATTATAAAAGATGCGCTCATTGCGGCGGAGTTTGGTCATTTGCTGGAAAAATTTTGGAATTTAAAGATCGTCAAAATCATCTCTCGCGTGTTGCAAGTTCAATTTCAAATCAAACGAGAATGGTTTTAACTTTGACATTTTCATTTCTATTTGGAATTCTTTTGTATGCAAATTACTCTGTTTTTCAAGGCAAATTGTTGTTTGAAGCCGCTGAAACAAATGCCGGACCATTTGAAAAAACTAATTTTGCTTTAGTCGCGTATATAGTTATTTCTTTTTTATTAACTGGTACTCTTATGATTATTTGGGGTAAATATAGAAAATTAGGTTGGATTTTTAATTTTTGCGCTCTATTTATTATAATTTTTTATCTTACGCTGCGACTTACAAACTATTATCCTTTTTTGAAATAATATGGCGCTCTCAAAAATATTTTCAGCTGCACTTGAAGGATTAAATGCTTATAGAATTGATATCGAGGTTGATATTGCTCAAGGGTTGCCGGGCATTACAATCGTTGGTCTTCCCGATAAAGCTGTTGAGGAATCGAAAGAAAGAGTCAAATCAGCCATTAGAAATTCTAAACAAAGGTATCCTCAAAATCGTTTGATTATCAATCTAGCACCGGCCGATATTAAAAAAGAAGGCCCGTCTTATGATTTGCCCATTGCAGTCGGCATTTTATTATCTGATGGACAAATCCCCGATCTAGATTTTACTCAAGATTTATTTGTCGGTGAATTAGGTTTGGATGGAGAACTTCGACATATAAATGGCGTGATTTCAATTGCCCAGTTTGCCGCTAAAAAGAATTACAAACGGCTTTTTGTACCTCAAGCTAATGCTTATGAAGCAAGCCTTATTTCAGGTATTGATATTTATCCTTTAGATTCATTGTCTGATTTAATATCTTTTTTTAAAAAAGAAAAAGAACTTATCCCTTTTAAATCAAAAAATATTGAACTAGACAAAATGGTTGATGATTATGAAAATGATTTTTCTCATATTAAAGGACAAGATCATGCCAAAAGAGCACTCGAAATTGCAGCTTCCGGTCATCACAATATCTTGCTCTCCGGCCCGCCCGGATCTGGCAAAACTCTTCTTGCAAAAACTTTACCTTCAATTTTTCCGCCGCTTGAAGAGGATGAAATGCTGGAAATTACAAAAATATATTCTATCGCCGGAATGTTGAAAAATGAATTTATTGTAACCAAAAGGCCTTTTAGAAGCCCACATCATACTAGCTCAAATATTGCTCTTGTTGGTGGAGGTAGCTGGCCAAAACCGGGTGAAATTTCACTTGCGCATTTAGGCGTTCTTTTTTTGGATGAGTTTCCGGAATTCCCAAGATCGGTGCTTGAAGCGCTTCGGCAACCTCTTGAAGACGGTGAAGTAACCTTGTCAAGAGCAACAAAAAGCTTAACTTTTCCATCGAGATTTATGCTTATTGCTGCGCAAAATCCTTGTCCTTGCGGATATTTTGGCGATGATAAGCATGAATGTATTTGCACGCCAAATCAAATTATTAATTATCAAAAAAGAGTCAGTGGGCCGCTTCTTGACCGTATTGATCTTCATATCGAAGTGCCGCGAATAAATTATGAAAAGTTAACTGATAAAAATAAATCCACTTCTTCATCATTAATAAAAGAGAGAGTTATTAAGGCTAGAAAAATTCAAGAAGAACGATTTAAGGGTTTGAAAATCAGAACAAATTCCGAAATATCGGCCAGAAATATTGATAAATTTTGTCGTTTAAGCGATCCTGCGACGAATTTAATCAAAAATGCAGTTAATAATTTAAATTTATCAGCGCGCGCCTATCATCGACTCTTGAAACTCTCGAGAACCATTGCAGACTTATCCGAGAGTATTGATATCGAAGAAAATCATATTGCCGAAGCACTACAATATCGTCAAAAAGAACAAAAGTTGTTTTAGGGATCTGCCAACAGGCCTTTTAGATCTGGAAAATATTTAAACTTGCGAAAATTTTTTGAGCCAATTCATTTATTAGATTTGTTTTAATATCAATAATATAAACAGCCACTAAAATTACAATTATGCTTGAACATAATATTGCGAGTTTTATCATGTCTTTTTTAATTCCGGAGCTATTTTTTTTAGTTTCCACATTAAGCGTGTCAACGCTAATTGGCCCAGCAGTAGCTACTTCAATTCTTTGAGTTACGACTTCTTTTTCAAAATTAGAATTTTGAGAACTGGATACTACCTTTTGGAGTTGAGAGTTTAATTTTCTTTTGATTTTTCGATTTTTTTTGCTCATTT
>JBAYJO010000008.1:0-24100 GCA_041665085.1 Patescibacteria group bacterium | reverse complement strand
CAAAAAAGCTAAAAAAGCTAAAAAAATTGATGAAGCATCAGCTGAAATAATTGAAACTCCAGAAGTCGAGCCAGCAAAGTAATTAATAAATATTAAGTAAAGCCATTAACTTTTCACTTTATGAACTTTATAAACTTTATGGACTAATCATGGACGACAAACTTTCTAAAAAATTCGATGAATCAGCCAAAAAGCTCTTGATTAATAGTCAAAAGATCGCTCTTTCTGAAGGACATCGTGGAATGGGCACTGAACATCTTTTAATGGCTATTTTGGCTTTGACAGGCACATTATCCAACAAAATATTAAAAAGCTATGCCATATCAATTGAACATGTAAAACTTGCTTTAACGCTTGATATTATAAGCGATATTCCTTCCGAAGGCTTATCCACAGAATTTAAAAGATCCATCACATCAGCCGGTAAAATTGCTCAAGAATTTGGACACCCATTAATCGATTCTGAACATTTGCTAATGGGAATGATGATCGAAAAAACCACAGCAAAAGAAATTCTCAAAAAATTAAAAATTAACCCAACAGAAATAATTGATCGTATCGATTCAGAACTTAATACTGATCTTAATGATCTTGAGCCATTAAATTTTGATCCTGAAAAAGAATTTCCTGATTTTTTCAGTCCAAAATTAAATCAACAAAATAAAAATACCAGCAAAAAAATATTTGAAAATTTTACAAGCGATTTAACCGAAGCTGCCAAAAATGGAGAGCTTGACCCGATTATCGGTCGAGAAGGGGAAATTAAAAGAGCAATTCAAATATTATCGCGCCGAACTAAAAATAACCCTGTATTAATTGGCGAGCCGGGAGTTGGAAAAACCGCCATTGTTGAAGGACTTGCTCAAAAAATTCACGAGGGCAATGTCCCAAAAAGCCTTAAAAACAAAAAACTGCTTAACCTTGATCTTGCAGCAATTGTTGCGGGAACAATGTATCGAGGACAATTTGAAGAAAGAATTAAAAAAATTATCGAAGAAATATCAAATAAAGATATAATAATTTTTATAGACGAACTACACACAATTGTTGGAGCCGGCGCAGTTGAAGGATCAATTGATGCGGCAAATATCTTAAAACCTGCTCTGCAAAAAGGACACATTAAATTAATCGGCGCAACGACAACGGACGAATTTAGGAAATTTATAGAAAAAGATGCTGCACTTGAAAGAAGATTTCAACAAGTTTTAGTGGAAGAGCCGGACGAAGATCAGACCTTAAAAATTCTAAAAGGAATTAGAAAAAAATATGAAAAATTTCACAATGTCCAGATTACCGACAAGGCATTATCTGCTGCAGTAACTTTAAGTAAAAAATATATTCACGATCGTTTTCTACCAGATAAAGCCATTGATCTTATAGATGAAGCATCAGCTGCTAAAAACTTAGATTCAGAAAGAGATCAAATCAGAAAAATTCAAACTCTTGAAAAAGAAATTAAAAAAGCATCCAAAGTTAAAGACAAAGATATTGGCACAGGAGATTTTATTTCTGCCACAAAATCAAAAGAAGAACTTTTAAAACTCGAGAAAGACCTGTCAATTCTTATAAATTCAGGTGAAAACTGCCTAATGCAAGTGGTAGATGAAGAAAATATTGCTGAAGCAATCTCTGAATATACAAAAATTCCTCTCTCAAAAATAGTTAAAAACGAGCAGAAAAAACTTCTTAATCTTGAAGAAAAATTGAAAACAAAAATCATTGGTCAGGACGAAGCTATTACTCAAATTTCAAAAACCATCCGTAGAGCAAGAGCAAAAATTAATGATCCAAAAAGACCAATCGGTTCATTTATCTTTTTAGGACCAACTGGAGTTGGTAAAACAGAACTCGGCAAAGTATTAGCCAGTGAAGTTTATGGCCGCGAATCATCACTTATAAAAATTGATATGAGCGAATTTATGGAACGACATAACATTTCAAGACTTGTTGGCGCTCCTCCTGGATATGTCGGATATGATGAATCAGGAAAATTAACCGAACAAGTCAGACGAAACCCATATAGCATAATATTATTTGATGAAATTGAAAAAGCGCATCCGGAATTTTACAATTTAATGCTGCAAATTTTAGAAGACGGATATTTATCAGACTCTAAAGGAAGACGCGTTAGTTTTAGAAATACCATTATAATTATGACTTCAAACATCGGTCTCTCTGATCTCACCCAAGCAGCAATCGGCTTTAAATCGGATTCATCAAAATCAGATCAATATGAAGCAATCAAAAATCAGGTACTAGAAAAACTAAAACATCATTTCAAACCGGAATTTTTAAATCGCCTTGACCACACAATTGTTTTCAAACCACTTGATAAAGAATCAATCAGAAAAATTGTTGACATACAATTTATTGAGCTTGAAAAAAGACTTTTAGAACAAGGATATTATTTTAAAGCATCTGAAAAAGCAAAAGATTATATTTCACAAATAAGTTTTGAACCAAAATTTGGAGCCCGACCAATCAGAAGAAATATCGCAGATTTAATTGAATCACAACTCTCCGATATAATTATCTCATCTGATCCGGAAGATATTGAATTAATATTTTGTGATCTAATTGATAACGAACTAAAGATAAAAATAAGAAAATTAGAACACGCACGAGGTTAAACCAAATACTTGCTTACTAAGCTAGGACATGCTATTCTATGGAAGACTTATGGTTTAACTTAAGATTTAACTAATATATTTTCTTATGGAAATACTGCCTCAAGATCAAAAATATTGGAAACACATAACAGATATTTTAGAAACCAGAGCTCACAAGTTTGGCTTCCACAGATTCGATACTCCTCTAATTTTAAGTCGTGAAGTAGTTGAAAAAATTCCATCACTTGACCCTGCAGTTTCCGTTGATTCGCTTAGCCGCGTTAAAACAAGCTCGGAGATGGATGATGCTCTTGACATGTTTCTTCAAGCAGATGGCACTGCCAGCCTAATTAACTCGTATTATAATCACTATCAAACAGAAGATGCACTAAAATCAGCCAAACTTTATCAAATCGGTTTTGGTTTTAAAAATAACTCTCACTTACCAAATTATTTTTTTAATGCTGAATTGATTGGCGATGATCAGCCAACAAGCGATGCTTTATTAATTCTTTTTACTTGGCAAATTTTAAATAATTTAAATCTCGATAAAGACTTTTCAATTGAACTTAATAGTGTTGGATGCGCTGAATGCCATCCAAAAATTATTAAGCAATTGGAAAATCATTATTTTGAAAACAAAGATGGTCTATGTCCAAATTGCCAAAGCCTTGAAAAAAAGAATATTTTAAATGCGATTTATTGTAACAGTTCGGAATGCAATGAAATAAAAAACTCTGCCCCTCAAATTGTTGATCTACTTTGCAAAAACTGTATCGATCATTTGAAACAACTTTTTGAATATCTGGACGAACTCGAAGTTCCATACAATCTAGATACTCATCTTTTTAGAAATTCCGCTTGTGCCACAAGAACAGTTTTTGATATAACCTCACCAGAAAATTATATCATCGGACGCGGAGCAAGGCACGACAATTTGATTGAAAAATTCGGAAGCCACAATATGCCGGCAATCGGACTAGAATTATTACTTGAGCCATTAGTACAAGTAATAAAAAATAATCAAACAAAAATTAATGGTAAAACAACTGATATTTATATAATCCAGCTAGGCACTCACGCTCGCAGAAAAGCCTTATCTCTCACAGCTAGTTTAATTTCAAAAGGACACAATGTCTCATGCGCTCTTCATAAAGATAGCTTGTCAAATTATTTAAAAGAAGCGGAATCTGTTGGTGCAAGAATAGCTTTGATTATTGGACAAAAAGAAGCCATGAATAATAGTGCAATCTTTAGAGATATTGAACAATGCTCGCAAGAAACAATTGATATGACTGATCTTGACCAATACATCACCAGAAAATTAGCTCAAGATTATTAAAATTTTCTAATCACGCCTTTAACTCTACCCTGAATAATAACTTTTTTTACTTTTATTGCTTTATATTTAGGATTTGATGGCTGAAGTCTAACGCCGTCTTTTTCTTGATAAAATCTTTTTAATGTAACATTATTTGAATCTAAAAGAGCAACCACGATTTCACCATTTCTTGGATTTGTGCAGCGTTGAATAATTACATAATCTCCTTCTAAAATTCCATCTTCAATCATCGAGTCTCCTCTAACTTTTAATGCAAAAACATCTCGACCCATCATATCGCGAGGAATATCAATTGTTTCGCTAGTTCTAATAGCTTCGATTGGTTTGCCTGCTGCAATTAATCCCTCAAGCGGAACCTCAAATGATCTTTCATCAAAATTCGGCGTTAGCTGCAGTGATCTAGCTTCGTTTGCTTCACTAATTATATGGCCTTTTTCCTTTAAAATATCAATGTATTGGGAAACAGTCGCAACAGAGGAAAAACCGCACCCAGCAGCAATCTCGCGGTAGCTAGGGGCATAATCATTACCACTAATAAAAGCTGTAATATAATCAAGAATGTCTTTTTGTTTTTTTGTTAATGGATCAGCCATATGACTCCTTAAAGTTAAAAGTTTATAAAGTTTATAAAGTTCGTAAAGTTTATAAAGCCAGGGATAAAATCGTGAATGTATTTATAATAATAGAAATCTGAAATAACTTTTTACTTTCAACTTTCTACTTTATGAACTTAATTTAGTTTTCCACAGCTTTTTTATCTATTAATATTATTATACCGAACAAAACACGAACTGGCAAATATAGTTTAGAAAGTTAAAAGTTCATAAAGTTCATAAAGTGAAAAAAGAAAGTATTTTTTCAAGGAAACTGAAGAAATATTACACTTTTAAAAAATTATTTGCCCGAAGGGATGCTTGCACTGTGATTTTTTAAGAAAGTAATATTTCTAAAGTGCTCCTTGAAAAATCGTGTAGGGGGTTGGGTTTAAAAGGGATAGGGGGACGACTTCGAAATGAGTCCCCCTACCCCTTTTATAATTGATTTAAACAAAATATAATTGTTATTATTTGCAACAAAATATACTTTTCATTATTATAAAAACAATAGTATATACTTAAAAAAACAAATGGAGGCTTTATGATAAAAGTAAAAAGAAAGCTAATCAAATTCTCAAACTACAGCCTTTGCATTACTGTTCCAAAGAAAATGGTAGAAAATCTTGGCTGGAATAAAGGAGACCTGTTAAATCTATATTTTAATGAACAAGAAAAAACTATAAAAATGTCAAAAAAGAAAGTCATGCCCGATACTGGCGCAATTAAATCAAGTCTTTCTCTAGAAGAACCTATTGAAAAACCAGTTGTTAAAAAAATAGAAAAGCAAGAACCTGTTGTTTTATATCAACGAAATACCAATAAAAACCAGAACGATTTTTCAAGATGGTGATATAAATGGGAAGATTATTTGATATAACAAAAAAGCCCTCACGCAAAACAACTCCCACCTCATCAAAATCCAAAGACAACAATATGGGTTTGATTTTGATAATTTTTTTAATAATTGCGATATTTGCTTTTGGATCAAATAAGATATTTCAAAATGGAACAAACTCAATAAATTCAACAAATACTAATTCAGAAAAAACCCCAAGCGCTAATATAAATTCAAAAAATATTAACACAAATAAATCTACAAATAATAACAAATCAAACGAACAAACCAACATAAATAATGTGGACTTAAATTTTGTTGCGCCAAAAAATACTAACACAAGCGACACTGGAAGTTCTTCATCTCAAACAATTTCCTCAACCAACATAAAAATTATGAATGCTTCCGGAAAAACCGGACTGGCAGCAAAGTTAAAAGGAGAAATGGAAGCAATAGGGTATACAATAAATTCTATTGGCTCAACAGTAGATATATACCAGCAAAATAAAATATATTATCAAGATGGATACAAAGACAAAGCGGATAAAATTGCTTCGGATTTTCCAAATTTAAAATTTGCAGTAGAACAACAAACAAAAAACGAGGGCAGCAATATTTTAATTATAATTTTCAATTATTTTAACTAGTTCTAAATAACCCAAATAGTGATATAATAATTTCGAAGGGAGTTTTTTAATATGACAATAAAAAATGTCAACCAAAGAGTGGGAGTTTTTGTCGATGTTGCAAATATGTATTATTCAGCAAAAAATTTATATAATGCCAATGTAAATTTTGGCAAAGTACTTGAACTGGCAGTATCATCAAGACAGCTCATTCGTACTATTGCATACACAATCAGAGCGGAAATGCCTAAGGAACAAGCTTTTTTTGATGCATTGATGAAAGAAGGTTTTGAAGTCAAAGCAAAAGACATCCAAATATTTCCAGGCGGCGCTAAAAAAGGGGACTGGGATGTTGGAATTGCTATCGACGCAGTCAAATTGGCTGACAGACTTGATACTGTTGTCTTAGTTACAGGCGACGGAGATTATGTCCCTCTTGTTACATATTTGCAAGAAAACAAAGGCTGCTTGGTTGAAGCAATAGCATTTGGCAAAAGTGCCTCTTCTAAATTAAAAGAAGCCGTAGATGATTTTATGGATCTTGATATTAACCCAAAGCCATTTCTTTTAAATGCCGACAAACAAAAACCAAGATTTAATACCCATCGAAATATTGCCGCTGTTAAAGAAAATAAAGACATACCGGAAACAACTGAAATTGGAAATTAAAAATTCTAATGGAAAAAATATTATTTTTTTTAGTTCCAACCGTATTATTAAGTTTTGCAATAAATAGACTAATTATACTTACTCCTTTAAAACATGCCTATCAATTTTTAGTTAGGCCGGGGATTATAATTCACGAATTGTCTCACTACATCGCTTGTTTGATTACATTTGCAGAAGTTAAAAAAGTTTCTCTGTTTCAAAAAGATGGCGGTTTTGTAAAATATTCTTCATCAAAAATTCCAATACTGGGCGATTTTATTATAAATATTGCACCAATTATAGTTGGCAGCATCTTGATAATATTACTCTCAAAAAAACTTAACATCACCATTAGCCAAAACCCTAAAACGATAATCCAAGATAGCATAGCAATATTTAAAACTAATTATGCCATATTCAACTTCTGGATTTTTCTCTATGCAATAATTACAATCGGCATCACATTGGTTCCAAGCACTAAAGATATTACAAATATTATCCTGCCTTTAATATTAATTTTTGCTGTTTTATATTTTTTCAGAAATAGCTCATATGCTGGTTCAATTTTTCAACTTTTTTCAGATTATGGACTATATGTTGTTTCTCCATTATTTTTCGTATTTACTATCGTTCTTTCAATTTATCTCGTTTCACGATTTGTTTTAAGATTATCTTAATAATTTCAAATTTAAATATTGCGGCAAAGACGATTTTTTGCTATTCTTAAATCAGTTCAGAAAGGGTGGTAAATAATGCCTGTTGAAAGAGAGATAATCGTTTCATCAGTTATCTATAAGAAAAACAAGCAGGGGATTAGCATACTTTTGGAAAACAACGAAAAATGTTGGAATCTTTTTTTTGACTCAATTGACGAAGAAAAAAGAATAGAAGATAAAATAAAAGTGATTTCGCAGCAAAGAAGCACAATAAACGAAATTAGACTTATAGCTGATTTAGGCTGTTTAAAATATTGGTTTCAAAATGGTAAAAATTTAATGCACAGAAGAGTATATAGCTTTCTTTTTGAAACACCGCAAACCTACAATAACGATGTTGAATCAAAATCAGACAAACTTAAATGGTTCACACCTGAAGAATCTCACGAACTCTTGCCAACCAAAGATTCAAAGCTCATTTTAGATCGAGCCCTTGAAAAACTGAAAGTTACTCTTAATTAGCAAGTATTATCTTAATTTTATAAACTAATCATGCCCAGCCTTCACCTCACTAAAGTAAGGTTACGGCGGGCTTCCTGTCCACCCAAGGCGGACGGAGCGGAGGAAAATGGATAAAATATTTTCTTTTTACAATGACGCAATTGCAAGGTTTTCACCTTCAATCCAAGGCATCATCTCGATTATTGTTGCAATTGTTTTAATAACTATATTGATTAAATTAATTAAACGCAATCTTATTTTATTCGTAATTTTACTAGTAATATTTTTTCCGGTTGCTTGGCCTGCAATCATAAAAATCTGGCACTATATTTATGAAATAATTATATTTTTACTGGCAAAATGGTAATATGTGCTTTCTCCGATATGCATCAAGACTATGATTTTCTTAAGCATATCGGCAAATTTATTAAAAAAACAAAAAATATTGATCTTATTTTGATTGCCGGCGACTTCACTCACTCCGGAAATAAATCTGATGAATATACAAACGAACTTTTAGGAGAATTAGACTTAACTGGAATAAGATATTTATCAGTAACAGGAAATGCAGATAGTTATAGTACATTAAATCTGCTCGAAGAAAAAAAAGCATTAATAGAAAATAAAACTATTGAATATAAAAATGAAATTATCTCCGGTTTTTCTCCAAATCACGAAAAACCATTGGAAAACGATTTTTCAATCAAAAATGCCATTGTAATTAGTCATATACCTATAAAAAAGCCTTTGCTAGATCTGCCTGATGCGCCAAAAATTTGGATTTCAGGACACTGGCATCATTTTTTTATAACCAATTCATTTAACACATTATTTATCCACTTGCCGGCAGCCAATATGCAAAAAATCACTCTTATCGACACAGAAACCAAATCTGTTAAATTGTTAGAAGTTAATTAATTTGATAAAATAAAATATAACAACCAAAGGAGGAAAATGTCCGAAATTGAAACTGAAACAAAGCCGGAAACAAAAAAAATATCACTCAAAGAAAAATTTAAAAATTGGATTTCAACTCCAACAGGAAAAAAACAATTTATTATTATAATCGTTGCAGTTTTAATTTTAATTGCTGCCGGTGTTTCTGCCTATCAACTAACAAGAGAAGATAAACCAACAGTAGTTAATAATAGCAAAACCGTCACGCCAAAACTCGGCGATAAAGCAATCGATAATACAGTGGTCAGCAAATATGATGGTCTAAAATATGAATCATCGGCCGCGAATCGTGCTCCGATTACAGTTGTTGTTGAAAATCATCCTGACGCCAGACCTCAATATGGCTTAAGTAAAGCCAGCATTGTTTTCGAAGCCATTTCAGAGGGAGGAATCACCAGATTTTTAGCCGTATTTGGCCCGCAAGATGCCGAGAGAATCGGACCGGTAAGATCAGCTCGAACATATTTTCTAGATTGGACAGAAGGCCTTGATGCATTTTTCGCCCATTGCGGAGGAAATATTGATGCATTAGATCGAATCCAAAAAGAATCAATTAAAGATATGGATCAATTTGCCAACTCTGGTGCATACTGGAGAGACACTTCAAGAAAAGTTGCCTCCGAACATACCCTATATACTTCAACTGCAAAATTATATGAACTTGCAAAAACAAAAGGATGGGGAACAGAAGCAAATTTTGAAGGATATACTTACAAAGATGATCCGGCCGAAGCTCAAAGACCTGCCAGTCAAACAGTAGATCTTACATTTTCAAGCGCCCAGTTTAATGTAAAATACATTTACAGTCCTAAAGACAACTCTTATGCACGTGTTTTAGGTGGAGTTGCTCACAAAGACGCTCAAACTAACGAACAAATTAAAGTAAAAAATATTTCTGTAATCGAAGTTAAAAGAACTGCCGGACTAACTAGAATTAATGAATCAGGATACACAATGAATACAGTTGGTGAAGGAAAAGCGACCTTCTTTGTTGATGGTAAAAAAATCGACGGAACATGGAAGAAAGATTCCAAAACGGCCATGATAAAATTTTCAGACTCCCAAGGAAAAGTGGTAGAATTCTCTCGTGGAAATATGTGGATTGAAGTTATACCAGCCGGAGAATCCAGCTCATCAGTAACAGCACAATAAAATTGTAATTATATCAAAAAAGGCCTCTGCATTACGCATTAGCCTTTTTTGTTAAATCCAAGTTAAGATTTACTGATTATACCCGATTTCTCTAGCAATTCCCAAAACTTTATTTACATAAGCACTTGAGTGATTATAGTTAAACAAAGCTTGAGGTACATTACCAGAAGCAGCACCACCAGCAGCTAAATAATTAGCAGCACCATGAATAGCATCAGTTACATCTGTAATATCAGATGTACCATCGCTGTTACCGTCAACACCATAATGTCTCCATGTAGAAGGCAAGAATTGCATTGGTCCAGTGGCACCAGCATAAGAGCTTTTACCAGTTGAACCGGATTTACCAGTTTCAACTTGGTGAACAGCTTCAAGGATTTGCCACGGAACTGAATATTTATTACCGGCATCCATATAGATGCTTTTGAATTCAGCAGGATCAGTAGCAACAGATTTAGCTGATACAATTGTTTTTGCTTTAGCAAGTTCAAGTTCTTTTGCAACTTTTTCTGCAGCAATTCTAGCTTGTTCTTTTTTTCCATACAGAGAATCACCGATTTTTATTTCGATAGCATCTGACTCAAAAACAAACATGTTCTTTGAACCGGTATCAAGTTTAGCCTTGGTTACATAAGCAGCTTCAACCTGTTTATTTTTATAAACAGGAAAAGGCATAGTAACCATAAAAAGCATTACAGCAAAAACATTCTTTGACTTGACTAAGATATTTAATTTTCGTGATTTTTCTCTTATCCCGCTTAAGTCCTCCTTAAGATGGGCTAAGTTCATATATTTACTCCTTGTCCCGCGAGCAGTTGAAACAAAAAAGTCTCCCTACTCGAAGACGCTTTATATAATACCATAAGGAGTAAATTTTGTCAAGGGATAGAGGCTGAAAATGGCTTGGTTAGGAATTAGTAATTAGAAATTAGAAATTTTTTATATATGCTATAATCAATATCATGACTGATCTATTCGATATAAATTTAGAAAACAATTCCCATATACCTTTAGCGGAAAAACTAAGACCGCACAACTTTGACCAGTTTTTTGGTCAAACTCACATAGTTGGGAAAGGAAAAGCCTTAAGAAGGCTTATTGAAACCGGAAATATCTCCTCAATTATCCTTTGGGGACCTCCGGGATGCGGTAAAACTACGCTTGCACGCCTGATCGCAAACTACACAAAAAGTTATTTTATAGAGTTTTCAGCTGTTACTTCAGGTATAGCAGATGTTCGAAAAGTAATTGAAAAAGCTAAAAATGATCTAAAATTTTATTCAAAAAGAACAATTCTCTTTATAGATGAAATTCACAGGTTTAATAAGGCTCAACAAGATGCTTTTTTGCCTCATGTTGAGAATGGAAGCATTATTTTAATAGGTGCAACAACTGAAAATCCCGGTTTTGAGGTAAATGCACCACTTATTTCAAGATCGCAAGTTTATCATCTTGAGATGTTGTCTGAAAAAGATATCCTTGAAATTCTAACTCGCGCCAAAGAATTTTATCCTAAATTAAAGATAGACAAAGAGGCAACTCTCCATATAATCAGGCATTCCAACGGAGATGCCAGATCAGCTATTAATGCTTTTGAGCTTTCTGCCAGTATTACCAAGCATATAACTCTTAAAATAGCTGAAAATGCCATTCAAAGAAAAGCCCTTTATTATGATAAATCAGGGGATTCACATTTTGATACAATTTCCGCATTTATTAAATCCATGCGAGGATCTGACCCTGATGCCTCCTTATACTGGCTTGCTCGAATGATCAAAGCAGGGGAGGATCCAGTTTTTATAGCCAGACGCATGGTAATTTTTGCTTCAGAGGACATTACCAATGCTGACCCGCAAGCTTTAATACTTGCAACTGCAACCATGCAAGCCGTTCATATGGTTGGTATGCCGGAAGCGCAAATCGTGCTTGCTCAATGTGCTACTTATCTTGCCTCGGCTCCCAAATCAATCGCTTCTTATGCTGGGCTTATGGCAGCTATGTCAGATATCGACGAAAAACGACTTGAACCAGTACCCCTACACCTTAGAAACCCTGTAAATAAGGTCTATAAAGAACTTGGCGCTGGAAAAGGACACATAAGATACGAATTCCAAGACCCAAAAAACCATAAAAACCAAACCTATTTGCCCGACAATCTCATCGGGCGGAAGTACTATAAACCACCAAAATAAATTTTCAATCAATTCTTTAAATAACCAATAATCAATACTCAAAAAATAAACCTTGAGATTTTTGTTGTACTCCTTGACAAAAAGCTTAATTCAGCGTATATTATAACATAAGTTCTTCGGGTAACCCGCTGAACAAATCTGCGAATACAAGGAGATTACAATGGGAATTCCCAGCGAATCTGCAGAGTCAATGAAACGGTCGCTCCAAGCGACCAACATCAACCAGATCCCAGAGCTGGCAGACATCTGGGAAATCGTTAGTCCGCTTATGAGAGAGATCGACCAAGACTTGAAGCTTGAAGAAGTCAAGGTCAACGCTGTCCATCTTTCAAGCTTGTTTGTCGGGTATAGCATCTACCTCGACAGAGATGGCAACTTCTGGAAAGTGGACCGCGCCGGCAAGATCACGACTGGACCAGCTGTAATTGTCAGTTGTGAAGAGGTCATCAGAGTCATAAACTGGGTCGAAGGTGCCATTGAAGGCGTCAACAACACAATCTGTCGTGCTATTGCTGACACACTTGATGACAAGAGTGAAAAGATGTACAAGAAAACGGTAAGGTTTGCGACAGCTCGGGGCGCATTACTCGCCAGCATTATGCGGTAACCCCCATACCGAGCAATCCAAGCGGAGAGATGACAAGTGCAATCGCACAAGTTACCTCTCCGCTTTTCGTTTATCATTTATATAATTTTGAATTTTTAATTATGGCTTTAAGTTTTAATTTTTGAGTTTTCAGCTAAAATAGTATTATGCGAAATAATCAATGGCTCAATCAAAAATTAGAATTTATTTGGAAAAATTTCTTTTCTGATATTAAAAAAGTTAATCCGGTAGAGATTAGTTTTGGAAGAAATTCCAAAAGACGATTTGGCTCAATTAAGCTAAATCGCAAGCTAACATTTCTAAATAAAAAAGTAACTCCAAAGGACAAAAGCATTATCACAATTAACGGATATTTCAAGTCTTATAAGATACCGGAATTTATCCTTGACCTTACTATCGCTCATGAACTTGCTCATTATGCCCACGGTTTTAACTCTGCTCACGCTCGCAATTTAAGATATCCTCACCAAGGCGGGGTCGTTGACAAAGAACTCCTTGACCGGGGACTAAAAAATATGCTAAAATTGCATAAGCAATGGGTGAAAGAAAACTGGCAAAATTTTTTAAACGAGGAGGAGTCAAATGGACGATAAATGCATTTTTTGTGCAGTAGCAAATGGTGAAAGTCCGGCCGACTTGGTTCTTGAAACTGAAAATGTAGCGGCTTTCTATGACATTAACCCAAAAGCGCCAACACATATACTGATAGTGCCCAAAAAACACATCAAATCTGTTAATGAATTAATAGAAGAAGATAAGCTAATTATGGGCGAATTAATATTAATTGCTAAAAAAATTGCCGAAGATAAAGGTTTAGTTGAAGAAGGGTATCGTATAGTGATTAACACCGGTCCTCATTCAGGACAAGTTGTCGATCATATTCATCTGCACCTGCTCGGAGGCAAAAAATTAGGCCCAATATGTTAATAAGTTCATAAAGTTAGTAAAGTTCATAAAGTTTAAAAGTTGCTTGGAAATTCTATAATAGTTTTCTCCAATAACTTTAAAAACTTTTAACTTTTAGACTTTATAAACTAAACCAAGGAACGAGGTGATTAAACTTGCAAACAAGACGAAGAGACGGCGAAAGTCCGGAAGTTAAAATTAGAAAATTTTTTCGTGAAGTTCAACAGAGCGGAATTTTATCTGAAGTAAAAGGAAGAAAAGAATTTACAAAAGACACTTCCAGAAGACTAAGACGAAAAACTGCTGTAAGAAAAGCTTTCATTAAAAAAATTAAACGAGGATATTGAGTCACACTTTAGGCGTGACGAAATCCGCCAAAATGAAATCTATTTGCAGATTTCTGCAATCAGAATACTGCAAGAGATTGAATGAGGGCGGATTAATACCTCTTAATAAAAAGGAGCTAAAATGACTCTACTTGAACAAATCGAAAAAGATTTAATTCAAGCCATAAAAGACGGGAACGAAGAAACTCGTGATGTTTTGCGTTTTCTTAAAAGTTCTATACAGAAAAGGGAGAAAGATTTACAAAAATCACTCACTGAAGAAGAATTAGTAAATATCATTGCTAAAGATATTAAAATGCGAAAAGAATCAATCGACCAATTTATCAGTGGCAGCCGCCACGATTTAGCTGATGCAGAACAAAAGGGGATAGCAATTATTGAAAAATATTTACCAGCTCAACTTCCGCTCGAAGAGGTTAAACAAGTTATTGCTGATGCAGTAAAAGAAGTTAAAGCAAAAACAATGGCAGATATGGGCAAAGTAATGGCTAAAGTTATGACCAAACTCCAAGGAAAAGCTGACGGATCGGTAATTAGTCAGATTGTCAAAGATCATCTCAAATAACCTATGGTTGAACTTGTATTAAATTTTCAAAACAAAACTCAAACAAAATACACAACTGAACAAGCACGATCAATTTTAATTAACAAGTTGTCTAATATTAAAAAAAACGGTATATTTGAAATTAGTGTAATCATTTGTGGGGCACGAAAGATCAGATCGCTTAACAATAAATATCGTAATCTCGACAAATCAACTGATGTGTTAAGCTTTGGTCAAGATAGGATCAAAATTATCAAGGGCCAACCTACATTATTGGGCGATATTGTAATTTCAGTTCCTAATACACAAAAAAACGCAAAAAAAAACAATCACAGTTTTGAGCAAGAAATGGATGACTTGCTTTATCACGGATTAAAACACTTACTAGGCTATCATCATAAATAAGTTTATAAAGTTAAAAGTTTATAAAGTTAATAAAGTCAAGAGAAAAATGCAAAAAGTAAATCAAAAAATATACAAAATTCAAGTCTTTGTTCCAGAAACACATTTAGACCAAGTTCGCATCGCAATAGGGGAGTCTGGCGCTGGCAAAATAGGCAATTATGACTATTGCAGCTACGTTAGTAAAGGTGAAGGATATTTTCGTCCACTTAAAGGCTCAAAGCCATTTATCGGAAAACTTGATGAAATTGAAAAAGTGAGTGAATATAAGATTGAATTTGTTTGCAAAGATGATCAGATTGAAAAAACTATTTCAGCCATAAAATCCGTTCATCCATATGAAGAAATCGCCTTTGATGTATTTCCGCTTGAATCCAAATATTTTTAAATTCGAGTTTGAAAATTCATTTTAAATTTTAAATTATAAATTTTAAATTATTGTTTGAGGGGTAATGAATAAAAATACCAGCAGTACAATTATCGCCGGACTTGATATAGGCTCGCACAAAATTGCAGTCTGTGTTGGTCAGGAATTTGAAGGAATGGTAAAAATCATTGCTTTAACATCAATACCAAACTACGGCATTAGAAAAGGTATTATAGAAGATATTGATACTGTCTCCAGATCAATAACAGAAGCTATCCGTTCTGCTGAAGCAATATGCGGGGTACCGATTGATGAAGCAATTATTGGAATAAATGGTTCTCATATAACAATGAATCTCTCAAAAGGAGTAATTGCCGTATCTCGAGCTGACGGACAAATAGGTTCAAATGACACCCAAAGAGTTTTAGATGCAGCAAAAGCAATTGCGCTTCCACCAAATCGCGAAATCATTCATGTTTTTCCTAAAAGATATATTATTGACTCTCATGAAGATGTCAGAGATCCAATTGGTATGACAGGAATTAGACTTGAAATTGAAGCTCATATTATTGGGGGTTCAACTCCGGCGCTTAGAAATATAGACAGATGTCTATCAAATGCAGAAGTTGACAATATGGGATATGTTTTCAATCCTATTGCTTCATCAAGATCAGTTTTAGATAAAAGACAAAAAGATTTAGGAGTTAGTGCTATTGATATTGGCGCCAACACAACAGGAATTGCAATATTCGAAGAAGGAGATTTGATTCACGCTGCTGTAATTCCAATCGGATCCGCTCATCTTACAAACGATATTGCCATTGGCCTTCGCATTCCAATTGATATGGCTGAAAAAATTAAATTAAAATACGCTTCTGCAAACCCTAAAAGTATTGCTGATCTTGATTATATTGATCTTGCCGAATTTGATCCAAATGAATCTGAAACCATACCACGAAAATACTTATCAGAGATAATCGAAGCCAGACTAGCAGAATTATTTTCACTTATTAAAGAACAATTGCAGGCTGTGGATAAAGATGGTATGTTACCAGCAGGAATAGTATATACTGGTGGAGGCAGCCAACTTGATGGTCTTATTGAAGCCAGCAAAGAAAATTTAAGGCTTCCTTCCCAGTTAGGGAAACCAACGCTTGAGTTTTCATCTCTTGTTGACAAGTTTGATAGTCCTATGTATGCTACAAGCATAGGACTGATGCTGTGGGGTATTGAAAATTTACAGAATAAAAAATATACTAATCTTGAAGGAAACTTAGGAGGGGCAGTCAATAAAATAAAAGGTATTTTTAAACAATTTTTGCCTTAGAAAAATAGGAGCGAGCAATGGCAAACTCAAATCCAGAAATCGAAAATTTCGCAACAATTAAAGTTGTTGGTTGTGGAGGTGGAGGATGTAACGCAGTCAATAGAATGATCGAGTCCAAACTTAGAGGAGTCGAATTTATTGCTGTGA
This sequence comes from Patescibacteria group bacterium, assembly GCA_041665085.1. Lineage (GTDB taxonomy): Bacteria > Patescibacteriota > UBA1384 > JBAYJO01 > JBAYJO01 > JBAYJO01. Next base: position 7,339 of record JBAYJO010000008.1, on the reverse strand, counting down.
ATACAGATGCACAAGCTTTAGTTGATTCAAAAGCAGCTACTAAAATCCAAATCGGTAAAGAAACCACTCGAGGCTTAGGTGCTGGCTCTGACGCAGAAGTAGGACGACGTTCTGTTGAAGAAAATAAAGAAGAAATTTATGAATCCTTAAAGGGTTCTGATATGGTTTTTGTTACTTGCGGAATGGGCGGTGGAACCGGTACAGGTGGTGTTCCTTTGGTTGCTCAAATTGCAAAAGAACTAGGTGCTTTAACTGTTGGGGTTGTTACTAAACCATTTACATTTGAAGGGATGAGACGAAGAAAAGTTGCAGAGCTTGGAATTGAAGAATTAAGAGACAAAGTCGATACTTTAATTACAATTCCAAATGACAGATTGCTTCAAGTTATTGATAAAAAAACCTCGCTTACATCTGCTTTTAATATTGTTGATGATGTTTTAAGACAAGGCGTTCAAGGAATTTCTGATTTAATTACTTTGCATGGAATTATCAATGTAGACTTTGCTGATGTTAGAATGATCATGCAAGATGCCGGATCAGCCCTTATGGGAATTGGTTTTGGTAAAGGCGACAACAGAGCAATCGAAGCTGCTAGAGCAGCAATTGATTCTCCTTTGCTTGAACTTTCAATTGAAGGTGCAAAAGGAATTTTGTTTAATATTACCGGCGGAGTTGATTTAAGCATGTATGAAATTGACGAAGCTGCCAAAGCTATCACTGAATCAGCTCATCAAGATGCTAATATTATTTTTGGGGCTATTATTGATGAATCAATGGGAAGCGAAGTAAAAATTACAGTTATTGCAACCGGTTTTGATTCAGATGATCTTGTAAAACCAAGATCACAACAAAAAGTCATTTCAGAACCAATGTATCAAAGATCGACATTTAGCTCACCTCAAATTGAACCTGAAATTGAATCAAATGATGTTCAGCCGGAAGAAGAATTTGATGTGCCGGCATTTATTCGTAGAAAATTAAAATAATTTTAAATATTTATACACATAAAAAACTGCTGCACAAAGCAGTTTTTTGTTATATAATTATGATAAGCCTAACTGTGGGTAATTTTTATGTATTAGGATAAATATTATTGAAGTGTCCAGCCTCCATCTTTACTGAAAAACCTATTTCGTAGTGTACTTTCAGTGCAGATTACGGCGGACTTCCTCTCGCTAAGGCGAGGGAGCGGAGGGGATTTGGAATTAGAAAAACAAATTGAAGCCATTCAAAGATCCACTAAGACCTTGTTTGGTTTTTTTATTCCTGTTCACAACTGGTTAAGAATGAGATACAAATGGTACTACAAATGGCACATGAAAACATATGCCAGTCCTGCACATTGGATTTTTTTAGGTCTTTATCTGATTATTTCTCCTTTAGCAATTTACTCGTATTATCACGTGCCAACAGCTTCAAAAGCAGATGAAATAATCTATAACTTTCCGCGGTGGGAGTGGAAAAGTCCTTTACCTTCCGGCAACCAACTCACCAGTTTAATCACTTGCAAGCATAATGTTGGCGGAACAATTACAGATGTTTATTGTCTTGGTGGTAAAAGAGGAACTTTCATCTGGAGTATTGACGGTCATACTTGGCAACATGATGAAGACAGTAACGATTTACACCAAGACTATACGGGCACCACAGAAAATATCAATAGTCTAGCCACCAACGACTCTGCAGCCGATTCGTTCACTGTAGCTGTCGGAGATAACAGCACGATATTACAATATTCTGCCAACCTTAATTCGTGGACGGCGCGGACAAGCCCGCTTACTGCCGATAAAGACTTAACGAGTGTCTATTATCTTGGCGATAATAAATTTTTTGCCAATGCCGGTTCCTCCGGAATCTATTCCACAGATAACGGTGAACATTGGTCTTTGTCAAGTGACATTGGCACCGCTCCTTCAAAAATTATTAACCTTACCAGCAACAATCTTTTGGCAATTAATGGAACCGATACTAATATCTATTGGTCAAATAACTCCGGCATAACATGGCATAGCCACTCTGTAGGTAAAACAATAAAAGATATTTCAACTCTCGGATCTATTAAAGCCATTAGCCTAGCAACCGATAAAAATCTTTTTGCTATATCTTTTAGTAGTAACAATATTGTTTTATCTGCTTTTACCGCTAGTCCGGAGGCTTGCACCACTGCTGAAGAAACGATTGGTATAAGCAGTACTTCTGCCGCAATTGGTTGTGTTGATAATACATTATTTTTTTCAATTAATGAGTCTAGTGTAATTACCTTTATAAATTCTGTTCATGAAACTACTTGGAGCGGCAGTCCTTATATAGTTATTGATGAAAATAATTTGATAGTGATGACCTCATATGATTCTCAATACTTCACCCATTATCAGTTTTCCAGCGGGACTGGGCAATGGACAAAAATTTCAAGTCAGCAAGTAGATAATGGTGTTTCTGGCACGGTATACCTTTCAACTGTTTCTGAAGAAAATAACTATTTGGTTTTAAGCTATTCTACTTTAGAAGGAACCGATTTTTCTAATCTTTATAACTCTGTTAACAATGGTGTGGATTGGAGCAAGACAGGTAATAATGGCGGTGAGTTTACAAACTATTGGTATGAATCTATTTCAGCATATGATCCATCTAATTCCGACTATTTAGTAGCTCGTTATTACAATGAATGGACTCATCGGGTTACATTTACGATTAGCACAGATCGAGGTACTACTTGGTCGGACTTAACCGATCTCGGATATGTAGCAACTGATAACTTCCAGCCTCTGAATGATCCTAAATATTTATTGCACTACACAAATTACGGCGACATCAATGCCGGCGTTTTCAACGCAGAAGATAGCAGCATCTCTTGGCAATCATCTATTGACAATTATATATATGATTATAATAACAATATAGATCTTTGTAATATAATGGATAACTGTTTGTCAATTTCTGACTTTCAAGCTATTAGTGATCACTCGGCCATTGCCACTGCTGATTATTGCGGCGAAGTCAATATTTGGGAGTGTGATAATCCTACCGCCCAAAAACTCTTCATTCTTACAAATAATGGTGGCACATGGAGTCTTGATGATGATTACGCAAATCCTGTTGCCGGCTACCATATTGCAAGTGCTGCGTCTCTAGATAATGAGCATATTGTTGCTGTCGGCACGGGCGGAAAGATTATTACATCTTCTAATAGTGGTATTGATTGGACACCGCTGACCAGCGGAACATCCTCTAATCTGTCAAAAATTACCAAAGTCAACAGCACATTGGCTGTTGCTGTCGGTGCTAGCGGCGCGATAGTTGAAATTTCATATGACGGTTCATTTCATGCAACGCCGGTTTCTCCCGCACCAACGACACAAAACCTCGATAGTTTAACCGTTTTAGATGACAATCATTTATTGGCTTACAACAGTGCAAAGATGGATAAATTTGTTTATGCCAGTCAAGTCGGAGGAATATGGTCTTGGAATGAGGTTTCCACCGGCGTTAATGATACCATGAACAGTACTATATCTCCTGATGCTTCACATATTGTCGCCGTCGGAGATGGCGGTAAAATAGTGTCTTCAGCCGATTATGGCGCTACATGGACAATTCCCAATAATGTCGGTTCGGAGGATTTTAATAAAGTGGTAAAGGTTAGCTCTTCTAAAATTGTCGCAGTTGGTAATAGCGGTACGGTAGCTTATTCAGCAGACATCGGGCAAACATGGACAAAACCAGATAGCGATACTACTGATAAATTAAACTCTGTCGCCGCCTTAAACGAAACTCATATTATCGCTGTCGGAGCCAGCGGTGCAATTGTCCGTTCAACAGATGGCGGAGCAAGCTGGACTCTTCAGTCAAATTTTACCGATCATGGGCTTTATGACATTGTGAATACTACGGGTACGGATTTAAACAACATTAGTGCAGTTGCCGTAGGCGGGAATAAAACAATTATTAACTATTATTCACCTGCCAATGCCACGGCTACCAAATTTGAGATTGCTATTACTGATAACCAAACTTTTGTTGAAGGATCGGGTGTGACAGGTACTCCAGCAACAGTTCAAGCAGGAATAGATGTACCAGCAAAAATTTATGCTGTTGATAGTTCGGGAAATAGTCGAGATACAACTAACAATTCAAGGGTTAGTTTTACTACCACCGATCCGAACGATTACAACCCTGGCAGCATTCAGCTTTCAGAAGGGGTTGGAACAGTTAATTTTAATTTTCACACAGCCACAATTGACAAGGATGGTCAACCTATTCATTCTCCATGGACAACTACTACTACAGATATTAACGGTTTTCTTTCCTCTAGCACTTCCTCTTCTATCGATGTTACTCCCGGGGATCCAGCAAAACTATTAGTTGCGCGAAATAGCAGCTCCGAACTTTATGCCGGAGCAGCCGATTCTGTCTCCTTATCACTAACAGATGAATTTGGAAACATTACTACCTCAACATCGAACACTATTGTTTCTCTCACAACCGATAAAGACAATGGTCGTTTTTCAACCTCTTCAACCGGTCCTTGGACTCACGAATTATCAATTACAATCCCTGCCAATACATCATCTATTAATTTCTATTATCTTGATTATTCAGCAGAAACCTCGACAATCACAGCCTCTAAAACAGGATTAGATTCAGATACAGAACAATTTACAACTAAAGTGGGTGGCATTGATGCTTTAAAATCATCTGTAACTATTTCAGCCGATTCTGTTATTGCAGATAATACACCGATTACAATTACTGCGACTCTACTTGATTCTAATTACAACAAGATTTCCGGAAAAAATATTATAATATATTCTTCAAAAGCAGAAGATTCCATAGACCAGTCTAACTCAAAAACCGATGGAAATGGAAATGCCTCCGGAACAATCAGATCATTAAAATCGGGAGAAAGCATAATAACCGTAAAAGATGAAACTGATAATATATTCATTTCTTCAAATCCAAAAATATATTTTCAAGCGGGCAAAGCTGCAAAAATTATAATTGCTGGAAATCCGACCACCACAACTGCTGGAGTCTCTTTTGCCATACAAGTAACTGCAAAGGATTCTAATGATAACCAAGCTGATTCATATCGTGAAACAGTAAAATTTAGCTCAAGCGACAAACAAGCAGACCTCCCATCAAATTATTCTTTTGAAGAAAATGATCAAGGCTCACATAGTTTTAGTATAAATTTCAAAACTAAAGGTGATCAATCATTAACTATAACTGACGACTCATTTACCTCTGAAGTAAATATTAATGTTTTAGCCTCTAATTTATCAAATAAAAACTCCGGCCTTTCTTTATCCAGAAACACAATTCGCTCTAACTCAAATGACTCAACTAATGCAAAAATTACACTTCAAGATATATACCAAAATGGTATTAGCGACAGAAAACCAACTGCTTCATCATCAAGAAATAGTGATAATTTTTCAAGTAACGACTCAACAACCGATACATATGGTCAGTTAGTATATACCGTAACTTCTTCAGTCCCTGGATTATCAAATATTATTGCTCAAGACGAATCTGGCAATACTATCGATACAAAAATTCTTTATGTTTCAACTTCTGATCCCGATCTTAGCAAATCATCAATTACTTTAGATAAAGACTCGATTACGGCGAGCGGAAATGATGTTGCAACTCTAAATATTAATTTAAAAGACAATCAAGGATTTGTAATTCCTCGACTTAATTTATCAATTGAATCAGAACGAGGAAATAAAGACAAAATTAGCAATTTAAATCCCGCAACCGATGATTTCGGTCAAAGTCAGATTAGTATTACATCCGAAGAATCGGGAAGCACAACAATAAAAGTATATACGAGGGACACAAACTTACTCATTGCTACCTTAAATCTTGATGTTACTTCTTTAAGTTTAGCTGGAAAAATAACCAACACCATGAAAAATATTATTTCCTCAATTTCAAATAACCCGGTTGCAAAAAAAATTGCCTCTTATACAGAACCTATTGCTAGCGCAGTGGCGATAATTTCAGCTCTTCCAATTATTGCTAATGTCTTAGGTTCTATTCCATCAGTATTCAACTTTTTCTCATATCTTTCAGTCTCAACACTGGAAGCTCTAGGAATTAAAAGAAGAAGAAAACCATGGGGAAGAGTATATGATGCCATAACCGGCAAACCGATCGATTTAGCTATTGTCAGAATCTTTAACGATAAACACAAATTAATCGAAACTCGAGTAACAGATTTTGAAGGCAGATTTGGCTTCTTAGTTTCAAAAGGCAAATACATTGTTTCGGTCTTAAAAGAAGGTTTTCATTTTCCATCTCAAATTGCCAAAACCCGAGCAGAACATGTAAATGAAAAATATCAAATTTCTTCTGAAACATATTTCGGTCATCCTATTGCAGTTGAAGACAATAGTAATGTCAATCTAGACATTCCGATTGATCCGATTGTTTCTCACATGACTGCTTCGATGAAGTTTAAATTAATCTTAAGATATATAACAGACTGGACAGAGATATTTCTTTCATATTTAGCTAAACCATTTCTATTTATCGGAGCTATTATTTCAACTTTTAACTATGTTGTAAATCACACAAATAAAAATTTAATAATGATTACGATCTATCTTATTTTATTTATCTTCCTATTCTTTAAATATCGTCGACTTTCTGAAAGTTATGGACAAGTATTAGACGAAAACGGAAAGCCAATTGTTGATGCTTTAATCTCAATTTACGATCGAGAATACAACACATTAAGGCAATCTGACACAGTTGACAAATTGGGAAGATTTCACTTTCTTGTTAAGCCTGGTACTTATTATTTATCAGTTTCCGCTCCGGGATACAACATGATTAAAGATGAAAAAGTGTTAAAAAAAGTTATTAAAAATAAGAAAATTCACCGAACATACAATGGCGCAAATATCGCATATTCAAAACCCGGATATGTTGCTGTTGATGTAATTATGGGAAAAGATAAGTCGTAATTTTTGAATTAAAAATTTGGAATAGTATATACCAAGTGCCTTGACAGATATTGCAATATATTATATAATATAGCTGTAAATGGAGTTAGATAACTGTCAGAAGTAAAATGGTTTGCCCCCTCCTTACCATTCATTGCTTTTGACAGCTACCTAGCTCTTTTTTATTTTTTTAAAAATAAAAATCACTCACAATCTTTTACAAGAAACTAAAAAAATATTTTCATATCTTTTTCAAGGAAATGAAAAATCATTTTCGCTTCAATAGAAACCTTGGCTGCCTGTGATAACAGGATCAGAACAAGGAGTGTCTATTAGAAAGAAAATGATTTTTTATGCTTATGAAAAAGTCGTGGCAGGAGTTGGGT
>JBAYJO010000007.1:0-30920 GCA_041665085.1 Patescibacteria group bacterium | reverse complement strand
CTCTGTTGACATAAACATGCTTTCAGCAAATGTAAAATGAGTCCGCCCAATCGATGGTTCACCGTTTAAAAATCTATTAAAAAATTTTTTTGTATCAGGCAACCCTTGAAAATATGGTTCTCCTACAGGTCCGGATGTTGCTGTTATATCAAAATCTAAAAGTAATGGAACAGAAATCGGTTCAGGGAGATTTGTTCTTTGAATTGATCTTTTTGCAGCAAAGGAACGAAGATTAAAAGCAACTGCGCCTGGTCTCCATGAGTTCCAATAATTCCAATAGTAATTATGACCAGCAGCGTGCCACAGCGGATTAATTCGTGGACCAAATGTAGGATTTGCAATCATATAATCTGCAATTCCGGAAGAGTTATAGTGAAATGGATCTTTTATGCAAGTATAACCGGCGCTTTCAATGATTTGACATTGGATTTTTATTTCGTAATCAAAATCAAAGGGTTGACCGGACATATATGCTTTGCCGCTTGCAGGTCCAGTATAATATTCGGAGTAGATTGCTTTATCAACCAAACCTTTAGCGATTTGAGTGCTTGGACCGTCAAGACGTGAGACTAAAAACATATTTTGATAAGTAGGATCAGCTTTGTCAAATGTTACTCCTGGATCGTTAAGTTGGCGAATAAAATAAGGATTGTTTGCTCCCATTGTTTCATTATTAACATCGTTATAAAGATCGGAAAGTTTACTATCAACACTCATGCAACTATTGTTTGTTTCTTCACAATCAGCTTGCCAACCAAGTATCCGGTTCGGAGTTCCATAGGTTGTAACAATATAATAAATTTGATTTTTTATATTATGTTCGTCAATAAAAATTTTAATCGGATTTTTTATTTGGCTGTTAAAATTTTCCATGCTAATTATCTCATCGGTATTTGTTGAAATGTGAACTATATTTTCTTGAGGAATATTTCGACGCATCGCATAATAATTGCCGATATCTTGAGAATCGGCTGAATTATCATTCATTACAATTAAAACATTATTTCCTGAAAAGCCGCTAGCATAAAGTACTTGTATATTAAATGTTCTGTCGGTTTTGCCAAATCCATTTAATGCTGAAATAGTTATTTGGTGTTTTCCTTGCTGACCGTAATCAGGAGTCCATGAAAATGATAAGCTATTTGGATCAAAATTAGCTCCTTGAGGGATGTTTTCACTTAACCATGATACCGGAGCTCCGTCTTCATTTGTACAATTGCTAATAGTAAAATTTAATGTTTCTTTTTCTTTAACTAATTGATCGGTAATAATATTTTCACAATAAGGTGAGCCAAGTCCGGAAATATATTGAATTTCTCCAGGCGTTGCAACTAAATAAGGCTTGCTTGCTTCGGGTGGTTTTTCAAGTTTCGCATATATTGAGTAGGTTTTGCCATCTGATGATGTATAATAATACGCATAACTATTAGTGCTTTTGGGAAGAGTTTTAATATATTCCGGTGAAAGCCCGGGAATATTTTCAAGCGGTCCATCATAAATCGGATAGGAACCATCATGATCCAGCGTATACATTTCAAGCGCTTTTTGAGTTTGAGTGATGTCATTTTTTACTTTTGCGTCCCTTGCTTTTGCCCGCGCATTTGTTACGCTGATCAAAATCAAAGCAGCCAGAAGCCCGATTATTGCGACAACCATTAATATCTCAATTAAAGTAAAAGATCTTTTCCCTCTCATTATTCTTATTTTATAATATTTCTCTCAATATAAATAGATACCTATTTAACAAATTATTTTTAACATACTATAATATAGTAAAGGACAGTCCTTTACTATATTATGGACACAGATGAATAATATTCTAAATTTAAAATCATATTCAAAAGAAGAGCAGAAAATAATCCTTAAAGCTTTAGATTTTGCTGAAATTGCGCATAAAGGTCAAAAGCGTTTTTCTGGTGAAGATTATATTATTCATCCGATTGAAGTAGCAAAAATCTTAATTGACTTAGGTCTGGACTGGGAAACAATTGTTTCTGCTTTGCTTCATGATGTTCCTGAAGATACTGCTTGTACATTAATTCAAATTAACAAAAAATTTGGAGAAAATATTGCTCGATTGGTTGACGGTGTAACAAAAGTAAGCAAAGTTAGAATAAAGCATGATTGGCAGGAAAATGAAACAGTTGAACCGGATTCATTTTATTATTTTACTCGTCAAATGGAAATTCTGCAGAAAATGTTTATCGCAATGAGCGAAGATATTAGGGTAATAATTATTAAACTTGCCGATCGTCTTCATAATATTCGTACAATTCAATTTGTTCCCGAAGAAAAGAAGATTAGAATTGCAACAGAAACATTAGAAATTTTTGCACCTCTAGCTGATCGTCTTGGAATTGGCGTCATAAAAGGAGAGCTTGAAGATCGTTCTTTTCCGATTATTCATCCAATAGAATATGAGAGTCTAAATAAAAAATATGGCCATGATTATGAATATCGCAAAAAATATATAATTCGAATAGTCACTTTCCTGAAAGAAAAACTTGACGCAGTTGGTGTTGAGACGGATGTCAGTGGTCGGGCTAAGCATTTATATTCTCTTTATAAAAAACTTGGTAAATACCAAGGAGATATTTCAAGAATCTATGATCTGGTTGCTTTAAGAATAATTGTAGACGATATCAGAGATTGTTACGCTGTAATGGGATATATTCATCAGCTAATGAAACCGCTTCCATCAAAGATTAAAGATTATATTGCCATGCCAAAACCAAATGGTTATCAATCGATTCATACAACAGTTTTTGGCTTAGATAATCAAATAATTGAAATTCAGATTCGTACTCATAAGATGCATGAACAAGCAGAATTTGGTATTGCCGCACACTGGCATTACACAAAACAAACCGGTGTCAAAGAAGATATTGAAAAAAAAGGAATTTTTGCTCCGTCTCAAGATCTCAACTGGACTAAGGAGTTAGCCAATTGGCACAAATATTCTGAAAATCCACAAGATTTTGATGAATTAAAAAGAGATTTTTTTGGAGACAGGATTTTTGTATTCACACCAGCTGGGGATGTTTGTAATTTGCCAAGCGGCTCAAGTTCGATAGATTTTGCTTACATGGTTCATACTGATTTAGGAGATAGCTGCATCGGAGCAAAAGTAAATGGGAAAATGATTGAATTTTCCGAATCGTTGCATAGTGGAGATATTGTTCAGATTATCACTCGTAAAAATTCAACCGGTCCAAAGAGAGATTGGCTTAAGTTTGTTAAAACTTCCGAAGCTCGTATGCACATAAAACATAGACTCAATAAAAGCGCCTTCAAGAACTAAATCATATATTTTTTTGTAAGATATTATAATATTAAGACGATTTTCGCTTGCTTGCATTGTATGTTAAAATAATAAAGAGCCTAATTAATAACTCTTCTATCAGATATGGTTATTAAATAGGTTCCAAGCGAATAAAATAATTTCTTTTTTTGTCTATGACAGAGAAAATCATTGAAATAAAAAATTTGAGTAAGAAATACGACAACGGAACTGAAGCTTTAAGAAAAGCTAATCTTGTGATTACTCCAAGAGAGTTTATTACTCTTGTTGGTCCATCGGGAGCAGGCAAATCAACGATTATTAGTTTGATTGTAAGAGAAGATGAACCATCTGAAGGAGAAATATTTATTGCCGGTCGTGATATTTGTAAACTTCAAAGGAAAGAAATTCCATATTATCGTAGAAAAGTCGGAGTTGTTTATCAAGATTTTAAACTCCTGCCTCAAAAAACCGTTTTTGAAAATATCAGTTTTGCTCTTGAAGTTTGCGACGCAACAGATATGGATATTACCCCAAAGGTCAGTCGCGTGATTAAATTAATTGGGCTTGAAGGTAAGGAAAAAAATTACCCGCGTGAACTTTCTGGCGGTGAAAAACAAAGAGTTGCTATTGGTCGAGCAATTGTTAATTCGCCAAAAATTTTAATTGCCGATGAGCCGACTGGAAATCTTGACCCACATCATACTTGGGAAATTATAAATTTACTCACTAGAATCAACGAAAAAGGAACAGTTGTTATTCTTGCCACCCACAATAAAGTTGTTGTTGACAGACTTAAAAAAAGAGTAATTCATATGAAAAATGGTCAGATAATCAGTGATCGTAATCAAGGAACTTATCTTATATGATTAAGCAGCATAGCTTCAGGAGAGTTCTAAAATTCGGTTTTGTCAGTTTTTGGCGTCATTGGTGGTTATCCCTCACCTCAATTTTAATTATGGCAATTACCCTCATTATTATTTGCTTGTTTGTAGTTTTAACTTTTGCGATTCAAGCAAGTACCAATTCAATGAAAAATAAAATTGATATGAATATTGCTTTGAAGCCGGAAGCAACAGCTGAACAGATTAAAACTCTCCAACTTGACCTTTCTTCACGACCTGATGTCAGATCAGTTGAATATGTCGATAAATCAACAGCTCTTACTAGGTGGAACAACCTGAAAATAAAAGATAGTATTAAAAATCTTGTAAATGAAGAAAATAATCCACTTCCGGAAGCGTTGGCTGTAAAAGTTGATTCTCCGGAAAATCTGGATGCGATTGATGCTTATGTAAATAACAATGTTTATCAAAAAATTGTAGAAACAACCAGCTACAAAAAAAATCGCGATGCCATTCAAACTTTTTTAAGTGTTTCCAAAGTTATTAAACAAGTCGGATGGACTGTTTCAATTATTTTCTTTTCAATCGCGCTTTTGATTATATTAAATACCATCAGAATGGCAATTTTTACTCGAAAAGAAGAAATTGAAATAATGAAATTAGTTGGAGCGAGTGATCATTTTATCTCCATTCCTTTTATTGTCGAAGGTGTTTTGTATGGCTTACTTGGTTGTCTAGTTTCATTAATATTTATGAGTATCGGAGTATTTTGGCTTTCAAATGTTGTTTCAAATCAACTTGCAATGGATATAAATATTCGAGATTCCTTTAGAGATAATTTCTTATCGATTGTTTTTCTTGAACTTCTTGTTGGTATATTAATTGGAGTGGGATCTTCTATTATTTCAGTTAAAAGACACTTGAGGTTTTAATATGTTTATAAAAAATAATATGATTACAAAAAAAATTATTGCTAGACTTACTCATTTCAGTCATCCCAATTTTCTATTCCGTCATCCCAGCGAAAGCTGGGATCCAGAAACTATACGCCTAGATTCCAGTCCGCACTGGAATGACACTAAATATATAAGTTCTATCATTACTATTACGATAATAATAAGCTCTTTTTTATTTGCGCCATTCGTGTTGCCTAAAAAAACCCAGGCGCTATCATTAACCGAACTTCAAAAGCAGGCCGAACAATACAAAAAAGATATCAATCAAAAAACTCAAGCAACTACCCAAAAAAAACAAGATGCTGCTCTTTTAAATCAGGCATTAACTCAAATCAATTCAGACATAAATCAAACTCAAAGTAAAATTAACGATGCAGCCCAAAAAATAACTCAAACTCAAAGTTCGATTAGCGATCTCACTCTTCAAATAAAAAATAAAGAAGAGGAATTGGCTTACCAAAAAAATATTCAGGCCGAGGCTTTAAGAACGCTTTATTTGTATGGCGATGAAAATGTATTGGAGCTACTTTTTACCCAAAAATCATTTTCTGCTGTTATTGAACAAAACAATTATCTTGAATCCCTTGAAACTAGAATTGAGCAAACCATCAAAACCGTTGGCGAGCTAAAAGTTGGTCTTGAAAAACAAAAAACCGATCTTGAGGCACAGAAAAGTAGCCTTGAATTATATAAATCTCAAGAAGAATCAAATAAAAATGAGCTAAGTTCAGAAAAGAGTCAGAAAAATAATTTACTTAGTTCGACAAACACTCAAATTCAAAGCTATTTAAATGATATTAATGCTTTGAAAAAGAAAGTTGCTGAAGTTCAAAAGCAAATTGATACTCTTATCGCAACCAGTTCTTGGGGTAGCGATTTAGTCTCGTCAAATGATGGAAGTTGGTATTATAGTCAGTTAAATTATCAAGATAAGCTTGGCGCGAGTCCTTATACCGTCGCTCAATATGGTTGTTTGATTACTTCAATTGCTATGGTTGCAACATATTATGGACACAAAGTGACTCCGGCTGATATTGCTGCAGATACTTCCCTTTTTGATAGTCAGGGTTATTACTATCCAAAATATCCTAGTTATATGGGTGTGCATCTTGAAAGTTCCGGCAGCGTCAATTGGTCAACAGTAAATGACGACTTGACTAACGGCTATCCTGTAATTGTTTCTCTTTATTTACCATCAGTTGGAGCATTAAATAAAGACGGTTCATCACACTTTGTTGTTTTAAAAGGATTTTCGAATGGAAAATATTTAATGCATGATCCAATTGGAGCCGGTCGTAGCTACTCGATCAGTCAAGTCCGCTCGATGCTAAGATTAAGAGAAAATTAGATTGCATTAACTCTTTTTATGCTATAGTAAAATCATGGCAAATGAAGTAACAAGCCCTAAAAAATTAGAAGAAGATCTTGACCAAACCTTAAGACCGCGAAAATTCTCGGAGTTTATTGGTCAAGACAATGTTAAAAAAAATTTAGATATTACTCTTAAAGCAGCAAAACGGAGAAAAGAACCTTGCGATCATATGTTAATTTATGGTCCGCCCGGTCTTGGCAAAACTACGCTGGCAAATATTGTTGCTTCAGAAATGAATGCAATGATTAAAATTACATCCGGCCCGGCAATCGAGAGAACGGGTGATTTGGCCTCAATTTTGACAAATTTAAATGATGGCGATTTTTTGTTTATTGATGAAATTCATCGTTTAAATCGTAGTGTTGAAGAAGTGCTTTATCCGGCAATGGAAGATTATGCTTTGGATTTAATGGTTGGAAAAGGTCCATCAGCGAAAATCTTGCGTCTTGATTTGCCTCATTTTACGCTTATTGGCGCAACAACTAAAATTGGTAGTATTTCATCGCCAATGAGAGATCGATTCGGAGTAATTCATCGCTTAGATTTTTATGAAAGAGAAGATATTGAACGCATTTTAAAAAGATCGGCAAATATTTTAAATATCGAAGCCAATGCTGATGCAATTTCAGAAATTGCCAATAGATCAAGACTCACGCCTAGAATTGCCAATCGTCTCTTAAAACGAGTTCGAGATTTTGCAGAAGTTGAAAGTCGCGGTAAAATAGATTTAGAGAATGCACTTTTAGCACTTGATCTGATGCAAATAGATTCGCATGGTTTAGATATGATAGATTTAAAACTTCTTGAAACAATAATAAAAAAATTTTCCGGTGGTCCCGTTGGTTTAAACACGATTTCTTCTTCTTTAGCCGAAGATCCAAATACTGTTGAAGAAGTTAATGAGCCGTTTTTATTAAGGTCAGGATATATTATGAGAACCCCGAAAGGAAGGGTAGCAACTGATTTAGCATATACTAAACTCGGTATGTCAAATCCAAAACTTATATGAATATATTATTTGCAGTTTATTTAATATTTTTATTTGGCTATGTTATTTATTCGGTTTTGATTTTGGCTTATTTAAGAAAAAATCAACATTTAGGTAAAGTCTGTTCAACTGTTTCGACATTGTATATAGTAATTAGTTTAGTGATAATTAATGTTAGTTTGATTGTTTTTTTACTTGGAGGATCTAACAATGGATATTAAATTTGATTTTCCCGGGCTAACAGAAAATGAAAAAGTTTATATGGTAATTCATAAGCACTGGATAGTTCTTGCTCGTTATTTCTTTTTTGCTTTTATTATGGTTATGGTGCCGGTTGTTATTTTGCTTGTGCCGGATATGGTAGCAGGATTAGGCATTGGCACGCAATCAATCGCGCTTGTTGGCGGAATGTATTTTCTAATTATGTGTGCTTTTTTTATCACCGTATGGATTGACTATTACAATGATATTATGCTTGTTACAAGTAAAAGAATTGTAAATATTGAACAAGATGGATTATTTAATTATAAGGTGTCAGACCTGCCGCTTGAAAGAGTTGTTGATTTATCAACCAGCGAAAATGGAATCCTAGCGCAAATTTTTGGTTTTGGAGATGTTCATCTTCACACTGCTTCAGATGCGCCTAATTTTGATTTTATAACAATTCCAAAACCTCATGAGGTTTCAAAAAATATTAAAAATGTCTTAGAACTTCACGATGTGGTTAAGCAATCATTATCTCAAAAGCAAGGTGAGGGAACTTAAGCTGTTAATAAAAATTAGTATATATTTTTTCTTATTTGCATGTTCGTTTTTTATATTTTCATCAAAAACTTATGCCAGTGCTAGCAGGCCAATAATAAGCGCGGCTGGTGTTGACTCTGAAAAAAATATATATTTAGAGCTTTATAATCCGACAAATTCAGATATTGATTTGAATGATGTAAGTCTTATCATAAATTATATAGATCCGAATATTACATCTGAAGTTTGTGAAATTTTTTTAAATCAAAATGCGATTTTTAAACCTTTTGGGTATTTCTTACTATCAAATAATCTGTACGATTTGAAGTCGGACGGCCTTTTTCAATGCCCTAATATAATTAAATTAGAAGAAGCAATTGATATTATTACACTTTCTTATCAATTGATTAATTATGATTTTGATCAAGATTTAATAGCAAACAATATATACTATTTGCCTGATACGGAATTATATTCAGACAGTCCAAGCTATACAGAAGATTTTTTCAATATGCATCCGATTAATAATTCATTGGCAACTAGTTTTTATCCTGAAAATCCTGAAATTTTGGAAAATTCTCTCTCTTTCATCCCGGCATCAGGTTATGACAATGAATTGTTTAAATTTAATTTTATTTACAAGAGTTATAAAAAACATGTCCCTTTGGAGTTTGCAATTGATTTTCAAGATGAAAATAGAAATACAATTGATTCGGATTGTACCATACAAGAGCTAAATAAAAATTCGTATTTAACCGGTCGCAATTATCAATATAGTTGTACAGATTTTTCAGCTGGAAAAATATCATATCAAATATATGCAATAGATGAAGAAGGATACAGCAGTAATATTACAACCTGGCAAATCGGACCGATAATTAAAAAATTTTATCCACTAGATTTTGTTTTTTCAGAAAATTATGAACATATATCCGGTAATCAAAAAATTGGCGTAATAATTGATGATCAAATTGCATCGAACTATATGGTGAAGGCAATTTTGTCTAAAGATCAGATATTGTGGCAACAAATTTATGATGGATCATCAAACAATTTTGAATTTAACAGTTATAATTACGAAAATGGTATATACTATTTGAAAGTTGCTGTTTTTGATAGTCATGACATAACAAGGTTTAAAGAAAAAATTATTCAAATAAATATATCAAATTCATTGGTTCGTAATTTAAAAATTTCTGAAATAATGTCCTATCCAAACACCAACGAACCGGAATGGTTTGAGATTTTTAATATTGGAAATCAAGAAATTAAAAATTATATAAAAATATTTGATAATATTGCTCAAGATTTATTATTTATTGATATTTTACCAAATGAATATGTAATAATAACTTCTAATAAAATAATGTTTCAAAATTATTACCCGAACTATAAAGGTAAGATTTTTGAATTAAGCGACGGTACAATCGGAAATGGATTGGCTAATAGCGGTGATAAATTACAACTAACCGATAATTTTTTATATAACCTTGATCAGATTTTGATTCCTACGGCAACTAAAGGTTATAGCTTTCAACTGAATAATAATAGCTGGCAAAAATTACTTCCAAACCCGGGTTATATTAATGACAGTGAAATAAATCAAAGTATCATAATATATCAAAATAAAACCGCATCAGATTTATCTACGCTCTCTACTGCTGTAGACGAGAGTGAAATTTATATAGTCGGGATTGTAAATTCGCTTCCGGGTCAAATCGGGTCGCAAATTTTTTACTTGCAAGATGATTATGGAGGAATTGAAATTTATAGTTACTATAAAGACTTTCCTGATCTTAAAATTGGTCAAAAAATTACAGTTTTAGGTATTTACAATAAAGAGATGAGGCGAGTAAAAATATCGAGCAGAAACGACATTGTTATTTTAGAAGAAAACGATTTAAAGATATCTGATTTTAACACTGCTAGTCCGCAGCAAGATATTTTTTGTATAGTTAAAATTTCCGGGATTATTACTCGAAAAAGCAGTAAAATAATTGAGATTGATAATAAAATAATTATTTCTGCCAGCAAAGTTAAAGATTTCAGTTTTAAGGATTTTAAAATTGATGATTATATTGAAGTGCAAGGTTTGCTTGAAGAATATGATGATTATTTTCGTATAATCTTAAGAGATCAAAATGATGTTTTAAAAACAATAATCGCAAAAATAATAGAAGATGAAGCTCCAAAAAATACTATAAAGACCAAAGCTTTGAAACTTATACCAGTTGCTTCAGCTCAAACCATTAATTCAAAACAAAGTAGTAATTTAGAAACAACAGATAAAGTCAATAAGATTGATACAATATTTAATCAAGCTACACAAAAAGTTTTGTATCCAATTACTGTAATTAGTGCTATAATTAGTATATACTTTTTAATTTATAAGTTTTATGGAAAAAATATTTAAATCAGTTGAAGAAACAAAAGAATATGGCAGACAATTAACTTTAAATTTAGTTGGGGGAGAGATTCTAGCTTTATTTGGTGATTTAGGAAGCGGAAAAACTGTTTTTACAAAAGGAATTGCTGAAGGTCTTGGCTTTAAACAAAATATTATAAGTCCAACTTTTAATTTGATAAAAGTATATGCTAAAATCGGTAATATCTCTACGCTTTGTCATGCGGATTTGTATCGACTAGAGAATAGTTCGGAATTAGAAAATATTGGAATTTCAGAATATATTGGCAAACCAGATACGATTTGTGTTATTGAATGGCCCGAAAAGATCGAAAAACAGTTGCCAAATGAAACAATAAAAATATATTTTTCTCATATTGATGAAGAAAAAAGAAAGATAGAAATCAAATGATTTTAATAATTAATACATGCGAAGACAATTACTCGATAAAAATTTCAGCTAATAATAAGGAACAAGAAATATCATGGTCTGGTGGTGATTTAAGTGTTGATTTAATTGTTAATATTGAAAAAATATTAAAAGAATCAAGAAATACATATTTTGATCTTAATTCTATTTATGTTTGTTCCGGCCCTGGTAAATTTACAGCAACGAGAATCGGCGTTGCAACTGCAAATGCCCTAGGATACGGCTTAAATATTGCGGTTGTAGGATTTAACAAAGCAAATAATGTATCATTTAAAGATAATGATAAAAAACCATTTACTTGTCCAGCTAAGGCTGAATATATCTCCGAACCTCATATCACGGTCAAAAAATAGTAAAGGACTGTCCTTTACTATAAATTTACATCCTTTGTTTGTGGATAAACTTTCTGTTATAATAATTTCAC
Source organism: Patescibacteria group bacterium (assembly GCA_041665085.1). Lineage (GTDB taxonomy): Bacteria > Patescibacteriota > UBA1384 > JBAYJO01 > JBAYJO01 > JBAYJO01. The sequence continues at coordinate 19,477 of JBAYJO010000007.1, read as the reverse complement.
AGGATCAAAAATAAAATAAAAATATGAGCCTACAAAAACAAAAAGTAAAGAAATTTTTTAAATATTTTCTATTGATATTAATTATCATTATTGGCGGATATATTATTTTTTTCGGTTCAACTTTTGCATTTAATTGGAAAAAAATTTCAACTGAAAATCCTTTGGGCTATTCTCCGTTCTTAAAACTTGGCTCAAGTGTGAAACCGGGAGATTTGAGAGGTGAAGGTGATAGCCGGATCAATATTTTACTTCTAGGCAAAAGTGGAGAACTAACAGACACAATTCAGGTAGTTTCGATTAATCCGGATGATAAAACAGTTGCCATGGTTTCAATTCCTCGAGATCTGCGAGTTAAAATTGATAAATCTTATATGAAAATCAATGCTGTTTATGAACAAAAAGGATTAAAGAATTTTGAAGCTGGTATTACACAAATTGAAGATACTGTTTCAGGGCTTTTAGATCTTAAGATTCATTATTTTGTTATGGCTGATTTTCAAGGTTTTACCAAATTAGTTGATGCGGTTGGTGGAGTTGACGTCAATGTAGAAAATAAATTTACTGACTATACCTACCCAGTTGATGTTTGTAATGAAGACAAACCGGAGACTTGTCAGGTTATGACTGTTAGTTTTAATGCTGGTGAACAACATATGGACGGTAAACGAGCATTAATTTTTGTCCGGTCAAGACATTCGGCTGATAATAATGAAGGAACTGACTTTGCAAGAGGACGAAGACAGCAATTGATTATGGTTGAGCTGAAACAAAAGATTCTTAGCTTAGGTACCTTGGCAAATCCGACTAAGATTAATGAACTTATAAATCTTGCGGGAAAACACGTTAGAACCGATCTTTCTTTAGAGAACATTCAATCACTTGCCAAATTGGCTAAAGATATTGATTCGTCAAAAATGAACTCGCTTGTTCTTGATTATTCAAATGTTTTAGCCCCGACTGAAACTTCAGATATAATGCCAAAAAATAATGATTATTCTGTTATTTCAGATTATGTTCACAGTTTTATTGCAGATCCATATATTATTAAAGAAAATGCCAAAGTTTCAATTAAAAATGGGACTGGGCAAGATGCTTTGGCTAAGAAATTAGAAGCTCAATTAAAAAGCTATGGTTATAATATTATTTCAGTTGATAAGATAGATGTTACAGAAAAAACAGTTATCTATGATTACTCTAATTCAAAAAAAGAGTTTACCTTAAACTTCCTGTCGCAAAGATTAAAAACTAATGTTACAATCAAGAAAACTAAATCAAGCGCAGACATTGAGATTATTTTAGGAAAAAATTACAAATTTTCCGAGGGGACATAAGGAAATATTTATTATAAGATGAAAAATTTTTTCAAAAGCAAAACAGTCCTCTCCTTGCTTCTTATCTTAAGTTTCATTGGGTTTTATATTTTTGAAGTATCGCTAATTTTAAAAATAGCGATGTTTTTTTTAATTGTAATTTCTTTTTTTATGATAAATATTAAAAAAAGCGATTTCGCCTTAATGCTCTTGGCTTTTTTGGCCTACTATAATATATATAATTTCTTATTTATTAGACCATTTGGATATAATTTTCCAATAGGTCTTGGCATGGTTCTTGCCGTGCTTTTGGCAGTTTATTTGTTTTATTTTGGTCTTATTATTAAAGAAAGTACACATGAAAATGAAGAGCTTTGGTCTTATTATGCCTCAATTATAGGTCTTATTATTTTAGAAGTTTTTTTAGTTTTGGTACCATGGCAAATAGATCCAAAAAACAAAGCAATGATTCTTTTGGTAGCTTTTTACTTGTCTTGGGGGCTCGTTTGTTCTAGGATAGAAAATGTGTTAAGCTTGAAAAAAGTATTTATTTATATGATATTGAGTGTGATGGTTCTATCTGTTACATTTATAACAATTAATCAGTGGCAAATATTGAAAGGATAAAATGAGAAATTTAGCAAAGTCAGTCTTTGGTGGGCGAAAAATAAATATTAAAAAAAATAAGGTAGTCGCTAAAATAATTAGTTTTTGTAAAAATTTATTTAGCAAAATTGGTTCAATCTTAAAACCGGTTGGCAAAAAATTAGCCCCGATCGGAAAGTTCTTTAAGAATTTATTTGGAAAAATTGCAAAAAAACTATCATTTATGAAAGTTGTTTTCAATAAGAAATTTGGAAAAATTGCACTAGTCGCAATTGTCGCAATTTATTTAGTTTCAGCCGCTGTTTTTGCCATTGGAGTTTATAAATATAAATGGTCAGGCAAATCCAAGCATTTTGCTGTTAATGTTTATCCTTTCCCGGCAGCTTATGTCGGGGGCTCAATTATCTGGTATAACGATTTAGAAAGAGAACTTGAACATGCAAAATTCTTTAACGTGAAATCAAACGGTGGAGCAATCGATGACGCAGAATATCGTAAAAATATATTAAGTCAGATGATTGATTTAAAGATTTGGCAAATCCAAGCAAGAAAAAATACCGTCAAAATCAAAAGAAATGATGTTAACGCCAGCTATGATAAATTAATTGAGCAAGCAGGCGGAAAAGAAAAAGCTCAAGAAATGCTTGCTGAATTTTGGGATATGAATTTAACAGATTTAAGAAATTTAATTAAGGATCAGCTGCCAAAAGAGAAATTGACCGAAAAATTGCAAGATAGCATACTTGTTTCAGTTAGAGCAAAACACATTTTAATTAAAGATGATGAAAATTTAGCCAAAGAAGTTGCAGCTAAAGCAAAAGGCGGTGCAAAATTTGAAGATTTGGTAAATGAATATTCTCAAGATGTTGCTTCAAAAGAACAAGGTGGAGATTTGGGATTTTTCAATCGCGGAGTAATGGATGCCGATTTTGAAAAAGCCGTATTTGATATGAAGGTTGGAGATATTTCAGATCCGGTAAAAACTCAATTCGGTTATCATATTATTAAACTTGAAGAACGAAAAGGCACAATCGATCAAAGTATAGATCAATGGTTTAGTGAAATTAGCAAAAAAACCAAAATTATCAAATTTGCCGGTAAATAAGATTCTGCATTGCGATGTCTCTAATGTCATTGTTAGTGGTATCGTGAGATTGTCTTCTGTCATTTCAAGTATGTCATTGCAAAGTTGCCTTCTGTCATTGCGAGTGTATTCACGAAGCAATCTATCTGATATACTATTGTTAGATTATTAAAACCTAATACGAGGGGATTGTGGAAAAACACACCCATATTTTTAAAAGAAATTTTTTCATATCTTTACTTTTTTTTGTTCTCTTAATTTTAAGTCTTAATTTTGTAATTTTCTCCACCTCAAATTCTTTTACAAAAGCGGAAGAAGCAACTCAAACTAATACTAATGTTTCTGTAACAAGTTCAACAAATTCAAGTACTCAAATCCTACCTAAATTAGAAATCAGCGATACCACAGCCAGTTATGATGCTAAAACTAAAAAAACAACTGGTACTTTTAATCTTTCAAATCAAGAATCAGATAGTGTTTCTAATATCTATCTAACAGCTGTCTTTACCCGTAGAAATGAAACATTAAATACCCTCGAATATATCACTACCTACAATATTCCTGGCTATCAAAACCTTTCTCCCAATGAAAAAAGATCTTATTCCTATCAGATTGAAGTTCCGGTAAATATTAATGATGGTCTCTATTTGGTAATGGTAAGAGCCTACTCTCAAACCGGTATTGCTTTAGCAGTTCAATCAACCGAAACTTTTAAAATTAAAAATACCGATAATACTTCAACTTATCTTGAAACTAATTGGAATGATGCCTTTATTCTCGATTCAAATGGAGAAAAGAAAGCACCTCTTGCTGGTCCTACCTATTCAGCAGGCAAATCTCCAACTATTATCTTCAAAGTTAAAAATACCCATGATTTAGACACCTCAACCACTCCAAGTGTAAAGATTTATCAAAGAATTAACTCTCCTGGCTCAGAGCCAGTTTCAGAGAAAAAATATGATGCAGTAACAATTTCTGCTAATTCAGAAAAAGACATTACTTTAGTTCTTCCGGCTCAAACCAAACCGGAATCATATCTTGCCACAGTTGATCTTTTAGATCAAAATGCAAAATCAATCTCCAGTACCCTTCAGTTTAGATGGGTAGTTGATGGCGATGGCGGAAAGATAGTTTCTGTTACAGCCAGTGGCTATCAAAGTCTATTTACCTCTCATTTCACAGCAAAATTACTTGTAGTTGGTCCTGCTAATGGTGGTAATGTTCAAAATGCTAAAATCAATATCAAAGTAATGGATAATGACAAAGTCTTAGCTACTCATGAGGAAATAATTGCAAGTCTTAATGCTAAAGTAACTGAGCTAAATATCCCAATTGATGTTAGAACCGGTCTTAAGAGAATTCCTAATTTAAAACTGGAAATCACCCTTCAAGGATCAGATGGCACAATCTTTGATTCATCAAGTAATGGCTTAAATTTAGAAATTAAAAAACTTTCAACCATTGCCTATGTTGCAGGAGGTATTCTTCTTCTTGCCTGTCTCGCTCTAATTATTTTAATCATTATTAAAAGAAGAAGAAAAAACCTTGCTAAAAAAATACAATCTCTAAGCAATCCTACTTCAACAGCACTTTCTATCTTTCTTTCAATCATAATTATTGGTTCTGCTCTTTTCCTTTATCAAGCAGTTTCTATGTATAATTCAGCTTATGCGGCTTGTACTAAAAATTATGGTTGTACACCTCCAGGAGGAGGATCTTGTGTCGATTACTGCAGTGGAGTCTGGGCAGGTCCTGACCCATCAGTAACAGGATTTAATTTTAATCCAACCGATGGTAGTAATATTACTGTTACATATGGTGATTCGCGGGATATTTCAGTTATTGCCGCATATGATATTTCCTGTACTAATATGAATACAACTGATACAATTACTGCTTCAGGTTGTGTTGCGGTTTCGCAACAAGCTTTTTGCGGTGGTGATACGTGTAGCGGCACTATTACAGCAATGAATTCTACTGGTACAGGCACAGTTACACAAAATGCTACTGCAGGTGTTCTAAGTGAAGCCTGTTATAATTGCGGTACGATTACTGACTCTGCTACAGCCAATGTTACTTGTGGTGGTTGTCCAGCTGATTGTAGTGAAACTTATTATGGAGGGTGTAGTAATGCTAGTAAAATAAAGGTTAAAGTATCATATGCGTCTAATCCTACTAATTATGAAATTTTATCATTTAATGATTGTGAGACTAAATGGGCTTATTATAATGATTACAGGGATGCAATATATAAACCATATACTGTAATTTCATATCCTTTTAAAGGACCTTCAGCAGGTGAAATAATTCAAGATTATTGTATTTGTTGCCGTAAATACAAAAACTTTATTGCGTATCCTTTCATCTGGGTCAATAGCAAAACTGCTATTTCAGATAATGTGCCAAAAAGTGGTTGCGGTCCATTAGATCCTCCGCCAGGTTCATCAAGCTCATCTTCTTCATCTGGATCCAGTTCTTCGGGTTCATCATCTTCTTCGTCATCATCAAGTAGTTCTTCTTCAGGATCGTCCTCAAGTTCTTCAGGTTCATCGTCTTCTTCGTCTTCATCATCGAGTTCATCCTCCAGTTCTTCATCTTCTAGCTCTTCCTCTAGTTCAAGTGGTGGTGATAATGACAATAACAACGACAACGGTAATAGTAATTCTAATGATAACACTAATAACAATGACAATGGCAATAATGATAACGGAAATAATGACAATAACAACGACAACGGTAATAGTAATTCTAATGATAACACTAATAACAATGACAATGGTAATGTTAATGATAATAATAACGATAACACCAATGAAAACGATAATGACAACGGCACGGTGCCTACAGAAACTCCTAACACCCCTGCTCCACATTGCGGCCGATAGTTTTAGCACTTGCCCAAAGTTTATTTAGCTGATAATCTTAAAATCAGATATGGCAAAAAGTATATATTTTTCAAGAATTTTAAAAAAGCTCAATCCAACTGTTAAAGACAAACTAATTGCTTTTACTTCTGGTATTATTTTATATTTTATTGCTCTTTATTTTTATTCTCACAATAATTATTATCAAAGTTTTATAAATCGCAATGATTTTGATTTAAGCAAAGTTCCGAATAATTTTGTCATATTTTTTGATAATTTTTTTGCCCTTGTCGGTAGAAATACGGAAGCGATTTTATGCCGTCTTTTTTATGGTTATTTAATTCTTGGTTTTATTTTATTATTTAGAAAAAATAAAATTAATTTAAATGAAAGTCGTCCATATGTATTTTTAAAATCTATTTTCAAATTTTTAAAAAATAATGCCAAATTTATTTTAGGAAAAAATGTATTACAATTTAAAAATAATTTTTCTGATTATGAAAAAATAAATGCTCGATATTTTCTTTTAAAACTTTTCTTTTTACCAATTATGATAAATTTTTTCTTTGATAATTTTAGTGGTATTTTTATTCACTTGGATGATTATTCCCATAGCAACAATAATCTTGATCTGTTATACAAAAATGGTTATTTATTAATTTTAAGCTCATTGCTGTTGATTGATACGATTTATTTCGTTTTTGGTTATGCTTTTGAGTTTCAAAAATACAGCAAAATTAGATCAGTTGAGCCGACAATTTTAGGTTGGGTTGTTGCGCTCGCCTGCTATCCACCTTTTAATGATCTAACCTCAAAATTCTTCGGTTGGGGCTCGGCTGATTATAGTTACTTTGGTTCAACTTCAACAACTTTATTTTTTTTATTGATAAATATTTTACTTTTTGTAATTTATGTTTACTCTACAATTGCTCTTGGTCTCAAATCAAGCAATTTGACCAATCGTGGAATAGTATCGCGTGGCCCATATAAATATGTGCGTCATCCGGCCTATATTTCAAAAAATTTGTCATGGATAATTTTTGCCGTTCCACTAATGAATTTTTCTTGGTCAGCCTATGAAATGAAAATATTTTTCTTTGGTCCGATAATACATTTTCATTTTATATCGTTAAATTGGGCGCCGCTTATTGCTGTTATTACATGGGCGATTATATATTTTTTAAGAGCTCTTACTGAAGAGAGACACTTACTCAAAGATCCTGATTATCAAAAATATTGCAAAAAAGTGCCTTATCGTTTCATTCCCAAAGTATATTAAAAGTGCGAAAATAACATTATGACCTATTTAAGAAAAAGAGCTTTATTATTTTTTTTAGTATTTACTTTTTTGATTTATCTCATTTATGTTCTTTTTCTTAATCGGCCGGAACAAAATATCTATGCCGATATGAATAATTATTTAAATCTCGCTCTTAATATTTCAAATGGAAATTATTTAAATAAATGGAATACTTTCTACCCTCCGGGAATGCCTTATCTTATGTCGCTTTTTTTAATGATTTTTAAGCAAACCGTTGCTTTAAAAATCATCGCGATTTTATTAGCAGTTTTTCTCACAGCTTCAAATTATCTGGTCTTTTTAATCAGTCTTGAAATTTCTAAATCAAAAAAAATCGCTTGGTTTGCAATGATTTTTTGCAGTTTTTATTATCCGTTTATAACTTATATTGGTTTTTATTTATCTGAAGTGCCTTTTACTTTTTTTATGCTTCTTGCTATTTGGTTTTATCTTAAAATTTTTATAAATCAAAAAAAACAATCAAACATTTTTGCCTTTAATGCCGGTTTAATTTTAGCCGTAGTCGTTCTTTTTAGAAGCATTTTTTTCCCGAGCGCCCTGCTTTTAATGATTTTCTCTTTTTTTCTTAACAAAAAAAATTATTTAAAAATTTGTTATTACATAATAGGTTTTATTTTAATACTCACAATAATTATTATTAGAAATTCTTATATTATGGGTCGCTTAACTTTTGTTTCTACAAATGGCGGAATAAATGCTTATTTAGGGCAAGCTCATCTGGCAAAAGTAAACAATCAAACTGATGAATCAACAACATTTTTTTACAATAACAATTGCGGATATGATAAAACATTAATAAAAGAAGAAACTTTTAATTTTAATGCTTATGATGAAGATAAATTTTATAACAAAATTTTTCAGCTTTGGAAAAAAGATCCGCTTAGTCAAATAAAAATTTCTATTGTAAATGGCGCTTATATGTTTTATCCAATTAAACATTGGCCCATTAGAAATAATAATTTTCAAGGCTCGCTTGATTTAATATTCCAATATTTTTTTGTAATTTTAGTTTATTTGCCATTTGTTTATTTGATATTTAAAAAAATTGTAAGAAGAAAATTTTCAAAATATGATGCGGTTCTGCTTCTGCCCATCACAGGGTTGGTTTTAATGGCTATGATCACAAAAGGCGAAGAAAGATATCTTGTGCCCTATCAATATTTGATGGTTATTTTTGTTGCTCCGGTCTGGTCGAATTTTATTATTATTTTTAAAAAAAATATTTCAAATTTAAAATACAAAAAAATAAACTTACTCTTGTAAAATGGTGAAATATCCAGTATAATTTTTAGTATTGGACCCGTGGTGTAGTGGTTAACATAATTCCCTGTCACGGAATAGATCGCCGGTTCGAACCCGGTCGGGTCCGCCATAAAAATTAGTCGCTTACAAAGCGTCTATTTTTTGTTTTATTTCCAATCCCATTGCTTGACACATTGCATCCAAATCTATATCATTCTGTGTTGGTAGTTAGTAACAAAGGAAAAATGCGTTCCAATATATTTTTAAAAATAAGACTTCTTGAAATATGGCTTAAATATTTTAATGACACTCCAAAAAGGAATGAAATTGAGATAAAATTTGGCCGTTGCGCCGTAAAAAGACTTGGAAGTATAAGGTCTATTAAAAATCCAAAAAATGGCAGACTTGATACTTTGATTTATATAAACGGCTATTTTCGTGACCCGAAAATTCCGGAATTTATGATTGATGCAACTATCGCCCATGAACTTTGCCACTATGCCCAAGGCTTTGCATCGCCTCTGCCACAGCTTTCACCATACCCTCATAGAGGCGGTGCGATTGATAAAGAGGTCATTGCTCGAGGTTTGGGGCATTTAATAAAATTTGAAAAAAAATGGCTCAAAAAATATTGGTTTAGATATATTAGTCTGGAAAATAAATAAAATAGATATCAATCACACATACTTCGATTTTCGTCTAATAACAGGACTGTTTGCTTTTCAGCTATTTATCAGTATTTATGCTATAATATAGATCTATGAGAATACTAATTATTGAAGATGATCACAAAATCGCAAATGCAATAAAAAAAGGCCTTGAGCAAGAGGCTTATGCTGTTGATGTTTCTTATGATGGTGAAGATGGCTTTGGAAAAGCCATGACCATTGAATATGATCTTTTGATTTTAGATCGTATGCTTCCGGGCTCAATCGACGGGGTGGGAATTTGTCGAGCTATGCGAAAAGAAGGAAATAATGTCCCAATTTTAATTTTAACAGCCAAAGATAAAATTTCCGACAAGGTAGATGGTTTAAATGCCGGAGCTGATGATTATTTAATTAAGCCATTTGCTTTTGTCGAACTTCTAGCCCGAGTCAGAGCTCTGATGCGTCGGCCGCAAAAAATTTCTGACGATATTCAAATGGTTCAAGATTTAAAACTCGATCCGCATAAATATGAGGTTTCGCGAGCCGGTAAAAAAATAATTTTATCGAGTAAAGAGTATGCATTACTTGAATATTTAATGAGAAATAAAGAAAGAATTTTAACCAAAGATAATATTATTGCACATGTTTGGGATTATGACGCGGATATTTTGCCAAATACCGTAGAAGTATATATCGGTTATCTTCGAAATAAAATCGATAAACCATTTCAGGATAAAAAAGCATTAATCGAAACAATTAGAGGTTTTGGTTATAAAATTAGTTAAATATGAAATTTCATAAGACTTATTTAAAATTAACCGGTTTTTATGTCTTGATTGTGATGGCAATTAGCATTTTTTTTAGCATTAGTTTATATAATATTTCATCAAATGAACTTGATCGCGGGCTTGGATCACAATCAAGAGCCATAATGGGTCTATCTCTTCGAGATGACATAAATCATTTGCTTCCAAATTTTGAAAAAATTAGGCTTGAGCAACTTGAATCAAGTAATAATAATCTGCAAACAAATCTGATATATTTTAATATATTAATATTCATTCTCTCGTCTGCTGCAAGCTATTTTTTAGCCAAGAAAACGCTTGAACCAATAAAAGAAGCAATGGAAGCGCAAAATCGATTTACTGCCGATGCCTCGCATGAGCTTCGTACTCCTTTAACTGCGATGAAAGCGGAAATTGAGGTAGGGTTAAGAGAAAAAGATTTAAATCTCTCAAGCTCCAAAAAATTACTTTCCAGCAGTTTGGAAGAAATTGAAAAACTTGAATCGCTTTCCAACGATTTACTTAAAGTGGCAAGATATCAAGAACAAGAAACTGCCGAGTTGGATAAAATTTCTCTTGAAGAAGTGATTGTTGAGTCTTATCAAAAAGTAGCATCTCTTGCTGAAAAAAAACAAATTAAATTTAATAATTCGCTCCAAAATATTTATGTCAAAGGAGATCAGAAGAGTTTGATTGAGCTTTTTGTTATCTTACTTGATAACGCAATAAAATATAGTCCGGAAAAATCAACTATTTCTATCGATATTGAAAAAGATGATAAATTTGCTCAAGTAAAAATTAGTGATCAAGGTGTAGGTATAAAATCATCCGATATACCCTATATTTTTAATAGATTTTATAGAGCTGATTCCTCAAGATCCAAAGAAAATATTTCCGGCTATGGTCTTGGACTTTCAATTGCTCAAAGAATTGTCGATTTACATAAAGGAAAAATTCAAGTTATCTCAAAACCGGGCAAAGGCAGCCAGTTTATTGTTAAATTAAAATTCTAAGCTCATTTTCAGAATTCTTAGATATTATAAATTTAAAGGTCGATGATTAATCAAAATATTCAAAGGAGGTGATGCGATTAACAATAGACGCGAACTAATTTCCAATAGATAAATGTGTTGTTAACAAGTGCCTTAATGAATATTTTCAATAAGGCACTTGTGATTTTTCATTTAAGCAGATTATCAGTTTTGAAATTATAAGATTAAATAAAGAACAAAATAATTTTGGAGTAATTTATGGGAGTACTTAGTCGTGGTATAAAAAATGCATTTAGAAATACTATCAGAACAATATCAATTACATTTATTCTTGGTCTGTCGATTGCAATGGCTCTTATTATGTTTTTAGCTTTGCAAACAGTTAATATGAAAATTCAAAATGTAAAAAGTTCAATTGGAAACACAATAACTGTTAGCCCCGCCGGAGTTAGAGGTTTTGAAGGAGGAGGAGAGCTTTTAACTAGTCAAAATGCAACTGATCTTGCTTCAATCGATCATGTAGCGAAAGTGATACAAACGACTTCAGATCGTCTTCGTTTGGAAGGGTCATCAACAGTTAGTTTTGGCAGAGAATCGACAACAAATGATACAAGTACAACAAATTTAACTTCCCCAACTGAACCGGGATCATTTGGTAATCGTCAAAGACGTTCGGAAACTGGAGAAACTGCTGCAACCGATTTTGCAATGCCGATTCAAGTTACCGGGACAAATGATCTGGGTTCGCTTGAAAGCGTAAATGCCAGCAAATTAGATTTAACAAGTGGAGAAAAAATTGATCCCGCAACCAGTGAAAATGTGGCACTTGTTGGAAAAGATGTTGCTACAAAAAATAATTTATCAGTTGGTCAGTCATTTAGAGCATACAATAAAGATATAACAATCAAAGGAATATTTGACGGTGGCAATACATTCTCAAACGCTACAATTATTATGCCAATTAAAACAATACAGTTGTTGTCAGGCCAGTCGGATCAAATAAATTCTATGATTGTGCAAGTAGATTCTATTGATAATATTTCTCTTGTTTCAAATGCAATTAAAACTAAATTAGGTGAAGATAAGGTGGATGTTACTTCTTCCGAGGATCAAGTGAAGAGCACAATTACACCGCTTGAAAATATTAAATCAATTTCGCTTTATAGCCTGTTTGGTTCATTGATTGCCGGTTCAATAATAATACTTTTAACAATGATAATGATTGTTCGCGAACGAAGAAGAGAAATAGGGGTTTTAAAAGCAATTGGTTCATCAAATGGAAAAATTATGGCTCAATTTACCGTTGAATCATTAGTTCTTACTTTTATGTCCAGCATCTTAGGCATAATTTTAGGAGTCATTTTTTCCAATCCGGTTTTAAAAGTTCTTGTGAACAATAATAGCTCGGCAAATCCTTCCGGTGCGAATTTGGCAGCTGGTGGACCAGGCGGGAGAGCAATGGGTGCGGTTATGAGGTTAGGCAACGATGCCGGAAATGCTTTAAGAGATATACACGCGATTGTTGATTACAGAATTATGCTATATGGTTTAGCTGCAGCGATTGTAATTGCAATTATCGGCAGCGCAATTCCATCGTTTTTTATTGCAAAAGTAAGACCAGCCGAAGTAATGAGATCAGAATAATTATCATAAGGAGAATTATGCTAAAAGTTGATAAATTAACAAAAATATTTGAATCAGGTGATCAAAAAGTTGGCGCTGTTAAAAATATTAGTTTGTATATTCCCGATGGGGTATTTAGTACGATAATCGGTAAAAGTGGAAGCGGGAAAAGTACTCTTCTTTCACTGCTTGGTGCTTTGGACAAGCCAACATCAGGTACGATTAATGTTGACAGTCAAGATATTTCAAAAATGAACGATAGCAAATTAATTAAATATCGCCGCGACAAAATTGGTTTTATTTTTCAAAATTATAATTTAATTCCAAACTTAACTGCTCTTGAAAATGTTACTTTACCGATGGAATTTTCAGGAATAAAGAAAAATGATCGCATTGTAAGAGCTGAAAAATTATTAATTGAAGTTGGCTTAACAAAAGATAAGCACAATCGCAAGCCAAGTAGACTTTCAGGCGGTGAACAACAAAGAGTAGCTATTGCTCGGGCTTTGTCCAACAAACCCAAGTTAATTTTAGCCGATGAACCAACCGGTAATCTTGATAGTGCGACTGGAAAAGTAATTATTGACCTTTTAAAAAATTTAGCAAAATCGGAAAATACAACCATTGTTGCAGTTACTCACGACCATGCCATTGCAGATCAGTCTAAAATTACTTTTAAATTAAAAGATGGTCGATTAATTAACTAAAAATATTGTTTCCCACCTTGAGCATATTGTATCTAAGTAGTTCATTTACTATAATTAAAGTATATAAAAACTCAAGGAGGGATATGAGCGACAAGACAATTAATCTACAGCTTAGATTTAATCGTAAGACCATCATATATATAATTATTGTTATTTTACTTGGAGTTTTTTGCTTTCTGAATTTTAGATATTCTTTGATTAGCAGAGGAATCAGTTATTTTAATCGCGCTAGTGCATCTTTGATTGTTGTTGATAAAGACAAAAAACCGATTGCGGAAGCCAGTATTATTATTTCAGACCAAGAGGCTAAAACTGATGCAACCGGCTATGCTTCTTTAGACAAACTTCAAAAAGGCGACGTCTTGGTAACTATTGAGAAAGATAATTTTACCACTGCGACTTACAGTGCCAGACTGGTCAAAGGGTCAAATGATTTAGGTCAGTTTGAGTTGACAGTGGCGCCAGAGAAAACAACAACAATTTCAGGTATTGTAATTGATTTGTATTCCAAAGCAAAAATTGACAAAGCGCTTGTTACAATTGAAAAATCATCCGGAAATTCAGACGGGGAGGGAAAATTCGATGTTACCAAAGTTCCTCTTATTGCAACCAAAGTAAAAGTAACAAAAGCCGGATATTTGGATTACGAATCTGATGTGGAGATTAAAACGGCTAATGATCCTTTACAAATCAAATTGGTTCCAAAAGGAAAAGTCATGTTTACTTCTGATCGAGATGGCAAAGCAGCAATATATCAGTCAAATTTAGATGGTTCTGGCGCTGAAAAATTAATTGGCAATCTAAATGACCAAAACAATGAAGAAGGGCCGGGTTCACAATGGTCGTCTTTTTACATTTCTCCAGATTCAAAATATATTGTTTTTCTGTCAAAAGGAGACAACGGCAACGGAGAAAATAATTACTTGTATTATTCAAATATAAAAGGAGAAAATCCAACAAAGGTAAATGAAGACAAAAATCCTTATAGAATTAAATGGTTAGCCAATAATACTGTTGCTTATGTTACTTATGACGCGAATAAAAGTCTGCTTAAATCAGTTAAATTTCCTGATCTTGAAACAGTACAGCTAAATGAAACACCTGAAACAGCATCTTATTCATCGTTTTATAGCTATGATGTAGATTCAAGTGGGAGAGTTGTTTATGCTATGAGCAGTACTATAAATGGTTCAACACAAAAAGGAGTATATATAGTTAATACGAATGGAACGGAGAGAAGGCAATTGTCAGATAAATATTGCAGTTATCTTAATTTTTCAATTGATAAAAAATCGGTTTATTGCCAGTCTTATGAAGATCAGTCCAAAAAATATGTCATAAAGATTGAAGACGGTACCGTAACAGAAGGATTTGGTCCGTTTGACAAATATATGGGTTATTACAACAACTTTGAAGTTTCGCGTAGCGGCAAGTTGGTAGTTTATAAAGATTCAAGGGACGGAAAAACGGATCTTTATATGAGTGATACTGATGGAAAAAATGAAGTAAAATTAACTGAAAGCGGCAAGGTATACTCATTCACTTGGTCCAGTAAAGGCAATTATATCGTCTATGTTACGAATAAAGATGGTTATGAGGCAAATGTACTTTATCCTGCTTCAAAGGAAACAAAATCAATTTCATCATGCGATTCCGGCTCGATAGCTCTAAACGAATAATATAAATAATTATTCCTTGAAAAATTTCTCTTTTTAACCTATTATAAGAGGGTAATATTTGTAATCTCGTCGGAGTGGTTTAGAAGTAGATCTGGGGACTGTCGATAAATACATCCTAAATGATATTGGGCCTATCAGCCGGAGTAACTCAGGGGTAGAGTAGCTGTTTCGTAAACAGCAAGTCGTGGGTTCAAATCCCGCCTCCGGCTCCATTAACATTTGTTTAAAAAATCATTACAATATAGATACAATGTTTAAAAACTTATTAAACTTTATTTCAGATAAACTCATTGCCGTTTTTTTTATACTAAATGTTCTATGCAATATTGCTCTTTGGTTTTTGTGGTTCGGTCATAGCACAGAATCATTAAATAATATGTACTATGTTACAGGTGTATTGCTGCTCAATTTAATTCTCGCAATTTATAGTTTTAATCGGGAAAAGTTAGTATCATATCTCTTTGTTGGTTTTTCTTTATTTATTCAATTACTGATGTTTTTTTATCTTAGAAATATAATATTGCTTCAAGTATGAAAAAAACCAAAGGATTTACAAGATTTTTAGAAATGGTGCCGGGAATTTCTGTCTGGGCAGTTTTGCTTTTACCCTTAATTTTACTTCCTTCATTTCCAGTTGCGATTGCAATTATTGTGATTATATTTGATATTTATTGGCTTTATAAATCTCTAATAATGGGATATCACTTGACCTGCGGCTACTATAATCTCAAAAGTGGAATGAAAACGGATTGGAAAGAAAAATTTGAAAAATTAAATAATCATGATTCAATTTATCAAGTCTTAATTTTGGCTAGCTATAAAGATGATTTTGAAGTTTTAGACAAATCTATCGAGGCTATTGAATTAAATGATTTTGATAAAAATAAAATAATTGTCGTTCTTGCAGCAGAAGAAAGAGAAAAAGATAGAATTGAACCAATATTGGCAGATCTCGAAAAGAAATATAAACATTCATTTAAAAAATTTTTAATTACTTATCATCCCGACAATATTGAAGGAGAAATGAAAGCCAAGGGAGCAAATGCTACATGGGCAGCCAGAAAATTAAAGATATACCTTGAAGCAGAAAAAATTGATTTTGAAAAAGTTATTGTTACAACAGCAGATTCAGACACAAGAATACATCGCCATTATTTTAATTGCGTAGGTTACAAGTTTTTACTTTCAGACGATCCAATTCATACCGCTTTTCAATCAATGCCAATATATTCTAATAATATTTGGCGAGTTAATCCTATAAATCGTATTTTGGCATTTGGAGCATCATTTTGGCAGTTAATTGAGGGTACTCGTCCTTGGAGGTTAATTACTTTTGCAATTCATGCTATGAGTATGCAGACTTTGGTTGATATGAATTTTTGGGAAGTAGGAGTAGTTAATGAAGATTCTCGTCAATTTTGGCGCGCATATTTTCATTATAATGGTAGATTTAAGGTAGTTCCGATATTCCTGCCTGCTTCAATGGATGCGGTTTTTGCGCCTCGACTAGTTGAAACATTGAAAAATCAATACAAGCAGAGACAGCGTTGGGCTTACGGGATTGAACATTTCCCTTATGTTGTGCAAAGCACCTTAAAAATGAAATATCGTTTTTTCGACAAATGGATTAAAGTTTATCGAATGCTTGAGGGGGAAATTTCACTAGCAACTGCTTCTTTTTATATCTCGATAATCGGTTGGCTACCGATTTGGTTTAATAACGGATTCAAAAATACTGTTCTTGCAACCAATTTGCCAATAGTCGGTAAAACCTTACTTTCTCTGACTTGGGTAGGTCTTATTATTACAGTCTGGATTTCGCTAAAACTTTTGCCGCCTCGACCAGCCGGCTTTAGAAAAAGAAAATTTATTCCAATGATCGCGCAGTGGGTATTGGTACCAATATCGGCTATCTTTATTAGTTCTCTCTCGGCAATTGATTCTGCAACAAGACTTATGTTTGGAAAATATATGGGATTTTGGACAACACCGAAAATTCAAATTGATTTACCGGAAAAAAAATGAAAAAGAAGGTTCCATTCATTGTTGCAGCAATTTTTTTATTAATTCAGCTTACTGTTCAAATTGTATTAGCAAAAAATGATTCTGCTACTACTGATGAAGCAGTACATTTAAGTGCCGGCTATACTTATTTGGTTAAAAATGATTTTCGCTTTAATCCGGAACATCCGGTACTTGTAAAAACAATGGTAGCAGCACCACTTTTAGCTCTATCCCCAAAAATTCCAAATGATTCACTTTATTGGAATATTGCTGGGAATTTTTTCTATGATTCATGGAAAGAAAATCGTGCTTTTGGTGATGATTTTCTCTACGGTTTGGGAAATAACGCAGATTTATTAATTTTTCTTACACGTCTGCCAATCATGTTTTTAACTTTGCTTTTAGGTATTTCAATATTTTTTATTTCCAGAAAATTTTGGGGAGATTGGGCCGGTGTTGTTTCGCTTGGATTATTTACTTTTGATCCAAATTTTACTGCTCACGGTCATCTAATTACTACTGATATTGCTATTTCACTAGGATTTTTACTTTCAGTATATACTTTTGTAAATTTATTAAAAAACAACAAGTGGCTAAATATTGTAATGTTTGCTTTTGCCCTATCGTTTGCTTTTTTGGTTAAATATACGTCAATTATATTGATTCCAACGCTGCTGATTTTATCTTTACTGTATATTTACAAACAAAAAATTAGACTTCGTAAAATTGTTGACTTTTGGCCAAAATTATTAGTAATAATAGTAATAATTTGGATTATGATAATATCGGCCTATCATTTTAATTTTAATTTATCTCCGAACACTAATTCGGTGTCATCAGCAATTAAAACATCAAATTTAGAATTAACAAGTTTAGATAAAACGCCGGTTTTAGAATCGAACGGTCCGGTTGATAAAATATATGGCTATTCGCATTATTTCTTGATACCCAGAGATTATTTTAAGGGTCTATTTATGGTTATAAGTCATGTCGAGGCTGGACATAGCTCTTACTTTTTAGGAATGACTTCAAAAACTGGTTGGTGGTATTATTTTCCGGTCTTGCTCTTGCTTAAAACTCCAATTTTAACTCTGATTATTTTATCATTGTCGTTATTTTTATATTTAAAAAGCAAAAATAAAAACATATATTATTCTTTATTTTATTTGTCTGCTCCGTTGTTTTTACTTATGTCAATGACTTCAAAAGCAAATCTTGGACTTCGTCACATCTTTCCAATTTATCCAATTTTATTTGTAATGGCCGGTAATATTTTTCAAGAATTAAAATCTAAAAAAAATATACTATTTATATTTTTTGGAATTTTAATAATTCAATTTATACTTGTTTACCCAAATTATATTGCTTATTATAATCAATTTGTTGGAGGTTCTGGAAATGGTTATAAAATTGCTGGAGATTCAAATTTAGACTGGGGTCAAGATTTAAAAAGAATAAAAAAATATATTGATGAAAAAAATATTAAAAATTATTATGTTGACTATGAATGGGGCGGTGATTTGTCTTTAAAATATTATGGTATTATAAATAAAGAATTGCCTGTTGATTTATCAAAAAAACAAGATTTTTATTTAATAGTTAGTTCCAATACTTTAATGTCAAAAGAACAATATCAAATAATTTCTAAAAATAATCCAACAAGTAGAATCACAAATTCGGTTTTTGTATATAATTTAGGAGAAGTAAAAGATGAATGATATATATTTATCTGTTGTAATACCGGCTTTTAATGAGTCGGCTAGAATTGGAAAAACATTAAAATTAATGATTGGTTACCTCGAAAAACAAAATTATACTTATGAAATTGTTATTGTAGATGATGGTTCAACTGATAATATGTTAGAAATAATTGAAAAAAATAAAAATTCGAAATGTAAAATTATTGTTCATAAAAAAAATGGCGGAAAAGGAAAAGCTGTAAATACAGGAGTTAAAAATTCAATTGGAAAGTATATACTTTTTGCCGATGCGGATAACTCTACACCTTTTGAAGAAGTAGAAAAATTATTGAAATTTGCAAATGATGCAGATGTTGTGATTGGATCCCGTTATTTAAAAGATAGTAATGTCAAAGTAAAACAGCCTATTTCAAGAATTATAATGGCGCGGATGGGAAATATGTTAATTCAATTATTAATTCTCCCGGGATTTCCTGACACGCAATGCGGATTTAAATTATTTACAAGTCTTGCTGCAGATAAGATATTCCCAAGGCAAACCATTTGGCGTTGGGGTTTTGATATGGAGCTGCTAAGAATTGCAAAAGAACAAAAATGTAAAATCAAGCAAGTTCCAGTTCAATGGATAAATGATGATGATTCTCGCGTCAATTCAAAATCAATGTTTTTTAAGACATTAAATGAGTTATTCAGAATTAAGATTAATTCATTAAAAGGTGTTTATCGCCGTGAATAAGTTACGAAACATTTGAGACTCTGCTAAGTAAGAAAGGAGTCTTGAATGCAGGTTAGTAACTTGTGGTTTAGAACTAAATTGCATAGTTTTAAAGTTATGCAAAGAATAGATAAATTAGCTAAATTTAGCAAAAGCGATACTGCAAAGTTTAGACTTCAAATAATTAATTTTCAT
>JBAYJO010000006.1:0-45394 GCA_041665085.1 Patescibacteria group bacterium | reverse complement strand
TTTCAGAATTGATAGTGTCCGGATCACCGACATTAGCATCATTTATATTAGCATCAGCAAGAACTTTCCAATCAGAAAAAATACGACCGCCAGTTCCGGCTGTTTCAAAACCCGGGTTTTTAAGCATATTTATTTTAACTTCTGTAGTTGGTGTAAAATTTGAAAAGTTTCCAACATTAGTTCCACCAATTTTTTCACTAATATATGATCCTTTATCTATATAACCACCAGCTTGATCTTTTAGTTGAATTCGATTTAAAGCAAGATCAATATTTGAGTCAGGCTGTCCATTTGAAAAACTACTGACATGCTGCGTTTCTGTTTGCGATGAAGCAAAAAAACTGATTCGACCAGTTTGATATCCCCACAAAATAATAGCAAAAGCAAAGAAAAAGATGCTCGATACTATACTTATTGTTAATCTCGATCGTCTACTCATAAACCTCCTTAAAAAGTACATTTTATTACTATATTAATTAAAACACTTAATTTTTTTATTGTAAATATTTTATATATTTTTTATATATATTGAATCAATACTATATCAATATTTATTCAATTTTTTGTAATTATTATATATATTTATCCCGCTTGTCATCCCGAGCGTAGTGCAACAGAGCCAAGGGAACTTCTACTGTCGCATTATTCCCCATATCGTCGTACGACGATATGGGGAATAATGTTTATCAATATAATACAAAAGGGAAATTGAAAAAACCATCTTGCGATGATTAGCTACTAACTCCGAGTCGTGAACAATATTAGAACTATTATTCAAGAACAAAATACATATATCTATATTCCAGACTTAACTTGAATATATATGTTACTGATTGATGGCTGTCAATAAAATATAAATGCCAGCAGTATTTAATATAAAACTAAGCAAAGCAAAACGCCAAGGTTTAATTTTTGAAAGACCCATCAGCGAAACACCTACTTCGTCTGGAAAAGGCGAAGCAATAATAATTGCTCCTGCAACAGGCAAAAACCAAGCAAGATATTTATTCTGAAATATTCTAAGGAGATGTTTATGTCTAAAATATGGCACTACATTTAACAACGACTTTAATTCTTCATCAAGGCTATTCCTGACAAAGCGAAAAATTAGTGAATCCCCAATCAGAGCTCCTAATCCAGCTGCTAATGCTACAAAAAGTGGATTTTGAACCTGTGCTAAATATACTAAAGAAACCACTGATGTAGCGACAGTAATTGAGGACACAAAGAATATACCTATTATAATTGCACCAAAATAACTTAATATTGAAATCGAGTTAACAAAATTATGAAAATTTGGATGACGAGATAATATTATTGCAACAATTATCCCAATTAGAGTTAGTAAAATTCCTTTATATTTCATAGGTATATTTTAACATCTTACAAAAAAAGTTCATAACTGAAATAGTTCGAGCGTTCACTTTCTAGTATCCAATTTAAACCTGTAAATTCTTTATTTTAAGGGTTTGAATTTTATTTTTATTTTTTTGGCTGGGGAGCCAGGGCTCGAACCTGAAGTCTTCTGCTTCAAAGGCAGACGTGTTACCATTACACTACTCCCCAAGATATAATTTATCTTACACTATTTTTATATTTTTTTCAATAATGTTTGCAAATTAATTTTTAATTTTAGATAATGAACTCAATGAAAAATAATATATTTAAAAGCAAGTGGATTTCATTTTTAGCAATATTTACTGTTGTATATATTTTCTTCTATACTTTTCAATTTAATGGAAAAATGCCTCTGTACTCCGGCGAGGACAGTTTTTATCATGTTGGAATGGCAAAATTTATTCTCGAAAAAGGAATTGTAAAATCATTCCCATGGCTATATTACACCATTCAAAATACAAATTTCGTCGATCATCAACTATTGTTTCACTTATTAATAATTCCTTTTATAAAGATCTTTGGCGACAATGTGGGACCGAAATTAATGGTTATGACCTCTCTTTCACTGGCTTTTGGCTTTTTATTTTTATTATTTCGAGAAAATAAATTAAAATATGGTTTTATTTATGCAATTATAATTCTTTTTACGATGCCATCAGATTTTTATTTCAGAATGAGCTTCATCCGCGTTCAAGCGGTAGCAATTCTATTTATGGTTTTAACTTTTTATTTTATTCAAAAAAATAAACCATTGCATATCGGCATATTGTCTTTTCTTTTTGTTTGGTTATATTCGGGATCAGTTTTTTTACTGGCAATAATCGGATCACTGTTTATCGGACAACTTTTAGCAAATGAAAAAATCAATTGGAAAATAATACTTTATGGCTTGGGCGGATTTACATTGGGTATTATTATTAATCCCTATTTTCCAAAAAATATATCGTATTTTTATAATCAATTATTTATGACCGGTCTTGGTGCCAAACCTTATTCAGGAGGTGAGTGGCGACCTTATGACACATGGTATTGGGTACAAATTTCAGCCATAAGCATAATGCTTTTTCTTACGAGTTTAGTATATACTATTTCAAAAAACATTAAGATTAATGGTAAAACATTAGCGATATTAATATATACTTTTTTTCTTTTAATTTTACAGTGGAAATCTAAAAGATTTGTCGAATATTGGCCATTTTGGGCAAGCATTAGCGCTTTTCTTTTAATCGGACAAAACATTGAGTCTGCAATGCAAAAATTAGTGAAAAAAAACGGTCTTGTATTTTTACTATATATTATTGTCGGCATATTAATTATTTTTGTGGTATATACTAAATCGTATGAACAAATTGGTCGAGCACAAAACGACACTTCAACCGGAATTAATACTATTTCAACAAAATCAGTCAATGATTATTTAATTAAAAATTCATCTGAAGGAGATATAGTATTTACCGACGACTGGGATATGTTCCCATATTACTTTTATTATAATCGTAAAAATTATTATATTGTCGGACTTGATCCGGAATTTATGAATCAATTTAATACTTCTTTATATAAAGAATTTGCCGATATTTCCTCCGGCAGCGATAATCGTAATTTGGAACGAATTAAAAATGATTTTAAAGCGAAATGGGTTTTGGTTTTCTTCGATCATCAGCAATTTAGAAGAAATCTTGAGACAAAGCCTGAGCTTTTCAAAAAAGAATTTGATGATGGAACTTATTATTTATTCAGAGTGTTGTAATGTATAAAAATCAAAAAATTATTGTTGTTATGCCGGCTTACAATGCTGCGAAAACTCTAGAGAAAACCATTTTTGATATGCCTAAAAATCTTATTGATGAAATAATTTTGGTTGATGATTGCAGCCAAGATGGCACAAACAAAATTGCTCAAAAACTTGGCTTAACAGTTAAGAAACATCCTGAAAATCGCGGTTACGGAGCTAATCAAAAAACTTGTTATGATTTAGCTCTGTCAAATGGAGCTGATATTATAATCATGCTTCATCCGGATTATCAGTATGATCCAAAATTAATAAATTATTTTGCTGAATTTATTGCTGATGGTTATTTTGATGTAATACTTGGTTCTCGAATCAGAACCAGAAAAGAAGCTTTAGAAAATGGAATGCCGAAATATAAATATTATTCCAACCGATTTTTAACATTTTTAGAAAATTTACTAACTGGTCAAAACCTATCTGAATGGCACACAGGCATGAGAGCTTATCGAAAAGAAGTTTTAAAAAGTATTAAATACCAAGAATTATCAGAAGACTTTGTTTTTGACAGTCAAATGTTAATGTATATTGTAGGAAAAGGATATAAAATTGGTGAAATACCCGTACCTGTTAGATATTTTAAAGAAGCCTCAAGTATTAATTTAAAAAGAAGTTTAAAATATGGTTTAAACACATTGTTTATTGCACTTTCTTATCAATTTAGTGATAAATATAAAAAATGAAAATCAAATTTGATACAAAAACGCTACGCATTGTCTCTGTTATTTTGTGTTTAGTTTTTATTTTTTTCCTAGCTTTTTTTAGTGCAAAAGGAGATAGTGCTACTGTTGATGAACCAGCACACATTGCTGCTGGAATGATAAAACTTCAATACGGCGATTTTAATTTTTTTATTGAGCAGCCACCATTAATTAATTCTTTATCCGCAGTTCCCGTATTATTGGCGGGCTACAAAATTAAAAATAACTATTTTACTCCGCAAAATCATTGGGGTTATGGTAGAGATTTTTTATACAATTCCGGAAATAATGCAAAAACAATATTACTTCTTGCAAGACTACCAATAATTATTCTGTTTGTTATTTTGTGTTGCTTCTTCTTTTTTGCAACCTTAAAAATTACTAAATCATTTCTTATTTCTTTTGTTGGATTAATTTTAATTGGAATGGAACCAAATCTAATGGCCCATGCTCGACTAGCAACAGCTGATCTAGGTGCAACTTTATTTACTTTCATTACAATTATCTTATTTATAAAATATTTATTTTATCCAAAAAAATTTTTAGTTTATACGATTGGGATACTTGCAGGATTATCACTACTTACAAAAATTTCTGCATTAATAATAATTCCATATTTTTTTATTATCATTCTTTTTTTCTGTCTGATAAACAAAAAAGACACTGTATTTGTTAAAAAAATATTTTTTGATTTTAGTAAAATACTAATAATCACCGCTTTTACAATTTGTTTTTTTTACCTTCTAGAATTAACAAACAAATATATTACATACGAACATGGTTCTAATAATTTACTAAATTGGTTGGGCAGTCCGATATATGAATATTTAAAATCAATTAAACAAATCCAGCGATGGGTTTTTGAAAACTATAATCAACCGCAGTATCTTTTAGGAAAATTTTCATTTTCAGGCTGGTGGTATTATTATCCAATTGCTTTTATTTTAAAAACCTCTATTTTATATTCTTTACTATACTTCTGCTCTTTGTTTATTATGATCTACGAATTTCTTTACAAAAAGAATCGGGAAAAAATTATACAAATATTATTATATATAAACATTTTTATTTTTATACTTTTTTTTGTTGGAATGAAATCAAATTTAGACATCGGAATAAGATACATGCTTCCAACCTTTCCTTTTATTATCCTATCTATTTGTATATTTTTATTTTATTTAATTAAATCAAAATTTTTTTCTTATAAAACTAAGGTTGTTTTGATTGCAATAATTTCTATTTATTCAATTTTCAATAACTTAAGTACATTCCCTTCATACTTGAGCTATTTCAATGAATTTATTTCTTCTCAAAACAAAGATAAATATTTAATCGATTCTAACCTAGACATGGAACAAGATGTATATAGATTAGAAAATTACTTATTACAAAATAATTATATTGACCCGATTTATGCTGACGCAGCCATCTTTAAACATAATACTTATTTTATTAGCTCTCGAGTCAAATCGATTGATTCATCTGATGCTACCGAAGAAGGTTACTACATTGTAAAAAGACATAATTATATTTGTAGTCAATATTATTATCCAAAATCAGGCTCATGGCCCGACATGATGAAAGACGCACAGTTGATAAAAATTATCGGAGATTCAATTTATGTTTTTAAAAAATAGAGCTAAACCATTTGAACTAAATAATAATTAAAAATAAATGAAAATACAATTAGTATTTTTGCAGAATTCGACATCCCATTCTGGAAACTATATGCCAACGCGATGTACAAAAAAGGATAAAAATCCAATGCATAGCGATATCCAAATTGACGAACTCCAATGCCATAATATCCAAGGCAGAAAAATAGTAATATGCTAGAGATTAATAAAGCATAATTTACTATATCTATTGCTTTTCTTTTGAATAGAATATAAAGAAAAATAGGCGAAGTATAAACTATACTCATCCCCCACGTATCCAACTTAAGGTACGGATAAGTTAAAACTTTTGTTCCCGGCACAAAAACTGCTTCAGGTCCTTTGAAAATAAAATAGTATATATTAGCAGGGAAATGAATGATATTCCACATTCCAAATTTAAAATTTTCAGCTAGTTCATAAGAAAGTTGCTGGTAATGATATCCTGTTTCGAAAAATGAATTAAAACGTAAATAATTATATAGCATTAATATAATTGTCATAATACATATTGGTAATAAAAACATGGCTATGGCATTAATCTTCTTTTTCGTAGGGCTAGATTTAATAATGACTAATATAAAAAATAGTGAAGATAGTATTAGATTTATCCTTGTGCTAATTGCAAATGCAATATATATACCAACTAATACATATCTTTTCTTTGTTATTAATTCATATAGTGCTAACAATAATAAGGTTGTGGCTAAAACTTGAGACAAAGAGCATGACCATGCAGTAAAAGAAATAAAAATATTTGCAGATGCAAAAATATACGCAAAAGCAAGCCATAAAGAATTAACATAATTTTTAATAATTACTTTTGCAATTAAAAACAATAAATAAAAATTAGTAATAGACAGTAAAATAGATAAGTAACCCTGCGTAAATCGTGCACTTATATACATAAAAGGCGTTAATATTAAAGCTGGCAGAGGACCTAGCGGATAATAATAATGGCCGTTGTATAAGGCTGAATCATATACATTGCCACTAAAATATAATCTTTTGTGTAAAAAAGATTGTGCTAATAAAATAAACTGCGAAGATGGATCAATGGGTAAAACTGATACTATTAAATGAAAAAAACCGAAAATAACTAACAATAAAATTAAAATCAAAGATATATTTTGTTTATATTTTTTTTGCAACAACTTCATACAAAAATTAGTTATTTCGATATATAAAACTTCAAACTAAGTAATTTACATAACTTGAATTGAGTATAAAGCAGGAACTAAAAAGCTTCAAGCAGTCGGTAAGCCGAGTTTTGTTTAAACAATCATCTATCTACCCCATGATCTTGCGATAATGGAGTTCCTTACGGATGCGTCGGGATCCGTGGTCATCTGACGAGCAACCATAATGATGGTCGGACCCACCCAACTTGCACCGAACAGGGTTTACCTCACCAATATGTCACCATATCGATGCGTGAGCTCTTACCTCGCGATTTCAACATTGCGGGGCTTACGCCTTTCGCTGTGTAATTTCTGTTGCACTTTCCCTATCCTCGCGGACGGTCGCCGTTAGCGACTGTTCTGCTCTTTGGTGCTCGGACTTTCCTCCCCGTCAAAGACGGGGCGATTGTTTCAACTACTTGAAGCTGTTATATTGTAGCACAAATTTCAATTTTTTCAAGATCTTTTTGCTAAAAGTATATTTTTTATAGGTTTATAATTCATTCGGTGAATTTCACATGGACCATGTTTAATTAATGATTCTTGGTGAATTTTCGTTCCATAACCTTTATGTTTTTCAAAAGAAAATTCAGGATAATTTTTCGCTAAATCCGACATTACTTTGTCTCTTTCAACTTTTGCAATAATCGAAGCAGCAGCAATTGAATTCGAAATACGATCACCTCCAATAATTTTTACCTGATTTATTCGTAATTCTGGAATCTCAAAACCATCAACTAATACCAAATCCGCTTTTGAAATCTCGGCAATTGCTCTTTTGAAAGCTATAAAAGTTGCTAAATGTATGCCGAGATTATTTATTTCTTTAACAGTTGCAAAAGTTATTGCCCAAGAAATGGCTACTTTTTTAATTATTTCGGATAATTCTTCTCTTTTTTTGGGACTTAAAAGTTTTGAATCAGTTACATCATCAATTGGATTCTTAAGTGCAACAGCAGCAGTATATACTGGACCTGCCCACGCGCCTCTACCAACCTCATCAACCCCAATAATAAATTTATATCCTTTATTTTGGTATATACTTTCATATTCGAAATTTGTTTTGCTGTTCTTCATTTGTATATTTATTATATGTTATTTGTATTCTATCGCCTAATTATTAATAAAAGAGAAGAGGGCTGTTTCCAGCCCCCTTGAGAGGAGGTTTCCAACATACCTAGAACGGATAAGCGTAGCCCGCGATGAAGGAGTTATCATGCTTGAAAAGTGTCTGGTTATCATTCCAGCTATAGTTTCCTTTGTCAAATTCGTTCGACTCGGAAAAGAAGTTGTATCCAAGCACGAACCCCTTATACTTACCGTATAGGCTGATGGTGTTGAGCTTCGCAAGAGTGAATGGACCATACATCGGGTCGTTTGCTTGAATATTGTACCACTTGTACGCGACCCCGACTGTCCAGTCGCATTTTCGATATTCAAGCAAGAACTCCGGTACAACCCACTGCTCAACTCCCAGATTGATATCATCGAAGTTGTTGTAGAATGTTGAGTTGTTGTCCAGATGCGGCGAAAGTACAAGCTCTGGCCGCACTCCAAACCTGAACATTCCCTCTTGCTCTGTTCCAAAACGCACACCAACACCTGGGGTTAGAAGACTTACTGTGATCGGAATATCGACATCGCGAGGCTCGCAATACTCCGGATCAAACCTTGCATCTGGAAGCGATCCAAGCCAGCTGATCCTAATCTCCGGGTCAAACATGAAACCGAACTTAGCTCCCCTGTCAGAACAAGGCGCTGCGCATGGCTCTACTTTTCGCTCTTTGCAAACGCTGCAAGTAGATTGCTGCTCATACCTTCTGCTGCATTGCGGACAAATATAGGGTCCGCACGCTGGAGCTGCCGGCGCATACTGCCTATTGAGACAGCATATTGGCGGGCATGGAACTTTGTGCATACAGACCGGAGCTGGACACTCCGTAACACAAGGGGGGTTGTGTGGGCAAACAGGAGAAGGACAAGATGTACGGCATGGCGGGTTGTGCGGACAGGTATATGCTCCTTGCGCACTTGCTGTTACATTAGCGGACAAAACCGCTAGAACCACAAACAGGGCGGCTAACACCGATGCTCGCATTGCATTTCACCTCACGTATGTAATGTGGACGATTTCCTTTCAAGAGATAACATAACTTTTATTTACTTAGATATCATTGGTAATAATATACAAAAAAACAAAAAACATTTGTTTTAAATCAACAATTTCACAATTTTGAGTAATAATTAGCCACATTGGCCAATATTTACATTATTTTAAAATTTTCTTTAGATATTTTGCTGTATGAGATTTTTCCGACTTTGCTACTTCTTCAGGTGTACCTTCAGCGACAATTTCGCCACCCTGATCTCCACCTTCTGGACCCATATCGATAACATAATCAGCTGATTTAATTACATCTAGATTATGCTCAATAACCAATACTGAATTTCCTTTATCAACAAGCTGATTTAAGACTGCTAAAAGTCTTTTAATGTCTTCAAAATGAAGACCGGTAGTTGGTTCATCTAAAATATATAATGTCTTACCTGTTGAAGGCCTGGAAAGTTCAGTTGCAAGTTTGATTCTTTGAGCTTCTCCGCCGGACAGAGTAGTTGCCGGCTGTCCAAGATGAATATAGCCTAAACCAACTGCATCTAAAATATCTAATTTTTGTTTAATTTGAGGTTGATCAGAGAAAAATACTCGCGCCTGATCAACTGTCATTTCAAGAACTTCAGCAATTGATTTGCCCTTGAATTTTATAGCTAGAGTTTCATCATTATATCTTTTACCTTTACACTCTTCGCAGACAACATAAACATCAGGCAAAAAATTCATTTCGATCTTAATCGAGCCATCTCCATGACAATTTTCACATCTGCCGCCTCTAACATTAAAACTAAATTGTCCTGAATCATAATTGTGAATTCTTGATTCCGGAGTATCTGCAAATAATTCTCGAATCAAAGTAAAAAACCCGACAAATGTTGCTGGATTCGATCTTGGAGTTCTTCCAATTGGCGATTGATCAATATTAATAACTTTATCTATATGTTCTATCCCAGTAATTTGCTTATGTTCTCCCGGAACTGCTTTTGTGCGATGAAGCTTTTGCGATAAGGCTCTTGCAATAATATCAAAAATTAATGTTGACTTACCAGAACCGGAAACTCCGCTTATAGCTACAAATGAATTAAGAGGAATTTTTGCTGTAACATTTTTTAAGTTAAATTCTTTTGCACCTGTAACTGTTAAGTATTTACCTAAACCTTTTCTTCTTTGTTTTGGAAGTGCAATCAAACTTTTACCTGATAAGTATTTACCAGTAACTGAATTTGGATTATTGATAATTTCTTCAACAGTTCCTTGAGCAACAACCTCTCCGCCGTAATCACCTGCACCCGGACCGATGTCAAAAATATAATCAGCTGCTCTCATGGTTTCTTCATCATGTTCAACAACAATCACAGTGTTTCCAAGATCACGCAAATCTTTTAATGTTTCAAGCAACTTATCATTATCTCTTTGATGAAGCCCGATTGATGGCTCATCCAAAATATATACTATACCGGTTAATTGAGATCCAAGTTGAGTTGCGAGCCTTATTCTTTGGGCTTCACCTCCTGCAAGAGTTGCCGCATTACGATCCAAGGTTAGATAAGCAACACCTACTTCGCACAAAAATTTTAGTCTTAAATTAATTTCAATCAAAATCTGAGATGCTATTTGGCTTTCAGCTTTTGTAAGACTTTTTGGTAATTCTTTAAAAAATTCTAAACATTTTTCAATCGATAATTTTGCAATATCGACAATGTTTTTTCCCGCAATGGTAATTGCCAGCACTTCTCGTCTTAATCTTTGTCCTTTACATGACGGGCAGGTTTTTTTAACTAAATATTTTGCAATTTCATTTCTAATATAATCAGAATCCGTTTCACGATATCCCTTTTCAAGATCAGGAATAACGCCCTCAAAATAACCTTCTTCCAGTTTTTCGCTTTCAGGTTCGCCATAAAGAACTATTTTAAGTTTATCATCTGTTAATTCTTCAACCGGTGTATCTAAATCAAAATTATATTTTTCGGCAATTCTGACCAAGCTTTTGGTTTGCGCTCCATGTTGGCTGGTAATTCTCGTCCATGGTCTTACTGCACCTTCAGCTAATGTGAGTTTTGTATTTGGAAAAACGGCATTTGGATCAACCTCTTCAACAATTCCAAGTCCGCCGCAAACTTCGCAGGCTCCTGCCGGATTATTGAAAGAAAAAGAACTTGGGGTAACTTCTGGAATTGAAAGTCCACAATCAGGACAGGTATAAAGTTTTGAATAAACATGATCATTGCCCTTAGCGTCTGCAATTGAAATAAATCCGCCAGAGAGTTCCAATCCTTTTTGTATTAATTTATAAAGTTCATTGGTTTCATTTGTAGTCATTGAACCGTGGCAAACTATCTCACCGACAAAAACATCGATATTATGAGATGATTTTTTATCAATTTTAAGGTCTAGCGCTTCCTCAATATCCATTATGACATTATCAATTCTGACTTTTACATATTTTGCTTTTTTTGCACCAACCAATGCATAACGATGCTCGCCTTTTTTTTGTCTAATAATAGGCGCATAAATTTCAATTTTTGTCGGTTCGGAATATTTCGACATAATCTGTTCAACAATTTGATTTGGAGTCTGCTTGGTAATTTCATTGCCACAATTAGGACAATGAGGTCGTCCAACTCGAGCAAACAGTATTCTTAAATAATCATAAATTTCCGTTACAGTACCAACGGTTGATCTTGGGTTGTTGCTAGCTGATCTTTGATCAATTGAAATTGCCGGTGATAAACCTTTGATTATATCAACATCAGGCTTTTCTAAGTTTCCTAAAAATTGTTTTGCATACGAAGACAAGGACTCAACATATCGTCTTTGTCCTTCTGCAAATATAGTATCAAAAGCAAGCGATGATTTACCTGAACCTGACAATCCGGTAATTACAACAAATTTATTCTTTGGTATCTCAACATCAATATTTTTTAAATTGTGTTCTCGTGCGCCTCTAATAATGATTTTATCGCGTTCATTGTTTGTATTGTTATCTTGAATCATGACATTTATAATTAAATTGATATTTAAATAAAAACTAATAGTGATTATAACATGGAATGTCAATAGATGCAAGAGTTTAAACTTATCTTAAATCTTAAAAATTAAATCTTAAAACTATAGTTTAAAATTTAAAATAATATTAAATAATAACTTTGTTCTGAATTTTGATTAATATTTTTTTTAAATTATTTTGTTTTAATTATATTTTTTGATTTTTAAATAATTTATGGTATATACTTAATACAAAGAAATTAACTAATCCGCCATTCGCCTCCGTCAATTGACGGACGACGTAGCGGAGGGAGGCAAAACATGTCAATAATGCCATCGAATCAAAACGAAGTTGCTGGGCCAGGAACTGTTGTTGGTGCTAATGTAAAACTTGTTGGAACCATTCAAGATAAAAACAACATTAGTATTCACGGATCAGTTGAAGGTGAGGTAAATTCAGAAAAAGCGATCGACATTGCTGTTGGGGCAAAAATCAAAGGGCCTGTTACAGGTCAAATCGTTAAAGTCGCTGGCAATATTCAAGGTTCAGTTACTGCTAAAGAAAGACTGGAAATATTACCTACCGGCAAAATTGTTGGTTCTGTCAGCACAAAAGATCTTATTATTAATTCCGGTGCAATTTTTGTTGGTAAAAGCTCAATGCCTTCAAGCGGATTAGACGAAGAGGTTAAATCAATCGAAAAGCAAGACAAAGAACCCGAGTCAGAATAATTATTTATTTTGAACTAAAATGTACTATTACATTGTCGAACTTTCCAAAGAAACCGGCGGAATTAAGTTTCTTGATAAGATAAAAAATTCTTTAAGCGATTTGGGTATTTCAGGAGAAACCGTTGTTCCAACTGCTGCAAGAACAGCCGAAGAACTAGCTCTTATGGGTATAGATAAGGGCTATTCTACTATTGTTACGATTGGTTCAGGCAAACTTATCAACCGCGTTGCATCAATTTTGCAAGACAATCACGAAATTACCATGGGAATTGTTCCAACAGATTCGACAAGCCAACTCCATCAGATGATTGGATCAAAAGATATTGATTCTGCTATTAGAATACTTAAATCACACAATATTCAATATATTAATTTAGCACACATCGAGCCAAGTAGATATTTTCTTAATAAAGCTTATATTTATACTCCGAGACCAATAAATATTAATTTTCAAATAGACAATGACTATAAAGGCGCTGCCATCATAACCGAATTGAACTTTACAAGCGATTTAAAACTAGAACTTGAAAATGTAGTTGAGCATAGTTTTTTAGACAAAATTAAGCATTCTTTCTCCAAATCTTCTCCAAAACTAATGAAAAGTACTTTTACAGCTAAAAATCGAGTAATAATAACAACACTCAAGCCTCTGCCGGTAATTTCGGAAAAGGAAATTATCGCTCAAACACCAATTACACTTACTTGTAAAAAACAGGTATTGAAAATTATTACGAATCATGATACAATTTAATTAAATTGCTAACTTGAGGAATTAAGAATAGAAAAACAATTTAGAATTAATCAGCAGATATATGCCAATTCCATCTTATTAATTGATGAAGATGGTAAGTCTTTTGGTGCCGTTTCAGTAAGCGAGGGAATTAGAGTTGCTGAAGAAAAAGGCTTAGATTTAGTAGAAGTCGGACCAAATGCTAATCCTCCAGTATGCAAGGTTATGGATTGGGGTAAATATCTTTACGAAACCCAAAAACAACAGAAAAAACAGAGCAAAAGTCATCATTCCAGCCTTAAGGAAATCAGAATTAGCTTAAAAATCGGCTTAAATGATTTAAAAATTAAAGCTAAAAGAGCTGCTGAATTTATTCAAGACGGCGACAGCGTAAAATTAAATTTACGCCTTAAAGGACGAGAAGGAATGTTTGTTAATAATGCAATTGCATTAATGGAAAATTTTAAAGAATTAAGTGGTGGAGAATTTGTTGACCCGCCAAAAAAATTAGGAAATCAATTAAACTGTATAATTACCAAAAGGAAAGAAAATGCCCAAGCACAAAACCAATAAATCATATGCAAAAAGATTTGAAGTTACCAAAAATGGTAAATTAATGCGTTATAACCAAAGCGATCAACATCTAACACAAGGTAAATCAAATCAGTCTTTACAAAAAGCGGGCAAAAAAACAACTGCCACTAAAGCTCAAGCAAAAAAAATTATAAAAATGATTTAGGGGATTTAAAGGAACAATATGCCACGAGTAAAAAGAGGAACAATCGTTAAAAAAAGACATAAAAAGCTACTTGCTCTTACTAAAGGTTTCAGACACGGAAGAAAGAGTCTTTTTAGACGCGCTAAAGAAGCTATTTTAAAAGCTAGCCAATACTCTTACAGAGATAGAAGAAACAAAAAAAGAGAATTTAGAAATCTTTGGACAATTAAAATTAACGCTGCTGTTCGTGAAGAAGGAATTACTTATTCTGAATTCATAAATGGTTTGAAGCTAGCAAAGATTGAGCTTAATCGTAAAGTATTATCTGAATTAGCCCAAAACCATAAAGAAGAATTCGTTAAAATCACTGAAAAAGCTAAAGCCGCACTAAAATAATTATTCTTTTGAATATTCTTTATAAATAATCAAAAATAAAGCACAGACTATAAAAATATCGGCCAAGTTAAAACTTGGCCAATATTTTATTTGAATAAAATCAACTACGCCACCTCTTATCAATCGATCTATAAAATTTGATAATGCGGCTCCAAGTATTAGAGATAATTCAAAAACATGCTTCTTGAACATCAAATAAATTAAAAATATACATAACAAATAAAGAGGAATAAAAAATATTCCTAAATTAAAACCAAATGCAGTTCCTTGATTTATAACCAATAAATTTGGATAATATTTAACTATGATCAATTTTGAGATTTGATCTAAAAAAACCGTCCCAATAAATAAGAGATAATATTTAATGACTATTTTTCTTTGTTGCACAAGTTGCACAATAAGTTGCTGTTGGGAAAATTTTCAATCTTCCAAGTTCAATTTTTTCACCACAGTTTTCACATAAACCATATTTATCATCTTCAATCTTTTTAAGTGAGTGTTCTATTTCCAAAAGTGAATTTTTAATTTTATTTCCAAATCCCAGTCTTTCTTCTCTTTCCTCAAATTGATACACATTAGCTTCTTCAGATGAACCATAATCATTTATTTTGTTCATTTTCTTAAGATCAACTTCTAATTTTTTCTGTTCTTTGAGTAATTTATTTTTAAATACTTCCTGCGATTTACTGTCCATTTTCCTCCTTTGTTTTGTAAAAACAAAAGCTATGCCTGACCCCTCTGGCATTATTAATTAATCTATATTTAATATAACAAAAAGTTAGTATTTAGCCAAGCTGCTAGTCTAGATATGTCGACAGAATTATTTTATTAGAATATAATTTATCTTATCAGGGCGGTTAGCTCAGTTGGTTAGAGCATCGGATTCACATTCCGAAGGCCAGAGGTTCAAATCCCCTACCGCCCACCATTCGACTCACTTCGTTCGCTCATGGCAGGCCATTCGACAAGATTCGTTCGCTCATAGTCACTGACCTTTCAACAAACTTACGATCTTCGACAAATAAGGACACAAGCAGTCGAATGCAATGATTTGATCGAAGTACAGATTAATATTTTTGATAATCTTTGTAATTTTATTTATATTTTGTTAGAATAAATTGTAAGAAATGATATTTTTAAGTTAATTAATTAAATTGATAATATAGATAATGAAAAATGTATTCCTAACAGTTTTAGAAGTTGTTAAAACATTCGCAATAGTGCTTTTGGTTGCTTTTTTACTACGCAAAGTAATTGTACAGCCATTTATAGTTGAAGGTTCTAGCATGGAACCTAATTTTCATAATAATGAGTATTTATTAGTCGACCAAGTTTCTTATAGACTTTCTGAACCAAAAAGAGGCGATGTAGTTATTTTCAAAGCTCCTACCAATATGGAAGTTAATTATATCAAAAGAGTAATTGGGCTTCCTGGTGAAACTGTTGAGATTAAAGACAGTAAAATTTATGTCAACAAACAAGAATTAGGTGAGCCATTTTTAACGAGAGATGAAAAAACTTATATAAACGATAGCATTGATAAAACTTTAAATATTACCTTGAATGCCAATGAATTATTTGTCCTTGGCGATAATCGGGAAAATTCTTCTGATTCAAGAGAATGGGGCATATTACCGCAAGAAAATATTATCGGTAGAGTATTTTTGATAATTTATCCTTTTAATGACTTTCACTGGCAAGGACGCGGAGATCTTAAGACTTCTGGCTCAACCACTCTAAAATTTCTTCAAGATTCAATTTCTTACTCGCTGAAATAAAAACCGACTCTAGCTTGCTCAAAAATTGAAATCTAGCGTCTACTTCATTTTCAACTAAATCCATTTTATTGTAAGCCACAAGTATCGGCTTATTTTTGTTTATACAATATTGCGCTAAATGAGCATCTCCTCGAGTAATTCCTTCAGCTGCATCAACCACCAAAATAACCAATCTAGCTCTATCAATAGCTCTAATTGATCGCTCAACGCTAAATTTTTCAACGCCGGGCACAATCCTTCCTCTTTTTCTAATTCCAGCAGTATCAATAAATAAAAATTTTTTATCTTTGTAAACAAATGGCACATCAATCATATCTCTTGTGGTTCCCGGTTTATCGGAAACAATCACTCGATCAGAATCAACCAGCGCATTCAAAAGGCTTGATTTTCCAACATTTGGCCTTCCGATCAGAGCAACTTTAATATTTATTTCTCTTTCAGAGGCATCACTTATATTTTTTACTACATAATCCAAAAGCTCACTCATGCCTCTACCTTTTTGAGCGGAAATGGCAAATATTTGATTAAACCCGAGTTTTTTTAATGTTTCTAAATCTTTGATTTTAGATGAATCAATTTTATTACCAACAAGTATAACATTTTTATCGGTTGCTCTTAAAATTTTTGCAATTTCAAGATCTTCATTTTTGATGCCATCTTTTAAATCAACCAAAAAAAAGATATTATCAGCAACAACAAGTGCTGAATTGATCTGTTTAAAAATATGTTTACCAAAAATATCATCAGTTGTTTTAAATTCAAAACCGCCGGTATCAATAACCTCAATTTCTTTACCTTCCCACTGGCAATATCCAAATTTAAAATCTCTTGTTGTTCCTGGTTCATTGGCAATGATAGCTTCTCTTGAACCAATTAATCGATTAAAAAATGTGGATTTACCTGCGTTTGGTCTTCCAATAATAGCAAAAACATTATTCATAAATAATACTCATTTCAAGATATTCTAACATACATTTATTGTTATTTCAATAATTTAAGCGATATTTTGCCTAATACCACTATTCATCATATTATTAGTATATGTTTGCAGAAATAATTATTCACGCAAAAATTCCGCTCGGCGCCTTTACTTATTTAGTGCCGTCGGAACTTGCAAATGAAGTTAAAATAGGCCAATTAGTTTTGGTTAATTTTAACGGCAAAAAATGCATGGGACTTGTAATTTCATTTAAAAAAAA
The DNA here is from genome assembly GCA_041665085.1 of Patescibacteria group bacterium. Taxonomy (GTDB): domain Bacteria; phylum Patescibacteriota; class UBA1384; order JBAYJO01; family JBAYJO01; genus JBAYJO01. Next base: position 28,016 of record JBAYJO010000006.1, on the reverse strand, counting down.
TGTCGATCATTTTAAATGCAAACCAATTATTAAAATAATTGATTATAATCCATTGAATAATATATATTTGGATTTAATCAAATGGATCAGTGAATATTATTTTTGCAGTCTATCTGAATCATTTCGGGCGATTGTTCCGGAAGCTCCTTTGCGAAAAATTGATTTAAAACAAAAAAACAATAATACAACAGCTACAAATAACAAACCTCAAAATATATTTATTGCCGGACTTAAAACAACGCGTTTTAAATATTATGAAGAAATTATTAAAAAAAATATTTCTTGCGGTAAAAAAACGATCGTTTGCCTTGCTTCAATCGAAGAAGCTACAACAATTAGTAATTTTTTTAACAGTAAAAAAACTGCAATTTATCATAGTAAATTAAGTAAATCTGAAAAATTTAGTATATATCAAAAAGCAAAATCCGGTGAATTAAATCTTATTTTCGGAGTTAGAAGTGCAGTTTTTCTACCTTTAGCCGATCTTGAAACAATAATTGTTGATGATCCTGATGCAATTTCGCAGTTTTCCGATCAAAAACCTTACTTATCAACTATAAAAATTGCACAAAGATTGAGCCTGCAACTAAATCTCAAACTAATAGTCGGCAATATAATTCCCGACGCTTATTATTGGAATTTGCATAGAAAAAAACAATTGATTTTAATTTCAGATGAATTTATTAAAAAAACTTTTAAAAATATTGAAATCGTAAGCACAAAAAATGAGTGGGTCTCGGTTCTTAATCAAACCTCGCGAAACGAGATTTTACAAAATATTAAAGATTTGAAAAAAGTATTTATTTTTTACCCTAAAAATAATGGCTCTGTAATTATTATGTGCAAAGATTGTAACGAGATTGTAAAATGCGAAAAGTGTGGAAAAAACATATACCTTGAAGCCGATAGACTTGAATGCAGATATTGTTTATTTAAATCAAAAACAATGAAGAAGTGCAAAAAATGTAAAGGATCTGATTTTAAAAAAATAGGCTGGGGGAAAGATTCATTGCATCAAGAACTTGAATTAATTGACATTAATTGGTCAAAGTATATATCAATTGGAAGTTTTGACGAACTTGATAATCTTGAAAATACTTATGACGCCATTATTGCGCTAGATTTTGAATCAATAATAAACAAAATCTCTTTTAATCAAGAAGAAAAACTATTTGTTTTTCTAATGAAGCTTTCAACTAAAACAAATAATAAAATAATTATGCAGATTAACGAATCTGATAATCCAATTATTCAAGATTTTGCAAGAAAAAAAATTCGAGAGTTTTTAGACAAACTGCTTGATTCTCGCAAAAAATATCATTTACCTCCTTTTGGAAAAATTGCAATAATTACCTGTGGTGATAACGATAAAGATAAAGCATTTTCCGATATGAATAATTATATTGATAAACTTTCGAAAATTCCTGAAATTTCCATATCTGGCCCTTTTCAAAATGATTACTTCAGAAAAAATTATTTAAAATATTTTCAAATCCAGATTAAATTTGTAAATGAATCTCAAAAACAGATGATAATACACGATTTACCAAAAACATTTTATTTCCAAATACAAGAATGATTTTATTTTCAGCAGTTTTCTAGTAGAATATAGACAAGACACTTAGGAGGGAAATGAGGATTGGAATTTTTTCGGAATGCTACTTACCAACTATGAACGGAGTGGTTGTTTCGATTGACACTTTTAAAGAAGAAATGGAAAAAAGAGGCCATCAGTATTTTATTTTTGCGCCAAGAACTAAAAAATACATTGATAAGGAAAAAAATATATTTAGACTTCCATCAATCGCACTGCCAAAGCAGAACTATTATCCAATTGCATTAACGCCTTTTGCTCCATGGGTTGACGAAACTGTTAAAAATTTAAATTTAGATATAATTCACTGCCAGCATCTCTTCAGTATGGGCTCTCTTGGCCTTAAGATTGGCCGCAAGCAACATATTCCCGTAGTATATACTTATCATACCTTAATCGCTGAATATAATAATTATTTTCCATTTTTTGATAAAGTAATTAAAAATTTTATTATCTCTCGCAGTAAGAATTTTTGTAATGAATGCGATCAAATAATTACTCCTTCAGAAGCGATGAAATTGGTTTTATATAAATATGGCGTAAGAAAACCAATTGAAGTCATTCCAACCGGAATTAAGACTGAAAATTTTAAAAAAATAAACTCCCACCTCTTTAAAGCAAAACATAATATCTCTGAAAACGAAAAATTGCTTTTATATGTCGGGCGACTTGCTGAAGAAAAAAATTTAAAGTTTTTATTTAAAGCGTTTAAAAAAGTCAGGGAAAAACACCAAACAAGACTCATAATTGTTGGAGGAGGACCACAGGAAAATGAGTATAAAAAACTTTGCTATGACCTGAAAATCAATGAATATGTGCTATTTACCGGTTATCTTAAAAAAGAAGAAACCGAACAAATGTTTGGGATTGCAGATATGTTTGTATTTCCGTCAATTACCGACACTCAAGGGATTGTGATAACCGAAGCAATGGCAGCCGGTACACCACCGGTTGCAGTAGCAAAAATGGGACCGGCAAACATAATTAGTCCGGGCAAAGATGGACTATTAACAGATTTGACTCTGGAGGATTTTTCTGGTAAAATAGGTTATCTTTTAAAAAATCCATCTGTACTAAAAAAGATGTCAAGTAATGCATTAAAAACAGCAAAAAAATATTCAAGTGAAAATTGCGCTACAAAAATGGAGAAGCTGTACCACAATGTATTAGTAAGGAGTATGTATGCCAATCAAACCGATAAAGTATATATCAGATCCAATTCTGAAACAAAAATCTAATAATGTAAATAAATTCGATCAAGAATTAAAAAATACTATTCAAGATATGCTTGATACTATGCGCCAAAAAATGGGTATTGGCATTTCTGCTGTTCAGATCGGTATTTTAAAAAAAATTATTGCTGTTGAATATTTACCGGAAAATAGCGATGAAGAAACTGTCCCGCTGACGATTTTAGTAAATCCTAAAATTACTAATTTTTCTATTGAAAAACAAATAATTGAAGAGGGGTGTTTGTCCTTGCCGGGAGTTGAACTACCAGTAGAAAGACCAAAAAAAATTACTGTTCTGGCTCAAGACACTGACGGAAACAGAGTAAAACTTAGAGCTACCGGACTTTTAGCTCGAGTTATTCAGCATGAAATCGACCACTTGAATGGAGAAATATTTGTTGAAAAAACAAAAATTGATTTTCCTTATAAAGACAAAAAAATTAAATTAGCCTTTTTTGGTTCATCTGATTTTTCTTTGCCTGCATTATATTTTTTCTATAATAATCCCTTTTTTGAAATAAAAACCGTTATTACTGAAACCGACAAGCCTGCTGGCCGCGGTCAGCAAGTCGCTATTTCTCCAGTTAAAAAATATGCATTAGAAAACAAAATTCCAATCCTACAACCCATGTTTATCCGAGAAAGAAAAGACGGCACAGGAAAAAATGAATCAGCTGAATTTGCGAATGATCTTAATGCTTTAGATCTTGATATTTGTTTAGTTGCATCATATGGAAAAATCATTCCTTCAGGTCTCTTAAAAATTCCAAAATATGGATTTGTCAATATTCACCCTTCACTTCTTCCGAAATACCGAGGAGCAACACCTCTTCAATCGACAATTTTAAATGGTGATAAAAACAGTGGCATAACAATCATCAAAATGGATGAGGGTATGGACACAGGTCCAATTATCTCTCAAGTTGAAGTAGAAATACCATCAAATATAACTCTTAAGGAATTATCACGAGAATTAGCGATTATTGGAGCTGAAACAGCTTTATTCTCGGTTATAAAATATATTTTAAACCTGATTAAACCTATTTCTCAAAAAGGTAACGCAATTTTATGTTCAATGATTAAAAAAGAAGATGGCTTTGTTGATTTAGCAAAAGATGACCCAATAATTATTGAAAGAAAAATTAGAGCCTATAATCCTTGGCCCGGAGTATATACTTTGATTAAATCGAAAGCTGGCGCAGTAAAGGAGACTACTGTTCTTAAAATTACAGCAGCTCATATTGAAAATGGCAAAATAATTATTGACAAAGTTAAACCTGAAGGCAAGAACGAAATGGATTACAAATCTTATATATTGGGTAATTCTCCTTTGATTTAGTAATATATTAAGTTGACAAATAAGTAATAATGAATTAAAATTATATTTGAAGAAAGGAAAATATTCACTAATGCAAAGAATCAGACTTACAAGAATCGGGAAAAAGAAAAGACCTTTTTACCGAATAGTTGTTACACCACAACAGAACGCTGTGAAAGGAAAATTTACTTCTATTGTAGGAAATTTTGATCCTATGACAAAAAAACTGTCTATTGATAAGGACAGTATTTTAAATTGGTTAAATATGGGTGCAATTCCATCAAACACTGTTTCAAAACTGCTTTTAGAAGCAGGCCTGAAACATAAATTAATTGTATTTAAAAAAGCACCAAAAATATCAAAAAAAGAATTAGCTGCTCAAAAAGCTGCTGATGAAGCTGAAAAAGAAAAGCTTGCAGCTGAAAAAGAAGCTGCCAAGGCTGAATGGGAAGAAAAATCAGCTGAAATTGCTGAAGAACATGCTCAAGAAGTTGCTGAAACTGAAGCTGAAGCTGAAACGACTGAAGCTGAATCCGCAGATACTGCTGCTGAAGAAGACGTTAAACCAGATAACGAAGTTGCAGACAAATAAATTATATTGTTAATAAAAAGTATTATTAAAAATCTAGCGCACGGTCGAAAACGCGCTATATAATGAGGAGGCAAGATGGCAAAAGAGTTAGAAGAAGATCAAGCATTTGTAGAATATGTTGTTAAGCAAATCGTCGATAATCCAAGTGATGTTAAAACTAAAAGAACAATCGATGAAATGGGCGTTTTAGTTGAACTTTCAATCAATCAAGCAGATATGGGTAAAGTGATTGGAAAAGAAGGAAAAACAGCTAAAGCTATCCGCACCTTACTGCGAGTTCTTGGCGCAAAATCAAACGCTAGAATTAATTTAAAAATCATGGAACCGGATGGAAAAGAAATCAGAGTAACTGATGATAACAGTAATAATGTTGAAGAAAAAACTGAAGAATTAGTTGAAGAAGTAGCCGATAACGCAGAAGAAGAAAAAGCAGAAGAAACAGAAGAAGAAAAAGCAACAGAAATTCTATAATAAGTTCGCAAAAAAAATAAAAAAACCACAACTTTCTGTGGTTTTTTTGTTAAAATGTAATAAATATGAAAATTGATGTATTAACTTTATTTCCAAATATGTTTTCCGGACCATTTTCCGAATCGGTCATGAAAAGAGCACAAGCTAAGCAGCTTTTTGAGTTGAATTTTATAAATATTCGCGACTTTGCTACCGATACTCACAACACTGTTGATGACACTCCTTATGGGGGTGGCCCTGGAATGGTTATGAAAGTTGATATCGCAGATAACGCTTTATCCAAATTTAATCTGCCAACTGGTAAGTTAAATAATAATAAAAGGCGAATTATATTAATGACACCTCAAGGTCAACCATTTACACAAAAAAAAGCTCGAGAATTTTCAAAACTCGATCATTTAATTATCATTTGTGGACATTTTGAAGGATACGACGAAAGAATCAGATCACTTGTAGATGAAGAAATTTCAGTGGGAGATTATGTTTTAACAGGTGGTGAAATTCCAGCGATGGCTTTGATTGATGCAACTGCCAGACTTATTCCGGGAGTTGTCGGCAAAGAAGAGTCAATTGAGCAGGAAACATTTGAAAACAATCTCTTAGAATACCCGCAATACACAAGACCGTTTGAATACAAGGGGAAAAAAGTGCCAGAAATTTTGACAGCTGGCGATCACAAAAAAATTGCCAAGTGGAGACTTGAGCAATCTATTTTAAAAACTAAAGAAAAAAGATCTGATTTGTATAAGAAATATTTGAAGAATTAGTAATATTTTAATAGCGTAATATTTCTTCAGCTTCCTTGAAAAAAGTAAAAAACAGCTTGGATTGATTGACAAGAGCTCTGTTTTTTGATATAAAATAATCTGGCGCAGAACGCCGGAAGGGTGGGAATAAAAGGTTGAGGACAATATCTGCAATCCTTGTGACTCTTTTCCTTGCTACCTCATACAGCATCGCGGCAACAAAATCGCCGCAGACAGACGTCTGGGAATGGCTCGATCCGGAAGTGGAATATGAGTACACTTCCAACGGCAATGGCATCTATGGCATAGTCGGTGCTGAAACTTGGACAGCCGACAACATAGCGGGCAATACCAAGTCGGGCACAACCCCCTATGCCTACATCTGCAAAATCGGAACAAAAAAGGCAATTCGGCTTGATGTTCCCAAGTATCATGGGACAAACAAGAAATACGATGCTATCTTTACTCCCCACTTCCTAAGAAACGGGAAATGGCTGGTTGCATCTGCAACCATTGAGAAAGACGGGCTTATGTTCTTCTTTGCATGGGAATTGAGCAGCAAGAAACCCCGCATCCTTTGCTCGTTCTCTTACTGTGATGAGCCTAAGTTCAAGAAAGGGACTTTGGCATGGGAATACAACCAACTCGTCACAGTAAAGGCAGAGGAAGATATTCTTCCTCCGATACCTTTTGCCGATGCGCAGACGTTCCAGATCGGCAAACACATCTGGATTCGGTGGTGAACCACCGAATAGCCCTAGCAGATAGCTGACTTAATTGGCAGCGACCAAGGCCGTACTGGAGATTCCAGTGCGGCCATTGATTTTGAATAAGAATTATCAACAAGATAATGTGGATAAGTTCGGTTTTTGTTCGCATTTAACCAGTAAATTTGTTACCCAATTGTGGATAATTTTTGTATTATGTAGTGAATTTAAGTAAATATTAAATATTATCAATTTAACCTTGACACTTTGATAATTTTCTTTTAAAATGAACCAAGGAGGACAAATTGGATTCATTAGAAGAAGCTTTCAAACAAGTTCAAAGAGCATTTCATTGCCCTAAATGTGGAAAATCTTACGATAAGAAAGATTTGCAGCTAAAAGGATTTTTAAATAATACCTATATCTTCAAAGCTTTTTGCGATAAAAATCATACCGCTACTGTTGCAGAATGCGTAATTTTCATGGATCAAAACAACATGCAACCATTATCAAATAAAGATATTGCCGATCTAAAGCAAGAAATAAACGGCTTTGACGGAAATTTCGAGAAATTATTTAGGAAAAAATAATATGGAAAATATAAAACTCACATCGTCAGCTAGACAACTTATCGGAAAAAAAGTAAAACAACTCCGACGAGATAAAAAAATTCCTGCTGTTTTGTACGGCAAAGGATATAAAAACAAAAATTTAGTTTTGGATTTTTATGGATTTACGAAAGTAGTAAAACAAGCCGGCTCAAGCACACTTGTTAGCTTAAGTATTGATGAAGAAAAACCAATTAAAATTCTTATCGGTAAAACACAACATAACCCTGTTACTCGTGAGATTATTCATGCTGATTTGATAAAAGTTAATATGAAAGAAAAAATTCACACAGACATTAGACTTGAACTTATTGGCGAATCCCCTGCTGTAGCTGATCTTGAAGGCAATTTGATCACTTCAAAAGACTCTATTGAAGTTGAATGTTTGCCAGATGATCTTATTCCTCACATTGATGTTGATATCTCTGTACTTAAAACATTTGATGATAACATCAAAGTTACAGATCTAAATATTCCAAGTGGAATTGAAGTTCTTGAAGACCCAGAAGAGATATTGATTCAAGTTACTGCTCCAAGAAGCGAAGAAGAGCTGGAAGCTGAACTTGCGCCAGCATCTGAAGAAGAAGCTATTGCCGAACTTGAAGCTCAAGTTGGTGGAGAAGAAACCGCTGAAGAAGGTGAATCAAAAGAAAAAACTGAAGAGAAAACTCAAGAATAAAGCAAAATATAAAAAAACCGTCTTATTTTTCAAGGCGGTTTTTTTTATTTAATTTTTTTATTAATTAAATTATTTAATATTTCCCATCTTTGCTTTTTTACTTCTCGTGAAACATCATCTGGTAATGTTTTCTCCGCTGCTGTACCTTTTCTTGGAGAATATTGAGAAATAAAAGCTTTATCAAATTTAGCTTGCTTGCAAACTTTATAAGTACTTTTAAATTGCTCATCTGTTTCCGTTGGAAAACCAACGATAATATCTGTTGAAATATACATATCCGGAATATTTTTTCTAATTTTTTTAATTAAATTCAAGAAATGCTTAACTGTATAATGCCGATTCATTTTTTTAAGAATTTCATTATCGCCGGATTGAAGCGGCAGATGAATTTCTTTTTTTAATTTATTAAGATTTCTTAAAGCCGTAATTAATTCATCTGAAGTGTCTTTTGGATGTGGCGACATAAATGTAATTTTAAAATCGCCTTCAAGTTTATTTACTTCTTTAAGCAAATTTATGAAATTTGTTTTTTTACCTGCTTCATCAATATTGTTATATGAATTAACATTTTGAGCCAACAACATGATTTCATTGCAACCCAAAGATATCAACTCCTTTGCTTCTTTAAGAATTGTTTGCGGTTTAAAATATTGTTCTCTTCCGCGAGTGTATGGAACTGCGCAATACGAACAAAAATTATTACAACCTATCCCAATTGAAGCATATCCGATTTTACCAAACGGTTTTCGATTGGCCTTGTAAATTTCTTTTATCGGAAGATTGATACTTTTAAGATAATGCACCAAATTATTTATCTTTGAACTATCAAAAAATAAATCAACTTTTGACGCCATTCGTCTCTTGTCATCCGGGAGTACACAACCGCAAATTATAAATTTTTTAACTTGTTTTCTGCCTGCTGGCGGACTTTTTATTATATTCCAAACCCTGTCAACAGCTCTTTGTCTTACGCTGCAAGCAACGACTATGACCAAATTTGCTTCTTTTTCCGATGATTTCTGATATCCCAAACTATGCAAAATTACAGAAATTTTTTCCGCATCAGCATAATTTTGTTGACAACCTAGTATAAATAAATGATATTTCATATTTTATTAATATTTAAATGGAAGGGGCGCCGCTTGTTTTTCAACTCGCAGCGCCCTAGTCCTTCTCCCGACTGATTGCGCAAACCCTCATCTTTGCAAACCTCTGCATCATGCAAATCCTCCCTAACCCTCAAGCTCTTTCTCTATTGACTCCAGAAGAACTCGGAGAGTTCGTCTGTTGTAATCGCTCTTCTCTTGAAATACATACCCTGCCTGAGAGATGCGATCAGCCAGATCTCGATTGCTGGTCTTCAGTTCACCCGCAAGTCGAGCTAAGCGCTCATCAATTTCGCTATTGCCAAGATTGCCCATGTCATCGATAAGCCTGCTAACCGCAGTTGCTGATTCACAGCTTATTTGCATCATCTCGCTTATACCTCCTTTCTGTCGGGAGAAATATGTCAAAGAGCGTTTTCTTCGCCCTTTAGCAACTTAAAAAAATCATCCAGCTGCATTGATCCTTGGTCGCCCTTTTCACGCGACCTAACAGATACAGTACTGCTTTCTTCTTCTTTCGCGCCAAGTATAACAACAAAAGGAGTCTTTGTCAACTCCGCGCCTCTTATCTTAGCCCCTAGAGTCTCGGAGCGTTGATCTAGTTCTACTCTGATATGTTTTTCTTGCAGTTTATTTAAAATTGCTTGAGCATAATTAATAAATTTATCTGAAATAGGTAGAATTTTAACCTGAACAGGAGATAACCAAAGCGGGAGAGCACCGCCAAAATGTTCTAATAAAATTCCAATCATTCTCTCAAATGAGCCGAAAACAGCGGCATGAATCATAACAGGTGTTTTTATATTGCCATTTTCATCTGTATACTCACATTTAAATCTTCCTGGAAGTTGAAAATCAAGTTGAATTGTAGCAACCTGCCAACTTCTTCCAAGAGCATCTTCAATATTTACATCTATTTTTGGGCCATAAAAAGCACCGTCTTTTTCTTTTAAATCATATTTAATCTTTTCTGCAGCTAATGCATCTTTTAGATCAGACTCGGCTTTATCCCAAGTTGAAATTTCTCCAATATAATCTTCGGGTCTGGTAGAGAGAAAATATTCCGGCGTAAGATTTAATTTTTTATAATATTCTTGAACCATATTTAACAAACTAATAATTTCTTCTTTAACTTGTTCTTCCCTGACAAAAAGATGAGAATCATCTTGAGTAATTTCCTGAACGCGCAAAAGTCCATTTAACTCTCCTGATTTTTCTTTCCTATAAACTCGTCCAATTTCTGTATATCTAATTGGAAGCTCTTTGTATGATCTATGTTTTGTTTGATAAATTTTTATATTAAAAGGACAGTCCATTGGTTTCATACCGTAAATTTCTTTATCTACTTCAAAAGTAAACATTCCTTCACGATAATGATCCCAATGACCGGAGGTAATCCAAAGAGAATTTTTAGCTAGAATCGGAGTTTTAATCTCAACATAACCATATTTTTTGCGTAAATTTTTTCCCAGTGTCTCTAAAACATTCCAAATGATCATTCCTTTTTCATGCCAAAATGGACATCCCGGAGCTTCCGGATGAAAAGAAAATAAATCCAGTTCTTTTCCAATTTTTTTATGATCGCGCTTTTCAGCTTCTACCATCATCTCTTCATATTTTTTTAATTCTTCATCAGTTTCAAATGCAAGACCATAAATTCGAGTAAGCATTTTATTTTTTTCACTGCCTCTCCAATATGCACCGGCAAGATTTACAAGTTTAAATGTTTTTATATCACCGGCTTTTTCCACATGTGGTCCAGCGCAAAGATCAGTAAACTCTCCTAAAGAGTATACACTTAACTCTTTACCTTTTAATTCTTCAATTAATTCTATTTTATATGGTTGGTCGGCAAATAATTTTCTGGCTTCTGCTTGAGATATATTTTTTCTTACAAAAAGATTATTTTCTTTAACAATTTTAAAACTTTCTTTTTCAATTTTTTCTAAATCTTTTTCTAAAAGAGGCTTGGTAAATTCAAAATCATAATAAAAACCATTTTCAATCGAAGGGCCGATAGCAAGTTTTGTATCCGGATATAGCTTCATAACTGCTGCGGCAAGCACATGCGAGGCTGAATGTCTTAATATTTGTAATTTTTCGTCTTTCATAATTTGATTATATCTGAACATTAATTCATTTACAATTGCAGAAGTGGAGGATCATCATCGATCCCCCACTTAGCCTTAAGCATAAAACAGTTTATGCTCTTTCTAGTTCTTTGCATTCAATATGCGCCAATCCACCCGTTTTCTGTATACCGGTAGATCTGCACACCTGCAGCCCTTGCCAGCTCAACCACTTGTTCAGCCTCGCTTGTAGAGCTGTCATTCACGCTGGGCTCACGATTGTAAGACTCCAGGTGATATATTTCTCTGATGCCTGCATGCGTTAGCAGCGAGGTACATTCCAAGCATGGCTGAAGAGTAACAAACACTTTGCTGCCTTGAAGATGGGCAACATTCAACACCTGAGTTGAAAGCGTTTGTTCGGCATGACCGCCAACACAAGGAGCTCCCCTGTCTTTTGGACAGCCCGCGTCGCAACAGTTGTCATCTCCGGGCATTGAACCATTGTAGGCAAGTCCAAGGAGTCTCCACAGTTCGTCAAATGCAACTGCACCTGCCCACTGCTTCAGGCATTTTGACCGGCAAGCGTTGATTGAAACCAACAGAATACCGGTTTCCTCAAGCGTCAAGGGAAAGTGCAGTGCTTCAACAAGCTTGGCTATTTCGTCCACAAGTTGGCACCAATCTGCTGGTTTGTATACACTTTGCCTTTTGGCCGATATAACTCCTGGAGAGTTTTCGAACTTGTAGTAGTGTATGGGATTGCCACGTCTTTCACTGTACCATCTGGCATCATTTGTGATTCCATCGCTTGACAGATACACAACTTCACTGATTCTGCCTGCCCACAAGTTTTTTGACTCCCTCCTTGTGGGAAAGCTAGTGATGTAAGCCACACCGCCGGTAAGAGCTGAATGTGCTAAGGTGTTCAGAGTCAAAGATTGACAGGCAGTTACACCGGGACAAAGCAAATGACCCTGCTCCAACCTACAATTTTCGGCCGAGCATATTGGTGCGCCTCTTGGAGGGCCGGAAAAGCCAATTGCAAGTCCTTTACCTTCTCTGTTGTATCCGATTGCCCCTTTGGCGTATTGCCTTGGGCAAGGAGACATCGCTCGAACAACAAGTGCTTGAACCATTGCCGCAACTGCAAACGGCCACGGCTCACCCATAGATCTGGCTTTCGCCACAATCTTCGTTATTCCGTCATAATTCCGTTCTATTGCCACAACCGTTCACCTCACCAACAAAATAGAGGGATCTCCCTCATTTTTAAAACTACTACAATATTACTTACTCCGTCAAAAAAAGACTGTGGATAAGTTGTAGTATAAGGGGTAGGGCTCAAAGCATAAACAATTATTCTTTGATTTATTTATTGACTATAAAACATATTTTTTAGATTATTATATGGTATAATTAGCATATGTCTAAAATAGTTGCTCAAAATAAAAAAGCTCGATTTGATTATGAAATACTCGAAACTACCGAGGGTGGTTTGGTTTTAACTGGAGACGAAATAAAATCAATTCGTGCCGGACGAGCAAATCTAACCGGATCTTATGTAAAAATATTGGGAAACGAAGCTTGGCTTATTAATTTAAATTTAACAGTTGCAAAAAATCCAACCAGATCGCGCAAAGTACTGCTTCATCGGACTGAAATTAATAGATTTGTCGGTAAAACTGCAGAAAAAGGGCTCACGCTTGTGCCTTTAAATCTGTTTATTAAACATGGATATGCCAAAATAGAAATTGGGGTTGGACGAGGTAAAAAAACTCACGATAAACGAGAATCACAAAAAAAGAGCGATATTGAGCGTGAAATTAAAGTTGAACTTAAATCTAAAACCAGATAGATTACTCATTACTAAAAAGTCTAATTTTTTCTTGAACCTTTTCTTTTAGTTCCTGTTTGGCTTCACCAAGATAAGCCCTTGGATCAATTTGGTTTGAATTTTCTTTTAAACTTTCCTTAATTCCATCTGTAAATGATTGTCGAAGCTCTGTGTCAATATTAATTTTTGAAATTCCTGCTGAAATTGCCAGCTTGATATCTTCATCTGGAATATTTGAAGAACCATGAAGCACAAGTGGAACCGAAACTTTGTCGGCAACGTTTTTTATCACATCAAAATTTATTTTTTCATTTTCAAGAGGCAAGCCGTGAGCTGTACCGCAACCTATTGCCAGCGCGTCAATTCCAGTTTTTTGAACAAAATCCAAAGCCTGATCTGGATCTGTGTAACTTGCTTTCACTGTTTCAAGATCTTCACCATGCGCTCCAACAGAGCCAAGTTCTGCTTCTATTTCAACATTTTTTGAGTGAGCATAATCTGCAAGCTCTTTTGTTAGTTTCACATTTTCTTCATATGTTAATCTTGAACCATCAAACATTACCGAAGCAAAACCAAGATCAATGCATTTTCTAACAACTTCCTCATCTTTTCCATGATCGAGATTAATTACAACTGAAATGGATGATTTTTCAGATAATTCCTTGATAATAGTATATATTTCTTCAAGACCCGCATATTCAATTGTTTTTTCACTTATTTGAATAATTACTGGGGATTTTTCATTTTCTGCCGCTTGAATAATTGCTTCAGTTGATTCAAGATCAAAGGTGTTAAATGCTCCAATGGCGAAATTATTATCTTTTGCATCTTTTAATATTTCAGATAATTTTCCAATCATAATTTTTCCTTCCCTTTTGTTATTAAGAATGACAGTACAACTGGCACATTAAATCCTTCAATATTCGATTTTCTGCCACAATATTCATGCATTTCAAGAATATTTAAATTATTTCGAACAATAGAGTTGATATACTCCTCAAAAGTATATGTTGGATGAACTACAATTGCATTACCTCCCTGAATTGCAAATCCCACATTTTCTTTTTTGATATAATCTTTATTTTTTTTCGTAAATAAGTTATAAATCGGATCACTAACCTGAAAATATAATTTTCCTCCTGGTTTTAATACTCTTGAAATTTCAGCAAATGTTTTTTGTAAATCTGCTGAATAATGGATACTATTTCTACTGAATATATAGTCAAAAGTATTATTTTTAAAAGGAATATCGTCCATATCAGCAATAATAAATTTTACCTTCTTAGTTTTATTATTGTTTTTTGCAATTTTAATCATTTCAACCGATGAATCAATACCAATTATTGCATTAATTTCTGGATGAGTCTCAACAAAATATTCAACATGAATTCCACTTCCACATCCTAAATCTAAAACATGCCAACCGTCAGCTCTTTTTATACGAGGTCTATCGATCATTTCAACTTTAAATTTTTCTCGCCCCTTATCATCTTTGTTTAAGAAATCTTTGGAAGTTTCGGCGTGATACTGATTTGCAATTTTATCATACTGATTTGTCATATTTAACTCCCTACTCTTTCAGCTAATTCAACCAATCTATTTGAATAGCCCCACTCATTGTCATACCAAGCAATTATTTTAACCAAATTTCCATCAACCACTTGGGTAAGTTTGCCATCAACAATAGAAGAATAGGTATTTTTTATAAAATCAGATGAAACTAATTCTTCCTCTGTAAAATCTAAAATTCCTTTGTATCTGTCGCTTTTGGCTGCATCTTGCAGAATTTTATTTACTTCTTCAATTGTCGTATCTTTTTTAACAAGCATGGTGATATCAGATAATGAAACATCAATTGCAGGTACGCGAATTGCAAGGCCGTCAAATTTACCAGCAAGATTTGGCATAATTTTTGTCGTTGCCTTTGCAGCGCCTGTTGTTGTTGGAACAATATTTTGAGCGGCTGCGCGAGCTCTTCTCAAATCGTCCTCATGAGGACCGTCTTGCAAATTTTGATCGGCAGTATATGAATGAATTGTTGTCATCATAGCTTTTTCAATACCAATCGCTTCGTCAATAACAGATACAACAGGCGTAATGCAATTAGTTGTACAACTGGCGTTTGAAAGAATTTGTTGGTCGGCAATTTTATCATCATTTGTGCCCAAAACAATTAAATCAACATTTCCTTTAGCTGGCGCTGAAATCAAAACTTTTTTGGCACCGGCCTCCAAATGCATTTTGGCATCTTCTTCTTTGGTAAAAATTCCGGTGCATTCTAAAACCACATCAACATTCAGATCTTTCCACGGAAGCGTTCGAGGATCTTTTATAGACATTGATGGAATTGCTTTACCGTCAATGTATAAATTTTCTGAATCGGCGTTTACTTCATGATCAAATTTTCCAAATGCTGTATCGTATTTTAGAAGATGAGCCAGCATATTATTTTCTGTTAAATCATTTATTGCCACAATTTCAATATCTTCTTTCTCAAATGCAACCCTAAATGAAGATCTACCAATTCTTCCAAATCCATTAATTGCTAAGCGAATAGCCATAATTCTCCTTTCTAACGATAAAAATTTATTCCTTTATTTAATATACTTTTTCCCATGAAAACTTCAACCTCGCATGTGCCTGTAATATTCAGTGGTAAGGTGCAACTATTATATTCTTCTCCATTCACTAAAATTCTTTCAACTCCGGTATTTACTCTTTTGTGATTGTGAATTTTAATGTCATAAGTTATGCCTCTAAAATCTCGTTTCACAGATAACTCTTTCCATTTATCAGGAATGCAAGGATCAATCTCAAGACCATTTATTGTAGCTCGAACTCCGCAAATATAATCTATACAAACGCGATAAAACCAAGAAGCACTGCCGGTTGCCCAACTAAACGAACCATGCCCAAAATCCGGGTGTTCCGGTCCATAGACAAATTCCGAATAAACATAAGGTTCGCATTGATAAAGATCAGGATGTTGACCTCTTGTCATAAAAGAGGTTTTTCGCCACAATTCATAGGCATCTTCTCCTCGTCCAAGCATACATTCAGCTAATACTGCCCAGCTAATCGGATGATTAAAAATTGAACCATTTTCTTTTGTTCCGGGGACAAATTCGCTAATCACTCCGATTTCGCTTGATGGAATTTTATATGACGGTAAAAACATTGCCGGGCCATAACGCGTATCAAGTTTGGAGCTAACAGAGTCAAGGCACTCGTTTCCTCTGTCTTTATATGCAGCCACTCCGGACATTACTGACCACGACTGGGCATTAATATCAATTTTATTATATTTATTTTTTTTACTGCCAATCGGCTTTCCGTCATCACCAGTTGCTCGTATATACCACGCCCCATCCCAAAATTCTCTATTTAAGATTTTTTTAATTTTATTGTAAATATATAAGTATTTTTCATTTAACTTGTCCTCACCAATCTTAGTTAAAATATCTTTAATCATAATAATATTAAAACAAAGCTGATCCGCAACCATGGTTGATTCGCCTTTTCCTTGCTTTCCGGAATTCATAGCATCGTTCCAATCAGCTGTCATGCGATGAGGAATTCCTCTTTCAGAACATATCCCAATAGTATATTCCATTGCCTTTAAAACATGTTCAAAAACAGTTCCGTGATCTTGGTCGTAATAATCTACTATTTCATGTAAAAACTTGAAATCTTCTGTTTCATTTAAATAATATATTACAGATAATACTAACCACTGGGCATCATCCGAATGGTCTGTAACAACTCCGCGTCTGGTAAATGCATTCCAGTTATGGACAGTTTTTCCTGATTTAAGCTGATAAGACAAAAGTTCTTTTAATCTATTTTTTGCATATTCCGGTTCATGCGGAAGCACGCCAATTAAATGCTGGCTCATATCGCGGAAACCAAAAGTTGATGAACCGCCAGTATAGTAAGAATTCATCAGAGACCAGCGAGAAGTAATCCATGCTTGATATCTGTTCCAATAATTTACAGAAATGTTAAAATTTTCATCCGGAGTTTCAACCTCAACATGGGAATTATAGTTTTTCCAATATTCATTTAGCTTTTCAAATTCTTCTTTTACTGTTGATGGATTTATATATTTTTTCACTAATTTTTTAACATTTTCCGTACCATATAAACCATACTTTATTTCTTGTTTTGATTTTAAGGCTGTGCCAAGAAGTACATTAAATTTCACTTCGACATTTGGTTGGAGAATAAATTGTTTATACAATGCTCCGATAGATGGTTTTCCGTCATCGTGTGATTTCGGTTTGTTTTTCCATGTGAACTGTT
Source organism: Patescibacteria group bacterium (assembly GCA_041665085.1). Lineage (GTDB taxonomy): Bacteria > Patescibacteriota > UBA1384 > JBAYJO01 > JBAYJO01 > JBAYJO01. The sequence continues at coordinate 10,755 of JBAYJO010000006.1, read as the reverse complement.
TTAATTTTGCCGGTTCGCTCAAGTGATTATACATACCTAAAAATTCTTCTTTATCCATTTCATATCCATCAACTCGACGATCCATCGTTAAAAAAGCATATTTATCCCAAGGCACATTTTCAAAATCAGGTCTTTCCCAACGATTTTTAGTAGCAAAGATAGTATTGTCTTCAAATTCGACATCATTAAACAGATTATTAAAATTTGTTTCGGCAATATTGGCGCCGTGATTTGCCAAAGACCATTCAACATAAACAACAATTGATATTCGGCGTCTTTTGTTGGACATATTTTTAATTTTACACATCCAAATCTCTAGCGTATCCTCAAGCGGAACAAAAAAAGTAGACTCGCCTCTGATTTCTTTTAGCTCGGAAGTAATTTTTGTATAACCTTGACCATGTCGAGTTTCAAAAAAATCCATTTTTTTTCTAACCGGCTGCCAACCTAAGCTCCAATATTCACCGGTTTCATCATCTCGAATAAAAATGTAGCGGCCGGGGCGATCGGTTATAATCATATCGTCCGGACTGCTTGATAAAATGCGATTATAGCCGGAGTCGCCAATAAAAGCATACCCGCCGCCGGTTTGAGAAATCAACGCACAATATTTTCCATTGGTGAGGTAATTTATCCATGGTTTTGGCGTATCTGGACGCGTGATAATAAATTCATCGCCGGATTTAGAAAAATGTCCATATTTGTTCATTGTTTATATTATAGCGTTTTAATTAAATATTGGGAAACAAAATATTCCTTGAGATAAATCATTTTTTAAGTTAAAATAAATATATGCAAAAAATAAAAGATCAAATACAAAAAATATTCGACTCAAAAGACGTTACAGCCCAATTTAATACACCTCCAAATGAAGAGATGGGTGATTTTAGTACAGCAGCGCCATTCTCGCTTGCGAAAAAAATGGGCAAAAATCCAATGGAAATTGCCGAAGAACTCACCAGCGAACTTGAAGGAAAAATTAATAATATTTCAAAAATTACTATTTCAGAACCTGGATATTTAAACTTTTTTATCGATTATCCCAACTTTGGAAAAACAATAATTAATAATATTATTGATCAAAAAACCATTTTAACTAATTCGTCTAAAGGGGAAAAAATCTCAATTGAACATACCGGTGTTAATCCAAATAAAGCCATGCACATTGGTCATCTTCGTAATTCAATTATTGGCGACATTATCACAAGACTTTATAAAAACAATGGATACACAACAGAAACATTAAATTACATCGACGATACCGGCATCCAAGTTGCAGATATTGTTACGGCACTTTTATATTTGGACGAACCAATTTATGGGGAAAACGATAATTTTAACGATATTTGGGACAAATGGGACAAAACTATACCTTTTGATTATTTCTGCTGGGATCTATATGCAAGATTTCATCAAATGATGGAGCATGATGAAAAATATCTTGAACTTAGGAAAAAAGTATTTACTAATATTGAAAAAGGAACAAGTGAAATTGCAAAATTTGCAAAAGAAGTAAGCACAAAAATCATCGAAGCTCATATAAATACCTGCAGTAAATTAAACATTAATTTTGATTTATTGATCTGGGAATCGGATATCTTAGCAAAAAAGCTTTGGGATGAAACATTTGAATTGCTTAAAGAAACCGGAACTATAGTTAAGGAAGAAGAAGGAGCAAATGCTGGTTGTTGGGTTGTTAAAGCTGGCGGAGTAGAAAAAAAAGATGACGAGCAATTTAGTAAAGACAAGATTCTAATTAAAAGCGATGGAAGTTTGACTTACACAGCTAAAGATCTTGCCTTTCAAATATGGAAACTGGGAAAACTTAAAAATAATTTTGATTATAAAAAGTGGAATGATACCAATATTATAACCACGACATCTAATGGTGAATCAAATAATGAAATCGGACACGCAGATAAAATAATTTGCGTAATTGATTATCGACAAAGTTATCCTCAAGAAATTATTAAAGAAATACTCCTGAAACTAGGATTTATCAAAGATAAAAATGATTACTATCATTTATCGTATGGGGTTGTAAACTTAACTGAAAATGCTGCGCATGAAATCGGAATCGATCAAACCGAAAAATCAGTTTCAATGAGCGGCAGAAAAGGAATTGGCATTAAAGCAGATGATTTAATCGATCTTACAATTAAAAAAATATCTGAAAAATCAAAAGTAAAGGATATAGCTTCAGAGCTTGCAAATTCAGCAATCAGATTTTACATGACAAAACATACATTAAATCAAAACATTAATTTTGATTTTGAAGATGCTTTAAGAGCAACCGGCGAGAGTGGTATATACCTTTCTTATTGCTACGCGCGAGCAACAAATATTTTAAAAAAAGCGGAATTCACCGATTTAAAAGAATATGAAATTGCTGAAATAACATCTGCAGAGAAAAATTTAATAAAATTATTATCGGAATCTGATAAATATATACTGAATTGTATTGATGATCTGGATATTTCAAAAATTTGTCGATTTACATTTGAACTGTGCTCGGCATTTTCCGAATTTTATGAACAAGACAACGCAAAACCAATAATCAAGCTTGATAATGAGAATTTAAAAAACTATCGCCTATCTTTAGTTAAATCTTTTACTATTGTACTGAATGATTATTTTAAAATATTGGGAATAAACCCTCTTGAGAAAATCTAGATAAATAAGCATATAAATATATACTATCTACTCTTGATTTATTTTGATTATTATGCTATTATATTGATTACGGGACAGTATGGATTCGACGGGAATGTCGTAGTAATAACCGCATGTCGACGCATCGTCGTTAAAGATGAAAAAATTGTAAGTGCAAAAGAAACACTTGCTAGCAAAATTCGTGGTGCATTTGCATCTATGAGTTTTGCGCCAGCTTTGGCTTAATTGCCATCGCCGTCTCTTCTTAATCATCTCGATGTTAAGAATGCAGGCGTCATACAGTCGAGATGCCTTGGTAAAAACATTCCGGTTTACCAATTAAGATCAGGAATTGCGGTTAGTATGCTCTTGAATGTTCATTAGTATTAGCTTAAGAACAAAGAATATTCTAAGCATGTAGTAGGTTATTATGTCGCATTTTCGGACGGGGGTTCAAATCCCCCCTGTTCCACCAAAAATAAGTCAATCTTTACGATTGGCTTGTTTTTGTAGATGGGGATGCAGAACCCCCTGCTGGGAATCTGAAGGCACTAAATATTACGCCATCTGATGACATAATCCCAAATAGATAAAAGGATTGGAAAACCGGGTCGGGGGCCCCGATTCAAATCCCCCCTGTTCCACCACGCTTAGCGTGGTGAAAGCGGCGCTTAGCGCCGCACCAAATCACACATTAAGCAACAAAAATGACTCTTTAGAATCGTTTTTGTTATAGTAAAACTATGTAATATATTTATGTTCTAACCAGCCAAAAAGACAGGAGATTATATATCGGCACAATCAATGATATTAAAAAAACGTCTAGAAAATCATAATTCTGACTTCGCTCATACGACCGCTTGGAGGGGCTTGGGGAGGGAATTTTTTGCCCGCTTTCGCTTTTAAAGCAATTTATTTGATGGGGTTGACATTCTTTTCCTTGTCCCACTCTCCAACGCGGAAAAGACAAAGGAATTCCCATTTTATATTTACTATTTCAAAATACTTTAGTACAATTATATTATTGTTACAAAGAACAAACATACAAATTATACAACAATATTATAATCTATTTGGAAATGAGTAAACAATAAAACCCCACTGTTGATACACTTAAAAAAATCGCCAAGGCATTAATTGTGCCGCTTGAGGAGATGATAAAATAAAAATATGTCTACTGTAGAATCAAAACAAATGACGACAGGTAAATCCTTTGAGTATGCTCTTCTCATTCAATTTGAAGAAAAATTAAAGGATAAAACAAATATTGAAGTTATAAAAAACTCGGCATTTGAAATTGCAGAAGGTTGTTTTGGAAATGTTAGCAAAACAGAACAGAGTGAATATTTACTCTCTGCTAGTTTTGCGGTCAATTTTTTAATGGATATAGAACCAAGGCTTTCAAATGATATTGGCAAAGATGATGTTTTACAACTTGAAATACTATCAGATAATTATGGAAAATCTGGTGATGTAAGAGATGTTTTAGCAATACGATTATTACAAAAATGGGAAATTGGCGTATCAGCCAAAAATAATCATCATGCCGTGAAGCATTCCCGTTTATCTGCAAATATTGATTTCGGTGAAAAATGGCTTGGAGCAAAAACTTCCAAAGAGTATTTTGATACAGTAACGCCCATTTTTAATAATTTAGAGAAGATTAGAAAAGAAAGTAGTGCAAAGAAAAAATGGAGCGATCTCGGGGATTATCATTCGTCAATCTATACTCCTATTCTAAAGGCATTTATAAAAGAATTGAAAAATCTCTATAAAAAAGATCCTTCAAAAGTAGCTTCTAATCTTGTTGCATATCTCGTTGGAAATAAGGATTTCTATAAAGTGATTAAGGACAAAAATTGCGTAGAGATACAAGCATTTAACATAAATGGCACACTAAATTTACCATTTAAAGAAATTCTTCCGAAATATAAAACTCCTAGGGTGCCACTACCAACAGAGATTGTTGATATTGATTTTAAATTAGACAGCGACACAACTGCAATAGTAACAATGAATAATGATTGGACTCTTTCATTTCGAATTCATAACGCCAGTTCAAGAGTAGAATCTTCATTGAAATTTGATATCAACCTTTTGAAATCACCGAAAAAACTATTTAAAAATACTCTTAATATTAGTCATAATTAACTATGAAGATCGCTTCTTTATTTACAGGTGCAGGAGGATTAGATTTAGGCTTTGAAAGAGCCGGTTTTGACATTGTTTGGGCAAATGAATACGATTCTACAATTTGGGAGACATTTGAGCATAATTTTCCTAAAACAAAATTAGACAAAAGAAGTATAGTAGATGTTCCAGCGTCTGAAATTCCAGATGTTGACGGAATAATCGGTGGACCACCTTGCCAGAGTTGGAGCGAAGCGGGAACTGGTCGTGGAATAAACGACAAAAGAGGTCAATTATTTTATGACTATATTCGTTTATTGAAAGAAAGACAGCCCAAATTTTTTCTTGCAGAAAATGTATCTGGAATTTTACATCCTAAACATAAAGAGGCATTTTCAAATATAATTAGAGAATTTGAAAATGCTGGATATGAGATATCATGTAAAATGCTAAACGCGAATGATTATGATGTTCCAGAAGATAGGCTTCGTGTGATTATTGTCGGCTATCACAAAAGATTGAAAAAGAAATTTCAATTTCCAGAACCGCAAAAATATAAACCTGTATTAAAAGATGCTATCTACGATCTTCGCCTCGCAAAACCAGCTTTAGATAAAAACAAAACAAACGGTGATGAATTAAAAATTCCAAATCATGAATATATGAATGGTGGTTTTTCATCAATCTATATGTCAAGAAACCGGGTGCGTTCGTGGAACGAACCTTCTTTCACTATTCAGGCTGGCGGTCGTCATGCTCCCATTCATCCACAAGCACCCAAAATGAAGTTTATAAGTCAAAATGAAAGAATTTTTGTTCCTGGAAAAGAAAATTTATATCGCCGTTTGTCCGTAAGAGAATGTGCAAGAATCCAAACATTTCCTGATGATTTTATTTTCAAATATCAAGATATTGCTGACGGGTATAAAATGATCGGCAATGCAGTTGCTGTAAATTTTGCTTTTCACTTAGCGAAAAAGATAATGGATGATCTAAAATAATTATGGAAAACAAACGAAAACATCTTGAGTTTATACAAAACATCATCAGTCGAATGGCTGGCAATTTGTTTTTTCTAAGAGGTTGGACAATAACCTTAATTGGTGCATTGCTTGCATTGTTTTCTAAAGGCAATAATTCCAATTTTATCATTTATTTCCTTATAGTTCTTACTTTCGTGTTCTGGATTTTAGACGGTTATTTCCTTTCTCAAGAACGTTTATTCAGAGATTTATATAATCATGTTAGAAAATTAAAGGAAGAAGAAATTGATTTTTCTATGAATACATGCGAGTATCAAAAATTAAAGAAAAATACTCTGATATACTCAATGTTTTCGCCTACTCTTTTAGTATTTTATTTGCCTTTGATTGGTGCTGCATTATTTATCGTGTATTTAATTAAATAGTTATGGCAAAACAAGTATTTTTTAGTTTTCATTATGATGATGTAAAAACATTCCGTGCAAATGTTGTAAGGAATCATGGCTTTACAAAAGAAAATGGTCAAGAAGCGGGGTTTTTTGATGCCTCAATCTGGGAGGATTCAAAAAGACATGGTGCTGATTCTGTAAAAAGACTTATCAACTCAAATCTTATTGGCACGACTGTAACCTGTGCACTTATTGGCACGGAAACTTGGAGTAGGCGTTGGGTTAGGTATGAAATATTAAAAAGTTATGATCGAGGAAGTACATTATTAGGTGTTCATATTAACAACGTGTCCGATAAAAATAGACAGACTTTTCCTCGGGGGCGAAACCCGTTTGATTTTCTGGGATTTGTGATCAGCAAGGATGGAAGAAAACTTACATATTACGAGCACGATGGAACAAATTGGAAAATTTATCAAGATTTACCGCCCAAAGTGACAAATTTAAATAGACAATACTGGGGTAATGGTTTTAAGCTATCGAACTGGGTTCCGTGCTATGATTGGGTGAGTGAGAATGGGTATAATAACTTTGCAACATGGGTAGAAAGTAGTAAGTAAAATTATATGGCAAGAAAAACATTTTTTAGTTTTCATTATGCTCCCGACTGCTGGAGAGCTTCCCAAATAAAAAATAGCTGGGTCACGCAGGACAGGAAATCAGCTGGATTTTTTAATTCTGTCGAGTGGGAAGAAGTAAAGAATAAACAAGATTCCGAAATAGAAAAGTGGATTGATAACCAATTAGCTGGGACAACAGTAACAGTTGTTTTAATCGGGTCAAGTACCGCTGGTAGAAAATGGATAAACTACGAAATAACGAGTAGTCACAATAGAGGAAATGGTCTTTTGGGGATTTACATTCATAATCAAAAGAATAGTAAAGGTATTACATGCGGTAAAGGAAAAAATCCATTTGATGATTGGACCACAACGAGAAATGGACAAAAGGTATTACTTTCAAGTATTTATCCAACATATGATTGGGTAAATAACAGCGGGTATAGTAATATGGGAAATTGGATTGAAGATGCCGCTGAAAAGGCTGGCAAATAATTCCACCAAAAAAAATTGCCATCAAAAGCAAAACGGGCAAAAAATCCCTCCCCACACCCTTTCCTTTTTATCAGTACAACAATTCAACATTTTTAGCGAGTGCGACCGCTTTTCCTTTCCACACCCCTTTCTTGCACCCGCGTGAGCGGAGCTTGAAAGTTATTGAGCGTTTTGTTCAAAAATAGTTCGAGCTTGAGCGAGAACACACCACCAAAAATAAGTCAATCTTTACGATTGGCTTGTTTTTGTAATACGGAATATGTAACTGCATTGCTATAATTTTGTATATTATTACATTACATGAAGATATTTTTGTCTATATACTATATTTGCTATCTTCTGATAGCAAACTTTGATGGCGCAGAAGGTCACCCCCTCCCAAGGATCAGGCGGCTATCTTATGCGTGGGATAGGGCATAAGAACTGCGCCATCAGTTCTATTGACTATTTGGATTACAAATGTTAAACTGATAGTAAATTAGTATCAGTTTAATTTTATTTTATGTCAAAATTTGCTCAATACAGCTTGCTGCTGATTGCTTATTTAGCTAAAAATTATAGTTTAAAATACATTTCACTCAATGATATTGCGCGCGAACACAATATTTCTTTTGCTTTTCTAAAACAAGTTGCCTTAAACCTTAAAAAACACGACTTGATTGATAGCATGGAAGGAATTAACGGCGGATATAAATTAAAAAATAAACCTAGCAAAACTACACTTGACCAAGTAATTAAAGCGATTCAAGAAGAAAAAACTCCATATATCTGTAAAGATCATAAAAATTGCACTCTTAATTGTTTTTGTGCAATAAAATTTGCTTGGGATAATGCACAGGCTGAAACATTAACAAAGTTATCAAGATATAAATTAAGTGATTTCCTTATGAAATAATAACTTACTTATCTGGATTCCAGATCCCTCCCAACCTGCCTGCCGGCAGGCAGGGGCGGGCAGGCTCGAGCGCTTTGCTTCGAGTCTGGAATGACAAAGGAAACATATGAAAGCAATATATTTAGATAATGCAGCCACAACTAAAGTAGATTCAGAGGTTTACAAAAATATGAAACCTTATTTTGAAATTGAATACGGAAACCCGTCAAGTATATACGAACTTGGTTTAAATGCTAAAGCTGCAATTCGAAATAGCCGTCAAAAAATCGCAGCAATTATCGGATCAAATTCCGAAGAAATTATTTTTACAGGAAGCGGGACAGAAAGCGATAATTTGGCTATTTTTGGTATTGCAAGAGCAAGTAAAAATATTGGCAATCATATTATATCAAGCCCGATCGAGCATCCTGCAGTGCTTGAATGTTTGAAAAAACTAGAAACAGAAGGTTTTGAAATAAGTTATTTAAAGGTTGATAGCAGCGGATTTGTAAATCCGGAAGATTTAGCTCGAGAAATTAAAGATTCTACAATTTTAGTCTCTATCATGTTTGGAAATAACGAAATTGGTACGATTGAACCAATTGAACAGATTGGTCAAAAACTTGAAGAAATCAACAAAGAAAGAATGAAAAATAATATGGGCCGAATTTATTTCCACACTGATGCATGTCAGGCTGCCGGTTTTATTAAATTAAATGTTAATAAACTTAAAATAGATGCAATGACAATAAATGGCAGTAAAATCTATGGCCCAAAAGGTATAGGATTCTTGTATATTAGAAACAATACACCGATAGAACCAATTATTTATGGCGGAAAACAAGAAAACGGTATAAGGTCAGGCACTGAAAATGTTGCCGGAATAGTGGGACTGGCAAAAGCATTTGAAATTGCTCAAGAAAATTCAAAAAAATATTTCGATCAAATATATGAACTTAAAAAATATTTTATTGATTGCGTTAAAAAAAGGATTGATAGAATTATTTTAAACAGTGATTTTGAAAACTGCTTGCCAAGTATTTTAAGTATTTCTTTTTTAGATATAGAAGGCGAATCAGCCCTTCTTCTTCTGGATCAAAAAGGTATATACTGCTCAACTGGATCAGCATGTACTGCAAAATCACTAAAACCTTCCCACGCGCTTAAAGCAATCGGGCTAAAAGATGAAATTATTCATGGCACGCTTCGTTTTTCATTTGGAAAATACAATAGTAAAGAGGAAATTGATTATGTAATTTCTGAACTTGCTATAGTTGTTGACAATTTAAGAAAAATATCACCAATTCACATTAATTAATAAGGAGAATAAAATGTCGGATATAAAATACAACAAACAAGAGTGGGTTTATTCAGAAAAAGTAAAAGATCATTTTTTGAAACCAAGAAATATGGTGCAAACGCCAGAGCCAGAATTTAAATTCAACGGTCTTGGCGAGGTTGGCTCCCCTGCTTGCGGCGATGTGATGAAATTTTGGATTTATGTAAGCCCTGAAACATTAAAAATTGAGAAGTCCGGTTGGAAAACATTTGGTTGCGCTTCTGCAATTTCTTCAACCTCTGCACTATCAGAAATGATTGAAGGAACAACAATCGAAAAAGCAAAGAAAATTACAGCTAAGGATATTATTGATTATCTAGGCGGGTTGCCGGCAAATAAGGTTCACTGCTCTGTTTTGGGCGATCAAGCATTGAGACTGGCAATTACTGATTTTGAAAATAACGCAAAGTAATATAGAATATAAAAGTCATTTAACCGAAAGGAGCATCAGTGTCTAAAGCAGAAGAAATCACAGGGGAGAATTTTGATGAGAAGGTTTTAAAAAGCCCTAAGAAAGTTTTAGTGGATTTTTTTGCGCCATGGTGCGGTCCTTGTCAAATGATGGGTTCGGTTATTGATGAAATCAGTGAGGAGATTAAAGACAAATCTTTTGTATATAAAGTAAATATCGATGAGCAGGCAGAGCTGGCCAGTAAATATAATGTGATGAGTATTCCAACAATTTTGATTTTTGAAAACGGGAAAATAATTGACCAGCAAACCGGTGGAGCTAGTAAAGATAGTTTGATGAAGAAGTTGGTTTGATTTATTTTAATTTTTAAGTATCTTTTTCAGAAAGTAAAAAATCAGTTTCGCTCCAAAAGAAGCTGTGACTGACCGTGAAACAGGTCAGGACATCAGAGTGTCTTTTAGGAAGAAACTGATTTTTTGTGCTTCTGAAAAAGTCGTGGCAGGAGTTGGGTTGGTAAGGGATAGAGGGAGGCCATCGAAAAGGAGCCCTCTGTCCCTTACAAAATTGATTAAAATAAATATACATAATAATAATATATTCTACAAAATAAATATTCTATTGACAGAATGTAAAGTTTTGTTTACATTATAATTAGCATCCTAATATTAATATATTATAATTTAACACATTCTTTATATGAAGAAAATTATTATCAACTTAAAAGATTTAAGAAAAGCAAAAGAACTTACCCAGCAAGAATTAGCTGAAAATCTTGGTGTTTCTCGTCAATCCGTTATTGCTGTTGAAACAGGTAAATTCTTACCTTCAATCGAGCTAGCTTTAGATATTGCAAATTTTTTT
>JBAYJO010000005.1:0-63381 GCA_041665085.1 Patescibacteria group bacterium | reverse complement strand
GCAGAGCTTGTATTTAGCTCTGAAGCTAAAATAGGCGCAGAAGGTGTAGAAAAATTTATGATCTGTAATTTCATTAAAGTTGAGTTGGCAATATACGCATTGTTTCCTTCGCAGGTAATTTTTCTAGCCGATCCGCCACCAAGGCTTAATGAACCAATAATACTTGGATTGGCTGGAATAGAAACATTAGCTATTTCAAAACCGGAGGAGCCATCAGCAATCAAGAGATTGGTACCAGAGATGGCAAGACCTTGAGTGCTTCCTGGAGTAGTTATAGTCGAAAGAAGATTTGGGGAAGCAGGGTTGGAAATATTATAAATTTTTACTTCCCCGCCAATTGCAAGATAAAGAGTTGATCCAGAGATGACAGCATCTGATGAAGTTCCGGCAATAGAAGATAATACTTTAAATTCCGTTGGATTTGATATGTCTACAATGTCCGTACCTCGAGGAGTCTGAACCGCTACAGCCAATTTCCCATCAGGCGAAATATTAACTTGATTCGAAGCTCCAAATGGTTTTTGCGAAGCAAGTACTTTCATTGCTGCAGGGTTTGAAACATCTACTGCAACTACACCAAATGGATCGGAGGCAAGATAAGCGGTATTGCCATCACTCGAGAGAACGACATCATTTACTGTTCCTACATCGGGCAAAAAACCAAGTATCGAGGGATTTGGTATTGGACTTAGCATAGCTTTGGCCAAGGGTACATTATTAGTATTAAAAGAGTTATACCCAAACCAACCGAGAGAAGCTACCATTAGCAGGGCTAAAAAACCAATTGCAATTTTGGAAAATCGTTTTTTCATTTTGTCCTCCTATTTCACGCCGGTTATTTTTTGCCAAAGGTTTTTGAACCAAGTCACGATCTTTGATTGTTTTTTAAGCTGAAGATCTGCCGATACGTTTTGATTCAACGAAACATCCTTTTTGACTGTAGCATAACCAGGCTTACTGATTTCCATTTTATATTGTCCGGTTGATAAATCAGTTTTTATAGTATAGGCTCCATTTTGATCCGTTGTTGTCTCAGCGATTTTTTTTCCACTAAAATCTTTTACAACAATCTTTGAATCAGTAATTGGAGAATTTGGCGTGGCAGATTCTTTTAAAATGCCAAAAACAGTATTTCCGGTTGCTGCGGTTTCAGTAGAGGCTGAAGTATTTGTGTTGGTATTATCAGAATTTGAAGAGCTAGTGTTTGAATTAACTGCAGTAATGGTTTCGGTGGCAGTTGAAGAAGAAGCAGATTCGTCTGGGAAAGATGAAGGAGTCCAATCATCTGGGTATGTTGGGGCTGTACCGAACAATGTTAGTGGCAAAGATGCCATTGATCCGTTGTAAGCAGTGACGGTAACAGTGTAAGGATTCCCAATTATACATTGGCCATTATCACAAAATTCTGCATATCGGGCAGTTGAGGGAAAGTCTTCATCGGGATTCTCCCATCCTTCATATGTAGCATTCACATGATATCGAGTAACTGTTCCGATAGCTGCCGGCCATGTAACCACATAAACTGCTTCATTGCCATGAGGCATATGAATAACCAGAGTAGATCCTGTTGGGAAAACCGGAGCCACCTCACTTGTGGTTTTAGTCAACTTGATCGGATAGCTTTGAATGGTTCTTGGCTGGCCCAAGCTGTCGTTGTAGGTAAGCGTGGCCGTGTTTATGATTTCTCCACTAGAATTTTCTTCGTAAGCACTCATTTCTAAATTTTTATATTGACTAATTAATAAAATCCCTCCTGCAAGTATAAAAAAACCGAACCCATAATACTTAAACAACTTTCTTTTTTCCATCTTCCTCCTTAAAAAAATCGAATTATATTTAAAATATTTATTTATTCCAATTAAACATCAAAATTGCAAAATCATTAATATTTACTTTATTATCTTCATTGTAATCAGAGTCACTAACTACATCAACTTTATTCCAATCATTCAATAATGAACCAAAATCTAAAATATCAACAAAAGTATCATCATTCGCATCACCTGCTTTTCGTCTCATTAAATTATAAATTGCCGGTTTTGAACTATTTCCAAATTGATCCTGGCCAACAGCACTAATCTGCGTTAATCCAATTGCAAGTTCAAGTTCAATATTCCAATTATTACCATCAATAATTGCTTCTTGCCCATTTACCAATACTTTTGTAACTTCAGATGATTTTGTTCCATTTATCTTGTATTTCGATTTATAAGTATATAATTTTGAAAGGGTAGATTCTACCGGAGTAATTTCTTTGAATTCCACCTTAAGAGCAACATCTGAAACTAAATCCGTCACAGAAATATTTAAATTAGAATTCGAAGTGGAAAGTTCTTCTTCGTGGTCAATATCCCCAGTAGAAGTATTGTACCACTTCAAGTGATAAGTACCGTCTTTCATGTTTGGGATAGTAATCATACCGGAGACTGGGGCAGGCAAAGCTGGATTATCGGAAGGCTGCCAATCGCGTACAAATTGCCACCAATCCGTTTCGGTTACTGCGTGGTGAAGATTATTATCCTTTAATGATTTATAAACTTTGGTTTTATCGGCATTAGCACAAATCTCTCCAATAAAGTATGTTCTGGTCCAGCTCGTTAGTCCACTAGCATGTGGCGCAGGGTCGAAATTATGATCGGCAACAGCTTTCCATGTATAGGCTTTATTGTCAATCCAAAGGTGCGCTTTGTCGGCTTTACCGTCAGTTATTTCCTTTTGTCCCCAAGCGCGGAGAGAACTAGAATCGGAAACTGTTGCGGAAATATCTTTATATTTTCCATTTGATAAATTTATACCGCTCAAAAAACTTTGATAAGCAGAGGCATACTTAAGCGAATTTATATAGCCATTCCCCTTGTCGTTTTCTAGAGCAGCAAAGCCTTGATCCCAATAAATACTAGTAACGCCATAAGGATTAATGTGCCCCCAAATAAATTTCTTGTACCAAGTATAGTCAGTGTCATATTCAATATTACTGTCTTTAGGAACCTGCAATCCAGATTCACCCACAATAATGGGTTTATTTACAACTCTATAAGGGGGGACGCCTAAAGCTGAACCATAAAAATATGACAAAAGCGCGGAATCATAGTCAACCCGACCGTCATCAAAACTACCATTAGGAACAATGACATCTTCATCGGTGGTATTGTTATGGAGCTTAAAATCCCTAAAGTATACCTCTCCAACAGCAGAATTTATTGTCGGATTCAAAACCAGATACCATGGCCGATCATAATTGTATTGCCAAGTACTTGGGTTAAGAGGTGAATCATGGGTATCAAAAGTAATACTTTTATCAATATATGAAGAACTACTTTCTGATGGCAAATAGTGAGAAGATAGATTATCTGGGATTGTTTTTGAATTTCCATAAGTTCCAAGGGTAATATGTTCAGCCCATGAGTTTTGCAGTAATAAATCAACATCTGCGAAACCGGAGGTACCGGTATCCTGTTGAGGTCTGTTAGCAGAAACATATAAGTTATTACTGGAATCAAAAGCAATCGAAGTAAGCATTCTTGAAGGAGTACTAGATATTACAGTCCAATTATTTCCATCATCAGTTGTTTTCAAAAGATGACTTGTAGTTGTAGCATAGAGAACTCCATTATTATCGTAAGCCATACTTGTTGCATAGCGACTTTCTACACCATTGTTTATCTCTGTCCATGTTGTTTCTCCATTATTTAACCGGAAAAATCCTTCGGCAAAATCAAAGTTTGCAATAATGTCTCCATCTCCATTGACCACAAAATCATTTGCCCACGCCTTAACAAGTCCGCCCGTGGAAAGCTTTGTCCAAACAGTGCCGTTAAAAGTAAAAATACCAATATTAGTAGCGGCATAAAGAACACCACCATAAAAATGTAATTTGTTTATAGTTAATCCAAGACCGAGTGTTGTTGTGTTTAATTGCGTCCACGTGCTTCCATTGTCAGTAGATTTATAGACTCCTTTGCCATTTGTTCCCATATAGACATCTTTGGATACAGTATCAATTACCATTGTAGTAATTCTCGGAAGACTAAGAGCAACAACATCAATTACTTCAAAAGTATCCCCCTGATCGGTTGAACGATATAAATATCCAGGTTCGCCCAAAGCCCCGCCCAAGAAAATATTATCACCATCTATTGCTATGGAGGTGAAATAAGCAAAACCACTATCTGCTCGTAATGGAACCCAACTATTTGTGCCGTTTGGAAGCTTATATATTCCAACTTCCAATCCGGTAATATCTCTTGTTGTTGCATATAAATTTCCAGAATCATCAAATGCTATTTTAGATACAAAACGAGCTGGCTCTGTATTTCCTGTAACATAATTCCATGTTTCACCGCTATTGTTTGATTTATAAACACCTCCGCCAATTCCGCCTGCTTCTACGGGATAAGCAGGATCGGAAGGTTCTGGATTTCGAATATTGCCTTTAACCTGCCAACTTAAAGTGTAATTGTTATTTGGGGCAATAGGAATTGGCCAAGAACCCGCCTGAACACTTGTACCAAATGTACTTTTATAATACGGAGATCCATAAAGCCCCTCGTCATTTTTCAGCATATATTGACCTTTATTAAAAGCTAATCCGGAGTAATTTACATTTTGATATGGAGCCCAATTTCTCCAACCAAGAAGATAAATAGGTTCCCAACTACCTCCATACGGATTTGAATCTGAAACATAGTTATGCCAATCAATATAGCTAAGTGGATCTTGAAACCTTAAATTGTAAAGATATTGAGAGAATGAGCTTGAAGTAAGATTTTTAACAGGGAAACCTTGATAATTAAAATAACTGGCAAAAGCATACATAGTTGCGCTAACATTGCCGTTAGTAGGATCTGTTTCATTAAAAAGCTCAAAAGAATGAACATTAGATGAGTAACCATAGCGGGCAGCGATATAGCGCCAATAATATGTCTGGTAAACACGATTGGCACTAGCACTATCAGCAACTTCGCCATAAAGATAATTTGAACTGTTGTCATACGGACCGACAGTTCCATCCGCTTTAATGCGACAAAAAATACCATCTTCTTTTGCCTCAAGAACAATTTTTAAATAAATATCATTTTCCTTTGCCGCATTTAGCATATAATCGGCTTTCCATGCCTCATATTGAGAAATATAATTTTGGGCATTGGGATTGGGCCGATTTACCAATTCCGGACCATAAGTATTTTCTCCCAAAATTTCCTTTACTGAAATTTCTGCAATATTGGTCTGTCCCGCAGTAACAGTTGAAGCATTTTCTACTTTAAGAGTAACGCCATATTGATCTGCTAAACTTGCAAAATCCCCTTCTTGGGTTAGCCAATCAGTACCAGTAGTCGAACCTGTCAAAACAGCACAACTGTTATCACATGCGATCATATTAACTCCACCGCCAACAAGATCTTTTGTTTTGTATACAATTTTGTAATAATAACTTGTGCTTGGTTTAATGTCGATTGTAGTACCAATGCTGCCTTTACTATTTATCTGAAATGAGAATAAATCACCAGGTCTGACATTATCAGTACCAGAAGCCAAATTTGGTTTATAAAAATCACCGGTAGTTCCTCCTGTTCTGCCACCGTCTGTGGCACTCCAATGCGATTCATAAAATTGGCCGGATGTGTTTGTCATACCAAAAAGAGCAGGCCCTTGAGAACTCTGCCACCATGGACGAATAAAATTTACGCCCCTCTCTTTTGCTAATGCAAAATAAGTATCCATATTTGTCGGCTCTTTAGAATAGTTCATTGTGTTGGTTCCACCGACCAAATTTAAATACTGACCATCTGAAGTCTCGAAATATCTTTTATCATCACTAACCTTAACAAATCCCCGACTAATTGCATTATTATTTACAGCAAAGGCTAAACTTTCATTTGAATAAACTGTAGCTCCGGTAATATCGCGAATATAAATCTGATATTGCCAGTTACCGGCCGTTTCGGTGGCAAAGCGAATTTTCCACACAGGAGTACCGGAAGGATAGATCTTATCTCGTTCACTAGCATTCGCAGGATTTAGAGGTTTAATAATTGAATAGTCAACATAATAAAAGGCGGGTTGAACCAGTGTGGTTGCCCAGTTATCATTTGAAAATCTACCCTCAACAGTAATCCCCTTACCAGCGGAAATTGGATCGCCTGGATTTGGCTTCCAAAAATCGGTCCAAGTAGAGCCTTCACCCGGTGTGATATGATCCGTAATTAAAACTTTTTTTATTGCTTCATAAATCACCTCATCTTTTTTGACCCGAGCATACATATTATATTCAGAAGTAGAATTCCATATGCTATACTGATTTGATACAGGGTCTGGGTCGTATGGCCAATAAGGATTAATAAAACCGCTAACAATCTCATTATTAAGATTATGCAATACATCCCCGTCGGGAGCATTTAAACGATTAATATCGAAAGTAAGTTCAAACTTTTCATATTTTGGGATATTCGGAGAAGCAGTAGTACTTCCTTCATATGAATCACCATTATTTGTTATATTTGCCACCTGCGTTTGTCCTGAAGGCGGTTCTTCTTCAGCTGAAAAATTTAATGCTTTAATATAAAAACCAGTAAATGCAACAGCAAAAAATAGAATCAGAGATATTTTAATATTAGTTTTTTTTGATTTAAACATTATCAATCCATTTAATTCAATCGGTTATTTACAAAAAAAGACTTACATAATTGTAGTCTTATAAAAACATAAAATATATCCTAATTTAAAACAAAAACCAGCTTTTTTTTCCACAATCCCTCCATACAAAATAGCTTACTATATATAGTATATAATAAATATCTTTAAGCAACAATCAAACGATCTGCTTTAGTACATCGTGATATTTTTGATTATCCGGCTCAAGAGCCACACATTTCTTCAAATATCCAACTGCCTCATCTCGCTCGCCAAGTTTAATACAAGTAACTGACAAATTATAATACAATGTAGCATTCGATCCATCTAAATTTATAGCGAATTTCAGAGACTCTTTTGCATCTGCATATTTTCCTTGAGTTAAATAAATTACTCCAAGTCTTGAATAAATACTTGGATTGTTCGGATCAAGCGAAGCTGCTTTAATATAAAATTCTTCAGCTGTATGATAATTTTTGGCTGCAAACGAATTATTTGCTTGAAGCAATAGATCGCGCAAAGTTAAATCGGTTGTCAAACCAATACTTAAAGGGACTTTAGGCAAATTTCTCTTTGGAGAAAAAGCTTCTTCTTTTGGTTCATATTTTTTCTCATCTTTTGCAGGTTCAACTAAAGATTTTTTTTCATCAATTGATTCAATTTTTTTCTTTTCCAAATCCTGATCAGGAATATCTTTTATCAATGCCTTAAATTTTTTTGATTCTTTAACATCTACTTTTTCTTCTGTGCTGATTTTATTCGAGCCGGCTTCATCAAAAAATGACGGCTCCCAAAAATCACTATTACCATCCTCATTAAAATCAATATTTTTCAGCAGCTCATCAATTTCTTTGTCATCATTTTTTTCTGATGATTTATTCATTTTTTGATGCCTAGAAAAATCATCATCAGAAATCATTGGTTTCTCTTTTTTATTAAAAAAATTAGTACTCTTAGGAATAATATCCTTAAAATTATCCGTTCTATTTTTAAACGCAGGGATTTTTCGTCCAATAATAATTATTATTCCAGCCAGTGCAACAAAAATTAATATTTCTACAAACAAGTTACCTCCATTTTATACTCTCGGATTCGCTACTATATTAATCTATTCTAACCTAAAAGTCTAGTAAAATTTTCTCAAGAAGCAATCTTTTATTAACATTAGTTGCAAGGTCAGCTTTTGCTTCTTGAATATTTCTAATAATTCTAATAACATCTTTCTCTTCAGTTATTAAAGAATGAAAATAGCTTAACCACGAATTTAGCAAATCGGTTAAATCATCATTTTTTGCCCATTTTTCTGCTTTTTTAAATTTTTCAGCCAGTGTCATTGTTCTTAGATTAATAATTTCAGAAAAATCATATTTTTTAACCATTTTTTTCAAGTTCACAGTTTGGCATCTTGATTTAATAGTATCAAGCATTAAATCTGAATTTTTAGAAAATAATAATAAAACTCCATATTTTGGAGGTTCTTCCAATATTTTTAGCAAACTATTTTGGGCCGGTATGGACAAGACTTCTGCATTTTTCACTGCAACCAATTTAATATCACCTCGAATTGGTCTTGAAGACAAAAAATTCTTAATATTTCTAACAGATTCTATTTTCCCATCATCCACAATTTCTATCTCGGAAATGCCAGCTTCAAAAGACTCGATAATTTGTTGCTGAATCTCCGCGCTGGCTCCAATAAATAAATAAGCATGAGCGTAAGTTCCTTGTTTAATTTGTTTAAAAAATAATTCTAGCATAGATTTAATGTACCATATCTCTTTGACAAGGCAACTGGTCAAGAGTAAAATTGAATCATGAGCAAAAAACAACAATTCACCGAAAAAAAATTAATTTGTCGAGAATGCGGAAAAAATTTCATCTGGACAGCCAATGAACAAAATTTTTTTAGTGAAAAAGGCTTAAAAAATGTTCCGACTCGTTGCGAAAAATGCCGAATTTTATACAAAGAAAAACATAAATTCAAAGTTTCATCCCCGATAAAATGTAAAGAATGCGGAGTTGAAGGAGAAATTTCTTACCTACCTAAAAATAAAAATGATTTAATTTTATGCGAAAATTGTTTTGCAAAACGCCAAAAAGAGTACCAGCTAGCAAAAAATGCCAAACCTGCACCTGAAGAAACCAATCAAACAACTAGCGATAAAAAAGAGATCAACGAAATCTAACTAATATTTTAGTTAATTAAGCAGCTACTTCTTTTGGAGTTTTTACTACAACTGGTTTTGCAAGAGTTTTCATACAACCAGTACAAACTAAAATCTTGACACCTTCAATTGTCATTTTTTGTAAATTTGGTTTAAAACTTCTCTTGGTTCGTGGTGCTCTAAATTTCCACTTACCAGAGTGAATATGTCTAATATTTTGTCCTACAACAGGATGTTTCCCGCAAAGCATGCAATCGTTCATTTATCTGCTCCTTTATTGCAATAATAATAAAAATTAGCTAATATAAATATAAATCTATCCAATAATAACATAATTAAAGAAAAAGGTCAATTGTTAGTTTTAAATTTGTTTTCAAATCCATTTTTCTTTTTCTGTTTTATAGCTGCTCTTATTCTTGCTTTAACTGTTCATGAATTTGCTCATGCTTGGGCCGCCGATAAATTAGGCGACTCAACAGCTAAACATATGGGCAGATTAACATTAAACCCATTGGCTCACCTTGATCCAATCGGTAGTATTTTTTTACTTTTAGCCGGCTTTGGCTGGGGCAAACCTGTACCGGTAAATGACAGAAATTTCAAAAATCCGGCAATTGATACGCTAAAAGTCTCCGTGTCAGGTCCGTTAAGCAATCTGCTGCTTGCCGTAATTTTTGCTATTCCAATTAGATTTTTAGACCTGCCAGCCAATACAAATTTATTATTCCAAGTAATTGTCTCGATAAATTTAATTTTAATGACATTTAATCTCCTTCCCATCCCTCCGCTTGATGGCTCAAGTATTTTAAGAATATTTTTAGGTGAATCGGGCTATGCTGCATTTGAACAAATGGGTATATATATTCTTATTGCAATTTTATTTTTTACGCCTCTCATCTCTATTATTATCAAATATGTTGCTGGAAATATTTTTATTTTCCTAACCAACACAACGCCTATCTTGTTTTAGCTTCACAGGTAAGCTATAATTTTCTTGAGTTTATATAGTATATAAACTACACTTTTAGTACAGCCAAACCGGAGTGTGGCGCAGTTGGTAGCGCACATGACTGGGGGTCATGTGGTCGCCGGTTCAAGTCCGGCCACTCCGACCAACAAAATATTAACAATATTCGATTAGATTATTAACCAAAATTGTAAAAAAAATAAGTGGACCAAAATGGATTACCAGACGAGATTTGCAAGAATTACAAATCTAGGAAAACTACAAGACAGATTTTTAAGTAGCCAAATTAATCAACCAACAACTCCTGATTTAATCAATAAGGGAAATTTATATTTATTAGTTGAAATCAAAAATCCTTGGGTAAATGCAGCACAAATCGGGCAGGTCATAATAAATACTTTACTTCGTTACTATTATAAAAGTGAGGACTCCTCAAATTTAACAAATTTTGAATATTCTCTTAAAAAAGTTAATGAAGCATTAGCTCAAATGACTCAAAACGGCGAAACTGATTGGATCGGTAACTTAAACGCAATTTTAGTTTTAAATTGCGACAATGATCTCCACATCGCCCAAACCGGTTCAACTAATGCTTTCCTAATCAGAAACAATTCAATCAATGACTTATCTTTTAGCACTGAAAATAGAGAAACGCATCCTTTAAAAACTTTTTCTAACATTGCCAGCGGAAACATTGAATCAAATGACAAAATTTTTATTTCCAATTCTGAAATAATACGTTTTATTCCACGAGAAAAATTAGAACACATAGTTAAAACACTTACCCCAAAAGAAGGTATTTTTGAAATTGCCAAGATTTTAAAAAAACAAAAAATAAAAAATATAAATGCTATCATTTTAGAAACTCTGGATAAAAATTCTTCAGAAAATGCTATTCTTGAAGATTTCCCTGACACAATATATCTTGATCAGCCATTAGAATCGTATTTAGTTACATCTAAAAAAATTTACAATACCCACATTAAACCAAATGCTATAAAGCTCGGGAAAATGACTGCATCTGGTTCAAAAAAAATTACCCACTTTTTAAAAACCAAGGCTCTACCGTTAGTTATGAAAATTTCTAAAATTACCGGCAAAAAGATTGGTGAAACATCTTCAAAAACTGGAGAAAAATTCTCACCTATACTAGACAAAATCAAACCCAAGGGACGAGATCAGATAATACCAAATGAAAAAAAATATGTTGTTTCACATTATGCTGATCCTAAATGGAAAAAAATAATTTCTAAAATTTATCGGTGGCTTATTAATCATCCAAAATATTTATATGGCATAGTTGCAACAATTTCAATTATTATTGTAATTTGCTTAATTTTTAACAACAAATCATCAAAAGGCGACGATCAAGCTAATAAAAATGAATCAATCACCCAAATCGAACAACTATTAACAGATGCCGACAAAATGTTAGTTTTTAATGAAACTCAAAAAGCAGTGGATTTATTGGTTCAAGCAAAAACATTAATCAGCGAATCAAATATTTCTGATTCCAATAAAAAAGATGAACTATCTGCAAAAACCGATGAATTGATTGCAAAAAGCATAAATGCTAAAATTTTAACTTTTTCAAAAAATTCTAATTACACCGGTTCTGACAGTATATTTATATACAATAATAAAGTCATTGGTTTTAACAATAAAACAAATTCAACCATCGAACCGGATCTTAAAAACGAACCCACTTCAAAAATAATTTTAACCGGAAGCACAACCCCGGCAAGAGCTATTTATTTTGATGGCACAGATACTTTATTTATAGAAACTGGACAAAATGAAATATATTCATACAATCTTAAAACATCATCTTCTATAAAAATCGAATCTACAACCGGTTGGGTTCAAGCTGCCAATATTCTACAATATGGAAAAAATCTATATTTAATTGATGCGCTAAATAACACAATTGTAAAATATGCTGCAACAAGTAGTACAAAATACGGAGATGCTTTTCAATATATAACAGATAAAACAACTTTATCTGATCCAATCTCATGGGATGTTGACGGACAAATATTTATTCTGGAAAAATCTGGAGATGTTATTCAGTATGCAAAAGGTAAAAAAACTAACTTTACAATAACTGGCATTCCTGCTCCTTATGATCACATATATTCCGGACTCAAAATATTTGCTACTGAAAATTCTAGCGACCTATATATTGTAGATGGGGGAGAAAAAGATACAATTGGACCAAGAATTATCAAATTTGATAAAAATGGCAAATTTGTTTCCCAATATCTTTTCCCATCAAATACCACTAATATTAAAGATATTTTTATTCAATCATCCAGCAAAAAAGTTTGGGTTTTAAACGACACTCAAGTCCTAGAAACAACATTAGAATAGTATTCAATTTTCAATTTTAAATTTAGTTTAAACTAAATTTAAAATGAATAAATCCTACCTTTTTCAGAAAATAAAAAATCACTTTCGCTCCAATAGAAACCTTGTCTGCCTGTGATAACAGGATCAGAACAAGGAGTGTCTATCAGGAAGAAAGTGATTTTTTATGCTTCTGAAAAAGTCGTGTAGGGGTAAGGAGTCATCAGAGGGCTAGGGGGCGACATCGAAAAGAGCCCCCTGCCCTTTGGCAAAATATAATTTAAAATAACTATTTAATCTTAACCAATTTTAATTTGCCCGCTTGAACTATCATTCCACTATAAGTAGTTATAACCGCATCTGCATCTGTTATTTTTAAGGAATCAATCTTTACTCCTCCTTGAACAATCAATCTTTTAGCAGCTGCTTTTGAAGAGACGAAATTTAAAAATAACAATAGATCAACTAATTTCCATTCTCTAAGTTCAGCAATAATTTCAGTAATTTTATCCGGCAATTCTTTTTTTGAAAACACTTTATCAAAATTATCTCGTTCAAGCTTAGCTATTTTTTCACCATGATAAATTTTAACAATTTCATAAGCCAATAGTATTTTTGCATCTCTTGGATTATCCCCTTTTCTTAAACCTTTTTCGATTTTATTTATCTCTCCCATAGACAAATAAGTACAATCAACAAAACATTGGACAATTGCCTCATCTGGCAAAGCCATAATTTTCCCGAACATATTTTTCGAAGACTCATTCAACCCTATCCCCGTGCCAAGGGATTTACTCATCAATTTTTCACCTGTAACCGGATTCGTTAAAAGAGTGGTCGTAATCACAAATTTTTCACCTTTTAAGTAATTTTTAACTAATGTCCTGCCGGCCAACATATTAAAGGTTTGATCACTTCCACCTATTTCAACATCCGCTTTTAGCTCCACTGAATCATAACCTTGCATCAAAGGATAAAAAAACTCATGAACATAAAGCGGTTTATTAGACTTGATTCTCTTTTCGAAAATATCTCTTTCAATCATTTGCTGAACAGTAAAATTAGAAGCCAGCTCAATCAAATTTTCAAAATTTAATTTAGATAACCAATCTGAATTAAAACGAAATTCAATTGGATTTTTCTTGTCTTTAAAATCAAGAATTTTACCAATTTGATCTTTGAACGTCTTTACATTTTTTTTAACCTGTTCTTTAGACAATCTAACTCTTGCGGAACCGCCTTTATCACTAGGATCACCAATCATAGCCGTAAAATCACCAATTAAAACAATTATTTTATGTCCAAGATCATGAAACCTTTTTAAAATAATATAATTTGTAGAATGACCAAGATGAGCATAGTCTGCCGTCGGATCAATTCCCATGTAAATTCTTAATTTTTTCCCTGTCAGCAGAACTTTTTCAAATTCTTCTTTTGTTGGGTAAATCTTATCAATTGATCTGGTTAATAGTTCATTGTATTTCATTTTTTTCCCGCTAATGAATTGGTTATCAAAACTATTTAAATTATATTGACAATTTGCTATAATGTAAAGGAAAAGCTAACTAAAAAATATATGGTATTTTACAAAAAATTTCATTTTAAGATGCCGACTAAACGTTCTATAAAAAAATTCTTTACACCAAAGAATTTATTGCGCTTCAGCTTTAAAGTTTTAATCGCCGGGTTAATATTAATTGCCATACTTTTTATTTGGTTTAGTAAAGATCTACCTCGAAAAGGCAAAATCATCAATAGAAAATCTTCAGAATCAACAGTTATAATGGATCGAAATGGAAATTCTTTATATAATGTTTTCGGCAATGAACGAAGAACATCTATTGATTTTGCTGAAATACCTCAAGACATAAAAGATGCTACAGTCGCACTTGAAGATAAAAATTTTTATCACCATTTTGGATTTGATTATCGCGGATTCAGCAGAGCAGTGATATACAGGATATTAGGAAAACCTTCTGCCGGCGGCGGATCAACGATTACTCAACAATTTGTAAAAAATGCTCTTCTTAGTCCAAAGCAAAACATATCAAGAAAAATAAAAGAACTAATTCTTTCAATTGAACTTGAACAAATATATTCAAAAGAAGAAATATTGGCCTTTTATCTCAACGAAATTCCTTATGGTAATAACAATTATGGCATTGAAGCAGCTTCAAACTATTATTTTAATAAAAGAGCAAAAGATCTAACCTTACCTCAAGCAGCTATTCTCGCTTCCATACCTCAAAGACCAACTTATTATTCACCATATGGCACGCATACAGATCAATTAATAAATCGTCGCAATTCTACTCTTAAAAAAATGCTGGATCAAGGCTATATCACTCAAGAAGAATATGACAGTGCAACAAAAGATGATACTTTAGCTCAAATCCAACCAAAACACGAGGCAATACTTGCACCGCATTTTGTAATGTATGTAAAAGAGCAACTCGAAACTGAATATGGACAAGATATTGTTGAAAACGGAGGACTTCGAGTTTACACCACTTTAGATATTGAAAAGCAAAAATATGCCGAACAAGCAATTCAAGATAATACTGCAAAAATTCAAAAATATAATGGCGATAATGCTTCTCTTGTTTCAATCGATACAAAAACCGGCGAAATTCTAGCCATGGTCGGATCAATTGATTATTTTAACAGAGAAAATAACGGTAACTACAACGCAACAATTGCTCTAAGGCAACCTGGATCATCGTTTAAACCAATTGCATACGCAACAGCTTTCAAAGGAAAATACAACCCAGCTTATACATTGTTTGACTTGCCAACTGATTTCGGTAATTATTCTCCACAAAATTTTAACGGCAGTTTTAATGGACCGGTTAGCATGCGAACAGCGCTTCAGAATTCATTAAATATTCCTGCTGTTAAAACATTGTATTTAGCTGGAATCGATAAAACCATCGACACTGCGCATGATATAGGTATTACTTCCTTAAATGATAGAGCAAGATATGGATTATCTTTAGTTCTTGGCGGCGGAGAAGTAAAACTCGTCGATCTAACCAATGCTTATGCAACTTTTGGCAACCAAGGCAAGAATTCTCCTTTATCATCAATATTAAAAATTGAAGATAAAGATGGAAAAATTATTAAAGAAAATAAATCAGATAAACAAAAAGAAGTCCTTGATCCTCAAGTCGCATACGAAATAAGCGATGTTCTTTCCGACAACAACGCTCGCGGCATGGTTTTTGGAACTAATTCACCACTTCATTTTCCTGAAAGAACAGTTGCCGCAAAAACAGGAACAACACAAAATTTTATGGATGCATGGACAGTAGGATATACTCCTTCAATTGCAGCTGGCGTATGGGTTGGCCGAAACGATAACAAACCAATGAACAATATGGCTGATGGTGTAGTTATTGCAGCGCCAATATTTCATCAATATATGGACCTAGCATTAAAAGATAAAGAAAATGAAGAATTCGCGCGGCCAGCCGGAATCGAAGAAATAACAGTAGAAAAATATTCAAACAAATTACCAACTGATGCGTCAAAAGAATTTGTTAAAGATATTTTCACGAAATGGCAAATTCCCAAAGATCATGATGATGTAAATGTAACCTTACGCGTTTGTAAATCATCTGGTAAAATTGCCACAGATTTAACTCCTGATGATCAAACCGAAATAAAAACATTTACCAATGTTCACTCGGAGATGCCTTCGCTTTCCAATTGGGAAGGCGTTGTCAGAATTTGGGCAGAAGAGCATGGAATGGGTTCAGTGCCTCCAACAGAAAAATGTGATGAATATACCCCTGACAATGAACCAAAAGTAAGTATCTCCTCTCCTCCAGCTGATTCAACTCTTTCCTCAACAACAATGATTAATGTTGATGTAACTTCGGGTTACGACATTGAATTGGTTCAATTTTATATTGATAATGTTTCAATCGGAGAAAAATCAGCTGCTCCTTATTCTTTATCTTATGATTTTTCAAAACTCGCCAGTGGCTCACACACGCTTAAAGTTTCAGCAACCAATAAATTAAGTCTAACTGGACAATCCAGTATAAACTTTAAAGTAGCAAGCGACTCAACTGCTCCTGGAAATGCAACAAATGTTAAGATTACTTCGACCGCTGGGTCTGGTTCTGCCACAATTCAATGGACAAATCCAATTGATTCCGATCTAGAATCAGTTGCAATTTATCAATCTAAAATATCTGGGTCAGTTGGATCTCAAATCGCCAAAGTAAGCTCAACAGTTTCATCAGTAGGAAATTATACCATAACAGGACTTTCTCTTGGAACTTACTATTTTACTCTTAGACCTATTGATATTAATGGCAATGAAAATAAATCGTCCACTCAATACAACATAAATATTTTATAATTTATCAAATAAAAAACTCAAACATTTATCAAGAGATTTAAATTTCGGCAATATTTCATAGCCCAATCTCAAGGCTTCATTTTCTCTTTTTTCTTGATGTCTTACTTTTCTAATTTCTCCGGATAATCCTACTTCGCCAAAAATGCATAAATTTTTATTAACAGACTTGTCAAAAAGCACAGAAGCAAGTGAAACAATAATAGCTAAATCTACTGCAGGTTCTTTAATTTTCATTCCGCCCACTGCATTTAAATACACATCAAAAGAATTTAGATTGACTTTAAATTTTTTCATAACAGCAAGAAGCAGATCAAGTCTTTGTACATCAAGTCCGGAAGCAGATCTTTTTGGATAACCAAAAATGGATTGATTAACAAGAGCCTGAATTTCAACTAAAAATGGACGCGTTCCTTCGATAGTTGCTGTAACAATTGATCCCGGTCCTCCCAACCTTTCGGCAAGCAATTCAGAAGACGGATTAGGCATTTCAACAAGTCCAGTTCCATCCATCTTGAAAATTCCAATTTCAGTTGCATCGCCAAATCTATTTTTAAGTCCTCTTAAAATTCTTAAATCATGATATCTTTCGCCTTCTAAATACAATACGACATCAACCATATGCTCAAGAATTTTAGGACCGGCTATATCACCGTCTTTTGTAACATGTCCAATAATAATTGTCGCAATATTTTCTCTTTTTGCCATTTTAATTATTCTTAAAGCACTTTCTCGAACTTGAACTAAACTACCTGAAGCTGATGGAAAATTTTCTAAATACATCGTCTGAATTGAGTCAATTACAACAAGACTTGGCCGTAATTTTAAAATAGTTTTTTCAATTGAATCTAAATTCGTTTCAGCAATTAAATAATTCTTATCAAGTTTATTTTTATTCTTGGAAACTCTTTCAAATCTAATTCCAATCTGATTCAATGATTCTTCCCCTGTCACGTAACATACATTGGGAATTTTAAGCGCCAACTGAAGTGCTAGTGTTGATTTTCCAATTCCAGGATCTCCTCCTAATAAAATAACCGATCCAGGCACAATACCATCTCCCAAAACTCTATTTAGCTCATCAATTTTTGTATCGATTCTTTTTATTGTTTCTGTTTTTATGTCTGAAAAAATATAGCTTTCAGCTGGTTCAACTTTTTGAATGCCATGACCTAAATCTGATTTCAATTCTTTCAAACTATTCCAAGCTCCGCAAACATCACATTTCCCGTTCCATTTCAAAAATTCATTTCCACATTCTTCACAAATATAAATAATATCTTTTTTCATTTTATTTCTTCACCTGATTTTTTAATATCAACTAATTTTAATTGTACACTCATACGGCCGTTTTTTTTAGCCCACTCATCTTGTTCCAGATAAAATGCAACATCAATAATTTCTCCACTTTTAAAATTTAATTCTCCCATATTAAAACCAATACTGTTAAATGTTTCTAAAATCCCACCTTCTTTTGATGCTAATTTTAAAACTAAATGTTTATTTTCACTAATTGTTTTTGCGTCAGATATTACAACATTTTCCATTGCAAAAATCGGTTTATAATTACCAAGTCCGTAAGGCTCTAAAAATTTTAGCTGATCTGTAAGTTCAATATTTACATCAATTGGTTTTAAGACTAAATCAATATGTATACTTGGTACCAAATCTTCATTTGATAATTTCTCTTCAGCAATTTTTAATATTTTTGCGTAGATATTATCAAAATCTGATTCTTTAAATGTTAATCCGGCAGCTTTACTATGTCCTCCAAACCTTATCATCATATCAGCTACTTCAGATAAATCTTCAATTAAATGGAACCCATCAATTGATCTGGCTGATCCAACCAGATTTTCTTCATCTTTTCCAAGCACAATTGCAGGACGACCATATTTTTCAACAATTTTTCCCGCAATTAATCCTACTATTCCGGCTGGCCATGTTTCATCACTAATCATCAAAATTTTATTTTTACTTAAATCTTGTTTTTCTATTTTAGAAATAGCCTTAAGAATTGCCTCACTCAATACTTCCTGCCGTTCAATATTTATTTTATTTAACTCTTGGGCTAAGTTATCAGCAATTATTTCATCTTTTTCAATTAATAGCTTAAATGCGGCCTTGCTATTTTTAAGTCTTCCTCCTGCATTAATTCTTGGACCGATCTGGAAACCAACAACATAAGGATCTATTTTTTCTGGATCAATTGCGCTTATCTTATACAAAGATTTAAGACCGATTCTTTTTGTTTTTCTAAGAACAATTAACCCAAATTTTGTCAAAACTCTGTTTTCTCCTAAAAGCGGCACTATATCGCAAATCGTGGAAATAGCCACTAAATCCAAAAACCATTTCATTTGATCCGGATTTATTTTATCTGGAACCATTTCAGATATAAGCTGGCAAAGCTTAAATACAACTCCTGTTCCGCATAAATCTTTAAAAGGATATTTTGAACTTAATTTTGGGTTAATAATTAAACAATCTTTTGGTAATTTGTCTTTTTGGATTTCGTGATGATCAGTAATTATCACTTCAATATTATTTTTCTTTGCATACGCTACTTCAACTTTTGCAGTAATTCCCGCATCAACTGTAATTATTAAATTCACATTTTCTTGGATAAATAAATCAATTGTATCATTTGAAAGCCCATATCCATCGCTTCTCTCTGGAACATGCCAAAACACATCAGTTGCTCCTATTTTATTTAGAAACTCATACAGTAAAACGCCCCCCGGAATTCCATCAGCATCATAATCAGCAAAAATTCCAATTTTCTCTTTCTTTTCTATCGCATCAATTATTCTTTTTGCAGCTTCCGGTGCATCACTTAAAAGTCTTGGATTGTGAAGATCAATATTATAACTTGGATTTAAAAAAAGCTGTTTTTCACCAGCAGTAATTTTTCTATTTATTAAAATTTGCTCAATAACATCATCTGATTTTTTTTCTGCAATAATCCATTTTTTCATTATTTTACCAATTAATACAATTAATAATTTCTAAAGTGAATTATTGTGCGAGTCGCGCATGTGGTAATCCACGCTAAGCAGCGAGTACAATAATTCACTTTAGATACTAACACTAGACATTTCCTTTAAAAAAGAGCGAGGTATTACTGAAATTGCGCCCGCCTGCCGGCGAGGCAGGCATAAAGGTCCGCCGGTGCTAAGCAATTTGGTAATACTGAGCGACTATTTGTAGTACGCCCTACCTTCAATCCTTAAATCAACATATTCTTTTACACTATCTCTCGCTTTAGTTAAAATAAGCTTCAGATCTTCAAGCTGGTCAGATGCCGAACGATCAAGCGTAAATATTGCTTTCCAATTAGCATCTGTTGAAACATAAATATGATAAGTAGATTCTTCAATAGACATACCGGTAATTTTTTGACCGGTTACTAATGAAAAATTATCGCGAATTGTTTTTACAAAATCAATAAAATCATTAGATATAATCCTTCTACCTATTTGAGCTGGCACATTTTTCTTATCTTCAATAATCAAAAAAGTTCCATCATTTGTAAAATTATTTATTTCTTCATAAAGCATACCTTTATCATCTACCGAATAATATTTTCCTTCAGATAACCATACTAATGATTTTTTTCTTAATTCACCGGTAATTTTAACAGAATCAGGAAGTCCTTTATAAAAAGTTAAAGATTTAAAATTCGGCATTTTTTTGAGCAATTCTTTTTCCTCATAATCCGATGAAATAAATAATAAATTACGACCTTTTAATTTACTGGCTTCAGCAATTAACTGATCATTTTTTTCACCTTCAAAAATAATATTATTTAAATTAAAAAAACTGGAAAAATAGAAAAAATATACTAAACACCCGACAACTAACAGCAAAACAAACCATTTTATTGATTTAGGTGAAATATAAAAACCTCCATCTTTAGCTTTTGGAGTTGGATAATATATTGTTGAATAACTATATTTATTCTTCTTCATCCGAAATCTCCAGTTTTTCTAAATTCATACTATCCCAATTACCAAAATATTCAAAAGATTCTTCCAACATTATACCTTGTTTTTCTCTAATATATGATTTAATAGATTCAATATAATCTTTTATTTCTTGTGATTTAGCTTTTCTATAATTATTTATAAATTTTGGATTTTCCCTGTCCAGACAAAATGCTTTTGTTTTAGTTTTTTGTTCTCGTAAATTTTTAATAGTTTCCGTGTCATTTTTACCATCAAGATATCTGCTAGAAAAAACCTTTAAATTTAACTGATTCAAAGGAAAATTTTTTTCGCCAAGTTTTTTATAGTATGAAAGTTTTTTCCATATATCTTCTCTTTTATTTTGTGCCAATTGTAATTTAAGCGACAAAATAATTGGTTTTGGTTGTATTTTTTTTAATTTATTAATTCCTGTTTCAAACTCAAACCAATCTCGATTTTTTTTAAGCACTTTATAATCACCATCTGCTTTTGGAAAAAGAATAGTCGCACTTTTGATAAAATTAGTTATTGGCACATTAAAAACATTAATATTACTCCAAACAGCTCCTCCAATAGTTCCCGGAATTGTTGCATATGGTTCCATTCCGGAAAGTTCTCTTGAACACGACTCCATCACAATTCTCTTTAAACTAACTCCGGAATCAACAATTATTTGACTCATTTCATCTAAAAATGCAAGATTATTTGTCTTATTTTTAATTACCAAGCCTTTATATCCATAATCAGAAAAAAGCACATTGCTTCCTTCTCCCAAAACCATATAATCTTCCTTAATAGTAATCGCTCCAGACACACCATTTATCAATTCTTCGATTGTATCGGCCTCGCAAAAATATTCAGCCACTCCACCTGTTTTTATTCTGGTCAAATCACGCATTACATAATTACTATGAAAATTATTGATATGTTTTTCAAGCTGTTCTTCTTTAGTCATAGCGTTATGCAAATATCTCTTTTTTAATAATTTCAATACTATCAATTTTAGAAAACTCCCTGCATGCTTCAGACATTTTTTTTAACTCACTTTCATTATCCAATAAATCTAAAATAAATTTAATATAATCATCATTTGAAAATTGTTTTTCACTAACTTTTTTTGCAAACCCCATTTCTTCCCCATAATTTGCATTTACTTCTTGATGCCCTGATGCAGAGGTCGATAAAGGAATTAAAATCGATGGCTTTAAAGCAGCAGCAATTTCAAACATTGTAGTTGCACTAGCTCTTGAAATAATTAAATCGGAAATTCGAATTGCCTTGTCCATTTCATTTAAGAAATTATAAACTTGAAATTTATCTTTCTTGTCGCCAAGCCTTTCTTTTATAGATACAAATTTTTCATAAAATTCATTACCAGACAAAACAATAAGCTGCGTTTTTTCTAAAATTATCTCAATATTCTTTTCAATAAATTGATTAAATAATCGCGATCCTTGTGATCCACCAGTTACAAGCAATACTTTTTCTTTACTTGAAAAATTGAAAAAATTATAATCTTCATCTGTTTTCTTCATCTGAAATTCAGCGCGTACTGGCACGCCTGAATAAATCATTTTATTTTTTGGAAAAAAATAAAATTTCTCGGGGAAACCTACAAATATTTTTCTTGCAAATCTCCCGCAAATTTTATTAGAAACTCCGGCAATTATATCAGACTCATGAATATAAATCTTCTTTCTCAAAATTGCAGCAGTTAAAACAACTGGAATTGAAACATAACCGCCTTTTGCAAAAACTATATCCGGATTATAAAATAATACGAAAAAAAACGACTGAACCATTCCAATTATAGTTTTTAAAATATCAATAATATTTAAGACACATGATCCAAGCGTCAAATATCTTCTAATCTTGCCAGCCAATATTTTTTTAAATTTTATATCACTTGGAACCATGCGCGATTCCATACCACCTGTTCCAACAAAAATAATATCAGCTTCATTTTTTACATTTTCAGCAATCACCAAAAGCGGCGTAATGTGTCCACCTGTTCCTCCGCCAGTCAAAATAATTTTCTTTTTTTTCATATTATGCTCCAGATGAATGTTTAGATATATTTAATAATATACCAATCGCTGCCAAGTTAACAACCAAAGACGATCCACCGGCACTAATAAAAGGAAGGGGGACTCCGGTTAATGGAATTGCGCCAACCATAGCGCCAATGTTCAGAAATGCTTGAAAAACAATCCAAGTAGTAATACCAATTGCCAAAAACTTACCAAAATTATCAGGGGCCGATTTTGCAATATTGTAACCCCTGTAAGCAATAAACAAAAAAGCTAAAATTACAAACATTGATCGCAAAAAACCCAGCTCTTCAACAGTAATTGCAAAAATCGAATCAGAAAATGGCTCTGGTAAATATAAATATTTTTGTTGACTTTGACCAAATCCAAGTCCAAGTAAACCTCCGGAACCAATTGCAATTAAGGCCTGATACATGTGATAACCAGCTCCGAGTGCATTTTGACTTGAATGATCCCAAAAAACTTTAAGTCTAGATAATCTATAAGATGAAGAAAATATTAATATTAAAAAAGCGGCTGCCGCACCTAATCCTCCAAGTAAAAATTGAACAAAATCAGCCCCGGCCACAAAAAACATTGAAACTGCTGTAATTACAAAAACAAGAGTTGTGCCCATATCTGGTTGTTTCATAATCAAAAAAGCAAAAACTGCAACAAGTACGAAGAACGGTAAAAAACCAGCCGTAAAAGATTTTATCAAAATTCCTTTTCGATCAAGCCAAGCCGCCAAATATATTAAAAAACCAAGTTTTGCAAATTCAGATGGCTGAAAAAATATCGGCCCAATATGCACCCAACGAGTCGCACCCTTTATTTCATTACTCACACCGGGCAGAAGAAGAAGCGACAACATTAAAAGTGTAATAATCAAACACCAAAGCGCATATTTTCTTAAAGACATATAGTCAACAATTGTTAAAACAATCATTGCGATAATTCCAATAAGTAACCACTGAAACTGTTTTGTAAGATAATAATAATTTTGTCCAAATTTTTCATAAGAAAGCACAACCGATGTTGAAGAAATCATCACCAGTCCAAAACCAACGAGCGCTAGAATTACTAAAGCAAGTATAATATCGATTCTTTTGTTTCTTTTTCTATAAGAAGGCATAGGATATATTAATTACTAATTACTAATTTCTAATTAACATAATAAATGGCGAGCATTTATTCTTTTCTAGTTTTTCAATTTATTCACTTGATTTTTAAACTGACAACCTCTATCTTTGTAACTTTGAAACATGTCGAAGCTAGCTGCTGCAGGCGACAACAAAACAACTTCTCCAGAAGAAGCATTTGAAGCAGCCATTTTTACAATTTCTTCCATATTTTTTGCACCTTCAAAAAATTCGATTTTCTTTTGACTATCATTTTTAACAACTATTTCTCTTAATTTGTCAGCCAATTCACCAATCAGAATAATTTTTTTAACATTATTTGAAACTATTTCTTTACCAAGTTCTGTAAAATCAAGGTTTTTATCCCGACCACCAAGTATCAAATTAATCGGTTCTTTAAATGATCTAATTGCTGCAATAGTAGGATCAGGACCGGTTGCAAATGAATCATTATAATATTTTGCACCTCTTATTTCACCAACTAATTCCAGTCTATGCTCAAGTCCTTTAAATTCTTTGACAATAGCAGAAATTATTTTTGGTTCAACACCAGCCAAATACGCAGCTACAGATGCAGCAGAAATATTTTCCCAATTATGCTCACCTCTAAGCTGCAGTTCAGTCGTATTTGCTATAACAATTTCTTCATCCCCTGTATTTAAAATTATTTGTTTTTTGTCTTTAACATAAGCCCCCTGATCAACCCATTTTTTGCGGCTAAAATAATAACAATTCGCTCTTGTAGCAGAGGCAAATTCAAATGAAGTCAAATAGTCAGCATTAATCACAACAAAATTATCTTTATTTTGATTTGAAACAATATTTTCTTTTGAAGAAATATATTCATCCAAGTCTTTATGAACATTTAAATGATCTGCCGTAATATTTAAAACAACTGCAATATCAGGACTCTTTTCTAGATCTTGAAGCTGAAAACTACTCAATTCATAAACAACAAAATCATCTTTTGTAATCTGATCCAGTTTAGTTAAAAGAGGTTCTCCAATATTTCCCCCTAAATATGTTTTAATATTGGCTTTATTTAAAATTGCAGCAATCAGTGTAGAAGTTGTCCCTTTTCCTTTAGTACCGGTAACCCCAATAATTTTGGCCGGGCATAAATCAAAAAATAATTTTGTAGCAGAAGTAATAATCGATCCGTTCTTCTTTGCCTCAATTATTTTTGGATCAAGATAAGGAATACCGGGAGAACGAAAAATAATATCAAATCTCTTTAAATCATTTAAATAATTCTCACCGCCAATAAACTGAACATCATCTGAAACACCAGCCAAATCAATCTGCTCGCGTTCTAATTTATCGCAAATAGTAATAATTGCGCTTGTATTTTTCAAATATTGATAGGCTTCTTTGCCCTCTACTCCAAAACCTAAAATGGCAATTTTTTTGTTTACAAAATCCATTGCTCCTCCTATATATATAGTAGCAAATTTCACAAGATTTAAGAAGCACTTAATTAAATAATTTGATCTATTTTTTCAAAAAGAAAAAACATTGATTTTAGAAAAATTAATTACATTATTAGATTACGCCCCGAAGCGTCTCTCTCGTTTTGTAAAATCTTCGATAATAGAGTCTAAATCTTCTTTATTAAAATCAGGCCATGATTTATTAACAAAAAACCACTCACTATAAGTTGACTGCCACGGCAAAAAATTCGAAGTTCGATGTTCTCCACCAGTTCTAATAATTAAATCGGGATCTGAATCCAAATACAAGTGCTTTCTAACTTCTTTTTCATCAATCTTTTCAATACTCAAAAGTTTATTTGCGCATTTTTTAACAATAGATTTTACGGCATCAACAATCTCTTCCCTTCCACCATACCCAATCGCAAAATTAACCCGAAAATCTTCATATTCGCGAGTTGCCTGCAAAGCAGCATTTAAGGCTTGCTGCACTTTTTCTGGAAATAAATATGTTCTACCAATGATATTCAAACCGACTTTATATTTATGAACTTCCGGATGTTTTGAATATTCTTTAAACGCTCTTTCAAATAGTTTCATTAAATATTTAACTTCTTCAATCGGTCGGGAAAAATTCTGCATTGAAAAACTATAAAATGTAACTTCTTTTACATTATGCGCCCTTGACCAACGCAAAAAATTGATAACATTATCTTTACCTTTATTGTGACCTAGAATACTTGGCAGGTGATGTTCTTTTGCCCATCTACGATTACCATCTAGGATCACCCCGATATGTTTTGGTACTGCAATACTGTTTTCCATTTATGATACCATCACTAATACAAGTCCAATAAGTGAAGCAACTGCTCCAATAACCCAGAATCTCATTGTAACTTTTGCTTCAGGCCAACCCAGTGCTTCAAAATGATGATGAATCGGAGCTGACAAGAATACTTTTTTACCGCCCCTTAATTTTTTACTGGATATTTGAATTATAACAGACAATGTCTCAATAAGAAAGACTATGCCTATGATCGGTAAAACATATACTGTATCTGTAAGCATCGCTACAATTGCCAAAGCAATTCCAAGAGACATTGAACCAGTATCACCCATAATAAAACGAGCTGGATAAATATTAAACCACAAGAAAGCCAGAAGTGCTCCACATATAGTCGCGCAGAATGCTGACAGATGAAACATTTCATTTGAAATATCATAAATCATAATTCCTTTTGCAAAAGCAATTAAAGCATAAGCGCCAAAAGCAATTGCAAGCAAACCACCTGCCAGACCATCCAAACCATCAGTTTCATTTACAGCAAAGCTTGTTCCAATTAGAACAACCACAAATAAAGGAATATACCACCAGCCAATTTCCGTAAATCCAATTCCCGGAATCGTGATACCGTTATAACCAAGTTTTGAATAAAACCACCAAGCTCCAACAAGCGAAATGATAAGATAATAAATCAGTTTATGTCTAAAACGAAGCCCTCCACGATTTGGACCAATTCCAAATACATTAAATAAATCATCAATTCCGCCAATCACACCAGCAGAAACCAGTGCAAAAAGAGGCAACCAAGTACCCCCGCGATCAAGGTTAAAAATCATAGTTAGTACAAATACAGTAACCCAAACCAAAAGACCGCCCATGGTTGGCGTATTTTCTTTTTTAGCATGAAGAGCAGAAAAAATCGGAGTTTTTGATCCTATCCCTTCTGTTCTAATTCTTTTTCCGATCTTATATTTATATAAAATAGCTGTTAATATTGGAGTCCAAGCCATGGCAATTACAAACGATAATGCTCCCATCCAAAATATTTTTGTTAGATCTGTTGATTCGAATATATAGGCTCGCATATTTCTCCTTTAGTTTTAAAAATATCTTACTTTTACTATTTAAGCAAATTCAATTTGCCGCACTTGGCCGCATTTCCAAATAATTTATCAGCCATTTCGACATATCTCCAAATACCGGTCCGGCTGAAGTTTCTCCCCATTCTGCTTTTTTTGGCTTATCAAGTTTAACAAGCATTACAAATTTTGGATCTTCAGCAGGCACATAACCGGCAAGAGTACCAATCTTAACAGTATCATCAAAATATCCTCCTTCAGGATTTGGCACTTGAGCTGTACCAGTTTTTGCTGCAGTTTTATATCCTTCAACTTTAGCATGTTTACCAGTACCTCGCTCAACTACCTCCACCATCATAGCCGATAGTTTTGTCGCAGTTTCAGTGGATATTACTTGCCGCACTTCTTTTGGAATTGTTTCAGAAATTTTTCCATCAGGGGATTTGGTTGCTTTTACAATATATGGCTGCATCAATTTACCACCATTGGCAATAGTTTGATAAGCTGAAATCAGTTGCAATGGAGTGATTGAAACACCCTGACCAAAAGTTGTTGTAGCTCTATTAATATCTCGCCATTTTGCTTTATCCCTAATCACCCCTCCTTGTTCAAGCGGCAATTCAATATTTGTTTTTTCTCCAAAACCAAAATTTTTAATATAATCATATATCACATCATTGCCCATCTTATCACCAAGCCACACCATGCCAACATTATCTGAATGCACCAATACATCAGTCATGGTTTCAAGTCCAAATGCTTTATCTTCAGCAGTGCTAATTTCATAACCCATCACCATTACAGATTTGCCAAAAGTTTCTTGAGTATCTGGCTCAACTATTCCCTTATCAATCGCCGCAGCCATAATCAAAGCCTTAAATGTTGAACCCGGTTCATAAAGTCCTGTAACAGAAGGATTGTTAAATAAATATTCTTTCTTTTCCGAAGCTAATTTACTGAAATCATTAATATTATAATCCGGACTATTGGCCATTGCCCAAATAGCACCGGTTTTGGGATCCATTACAATAATCGAACCTGACTCGCATTCATATTTTTCAACACCTTCTTTAAGTTTCTTTTCAGCCATAAACTGAATATTTCGATCAAGGGTAAGCAATACATCATTTCCATTTTGACCTTCAACTGTATCCCCCTGCTTAATAATTCGCCCTTTTGTATCTTTTTCTCCAGTTGTTGTTCCACTTTTACCGGATAAGGTATCATTAAATGATTTTTCGATTCCATATTGCCCGGCATTCTCTGAATTAACAAAACCGATTATTTGACTGGCAAGACTTGCTTCAGGGTAAATGCGACTCTCACTTGTTGTTAAA
Organism: Patescibacteria group bacterium; assembly: GCA_041665085.1. Taxonomy (GTDB): domain Bacteria; phylum Patescibacteriota; class UBA1384; order JBAYJO01; family JBAYJO01; genus JBAYJO01. The sequence continues at coordinate 35,137 of JBAYJO010000005.1, read as the reverse complement.
AAAACACCTGACAATTTCAGATCGGTTACTTTGTCAGCCAATTCTTTTTCTATCCCTTTTTTAATCGCCGGTAAATATGGCTTATCATTATTTATAGAATTAAATAATTCTCCTTCATTTAAATCAAGAATTTTTGCAAGTTCCGCAGCAGCTTCTTTAGGTTTTCTAATATTGCGAGGTGTCACATTTACATCATAGATTTCAATATTTAACGCAACTGGATAATTTTTATTAAAATCACTGGCACTGACATCTTTTTCACTCAAATAAATTCTACCTCGCTCCGCAGGCATTTCTTTTGTAAATATATATTGGTTTTCTGCCATAGCCACATATCGGCCATGCGACAGAACCGAAATTTGAAAAAGTTTAAAAGACAAAACACATGTAATTAAAATTACAAAAAAGAAAACTATTTTTATTCTGGAATCAGAATTATCGCCATTCATAAGTATTAATATTAATTGGCATCAAAATAGTTAACAGAATTTGTCTGCTCTAATCCAAGATTTTCTGCTCCCTTTGTTGTATTATCAAGTGACTGCAACCTGATTGCTTCGACTTTAAGTCGTTCCGATTCCTTTAAAAGTGCTTCTTTTTCAATTTTCTTTTCTTGCAACTGATAATTTTTTGTTGCAGATTGAGTCTGTTGAACCAAATAAAATAATGCTGCCACAGCAATTAAAATAACTGTAATAAATTTAGTTGCAGTTGGACCAAGAGTAATTCCTCTTTCAACTGTTCTTTGTTTATATGCTGTATGTTCAAATGTATTGGTTAACATTACTTCTCCTCCTTATTTTTCCGCTATTCGAAGTTTTGCACTTCGCGATCTTGGATTTTTTATTACTTCTTCCCTTGAGGGAATAATTGGTTTTTTTGTAATTATTTTTAAATCACTATTCTTGAAAAAATTTTTAACTATTCTATCTTCGCCCTCATGAAAACTTATTACTGCAATTCTTCCACCGTCTTTCAGCAAACAAGATGCATTTTCAAGAGATATTTCTAAATTTTCATACTCTTCATTGACTTTAATCCTTAATGCTTGAAAAGTTTTTGTTGCCGGATGAATTCTTGAATATCTGCCAATCGATTTTTCAATTAATTCAGCTAATTCGAACGTTGAAATAATTCTTTTATTTCGTCTTGCTTCCTTAATAGCTTTAGCTATTTTTCTAGAAGCTCTCTCACCGCCATATTCATAAATCAAATTTGCCAATCTATCTTCTTGCCAAGTATTTACAATTTCTGCTGCCATCAAATTTTGTTCCCATGGTCTCATTCGCATATCAAGAGGCGCATCAATTTGGAATGAAAGTCCGGATTTTCCTTGATCTAGCTGATATGAGGAAATGCCTAGGTCGTAAAGAATCGCGTCAACCTGATCAAAATCGTTTTTATGAGCAACCTCTTTAATATCTCGGAAATTAGCTAAAGCTACTTTTGCTCGATCTTTGTATTCTCTTAAAGCCTCTTTAGTCAGCTTAAATGTCTCCTCGTCTCCTTCAATCCCAAGCAATTTTCCATTTGGATCTGAAGCAGAAAGAATCGCTTTCCCATGACCGCCAAAACCTAGCGTACAATCGATATATTTTCCATCTTTCTTTGGCTGCAAAAATTTTATTACTTCATTTAAAAGTACAGGAATATGTTCCATATTATTTCATAAACCAGCAGGCAGGGAGACCCAATTTAGTAAATTGGGTAGGTTTGCCCCTCCTTACCATTTCACAAAAAGTGTTTTTCCCTGCCTCTGATTTTAGCAAATTAAAATAATTGGATAATACGGCTTTTGTCTGAAATTCTTTGTCTATTATATTTTCATTTTTCATATTTTTTCTTTTAACTTTATAAACTTTTAACTATTTTTAAACTCCGAGTTCCTGCATATGGGTAGAAATATCATCGCTTTCATTTTCACTCAATTTCTTGTAATCTTCCCAGTTCTTTTCATCCCAAATTTCTACTCTGTTATATACACCAGCAATTATTGCCTGACTATTAATACCGGCATATTCTCTTAAATAAGCTGGCAATAAAATTCTTCCCTGTTGATCAAAATCAACCTCAACTGCACCGGAAAACATCAACCTGGTAAATGCACGAGCTTTTTTATCTGAAATTGGTAATGCGGCAAGTTTTGCAGAAAGAATTTCCCACTCCTTCTTTGGATAAATGCTTAAACAATTATCAACAAGACCTTTGGCCACAACTGCACCGTCAGAAAGATTTTTACGAAAACGAAAAGGAACTGCAATTCGGCCTTTTTTATCTATTGAATGTTGATACTCACCTATAAACATAATATTCAACTTATAATTTAAAGTTTAAAGTTCAAAATCATAATTTAAAACTTAAAACTTATTAATTTTTATATTCTTACTACTTATAGTGAACTAATTGCCAGTTTTCCACTATATTTGACAATTTTCCCCACTTTTTTCCACAGATATTTCTATTATCTCTTTTTGCAACAGATGTGTCAATCCTGTCAATACTCAAGGCAACGCGAAAGGTCGTGGTGAATAGATCCACCACGACCCTAGTCTCAACGATCAAACATCAATTTCGCATAAAGAACTCCGCGCAGCGCAACAAGAATACAAGGCGGATAACACCAATGAATCCTGTTGTGAAACCCTCTCCGTTTCTTAGCATAATGCTTGAAAGGTTTGAGCAGTTTCTCTGCAGTTCTCCATGTCAGCCCGCAGTCGAGAATCCTGATAATCTCATTACGAGTCACCCAAACGCCAGACAGTGGAACCTCGGCTGCTTTCAAACGCAGATACATCTGTATACACGGCGCATAGAATACAAGAGGGCCTCCATCGTAATGAAAAACCTGCTCTATTCTAATCTGCATAAGAGCCAATTCCGCCACCACCCACGAGTAGCGCTTCCCGATATTCCGAGCCATGTCTTTGACAGTCAGAAATCTCCTGTCTCGACACAGCGGAATACTTGACCTAGTTATGTTCACTCGCCCTACCTCCAAGCGTAAAATCCTCAAGCACATAGAACATACCAAAAAAAGGGTTATAAATCAACCCCTTTCAAGTCAAAAAGTTCATAAAGTTAAAAGTTCATAAAGTATGGAATTTCTCACCTCAAAATCTTTTTCAGAAAGTAAAAAAATACTTATGCTCCAAAAGAAACTGTGCCTGCCTGTGAAACAGGATAGGTCATCAGAGTGTCTTTTAGGAAATAAGTATTTTTTTATGCTTATGAAAAAGCCTGCCTGCCGGCGAGGCAGGTCGAAAAGGAGCCCTCTGTCCCTTACAAAAATTATTCTGTCCATTTTATTAATAATTTAGATCTTATTCTTCAACCACTCACCGATTTCATCAATCTTAATTCTCTCTTGTTTTAAAGTATCTCTATCTCTAATTGTAATTGCCTTATCTTCAAGCGAATCAAAATCAACTGTAATACAATATGGAGTGCCAATTTCGTCTTGCCTTCTATATCTGCGCCCAATCGAACCCGATTCATCATAAAAAGACGCGATTCCTTCTTTAGTTAATCCAGAAACAATTTGTTGAGCAATTTCAGGTAATCTTTCTTTTTTCACCAATGGAAAAACTCCTACTTTTACTGGCGCGACTTTCGGATTTAGATGCAAAGTAATTTCTCCTACCGCTCGCCCATCTTGCCCGTCAGATTCATCATATGCATCTTCCAAAAGCATTAATAAATTCCTATTTAATCCCCAAGTTGATTCAATATCATGTGGGATAAATTTCTCACCTGTCAGAGGATCAAGATATGCCATATCGCTTCCTGAATTTTTTTGATGAGTTTTTAAATCGAAATCAGTTCTGTAATGTAAACCGCTCACCTCATCAAAACCCCAGCTAAATTCATAAGTATAATCTTCAGCTGCTTTTGCATAATGAGCTAACTTTTTATGAGGCTTCCAAAGAAATTTTTTCTTATCAAGACCTAAAATTTCTGTATACCAAACCTCAATCTCTTTTCTCCATCTCTCAAATTGATTCTGCCAATCTGATTCTTTAATAAAATATTGTAATTCCATTTGTTCAAATTCTAATGTGCGAAAAATAAATTTACCAGTTGTTATTTCATTTCTAAAAGCTTTACCTTGCTGCGCAACCCCAAACGGAACCTTTAATCTTGTGGAACTTAAAATATTTTTAAAAAGTACAAACATACCTTGTGCAGTTTCAGGCCTTAAATAAAGCACGCTTGAATTATCTTCCGTAGCACCAAGGCTAGTCTTAAACATTGTATTAAAATCTTTTATTTCATCCCAACTTAAGCTTTTGCAAACCGGGCATTTAGCACTTAGTTTATCCAAAACCGCTTTCATTTCTTTTTTATCCATACCATCTGTCTCGATATTTTTATCCAAATCATTAATTAAATGATCAGCCCTAAAACGATTATGACATTTTTTACATTCTATTAATGGATCAGAAAAACCTCCCACATGTCCACTCGATACCCAAGTTTGTGGATGCATAAAAATCTGACTCTCTATCCCAATAACATCTTCTTTCTCAATAATAAAATGTTGCCACCAAAGATCACGAATATTTCTTAGCATCTGAACACCTAATGGTCCATAATCATATACACTTCCAAGCCCTCCATAAATTTCGCTTGATGGATAAACAAAACCTCGTCTTTTAGCTAAGTTAACAACATTTTCCATATTTTTTGCAGACATAAAATTAATTATTAATTTTTAATTCTAAATTATAAATCAATTTATAAGATACACTGAAGAAATTATAAATGAAACCATAAACATTATCAAGCCAATAATCATTAAATTTTTCCTTGAAAACATAAAACCAACACCAAGAATTGCCAAAACATCAACTATCAGCTTAGGCCAAATAATTGAAAGTCCGCTAGTCATAATTGAATAAGCCCACACAATTACAGCTACTGCGATAACAATAAAAGTAACTTTCATTTCAATTTTTTCTATCTCTTTTTTACCTAATTTGAAAAATGCTCGGGACAAACAAACCATAAGCGCAGATAAAAATAAAAACAGCCATCTGTTCCAAAAAAAATCTTTGTCCCAAATCGTCATTGGATTAATTGTTAAAGTGAAAAGAAATCCTAGCCCAAAAATCAAAAAAATATAAGCCCATTTCATTCTTGCTTTTTCACTTACAAATTCTCTTTTCACAAACTCGTTGTATTCTTTAGTATCCGGCATCAATAAATTTGCGATTCTCACAAATGGGTTTTGCTTACTTGGAATATGTCTAAACATCTAACCCCCCTAGCTTTTTACTAATTATATTATACTCCTACATAACTTTTCCACCAAATTAAACAAGCTCTAAGAATCTAGAAAATGCGAGTCATTGCTAAAATTGCGCATGTAGGTCCGCCGATGCTAAGCAATTTGGCAATGCCTCGCATTTTCTAACTATGCAAACTCTTCACTTCTTGAACAAATTTATTCGAATTAAGCTTAACATGAGTCTTTTCGGCAAGAATGATATTTATTATTTTTCCTATTTCCTCAATAGCTTCATCATCCATTTTCAATCTAAAAATAAAATCAGCATCTTTATTTAAAGTTAACCGTAAAAATTTAATCGTCTCGTTTTTAACTGGAAATCCTAAATGCAAACATTTTGGGCAAAGAACACCCTGCATCGGACTAAACCCATTGCCATCTTGCTCTAATTTATTTGAACAATTTACACAATTCCCAAGTTCCGGACCAAGACCAACCAAATCCAAAAGTTTAAACTTAAAATAATTTAAAAGTACTTCATTTGGCTCAAAATCGTAAAGTTCTTTAACTAGATCATAAACCTCCGGATGTGGATCTTCTTCAGCAATAAATTTATCAATCAGTTCGGCAATAGTGAAAATTTCACTTACATCTTCAAGATTTTTTGGCTTAAATGCCTCAATCAAGTTACCACCAGTAATAATATCAAATGTCCTGCCTCGATGAACCAATAAATGAACTAAATTGAATGTTTGAAGTATTCCTCCCATTTTTGATAATGGCTTCCGACTCCCTTTTGCAAGCAATTTAAGCTTTCCCAAATCACGCGTAAAAACTGTAACCAGACGATCTGCTTCCATAAAATTTTTTCTTTTTAAAATAATGCAATTGATCTTATAACTTTTCATCTTTAAAAATTATATTATCTTTACTCCCGCACTCTCGGGTCTAACAATAAATATATCTCCGTTAAATTTTTCTAATCCATAAGCGATCTCTTCAGCTTGAGTAAAATCATCAACTCCGCAAAACATAGTCGGACCGCTACCAGAAAGCCCATATTGTTTTGAACAAAATCCACTAAAATATTTCTTTAAACATTTTATATCGGGACAAACTGTAGCACAACTTTCAAATAAATTTTTTTGTTTGTCATAAATTTTAAAAATTTCAGCAGTCAAAACCCTAGTATGAGGTCTTGCCAAAACATAATAATTAGTCGGCTTAATTTTACTTGAAATTTTAACAATTTCTCCTCTGCCTTCAACCAATCTAGTACCGCCTTCTAGAAAAAAAGGCACGTCTGAACCAACCTTTATAGCAATTTCTCTTAGTTCAGTTTTGGATAAAGATAAATTATAAAGTTTATTTATACCAATTATAACTGCAGCGGCATCGACGCTCTCACCTCCCAATCCGGCCGCAATTGGAATATTTTTTTGAAGATGGATTGAACAAGGCAGGGTTTTTCTAACAAAATCTTGAAGAAGTACAACTGATTTAAAAATTACCTGATTATTTTTGGAAGTTAAAATCGACCCAGTCAATTGAGTAGAGATGTTTTTTTTAATTTCAAGAAAATCTGATAGATTAATCGATTGAAAAATACTTTTTATTGCATGATAGCCGTCATTTTCTTTACCAACTATTTCTAAACTTAAATTTATTTTTGCGTTAGCTTGAAGTACCAACATAAAATTCCTTTTCTTTTTGTTTTTAAATTTTTATCATGACAAGTCATATTTATAAGTAATTTTAATGTTATTTCGAGAACATTTAACTATTTTTACCTTATAACCGATCTCTTCAACTAAAGTTGAATCATCAGTAGCAATTATATTATTAGTTTTCGCATTTTCATAAGCTTTTTTAATAATTTGATACTTAAAAACTTGTGGAGTTTGAATATGCCACAAATTTTTTCTATCTGTAATATTTGAAGTATATTTTTTTGAATCAATAGATTTAATCGTATCAATCACCGGAAAACCAGTTACAACAGCGCCGATTTTTTTTGTTTGAGCAATGCACTTGTCAATTGTTTTTTTATCTATAAAAGGATTAGCGCCATTATGAATTATCAGAACATCAGAATCATCAGCATTTTTAATTGAAATGAGACCATTATAAACCGATTCCTGCCTTAAATTTCCACCTAAAACAACTTTTTTAATTTTAGGAAATATTTTTTTAATATTTTTTAGGCTACTCTTCATTTCTTCATTTGCAACAATAATAATTTCATCAATATTTGGATTATTTTGAAATTTTTCTAAAGTAATATAAATAACTGGACGATTGTTATACAAAACTAAAAGCTTATTTGAACCAAATCTTTTACTCTTTCCGGCCGCTAAAATAATTGCGTAAACCATTTTATAATTCCATTTACCTTATAACTTTTCATATGCTAATTGACGATAACTCTTATTTATAGTATAATGCGCAGAGCGAGACTACAAGGAGGAAGACAATGATCGATTGGATACAAAGCATTGTCTCAACAGACGTTATTACCGGCTATGTCGTGGCGAAGGTGCTGATCGCCGGCCAATTCTACACTTTAACCACAGGGTTCACAGCCGAAGAGCTCCGGAAGTTGGAGGAAATCAGGAACTTGTGCACCACAATCAAGGATTTGCCCGGGATGGCAGGATTCATGACACCAACCACACCATGGGGAGAGATCCTTGAGAGCAGGAATAAGACACTGAATCAGCTCTCTGAAGCAAGCCGTTCATTGAACACGCGGATCGGCAATGCCCAAGCGGGAAGAGAAGACGAATGTGTCAGTCTCGACGCTCTGAAGACGCATTTGGACAGACTGATCGATCTTCGCGACAAGATCATGAGTTTTGGTCAGATCGCAGAGCTTCGACACAACAGCTTCTCTGATGGCCGCGTCATGAGCATCGGACTGCAGCTCAATGGACAAGAAAAGACATCCATGAGCGCCGGCATAGCACTTGCCGGGAAGCACACCTTTGGCCCCTTGAAAAGATCAGAGACCATTCTCGTCATCGAAGGATCTATGATCATCAACGGGAAAGCTTACTCGCGCTACAGCGATGAGGCCTTCTTCGCCAAACCGGGAGACATGGTTGTATTCGAAGTGGAGAACTTTGCAGTATACTACTGCAAATTCCCCGACTTCATACCCAAGTAGAAGATCTCGAACAACTAGACCGCCCGTACAATTGTACGGGCGGTCTTCACGTTTTAAAAACATTATTATTATTTCTGACACTCGGGGCAAAAGTGTGTCCCACGACCACCAAGAGTTATCCTTTTTACTATTCCCTCACAACCTTCTCGTTGACAAGCTTGACCAGTCCTGCGATAAACCTTAGTATGCTCGCTCATTGTGCCCTGATTTCCAAAAGCATCAACATAAGTATCTTCAGACGAACCGCCATATTTTATTCCAAGCTCCAGTGCTTTCAAAATAGACTCTCGAATTTTCTGCCACTCCGACAGTTTAATTTCTTTAACCAGTCTTGTAGGTAAAATACCAGCATAAAAAAGTGCTTCATCAACATAAATATTCCCCACTCCGGAAATTATCTCTTGATCTGTAATAAATTGTTTAATTTTTCTATTTGGAATTTTAGTAGCTCGCCTCATTAAATAATCAACTGTAAATTTATCCGAAAAAGGTTCTGGCCCAAGTTTTTTTAGTTCCGCTATCTCGCTTAAATCTTTGCTGTCATAAAGTTTCATATACCCAAATCGCCGCAAATCATTAAAAAATAATACCGAATCATCATCAAAATGAATAATCGCTCGGGTGTAAGCGCTTGGTAATTTATTTACCCCCGCCTGCGCTTTAGCTTCTGCGGGCAGACAATCAGCACTTGGATATCCGCCGACTACTCTCTGGGTAGTCGCCCTGTCTTCAACTCTGAAGGATGAGCCATCAGGCTCAGACTCGAACGAAAGCTCTGTCGAAAGGCCTCTCCTTTTTTTAAGGCAAAATTCAGTTTCACCCGCATAAGCCTCCCAAATTAACTGCCCCGTCATTTTAAGATGGCAAAGAATAATTTTATCATTCCCTGTGGCTGTCATCCTCGAGTCAAAAGAAAAGCGCTCCGACATCGGGGATCCATTTTTATTCTCCTGGATTCCAGCCGGAGCCTGCCCTGAGCCTGCCGAATGGGCTGGAATGACATCGCGAGATAAATAAAACGCAAGCATCTTCGCCTTTCGCTCAATATCGAAAATATATATTCCTTCAACATCTTTCGGCTCAAACTTAATAATCTTTGGATCCAGATTCTCAAAACAAGTTATTTTTTTACCAATGATAACTTTTCGTAAACCTCTTTTTATTGTCTCAACTTCAGGTAATTCCGGCATTAGGTCCTTTCGTCGCAATAATCAATTACCAAGAAACAAGATACAAACATTGGATATTTGATATTGAATATTTACTGATTATCCGCCTCGGCTACGCCTTGTCGAGACGGGTTGTAACTTGTATCTTGGTTATTTATTTATCTTATCTCCACCACTCCATATGTCCCATCATATCCGGGCTCGATTTTAAGCTCTCCTTTTCTCACTTTCAAAATCGCCTCGCCAACTCGCTCGTCAACTTTCTTCAATTCTATAATATCAGTATCTAAAAGCAATGGATATTCCGCCCCAAATTTATCAATAAATTTATTATAAATTTCCTGAACAGTCTTCGTCTTCTCTCCCTTACCGATCGATTTTGAAATTATCTCATCAAGCGGCATAAACTTTTTTTGCCCGGTTGCACCATTAGGCACAAAACCATATTTCCGATCCGCCAAATCCATCACTCGATGCATCACACCGATTGTCATTTCTTTTCCACAAACAGGACAGATCTTATTTATTTTTTTAGATTCTTCCGGCGCCATCCTGATCCCCTCGCCACACGCACGATGCCCGTCATAGTGATACATTCCCTCATCTGGAAAATATTCAATCGTATATTTAAATTTACTAGCGTCTTTTTCTTTTATAATTCTAAATATCTCATCACATGAAAAATCATTCTCTGAAATTTCAAAAACATTGGCCTCACGTCCCAAATTAGCAACAGAATGTGCATCCGAATTGGAAAGCAAAGTAAATTTATCAAGCATTGAAAGTTGCCAATTCATCATTAAATCTGATGAAATCCCGGTCTCAACCGCATAAATATTTTTTGCTTCTTCTTCAAAACATTCCTCAATCGAATCAAAACCCGATTTTGATCCAAGAACCGCAAACCACGGCGTCCAAATATGCGCTGGCACAATTAGACTTTTTGGATCTGCTTCAATCGCCATTTTTGCAATATATTTTGCCGGAACTCCGGTTATAGGTCGACCATCAGAATACAAATTTGCCCTAGTACCTAACATTTCATTAAATTTTTTAACTGATTTAAGAGTCGGCATTATTACAATCGTATGAATTCTCCTACACTTCCCGCCTTGAGTATAAATCGAGGCAATTTCTGCTTGAGGCACAAAAAATACTTCAGGATATTCACCTGATTTTAAGCTATAAAACCCATTTGCATTTATCGTTAAATATTCTTCAATTTCGGCAAACCATTTTGGATGAGTAAAATCTCCAGTTCCAATTAGATTAATACCTTTAATATTTGCCCATTTAGCAATTTCAGGAATAGATAAATATTTGCTCGTTGCCCGAGCAAATCTTGAATGAATATGTAAATCAGCTATTATTCTCATAATTTGATCTTAGCAAAAAAAAAGTAAACAAGCTATTGACAGAAAAGGGGTTGTTTACTACTATTTAGTTACTGGGATGCTCACAAGTAGCACGAAGCGAGCTGCAGAAATGTCGTGCTAAAAAATGCTCGCGAATAACTTCATGGTCTCCGGGTCTCCCTCCGCTGGGGAGACCCCCTCCATATACACAAGAGGTGTCACAAAATGGATAGTCAAGAAGGACTGCTCCCACTAGCTATCTTCTATGAACTGGGCAAAGATCCAGAAGAAATCCGCCCCGGTTTGTCGATAGCCAAAACGATCGCTGGCAATTACTGGTTATCAATACGAGAAAATGACCAATACTCGCTACTCGATCTTTGGGCAACTCGTGAACAGGCTGAAAATGGAAAAGGACTTCCTTACTTCAGTCTGAAATCGGGAATAAGCTGCGGAACCAATTTGACAGATCTATTCAAAGTTGGTGATGAAGTGGTACACGCAACGGAATTCGATGTACCAACTGCCATCAATGTCCAAAGTGATGTTGCAGCAATAGTATTCAACATCATCGCTGCAGCCATACACTTTGGCAATCGCCAAGAAGCAGCTTCACCGTCTGAACCAGCAACATTCCCCGATATCCTCTTCCAAAGTCGAAATCGTCCCAACTAACGACTAGGAAAAGGACGATCTAATCTTGCCGTTGAGTAATCTCGACGGCTCCTGTTTTTTAGAACTTAGATAATATTATTTCGTAATTAGCTTAATAGTTGAAACTCCGGCAGTTATATTAATTTTAATTTTTTTACTTGATGCATCATATCCATCACTTTGATAAATTCCTTCTCCTTTACTCGAAAAACCGGAAAAATCCTTTGTTGAAAGCGGCGTGGTTGCTTTCATTTCAACACCAAGTCCTGACGGAACTATAATAGTAATTTTTGAGACTCCTGAAGCAATTGTCATGTTTGCTCCATCTTTTACCTTATCGCCCACTTTAATATCAAGCGTTGAAGCACCCGAATTTAAATCAAGCGATTGCAACACAATATCGCTAAAATCAAGATCCAAAACCGAAGCGCCTGAATCAATATTTACATCAAATGGGATTTTTTCATTTAAGCTTAATTCTAAATTATTTTTGCCTCTGCCAATTGCAACCGATTTATTTTTCGTCACAATTTCAGCTTCCGTCACTCCATTTGACGAACTCACGCTAACCTCGGGACTGGCGTAATTTGAAACCATCTGTCCTTCAATCAATTTATCTGACCCGCCGTGCAAATCGAGTTTTATTGCTCCTGTTTTAATAGTAACTTTTGCTTTACTTGTTCCGCTTCTAGCGTCAACAGAAAAATTATCTTCGCTGGTTGTTTTTAACGCAACATCTTCGATCCCGAGTTTTTCAGGAGTAATTAAAGCAAAATAAACAAATATGGCTGCTCCCCAAAATGCCGCTAAAATCACAAGCCAACCCATCTTCCAGTTTCTCGCCATAAGAGAAATTCCAAACAAAATCAAAAGCAATGGCCACAATACAAACAACCTTTCAATATCCGAAGCTGTCCAAATCGAAAGATTGTTTCCAAGAATCAAAACTCCAATAATTAAAATTAAAAGGCCCCAAAACCATTTCATATTATTTCTTGTCCTTACCTGAACCTGACAAAATACCAAGTCCAATAATTATTAATATAATTGGCCAAAGTTTCCAGATCCCAAGCCATGAAAATAAATTACCAGCCAAAAACATCAAACCAAGCACAATTATAACAATCCCGAAAATAACATCTGGCCTGCTACCTCGACGATAAGACTTATGATCTTGAACAGCGGATTTTATTCCACTGGCAAATTCTTCAACTTTTTCGCGAATTTCTTCTTTTGTATCTTTTCCGTCTTTTTCTACTCCGCTACCCAATTCTTCAGGAATTACAAAAATCGCAATTATATATAGTAAGATGCCAACTCCGCCCCAAATAGTTAAAATCACAAATATCAAACGAATTATAACTGGATCAATATCTAAATATTCTCCAATGCCGCCACAAACTCCAAACAATACTCGATCTGTCTTGGAACGATATAACTTCCTGCTACTAGCCATAGTTCTCCTTTCTTTATTTACACTGTCATTATATCACAAATTCTAAAAATATATTTGGGAAATAATACAATTTTATAACAAACAAACTGTGGCGCATCCCGAAGGACACGCCACATAGTCATACTGATTGAGGACCTGACTCAAGTCATTATTACGGACCGCTCGTTGGATGTGAAGCACATACCAAGATACCGGCACATGGCCCAGAATTCCTCCATGTTTGGCTCACGGTCTTCCACTTCATTCATCCCCCAAAAGCGAATAACACCCTGGTCACGAATAGTCTGTACTATTCCTTCGTCAGTTTCTTCTGCTTTCTGAATGGCTTGCAGCATCTTGAGAGTACGTGGATACGTTCTTTCGGCAGCCACGCGAAGCTGAACCATCCGTGCTTGACTAGACGAAAGAGGTGTGACGCAGAAACCCTCGTTGTCTCTGCCGGACCGATTGAAAGAGCGACCGACCAAACCGCGAACACGCACTTCCTGCGCATAATCACGAAGATCAGAGTAAGCCGGCAAGCATTCCAAATCGGCATCCGGCGAGAGAGTGAAGTAAGCACGGTGTTCAAGATGTTTTTCTCGGTTACCACATTCAAACCGATATCCAACTACTTCGCAGTATTCTCGAAGTTGACCTGGAACAGGCAGGAGAATCGAAGTAGTTTCATCCGACTGATTCAGTACACTGCCATATCGCCTTCGAATGCAGTCACGGATGATGTTGCAGACCATGAGTGGCCCTAAATCCGCTTCTCCTTGTTTAGTGAGAAGAGTACTGAACATTTTGGACTGTGACCAACCTCGTACCTTATCTCCCAGAAACCTGCCGAAATCGATTAGAGCTGCTCGCTGAAGACAGCTCTCTTCACTACAACCAACATAAGTCGGCATTTGCTGCTTGGACCAAATGACAAGATTGCCATCATCCTCGCATCCAATCAGTGTGCCGATCGCTACCTGTCCTTCCGGTCCGAATCGTTCAGGCCTAAGCTCAATGATCGGTGGATACATCTGTTGCAACTCATCGAAACTTGCTTTTTCCATTACAGTAGCCTCCAAGGCAAAAGTAGCTGGTCATAACGGAGCCAGCAGCCGTATTGCAGGTACTAACTGTATTAATACATAAAAATATATAAATAATCAACTGATAAATTAAAAAATACCTAAAAATACTAAATTAGAAGCAATAAATAAAAAAAATAAACAATAAAATTGAAAAAACAAAAATGGTGAAAAATCTGCTAGATATAAAAAGCGAAATCCCCGAGTGCATACACACCCGGGGATCAAGTCATCCCTCCTTACTTCGGATCAAACTTAGACGGCCAACCGTTTAGATGCAGTAAATCAATCGTCTTATTCCTGCCGATTATCCCGTCAAGCTCCTCAATACAGCTCTTTGCCAACTGCAATCCGTCAGGATAAACGATCATATCTCTCCACTTCATGATAGTAAGTTTATCCATTAACAGCCGCTCTCGAGAATAGTGCTCGGGATTTGACTGGTCAAGATAACAGCCACATGCAAGATTCCACACATCCCAGAAACCCTCATCCCCAGGGCTACGATCAATCATGCCGTTGCTTAGTAAGTTACGGAAACTACGCTCCCACCCAACACTTGTAGAGATCTGTCGGCGGCAGTAGTTATCAACCCAGAAGATATCAAGCGTCTCACCGCAAAGCCTGATGAAAGTACTGACTTTGCCCACACTTGGTGGATGCTGGACAAGCAAGCCGTAAAGCCATTTCGCTACCGGCAACAGATCGCAGGTATCAGGTTCGGGTTCTTCTTCGTCTTCCCACTTCACGAGTCTCGTCAGACGATCTATCAAATACTCTGCGAAGCGAACGGGTATATTCCGCTCGAGATGGAGATAGTCAGCCTTCATAATAGACTGGCAAAACATCACCAGATTCTGACCTTGTGAGTTGTGAGGATATCGATTGATCGCCTCATCGCAAAAGTCAAAGTACTCACTCTCCAACCACCCTTTGGTAGACTCGAGAAATCGAGGAGAAATCAAGACCTTATTTCTCTCCTCTTCCGAGCCTATCGACAGATATGTTTCAAGGCTAGACTTTGCCCTCTCCGAGAGATTCCTCTTTTTCTTTTCACTCATCACTGAATCATCTCCTTTGCCGAACTATACGGCAGAGTTTTCGAGAGCCACCATTAGCCCTCTAACCATCGGCAAACCATATGCCTCCAGCTTGACCCCATCATACCAAGAGCTAACCTAAAAAACAAATTTATAATTAAAAAACATAAACAATAATAGTCGCTTAACAAATATTAATCTTATAAATTATTGACAAAACAGCGATTTTATACTATAATGAACTATCTTTTCTTGAGGAGGCGACCAGAATGAACCGAATAGATCAGATCCCTCTGCGCGACCAGGAAGTCATCATGGCCGCCGTTTGGTACTTCTGGAAGAGGCACCAACAAAGACAATATGTGCGAATGGTGTACGATGAGTGCTTCGCCAAGCAAACAGATCCCCACCAGCTTGAAGAGCAACTCGAAAGACCAATCGCAAAGATCAAGACAATATGCGAACGAATCATGGATGAACTGCAAGCGAATCCTTCGCTCGCTGTCATATTCACTGACCTTTTGGAAACTCCGAGAATACTCCGCCAAATCCACAGCATTTTTGAGGATCAAAAAGCTGTTGCCGAGAGCGAAGGCTGGAGCTACTTCAGCGGAGAAGGCGATGTAGAAGGCGATCTAATTCCTGCAGGACGCAGTTGTGAAGACTTCGTCTTGAATACAGCAGCTGAAATGCTGGAATATCTTAATGTCTTCCCATATGCATTGCCACATCTTGAAAGACTGGCAATCATCAAAACCGTCCTAACCGACCG
The DNA here is from genome assembly GCA_041665085.1 of Patescibacteria group bacterium. GTDB lineage: Bacteria > Patescibacteriota > UBA1384 > JBAYJO01 > JBAYJO01 > JBAYJO01. The sequence goes on along the minus strand of JBAYJO010000005.1, from coordinate 19,234 downwards.
CCTGCCGAAGATTCAGTGGCTTCGAGATAGTAGTCTCCTCGCTCTTGACACAGGCACCGATACCGAAGGCCGTCAACAATAATGTTGACGGCCTTTCTCGTTTAGAGTCATAATTGAAAAATATACCCATAAATGTTAAATTATAACTAATTAATCAAGGAAAACTATGAAAATCACTAAATACCCTCAATCTGCAATATTAATTGAAGAAAATGATAAAAAAATTCTGATTGACCCAGGATCTTATTGTTATAACGATAATTTTTCAGCAAATAATTGGGGTAAAATCGATATTTTATTAATCACTCATGAACATGGAGATCATTTTCAGCCAGAAGCAATCAAAATAATTAAAGAAAACAATCCTAACTTAAGAATTTTTACAAATAGATCAGTTAAAACTCTTTTAGATCATGAAAATATAAATTCTGAAATATTAGAATCTGAACAAGAAATCAATGTTCTAGATTTTAATATCAAAGGAGTTAAATCAACTCATGGCCAACCGCCAAATGGCAGTGCGATTCCAGAAGTCATTGGTTTTCTTATCAATAATCGAATTTATCATCCTGGAGATACTCTTTATCTAGACGAAAAACCTCAAGCAGAAATATTGTTTGTTCCTATTTGTGGTGTAGTCGTAATGAATCCAGAAGAAGCAACAAAATTCACCGAAGCAGTTGGCGCTAAAGTCGCAATTCCGATTCATTATGATAGTCCAATGTTCCCAGTTGATGTAAACGATTTCGCCAAAACCTGTCCAATTGCGAAAATATTAAAAAATGGAGAAAGTATAACATGGTAAAAATTATTTTTGAATCGCATAGTACAACATTTGATAATGAAGCACATCAATCTTCTGGTTGGAATGATGTAGATCTATCACCTCTTGGGATAAAACAATCCGAAGAACTCGGCGAACGATATAAGAACGAAAAGTTTGATACAATTTTTTGCTCTGATTTATTAAGATGTTATAAAACTGCCGAAATAGCATTCAAAGATCGAGACTTCCCAATTATTAAAGATAAAAGACTCCGCGAGTGTGACTATGGAGATTTAACTTGCCATCCAAGCTCTGAAGTAGATGAGCAAAAACCAAAAAGAATTCATGAACCTTTTTTAAATGGTGAGAGCTATAATCAAACAACCGCAAAAATGAAAAGTTTTCTAGATGATTTAGCTAAAAATTACGACGAGAAGAAAGTAATGATCATCGGTCATCGCGCTACTCAATACGGATTAGAAAATTTGATTTTAAATAAACCACTTGAAGAAGTAATCCCCGCCCCGTGGTCCTGGCAACCCGGCTGGGAGTATGAATTGAAATAAAACTTATAAATAATTAAAGATATTATAAAAATTTTATACTTCCACATTTTGGACAAGATGCTGTTTGCATTGTCAACGAACCAATACCGGTATTAACATAGAACCCATACCCACAATGTGAACATGTACATTGTTTTTTAAAAATAGAATTACCCAAATTAAAATCTGGCATTACTGTGATTGGACCTGATTCTTTTGATAAAGATAATTTTTCTATCTCTAATTTATCAATTACTTTCTGAATCTCTTCTTTTTGTTCTTTTGAGCTATCTTCTAATTTTTTTTGATAACCACTTATAATTTTATTAATTTTTTTTGATATCTTTTCAGCTTCTTCATCTCTTTGCTTTATCACCTTCATTTGCGTAGTCAAAAAATCATCAAGTTTCTTTTTGTACAACTTTCTATCTTCCTCTAATCGATTCTTGTGCTCCTGACTTTGTCGATAAATAATAAACACAGCCACAATCGTGATTATAGTAAACAAGACCGATAAAGTAGCAACTATAATTCCATTTTGGCTCTGCCAAAAACCAAGCTGTTGATTTGTTTTTTCTAAAATATCTATATAATTTTTGACTTCTGGACTAAGTTGATCCATATTACTCCTGAATTAATTATATAAATAATCAATAGAAAGTCAATTTTTTAATAATTTTTTCGGGAAACTCAAAAATATATTCTGCTTATACAAAAAGTGCTTCCCGAAGGGTGAAGTCCGCCAGCTGACGGACGAATTCATCTTTTTGTAGAAAGGAATCTATTTTTGAGTGCCCCAGAAAAAGCGTGCGGGGGTGGGGGTTTGTAAAGGGCAAAGGGAGCGCGCTTCAAGACTTGAAGCCCCTAGCCCCTTACATAAATTGATTATAAAAATATTAATAATAAAAATTATTATCAAAAAACAGACCTTTTGGGCCTGTTTCTTTTATCCCCTTAGTGCTGGTCCCGACCTACTTTCCCAGGACCTTGCGGTCCAAGTATCATCGGTGCTGAGATGCTTAACGACTCTGTTCGGAATGGGAAGAGGTGTATCCATCTCGCGAAGGAACCAACACTAAAGGGACAAGCAAATTTTAAATTTATAATTTTCAATTTTCAATCAATTATTAAATTATCAATGTTTAAACATTTTAAATTTTGAAATTGAATTTAAATTCTAAATTTTAAATTTTTTCATGCTTTATGTAGTTGCAATGTTAAAAGTTGTTCGACTATTAGTACTCCTTGGCTGAACACATTACTGCGCTTACACCTAGAGCCTATCAAGGTCGTGGTCTACAACCAGTCTAATGACGAAGTTTAATCTTGAGGCAAGCTTCCCGCTTATATGCCTTCAGCGGTTATCATATCGAACGTAGCTACTCGGCAATGCCCTTGGCAGGACAACCGATACACTATAGGTTCGCTCCCTTCGGTCCTCTCGTACTAGAAGGGAACCCTCTTCAAACTTCGAAACGCCCACAGCAGATTAAGACCGAACTGTCTCGCGACGTTCTGAACCCAGCTCGCGTGCCGTTTTAATTGGCGAACAGCCAAACCCTTGGAACGTACTACCGCTCCAGGATACGACGAGCCGACATCGTACATGAATCCATAATTTCGTATGGTGCAGACTATATCTTCACCCTATTCTCTGATTTAGGTTTTTAAAACCATATCATTGAGTTTTTTGTAATAGGGGTTGGCGTGTTATCCTGACCTAATGTCAGAATCTTCCCTTTCGGGTCAGTCGTTACGGGGTCATATGTCAACTTATATCGAAAACAAGGTAAAATATATTTTTCAACAATTAAAGTCATATATTTTGCACTTTCTGTGCTAATTCTTAACCGCAAATATTTTTTATCACGATTAAGAGTAGACTTAATTCCCATGTCTTTCTCTAATTTCATCTGCAGAATCTTTTGTTCACAGAGAGAAAACTGTTGGGTATTAAGATAGTAAGCACTACGACTCTTGCTTCCATCATCCATGAACCATACCGCAAGAATTTGCGGATCAAGTTCAAGATTTAATGGAATTTGTTTTCTCCCATTTTTATAGAACCATTTATAATAGTCTGTAAAAATTGGCAAACTTCGAGTCGTAAAACGATAAGCAACACGCATTCCTTTACCTTTTCTTGATTTAGGAGAGGTTATTACATATTCTTTCATCTGTTCACACTTCCAATCGACATAATCTTTAAAAGCATATGAATGATTTACTTCAAACAATGCGTTCAATCGATTATCTTGTCGTCGAAGTGTTCCATCTCCTAACATACTTCCAACTAAGATTGCGTGTTGAGTTGACGATAGACTTCCCACGGTATTGTCCTTTACTAATTTATATCACTTATATTATACCGAACATAATACGAACGGTCTTGTGGATAAACTAGCAGTCGGAGTTCACCGTTATAAGCCAAATTGTTGGTGCAGAATTACTTCTGCAGCACCCCAATGTGTTAAGGTGCCAAACAGCGCCGTCTATATGGACTATTGGGCGCTATAAGCCTGTTATCCCCGGGGTAACTTTTATCCGTTGATCTGTGCCCCCATCATTCAGTGGCACAGGTTCACTAACTCCTGCTTTCGCACCTGCTCGACTTGTAGGTCTTGCAGTCAAGCCAGCTTATGCGTTTGCACTATCACTACGATTTCCATACGTAGTTAGCTGACCTTTGAACGCCTCCGTTACATTTTAGGCAATTTTGTTAATTCAATTTTCCAAGTTTGTAGTTGAATTGTGGCAATAAATATGGCGAAATAATTCGCGCAAACTCTTTTGCCGATTCTCCAACCATCAAAAGCTGGATACCATCTTTTTGATTTCTCTGTTGGGCTTCAATAGAATATTTTTCTTTTAGCCCTTTCTGCAACATTTCAATCTCTTTGATGATAAATCCTTGTGTGTTTAGAATTAAAGCTCGATGGTCTTTCGACTTTAATGAGCCGTCATCCATAAACCAAATCGCAAGGGTCAATGGTTTTAATAATCTACTAATATACTTAGGTAATATTTTTTTTCCTTTCTGATAAAACTGCTTGCCATAATAGCGCATTGCAATATGACTAACTGTATTGAACCAAACATTTTCTGTTATGATTTCACCAGTTTTCTTTTGTTTTATCTGTGGAGGAGTTAATACCCAATCCTTATAGATTTCATAAAGCCAATCAACATAATCCTTTTGTATAGCACCATGTTCTATTTTCAATCGATAGGTTAAGCCGTTGTTTTGCGTTTCAAGATGACCATCACCAAGTAACAAACCAACTAATATCTCTCGTTGTTGAGAAGTTAATTTAAGTTTTTGCTTGTATGTTTCAATTTTTTTACTATACATAGAATTATTTTTCTTGAATTCTTTGATCTTGTAATAATTGATCAAAGATCTACATGTCGCCATGTAGTTCAGACTATATCTTCCCTGTATCAATTGGGACAATTTGCTTTTATATTTGATACAAAGCTTGGCGTATAGTCGTTGAGGGGTCCGCTTTTGCGGACTTCCCTGCTGATTGTCCGGTGGTATATACCAAATAGGTTATACCGCAGGTATAAATTTTTACTTTAGAACTAATGTTCTATGAGTATTATACCATACACCGGGTATTCCAGCATATAGCCAAGACGCCCCTATAGCTTAACGAAGAAAGCTAATATTAAGGCGACCGCCCCAGTCAAACTACCCACCAGACACTGTCCACTCGCATTGAGTGTTAGGGTCCTAAAATAACAAGGGTGGTATTTCACCTTTCGTCTAAACTCCCACCTAGCCTACACATGTTATTTTAAAACCCAATATCAGATTGTAGTAAAGCTCCACGGGGTCTTCTCGTCTTGCTGCGGGTAGCCGGCATCTTTACCGGCATTGTAATTTCACCGAGCCCCTTGTTGAGACAGTTTCCAGACCGTTATGCCATTCGTGCGGGTCGGAACTTCATTTACATTGTTGCCAATGCTTTAGACTATCTTTTCATCTTACCATATGCCTTAGAAGTTCTTCTTTAGAATATTTTCTTTTTCCATAATTGATTTGATAAGCCAAATCAATTATTTTGATTAATCCTTCTTTGTTGCGATGAAGATTTGATCTCATCATCCAGCAAATTTGAGCAAATTTTTCAAAATCCACTGCTTTTGCTCCAATCAAAGGATATTTTTCAAAATGAGGAATGATAATTTTTATCAAATCATCAATACTTCTCACTTCGAATTTGTAATTCCTATCTTGACTTGAGTAGCGTATTCCACCACAGTCAAAACATTGTCGAACTCTTTTTAACAATTCTAGATTCTTTTCATTCTGACTGATTGAAAAACTAGGTCTAACTTCAATTCCAGTATTCAACTTTTTGCGTTGAGTAAAGGAAATACAGAAGCAACCTTCACCTTCAGTTAAACCAGTCATATAAGAATGTATATCCACATTCTCCTTTCTAGAACTTCATAGCACACTTTTTTCAGTAAGAGCTGGCGTATTATTCGATATTATCGAATCTCATCTTTCGAGTCAGTCGTTACGGGGTCAAGTCGCCAAATGGCGACCGACTTCCCACGGGATTGCCCCAAAGGGGTTTCCCCGTTATTAGCCAGTGTACTAATAGCACCTCACGGCACTACTCGGGCAAATTCCGTTATTTACCCGACAAGGAATTTCGCTTAATTTTGTTACATCTTTCGATGGTTTATTTGTTCCCAAAATAAACTCTGCATATCGCCATGCAGATCAGACTATATCTTTACCTATTATCATTTTCAGAATTTTTTATAGGCATTCGACGTATAGTCGTTGAGGGATCCACCTAGGCGGACTTCCCTGCTGATTGTCTCCACAGCCCAACCGGTTTCCCGTTGGAATTCTAGAGAGTTTCCAGCATATAGTCGAATTTTTACTCTACATCTTTCCTGGCACAGAAAGTTCGAGCAGAGGTTTGACTACCTCACTAAGGCAGCTTTCCTACCATAGAACAGTTCACATTTGTTGCCTTGATAATCAATCAAGGGCATAAATATTTCTATCATGCTCTCTATGTCTCCATAGAGGTCGGACTATATCATACCCGATAAATTATCGGGTCTTGGCGTGTAGTCTCTGAGGATACTCAATTTATTAAGACATCTGCAATATTATACTTTCTTGTTCTACCTCTCCCGGGATTCAATTTCTCTCTTAAAATCATTATTTCCTGAAATCCTTCCGGCGAAAGATGTTTTTTGTCAGCCACAAGCTTAGTTATCTGCTCAAAAAGTCTAAAATTATACTTCTTTGAAGCAGAAAAAAAGCGAAACTTTTCGAAAAACGGAATGATTGTATTTGTTATTGCATTTGGATTAGTTACATCATAAGAATATAATCCATCCTGTCTTTTCTTTATGATCCCACATTTCAGATAGCGTTTTATAAGTGCAAGCATTGTAATATCTCTTTGAGATACATTAAAACTTAACACCACTTGCCATCCTATTTTATAATCAGTTTTCCTGCGAAGCGAAACATTAAAACTACCTTCGCCATCACAAAATCCACTAATATACCACCCTATGTGGTCTGGAATCATGAGTTGATTACTACTCATTTACCTCCTTTTATTGAGTCTTTCCTGCTGATTGTCTCTATTCTTTGGATTTTTAGGTATATTTATCAAATATAACCTACCAAAGACCTAAACGAGATGTTCCAGCATATAGCCAAGTTTTATAACTACAACTTGTTCATAGTTACTGCTGCCGTTCACTAGGGCTTAAGTTCGAACCTCATCCGCCCGAAAGCGGAATCAATCCTCCCCGTAACCTACTAGCACTGGGCAGGCATCAGCCCATATACATCCCCAAAATGGGTTAGCATAGACCTAAGTTTTTGGTAAACAGTCGCCTGGAACTCTTTAGCTGCGGCCCGCCGATGAGGCGGGCAGTCCTTATCCCGAAGTTACGGACGCTTTATTGCCGAGTTCCTTAACAAGGGTTCTCTCGATCACCTGAGGCTCCTCGCCTCAACCACCTGAGTCGGTTTGCGGTACGGGTTCTGTAGCCTTAACGTTTTTCAAATTTTCTAGTCTCCGCGTCCTACCTCTCGAACTACCAACTTTCTTCGAGGCTTTTCACAGAGCGTCTTATCAAACAAAACTACAGAAGCGCAGGAATATCAACCTGCTGTCCATCCCCAACTTAATGGGTTAGGCCCGGCTAACCCCCCGTCGATTATCGTTGCGGGGGAAACCTTGGATATTCGGTGTCCTGATTTCTCGTCAGGATAATTCGTTACTCATACCAACATTCTCACTTCTTGTCGCTCCACCTCGGTTTACACTTCGGCTTCATCGCAACAAGAACGCTCCTCTACCATGACCGCGTACAACACGGAATATCCAAATTACAAGATACAAATCCCAAACAATCACCAAATTTCAATTATTTAATATCCAAAAAAAATTGAATATTGTAATTTTTAATTTGTGATTTATTTGGTTATTGTTACTTGATTATTGGAATTTCCGTGCTGTGCACGGCCATCCGCAGCTTCGGTGCTATGCTTGAGCCCCGTTAAATCTTCGGCGCAATAAACCTTGACTAGTGAGCTGTTACGCTTTCTTTAAATGATGGCTGCTTCTAAGCCAACATCCTAGTTGTTTGTGGTTTATCACATCCTTTCCCACTTAGCATAGACTTTGGGACCTTATCTGGCGGTCTGGGCTGTTTCCCTTTCGACCATGGAGCTTATCCCCCACAGTCTGACTGCCTTGCTAACAAATCCGGTATTCGGAGTTTGATTGATGTCAACAGGTTTCCCCGCCGAACACCATCCAGTGCTCTACCCCCGGACCGCATCACAAGACGCTATACCTAAATATATTTCGAGGAGAACCAGCTATCTCCGAGTTCGATTGGAATTTCTCCGCTATCCACAGTTCATCCCCCCGTTTTGCATCACAGGTGGGTTCGGGCCTCCATCCGCCTTACCGGCGGACTTCACCCTGACCATGGATAGATCACTCGGTTTCGGGTCTAGTAAATAATACTAAATGCACTATTCGTACTCGCTTTCGCTTCGCCTCCAGCCGTCAAGGCCTTAAGCTCGCATTATCTACAAACTCGTTGGTTCATTCTCCAAAAGGCACGCCGTCACCCTTGCGGGCTCCGACTCCTTGTAAGCATATGGTTTCAGGTACTATTTCACTCCCCTTAGCGGGGTACTTTTCACCTTTCCCTTACGGTACTAGTTCGCTATCGATCCATTTGAGTATTTAGCCTTGGAGCATGATCACCCCAAATTCCTGCCGGGTTTCACGTGTCCGACAGTACTCTGGAATAACGCTCAAAGTTCAATCACTTTCGTCTACCGGGCTGTCACCGTCTATGGCCGTCCTTTCCAGGAGCGTTCGACTAGCAATTGATTTTGTAACTTTGTCTCGTATCTCGCTACCGCTCGATACTTCAGTTTATAAAGTTAAAAGTCGAAAGTTTATAAAGTTGGTTGAAAAAACTATATAATAGTAAATTCCATTAACTTTTAAACTTTATAGACTTTAAGAACTTTTGACTTAAGTGTCGAACACTAGTGAGACACGAGAATGCGTCATCCGAAACCCCCCATCTAACTATACGAAATCCCAACACATCTCGCTATCGCTCGATGCTTTAGTTTATAAAGTCGAAAGTAAAAAAGTATATAAAGTAATTTGAATATAAACTAAAAATATTTAATTCTTTGAACTTTATGGACTTTATGAACTTTGTGAACTTTTTAACTATATTGGAATTTCGGATAATTAGTGAGGTTTAGGCTCTTCCCTTTTCGCTCGCCACTACTTAGGGAATCTCTGCTGATTTCTTTTCCTCCGCTTACTAAGATGTTTCAGTTCAGCGGGTGCCCTACCGCGCGCTGCGCGGAATTTTCAATTTTCAATTTTTAATTTTCAATAAATTTCTAATGATCAAATGTTTAAAACATTTAAAAATTTTAAATTCAATTTAAATTTTAAATTTTAAATTAAGAATTTCGTGCAGAGCACGGTTGACGTGGGTTTGCCACGCCGGGTTACCCCATTCGGAAATTTACGGATCACAGGTTGTTTGCCACCTACCCGTAACTTTTCGCAGGCTACTACGTCCTTCATCGGCTCAAATGGTCAAGGCATCCACCATATGCTCTTGAGTAACTTTTAACATTGCAACCGCAAAAACACAAAAATTTTTGCGGAATCCTATCTAATTTTGCATATAAATAGGACGATTCTGTTATTAAAATGCTAGTTGACTTACTAACAAATTGATTAGTCAATCATGTCAGTAAACCAATTATTTAAAAAAATCCGCTTGTAGCGGACGAAAATTAAGATTAATTACTTAATTTAAACTAGCCGCTAACCCCCTCTCTTGTAGTGATCGCTCGAGAAAAAACTAAAATATTTGGAATAATTCTCATTAATTTATTGACCTCCTTAATCCATAAATAATATTATCATTACTACTAAACCTTGTCAAGCATGTCAATAGTATAAAAGATCAACAAAATATCAACTCTACAAATTCGGACCGAAAATAGCACTAAAAATATACTTTAAGTGCTATTTTCCATTGAAAATTCTCGATGTTTATTTCTATTGAATCTGTTTTTTGATCTTACTAAGAATATCTTTTGCCGCATCTTGTCCACCAAGACCAAAGGCAAGTCCACCTGAAATTGCGATCAAAGCAACAATTCCCATAAATAGGGTTTGAATAAGTCCTGAAGCAATTTGAAGCTGATACATGGCTGCAAGAATCGAAAAAATCCAAACCGACCATTTTGTTACAGCAACTGCAAAGTTATCAAAACCAATATTCATTGCCTTAACTGTTGCGGAAACAACATTGGACAAGAAATGTGCAGCAACCGCACCAATTAAAATAATTCCGATTGCAGCAGCAACATTTGGAATATAAGCAAGAATTTTGTTCAGAAACTCGGAAATTTGCGGAAGCTGAAGAATATCAGCAGCTGAAACAAATGCAACAATTAATACTACCCACTTAACAAACGAACCTAAAAGTTCACTTAAGCTCATCTTAATTTCAGCTCTTTTAATCAAATCCTCGATTTTGGCTTTTTCGGAAAGAGTCTGAATACCGATAAGTTTTAATAGTTTTTCAACTATTTTTCCTAAGATAATTCCGATAATCCAACCAACAAGAATAAGCAAAAAAGCGCCGAAAGCATTAGGAACAAAATTTATTATACGATCCATCATATTGCTCATGGAAGTCGAAAAAGCATCTACCCAATCACTAAATGAAGTTGTCATAAATCCTCCTATAAATCTATTTCTAAGAATATCGACCCAAGCATATCGCTTATCCTCTGATTCAAATATACTACACCCTAAAGTAGAGTCAATAACTTTGAATAAAACTATATTTATGGTTTAATAAATTTGTATCACATAATAATCACAAAGTAATGAGAAAAATAGACAAAAAAACCATATTTTATTCAGTTATTTCGTTTTTAATAATAACTATTCCAGCAAAAGCATTAGCCTTTTGTCCGGTTTGTTCTGTCACCTTAGTTGCCGGACTTGGAATTTCAGAATATTACCATATTGACGATACAGTCAGCGGTCTGTGGATAGGCGCTCTCACAATGTCAATGGTCATCTGGACCGTGAATTGGTTAGATAAAAAATCAATTAAATTCATGTTTAGAAAAATATTTGTATTGTTATTTTATTATTTATCGATTCTAATTCCACTTTACCTTTATCATTTCATCGGAAAAGGATTTAATAAAATTTGGGGCATGGATAAACTCACCTTAAGTATAACAATCGGCAGTATTATTATTATTATCTCTTATTATTTTCATAACTATCTGCGAGCAAAAAATAATAACAAAGTATATTTTCCTTTTCAAAAAACCATTATACCTGTATCTCTCATAATTATAGCTAGCTTAATATTTTATTATGTTACCAAAAGATAAAATGAACACAGAAAAAAAAATTCAAGAATTATTAGCAAAAGCTAACACAACTAAAAACAAACTCGATCTTTCTTCAGATGAAGATCTTTCAATTGCAATTATGAATTTAATTTCAATTGAAGAACATTTCTTCTTTACAGGTGCAAAAACTGAAAATAGCGAATATTTCAAACTTCTTAATGAAACCAGATCAATCAGAAAAGATTTGCTTAAAAAAATTGTTAAAGATCCTGAAGGTGAAGTTTGGTGCATTTCAAAACATTTGCTTGCCGCATCAATGAGGCTGATGGAAGTCGGAACCAAAGCATATGATCGAGGAAATAAAGATGACGCAAAAGAATATTTTGAAAAAGCATACAACCTCTATTCATTGTTTTGGGGTTTAAACATGAATGTAATTGACACGAAAAATATTAAAAAAATAGATGATAATCAAATAAATAAAAACGATAAAGAAAAAACAGGCTTAATGAAAAAACTCGGTACGCTTGTCAAAAAAACAGTTGATTGTTGTTTGGAGTAAGTTTATAAAGCTAAAAGACCTTTGACCACTCTGTCATTGCAGACCCTTTCCATGTCATTGCGAGCAAAGCGAAGCAATCTATTTAACTTTACGAACTTTATAAACTTTATTAACTTTATTAACTTTTAACTATTTAAGGAGGGAAATTGGATTTTAATCCTTTAAATAATCAAAATAATCCACCAATCCAAAATAAATCATCTCTTAGTAAAAAGATTTATGTTGAAGAATTAAAAAGAAGAATATTTTTTATTAGTCTAATTTTCACTGCGTTATTATGCCTTGGATTGATAGTTTTTTCAATATTAAAACTTCAAGATCTTAAAAAAACAAAAAATACTGCTACTGATCAAGCTCAAACAAGCGCGGACATTACAAAATATCAAAGCATTATTATTCAAAAAAATAATAAAGATTATATTGCCTTTTCGCTTACTGCAGGCTGGGTCAGCGAACCATTCTTCCCTTCCGGAACAGGCACACCAATATTTGTATTTGCATCAGAAAATGACAAAAAATTAGCAACAAATATCGCATCCGGCAAAATTACGGGAGATTCTCAATTTACTGGGGTCAGATATATCAATGGTACGATTATTGTTACAGAAGATAATATTTTCTCTGATGCGAACCAAAAGAAATTTCAAGAAGTAATAACTAAAAAACCTGATTTTGATCGCATGATTAATAAAAATTTTAATAATGCAAAAGAATCTCGCTGTTGGCAGACTAAACAAGCAACAAATTTAGTCCTTTACTGCCAAATATTGCAGAAAAAAGGCGATCTTCTTGAATATAGTCTTGAAACCAATGAAACAAATTATACAACCGATCTTGAAACTTATTATAAACTAATTGAAACAACAGATATTATCAAATAGTTCTATTTAAATATTAAAACATCTTACAAATGCAATGATATTACATCAAACTAAAAACGCATCAAAAGAATTGCATTTTTAAACAAATTACACTATAATATAGCCACTTTTTTAAAACTTAAAAAGCTAGTGGAAACTTGGTGAGGTTCAGTCAATACAATTGATTGGACAATACCAATTTTTGCACCAGGAGAATGAAGATGGACAAAGATCCGTTTGAACAGATAAGGCCGCTTGGGTTTGAAGGAACGCCGAGTGACTGGGTATCTCTTGTCGATACACGATTCAGTCCACTCAATTCTTTCGAGTTGAGGAATATGAACAGAGTGGCTGTGTTGGCCGGACCTCCATCGATCGGAAAGACAACGATCGCGAAAAAGTTAACCCGACATTTGCCGATTGCTACCAGCCGCCCGAAACGCGAAGGTGAAGTGAACGGGCTGGTGCTTCCGCGGATGAACGATGGAGATATGATTTTCCTCTCAAAAGAGCAATTCGAAGACCCCGTATTCACGAGAAAAAATCTGATCTTCTTTTTCCAAGCGCCTGTGAACGGCCATTACTATGGTTTTCATAAGGCCGCTTTTCACGAGGCAATAGCACAAGCAGATGCAGAAGATGCATATTGGATTTGTACAGGAGTCGGGCTAGACACGCTGTCTTATCTGCTATGCAGGCTGTCCTTCGAAAACTCGCGCAGCCCTGTGGTCGGCATGCCGACCACAATCTTCATGATACCGTCCGATCCATCGGTATTGGCACAATGGTATGCTAAGCGCGGAAGCGAGATGGATATACTTAGCCAGAAAATCGACTACCACCTCGCACAGGCAGAATCACTCCTGCATATGGCAGACTATGTCGTTGTGCTAAACGACGAAAACCGAGATGAGCTTACAAGCGCCGTTTCCACAATACTCAAAGCCTTGTTTGTCAAGAGGAAAGTATTGGGAATCTTGTAAGGCAAAACTAGTCCCGGGCGCAGCCCGGGACATCTCTTTATTGTTTGAATAATATCATACTGATACTTTGGTCAAAAGGCAAAAGACTAATCTTCAGATTAGTCTTTATTTTCTTAAAAATTTACTGGTGGACCCGACAGGACTCGAACCTGCCACCTCCTGCGTGCAAAGCAGGCGCTCTACCAGATGAGCTACGGGCCCAGATCCACCAGTAAATTTTTAAGATACTCCCTACCTTTCCCACTTTTTAAAAACAGTTCTCTTTTATAAGCCTCTGATCTGGTTTTGTGTTCTTCTGAATATATCAACTGAAAAGGTGCTGTTAATTTCGTATATTTACTCTTTCCTGAATTATGTTCTTCTAAACGCCTGGATAGATTATTTGTCGATCCTGTATACAACCGATCGTTTACTAAACTCCTTAATATATAAACATAATACATAATAATAATTAATCCTGCCACCTGTCGCCTAGGCGACCGCTCTACCAGATGAGCTACGGGCCCGTAAAATAATTATACCGGAAGTGTCCCAACTAAAACCATTACTCCGGCAATTATTAACAAAATACCTATTAATTTCCACATTGTGTATGTGCCGCCGCCTCCCAAATGCTGCTCTGCCCACGAACTATAGCCAACTAAATTAACCCAAGGGAGTGTTTTAGCAATCAGCCCAAGGCCGGCCGCAAAACAACCAATAAAGATTAATATTCGAAGCACGATATTTGGCATTTTCCCTCCTTCTTGAGTTGAAAGTCAAAAGTTATTGGTAATAATTACGATAGTAAAACTCAATTAACTTTCTAACTTTACGGACTTTATAAACTTTTAACTATTTAATTATACCAGTTTATTCAATAAATAAAAGAGGCTTAAAGCAATTAAAATTATTTGAGACCACATTCCATACGATTTATGATTTTTTTTAAATTTTTTGCCAACAGAATGCAAACCTTCGTGAAAATTATGAAGAGACCTAAAAAAAGGCAATTTTCTGACAAAACCACTCCAAAACGGTACATTATCTATAATATCAATGCTCAATCCACCGACAGCCCCCCAAATTATCGGCCACATCAGATTACTTTCGGAACTAAACACAAAAAAAGCAGTGACTATTAATCCAACAAGGATATCAATTGAAGCAACAAGATATGCTTTAAATGAATGATCTAAATCTGTTGTAATATCTTCAGATTCTCCTTTTTCATCCACAATTGCTGCATCAACATGAGGCAGGAGATCACAAACAAAATGACTTGCCACACCTACAAAAAAAGCCGCATATGAATTTCCAGTGGCGGCTCCAAGAGCAGAACCGATTAATAAATGTGAGGTTGCTGTCATGATAGTTTATAAAGTTCGTAAAGTTAAAAGTTTATAAAGTCATATCGGTCTTTTTAAAATCTTTTGGTGGTACTTACTTAACGAAGAATCAGTGACCTCTTCCTTCTAAAAAAATTGCATCTAATAGTTTCCATTATCAATTTTTTTACGTCGTCCGCCTTGGCGGATCGACATCAGAGAAGCGCGCGCTCTTGCTATCAAGATTTAATGGTGGGCGGTACTGGACTCGAACCAGTGACCTCTTCCTTATCAGAGAAGCGCTCTAACCAGCTGAGCTAACCGCCCTTCATCAAGCCTCGATTAAAAATATTCATAACAAATAGATTATAACAAAAATAACTTCTTAATTCAATACATAAAGTAGTCTACATAGGTGAAAGCGCATGCAATGCATACGCTTTAGTCACCCCCTTCTCAAACTGCTAGAGATCTGCCCCCTTATTCGCTCAATAGCGGTATTTTCACACACTTCGTTATTTTGAGCTGTTTCTTATCAAGATAATATTCCAGCTCAACTCCGTATCTTGTAAAGATAGCTATGTAGGTAGTCGGTTTCCAACCTTCAGGTCGATCTTCCGGCAAATACGGAGCATCTCTTACCATCAATCCGACAATCGTTTGCGAGCTTGCATCAACTCTCACTTCATGTGCCCTGACATGCCATTTCTCCACAAACCCATGCTCTGGAGAGATTACATGAAAATCGAGCAGACTACATTCGGGACACTCTGGAACTAGTCTGGCTCGCTCAACTTCTCTCGCGTCAGGACCCTTCACAAGAATACAAACAATCCCTTCCTTGATCATTTGCAGCTACCCCTATTAATCAAATCCTACCTTTTTATAATAGTTACAAACCCCTCAAAGTCAACAAATGTAAACCTTTTTCAGAAAGTAAAAAAATACTTATGCTCCAAAAGAAACTGTGCCTGCCTGTGAAACAGGATAGGTCATCAGAGTGTCTTTTAGGAAATAAGTATTTTTTTATGCTTATGAAAAAGTCGTGGCAGGAGTTGGGTTGGTAAGGGATAGAGGGCGGCCATCGAAAAGGAGCCCTCTGTCCCTTACAAAAATTATATATAAATAATTAATATTAAAAATTATTAGTACAAAAAAATCGCCTAAACAGGCGATTTTGTCTAATCTACCTATAGTTGTTCCGACTGCTATGTAATCAGCATTTAAAAATGCCGACCGACCTGCCTCGATCCCCTAAAGGATCGGACTGACTTTCAAAGAAAGTATTCTCTTTAGAAAGGAGGTGATCCATCCGCAGATTCCCCTACGGATACCTTGTTACGACTTAGCCCTGATCACCGAACCCACCGTGGTCACCAAAGGCGACTTCGGGTGTTCCCGGCTTTCCTGACTTGACGGGCAGTGTGTGCAAGACTCGAGAACGTATTCACCGTAGTATAGCTGACCTACGGTTACTAGCGATTCCAACTTCATGAAGGCGAGTTTCAGCCTTCAATCCGAACTGGGCCATGTTTTGATGGGATTAGCTCGATCTCACGATTTTGCAACCCTTTGTACATGGCATTGTAGCGCGTGTGTAGCCCAAGGTGTAAGAGCCACGCTGACCAGACGTCATCCCCGCCTTCCTCCCCATTAAATGAGGCAGTCTCTTGTGAAAACAGTGCAACACAAGATAAGGGTTTCGCTCGTTAACGGACTTAACCGTACACTTCACAGCACGAGCTGTCGACGGCCGTGCAGCACCTGTCACCGCGTTCCTTACGGCACGGTCCTGTTTCCAGGACTTTCGCGGGATGTCAAACCTTGGTAAGGTTCTTCGCTTACTGTCGAATTAAACCACACGCTCCACCGCTTGTGCGAGTCCCCGTCAATTCCTTTGAGTTTTAACCTTGCGGTCGTACTCCCCAGGCGGCAGACTTAACGCGTTAGCTACGGCACAGGGAGGGTCGATACTCCCGATGCCTAGTCTGCATCGTTTAGGGCGTGGACTACCGGGGTATCTAATCCCGTTCGCTACCCACGCTTTCGCATCTCAGTGTCAGAAATAGCCTAGCAAGCTGCCTTCGCCATTGGTGTTCCTTCCGATATCAACGGATTTAATCCCTACACCGGAAATTCCACTTGCCCCTGCTATTCTCTAGAATTGCAGTATTGCCTGCTGGTTCTTGGTTGAGCCAAGAGATTTAACAAACAACTTACAAAACCACCTACATGCGCTTTACGCCCAATAAATCCGGATAACGCTTGGGCCCTACGTATCACCGCGGCTGCTGGCACGTAGTTAGCCGGCCCTTATTCATATAGTACCGTCATAATCTTCCTATATAAAAGAAGTTTACGATCCGAAAACCTTCAATCCTTCACGCGGCATCGCTGCGTCAGACTTTCGTCCATTGCGCAATATTCCCACCTGCTGCCACCCGTAGGTGTATGGCCCGTGTCTCAGTGCCATTGTGGCTGATCATCCTCTCAGACCAGCTACCCGTCATTGCCTTGGTAAGCTTTTACCTCACCAACTAGCTGATAGGATGCAGGCTCTTCCCAGAGCGAAATTCTTTACTCCGTAGAGACTATCTTGTATTAGCCGACCTTTCGGCCGGGTATCCAAGACTCTGGGGTAGATTCCTACATGTTACTCACCCGTTCGCCACTAACCGCGCATAGCGCGGAAGCTCCAAATTACAAGATACAAATTCCAAATAATTTCCAAATATCAATTTTTAAATATCCAAAAAGTTTGAATATTGTAATTTTGAATTTGTGATTTATTTGATTATTGTTACTTGGTTATTGGGATTTCCGTGCTACGCACGGCTCGTTCGACTTGCATGGGTTAGGCGTGCCGCCAGCGTTCATCCTGAGCTAGGATCAAACTCTCATTAAGTTTGAGCTTTGAGCTCGTTTTTTTTGAATTTTTTGTATAGATTCGCACAGTCGGAACAACTATAGAAAGACTATAGTTGTTACCTAAATTGTTAAAGTTCAAAATTTTAGCTGACAATATAATATAGTTATGCTTAACATAACTATTTATGTGGTCAGTTCAGTTTTTAATTCCTCTGAAATAAATTTATCACAACCCTATTATTTTGTCAACTTCTCATCTTCAGCTTTTATAATGACCTCATCGATCGCTCCGTATTCCAACGCTTCTTCTGGAGTCATATAGAAATCTCTATCAGTATCCTTCTCAATTTTATCCAGTTTTTGACCAGTATTGCGTGAAAGAATTTCATTCATCTGTCTTTTAACCTTTAAAATCTCGCGAGCTGCAATTTCAATCTCTGTAGCCTGTCCAGAAGCTCCTCCCATAACCTGATGCAACAATATTTTTGAATTCGGCAAAGCAAATCTTTTACCTTTTGTACCACCGGCAAGCAAAAAAGCTCCCATTGAAGCTGCCATACCAATACAAGTAGTTGAAACATCGGGTTTCACATATTGCATCGTATCATATATTGCCAGTCCGGCTGTAACCGAGCCGCCGGGAGAATTTATATACATTTGAATATCTTTATTTGGATCTTCTGAAGCCAGAAATAAGATTTGAGCCATAATTAGATTAGCCATAGAATCATCAATTTGACCGCCAACAAAAATAATTCTATCTTTCAAAAGTCTGGAAAAAATATCAAAAGCTCGCTCACCAAATGGCGTCTTTTCAATAACCATAGGAACTAAATGTTGATTTTTGATCTCATTCATTTTTTACTCCTTACTTTTCGACATAATTATATCTTCAAAAAATAATTAAAGCAATAGATGATACAGCAAGCCCCACCAAGTAGGTGGGGCGAGATTTGAGAGGGGGTAGAATGTACGAAACGCCACTGACCATTGTCAAGCGTGGCATGAAACGATTAGGTTTCTATCGCGGCTCTTCACCGCTTTCGTTTACTACCCCCTTTACTGCCTTTCACTGCTCGACGCGTGCAATGTATAGGCAGACTTGTAGCGCAATTGCAACTAGGTTGCAATTGCATATTTACTTGGCTCCCAAGCGCATTAAAGCTCTACTAGCCCCGCTGGTTGAAACAGCCCCCCGACTACACAGAAACAATGTGGGCCCGCTTGGGAGCCAAAACTATCAAATGAAACTAAAATCATTATACCAAGCGCTGCAAACTTGTCAAAGCGTTGTCGCGGTCCATAACATATTGGACTTTTGAGGACTAGTAAAGTTATTTACAAAATACTGCAATGGGGACATTTTAGCAAGGCTTCGGTGCGGTTTTTCGGTGTTATACCAAGTAAGGTAT
>JBAYJO010000004.1:0-99560 GCA_041665085.1 Patescibacteria group bacterium | reverse complement strand
TTGAAATGTATTTCATCAGGCGATTATACCCTGATTTAAAGAAACTTTGAAGATATACCTGCTTCATTCGGACTCCTTTTTTACTTCTCTAGAGTCCAATATGTGTTTGAACTTTTGCAGCAGCAAAGCGGTATTTTTGTTGAAGTTAGACTGCAAATTATTCTGGTGATATAATTTAAGTATGAAAAAGTTTGTTTCCAATATAATTCAAGCGATTTTAACTGTTTACGCAAAAGGTATTATTAAGAGATTTAAGCCTGAAATTATGGTTATTTCCGGAAGTATGGCTAAAACCACAACAAAAGAAATGGTATTTGCGGCCTTAAAACACAAGTTTAATGGTGAAATTAAATGCACACCGGGCAATTTAAATACTTCGATTGGTATTTCTCTTGCTTTTTTGGGTTATGATAAACAACCATCTTTATGGATGTGGCCGGGAATGCTAATTAGTTTTTTTTTCCGGTATATTTTTATGAGTAATTTTCCAAAATTTTATATTATTGAAATTGGTGCGGATAAACCCGGAGACATTAAGGCAATTTGTTCATATCTAAAACCAAAATACGGAATTATAACAGCAATCGGACCGGCTCATGAGGAAATTTTTGGATCGATTGATGCAATTGTTAAGGAGAAAAGTGAGATTATTAAAGATTTGCCAATTGATGGAGCGGCTTTTATAAATCAAAATGATGAAAAAAAATATAAATTGTCCGAATATACCAAGGCAAAAGTTGTTTTTTTTGATTCCCCTATTTCTGAAATTTCTGTGAATATTGCAATGTCTGTGGGCAAATATTTTGGTTTAAGCGAGACTGTTATTAAAGAGTCATTTAAAGATGCGCCAAAAGAATCTTCAAGATTTTCAGTTTATAATTTAAAAGAAAATATTTTGCTTCTTGATGATTCATATAATGCCAATCCCCTTTCAATGAAAGGTGCGATTGAATATTTTGAAAATATTTTATCAAATAAAAGCGGAAGAAAAATCGCAATTTTAGGCGATATGCTTGAGCTGGGTGAAAAATCAAAAGAGTACCACACAGAGATTGGAAAATTAATTGATGGTAAATTTGATCTTGTCTTTAGTGTTGGCAAGGCGTCTTCTGACTACAATTCGAACAGACATTTTCAAAATGTGGCCGAGATAATACCATTTATTCTTAATGAGATTAAAACTGATGATAATATCTTAGTAAAAGGATCCAGGGGAATTAAATTAGATCTTCTAGCTAAAGAAATAAAAAATAAATTTATTGGAGTTGACAAGGTTTAGTTTTTAAGATAAATCTGATATTGTTAAAATAGAATGTGTAATATTAAAAATTTTGTAACACCCTCCTTTGCTCTTACTGTAAAACCTACTTCGTAGTGTATTTACAGTGCGAGCGTCGGCGGGCTTCCTGTCCGCCCAGGGCGGACAGGTGCGGAGGAAATATATCAATTTTAGATAATCAGAAAATATTTAGTTCTGTTGACAGCGAAAATGTTGTAAAATACATTGATGATTTTGCCGATCAAGTTGAGAATACTTGGCTTGATCTGACTAATATTGTGCTTCCTTCTTATTACATTAAGATCAAAAATGTTATTATCTGCGGTATGGGCGGAAGCAATTTGGCTGGCGAGATAATTAATTCTCTGTATACCAGGTCTACTCGACCAGTGAAAATTATCGAAGATTATGAAATTCCTGATTATGTCGATAATGAAACTTTAGCCATATTTGTTAGTTTTTCCGGAAATACCGAAGAAACCGTGATCAGTTATAAAAAAGCGACTAAAAAAGGCGCACGCGCTTTTGTTATTTCAACTGGCGGAGCCTTAATTGAAATGGCAAAATCTGATGAAATTCCCTATTTTCATTATCAATATGATTCTCCCCCAAGATTTGCTGTCGGGATATCATTTACAGCGGTTTTGAGTGTTTTAAATAAATTGGCAGTGATTAATCTTTCTAATATCCAAATAAAAGAAGCGATTTTAATGCTTAATGCTTGGACCAAAAAATTATCTGTTGATATTCCAACGGCTAGAAATAGTGCAAAACAATTAGCAGGGAAATTATTTGATAAATTTCCAGTTATCGTTGGGATGGGTGAAATTGCCGGAGTTGCTAGAACTTGGGAAGCTCAACTCAATGAAACAGCTAAAACTGCTGCAGTGGTTCACACTTTGCCGAATTTGAATCATTTTGCAGTGTCGGGAACAAAATTTCCTAAAAAATCAGCCAAATTGTTTTATATAATTATCCAGTCAAAATATATTGATCCTCGCTTAAAAATACAAGAAAATTTACTTATTCAAGTGCTTGATAAAGCAGGAATTAATTATGAAACTGTATTTATGCATCCAACAAATGATTTTTTGTCTGAAATATATTTAAATATTTTGTTTGCAGAATATATTGGTTATTATTTGGCAATACTAAACAAAATAAATCCATCAGTAACCCCCTTGCAAAGTTTTATAAAAAATTCCTTAGCAGAAAAGGAATGAATAAAGGAGAGATATGAGTAAAATTTCAAGTATTTTAGCAAAAATAATTGATGATTCTCGAGGCGAGAGCACAATTGAAGTAACTTTAACTACGGAAGCTGGTACTAGTGCTGTTTCCTCCATTCCGTCCGGTAGATCCAAGAGTACCCATGAGGCTGCTGCAATTCCTGCTAAAGATGCAGCAGAAAATGTTAATACGATTTTAAATGAGAAATTAAAAGGTATTGAAGTTTCTGATTTAAAGGCAATTGACAGCTTAATGATTGAGCTTGATGGCACTTCAAATAAATCTAATTTAGGTGGTAATGCCATACTTGCTATTTCAATTGCGTCTGCTAAAGCTGCGGCAGTTGAGGCAAATATGCCTTTATACAAATATTTAGGGCAATTAAGCGGCAGATTAAAACAGTCCTTGCCGATTCCGATTTTAAATGTCATCAATGGCGGCAAACATGCGAAAAATGATTTAACTTATCAAGAGTTTAGCCTCATGCCGGTTGGTTTTAATTCTTTTGCAGAAAAAATTGATGCTTCAATAACTGTTTTTGATGAGTTAGGCGAAATTATGAAAAAAGATAATTTAAACCTAGTTATGGGAGATGAGGGCGGCTATGCCCCAAGCGGTATAAATAATGAACAAGCAATGGAATATTTGGTTAGAGCAATCAAAAATGCCGGTTTTGAATTGGTCAAAGATTTTAAAATTGGGTTTGACATTGCTGCCAGTTCAATGGTTAATTATGCAGAAAATGCCGAAACATATTTTAAGATGCTTCAAAAATATCCGATTCTTGTTCTTGAGGATCCATTTAGCGAAGATGAATGGCATGATTGGACAGAGTTTAATTTACGGCTTCAAGAAGTAACAAAAGATGTGGTTGTGGTTGGTGATGATCTTTTTGCTACCAATGCTTCAAGGCTTAAACAAGGTATTCAAGCAAATGCTGCAAACGGAATTATTATTAAACCTAATCAAATTGGAACTCTAACAGAACTTTTTGAGGTTACTGATTTAGCTCGCGATAATGATATCCATATGGTTGTGTCTCATCGGTCTGGCGAAACATCAGATTCTTTTATAGCCGATTTAGCGGTTGGAGTTGGAGCTGAATTTTTTAAAGCAGGCGCGCCAAATGTCAATAATCCGGAAAGAATGAATAAATATACTCGAATTAAAGAGATAGAAAAAGAATTGAAGTAAACCCAACCTCGCTTTGGCGGGGTATTAGGGTGGGTGCGTTGCAATTGCAATAGAACTATTTTGAGGGGAAACTGATGGATAAGCTGAAAAATGTTTGCTTGGTAATTATGGATGGTTGGGGAATTGCTCCTTCTTGGGGCGGGAATGCTATTGCTTTGGCTGATACCCCAAATTTTAATACTCTGTGGCGTGATTATCCGCATAGTAAACTTTTTGCGTCCGGTGAAGCCGTAGGTTTACCAAGAGATGAGATTGGTAATTCGGAGATTGGACATTTAAATATCGGTGCAGGCCGCGTGGTGCACCAAGATCTTTTGATGATTAATCATGAAATTTCAACAGGTGCATTTTATCAAAATCCGACACTTCTTAAAGCATTTAAATTTGCCGAGGAAAATAATTCTAATGTTCATATTTTAGGTCTCGCAAGCCCCGGCGGAGTTCATAGCCATATTAATCATCTAATCACTCTTTTAAAAATGTCTAAGGAGCAAAATTTTGATCGAGTATTTTTGCATCTTTTTACTGATGGTCGCGACTCTGGGCCAATGGATGCTTTTTCGAATTTAACTGAATTAAATTCATCAATTTCTGAACTTGGGATTGGTAAAATTGAATCTTTATCTGGCAGATATTACGCAATGGATCGAGATAATCACTGGGACAGGACAGAAAAAGTTTATGATATTTTAACTTCTGGAGCGGGTCCTCTTTGTGATAGGGCGGAAAAAGCCATTTCTTTATCTTATCAAAATAATATAAATGATGAATTTATCGAACCTATTCGTATAGGAGATGATAATCGCTACGAACCAATAAAAGATAAAGATGTGATGATTTTTTTTAATTTCAGACGAGATCGAATTGATCAAATAACTCGGGCTTTTGCTGATAAGAATTTCAATGGTTTCAAGAGAAAAATTGTTTTGTCAAATATTTTTATTTCTTCTTTTACAATATATGAAAAAGGAGAACTTCAAGTTGAATCTGCTTTTCATAGTTCCGGAGTTTCAAAACCGCTTGCTGCAATTTTATCTGATAACAAATTAAGGCAATTTCATATCGCTGAAAGTGAAAAATTTCCTCATGTTACATATTTTTTAAATGGAGGAATTGAAGCGCCCTTTTCTGGAGAGGATAGGTTGAAGATACCATCACCTCAAGTTTCCACTTATGATTTGGCTCCGCAAATGTCTGCTTATGCTCTTACAGAGAAAGTGATTGAGGTTATTCGAAAAGAGAGTTATGATTTTATTGTAGTTAATTTTGCAAATGCCGATATGGTCGGACATACTGGCAATATTGATGCAACGATTGTTGCATGCAAGACAGTTGACCAATGCATTGGTAAAATTGCAGCAGTTAATTCAGAACTTGGCGGGCTTACCATTATTACAGCCGATCACGGTAATGCCGAGCAAATGATTAATATTTCAACTGGTGAAAAATATACAGAACATACAACTAATCCGGTTCCGTTTATTTCAGTAAGTCCATTAAAACAACACAGTTTAGAATTACCTTATGGTAATTTGGCAAATATTACACCAACAATATTAAAATATTTGAATATTCCATACGATAAAGTAATTACTGGGGCAACTCTGATATAAATTACAAATTACAAAATCCAAATAACAAATAAATTTCAAATGATAAAAAAATAAAAGAATTACTGTTTGAGCGATTGATATTTGAGATTTGTTTGGTTATTGTAATTTGATATTTGAAATTTTAACGAAGGGATGTGAATGGCCACAATTAAATTAAAATCAAAACCTATTGTCTTGGTTGTGCTTGACGGTTGGGGTCTTTCCCCTTCTTGGGGCGGTAATGCAATTTCTATGAATAATCCGGATAATTATAATTTTCTGTGGCGAACTTATCCACATAAAATTTTACAGGCATTTATGCCGATAGTTAATCCCGGCAATAAGGTTGGTAATTCGGAAATCGGCCATTCTTGTCTTGGCGGAGGCCGACTTGTGAAACAAGATTGTTCAAGAATTTCAGAAAGTATTACTGATGGAACATTTAATAATAATCAAGTATTAAAAAATGCTTTTGCTAATGCCCAGAGAAATAAAGTTAAAACTCATTTCGTCGGTCTTGTGAGCGATGGTTGGGTTCATAGCCATAGCTCGCATCTTCTGGCTCTATTAAATATGGCTAAAATTGCAGGGGTTGATAATGTTTATATCCATGCAATTACAGACGGCGTTGATACTCCCCCATCTTCCGGGGTGCAATATATTTCTGCTCTTGCTCAAAATTTAGAAAAAAATCAATACGGTAAAATTGCAACAATTTGCGGAAGGTATTATGGAATGGATCGAGATAATCATTGGGATAGAACCGCTTCGTATTATCAAACATTAATTCAATCATTTGGTCGAAAATCAGAATCTGCAACTCATGGAGTCTCACAAGCATATAGCGAAGGTTTTACAGATGAAAATTTGCCTCCAACCGTAATTACTGAAAATGGTCAACCAATAGCGAAAATATCAGATAATGATTTAGTTGTTTTTTTCAATTTTAGAGCTGATCGTATGGGTCAGATAGTAAATTCTTTTATTAATCCCAATGCTTTAAAGAAATCTATTTTTGGCCGACAATATCCACTTGTTAAAATTAATGCTGTAACTTTAACCTCTTATAGATTAAACTTGCCTGTCGAAGTGGCATTTCCTTATATTTATCAAAAAGAAAATTTAACAGAAATATTATCTGCAAATGGGCTTTACCAATTGCATCTTGCTGAAAGTGAAAAAAAAGCGCATGTAACATATTTTTTTGATGGAGGAACGGAAAAATCATTTCCGGGTGAAAAAGTTGAGATTATCCCATCTCCAAATGTATCATCATATGATCTTAAGCCTGAAATGTCTGCATTTGAAATAACCAATTATGCAATAAAAAATTTAAAACATTTTGATTTGATTTTAATTAATTATGCGAATGTAGATATGATCGGACATACGGGAAATATAAGTGCTGCGAGCAAGGCTGTTAAGGTTCTAGATGAATGTATGTATAAACTGTATGAAGAGGTTATAAAGCATAATGGAGTTTTGATTTTAACGGCTGATCATGGCAATGCAGAAGAAATGCTCAAGGTTTCAGCAGAAGTTGATCCGGAATTAACTCATACATTAAATCCCGTGCCTTTTATATTGATTAAGTCGGATAATAAAAAAGAAATTGAAGCTGGGACCGGAGAAAATATTATTTCAAAAATTATGGAGAGTAAAGCAACTTTAGCAGATGTAGCGCCAACTGTTTTGGAACTAATCGGTATTACAAAGCCAAATGAAATGACTGGCAATAGCTTGATTAATAATCTTGAATAATAATATATTTCAGGTATAATATATCTAGTTCATGGGCCCGTAGCTCAGCTGATTAGAGCGCTTGCATGGCATGCAAGAGGTCAGGAGTTTGAATCTCCTTGGGTCCACCAATAAAATCTTCATTCTTTTTAGTGGAGATTTTATTTATGATCTTTGATTAAACTCCTGACTGCTTTGAACTGATGAAAAAAAATGTTTGGCGTCATGGTTAATATTAATTAAGTTGGTTGTGATTGAAGAGCGGGCTTGCTCGCAGTTTGAATCTCCTTGGGTCCACCAACCTTCGCACTTTGCTGATCGCAAAGTGTTTACGGTTGGCACGGCCAATATTAAAAGAAAGATTTAATTGTAAGAATGGAAGGTTGTTGTTCAATCTAGCCTAAAATCTATTGACATTTTTTGTATTTAGTGGTATTTTGTATTCATATTATCGATAAAGGCAAAACCGCAGTAATGCGGTGACGTTTCAACAAGCCGGCTTGTTGAAACTCTGACATTAATTAAATATTGTCAGAGCAAAGCCACGGGTCCCTATTAAATTATTATGAGGGATAGCCGAGTTACCGAAGTTTATTTTGAGCTATTTAAAGAGCCCGCCATCTTCGGTGGGTTCTTTTTGATTGCTGAAGAAGCGAACCTTGACAATATATATCGAAAGGAGGAATTGCAATAGGATTCTAGCTGGTGTATTTCCATGTCTTCAGTTCAAAACATAGGAGGAATCAGAAAATGAAGGCAATTGTACGAGTAGGAGTAGTGCTTGTGGCGTTGGTTGGTTTGGCAAGGATTGTTGATGCCAAGCTGAATTGCGAAGCAAAGCAAAAGGTAGTGTGGTCTGCTGCTGCCAAGAAAGAGGCAACGAAAGAGAAGCTTGTCTTCGCATTCAAGCTGCGAGCGGCTGATAAGCCGATCTCGTTAAGAGTGACAACGAAGACAACGACGCTGATCATCGGCAAGAAGACTACAAAACCACCAGTGTTGGGCAAGTGGTATGACAACGACACAGTTCAGTACCAGAGTGATGTCAGAATTCTATTGGTACGCAATGGGAACAAAGAGATACAGGTCTCTGTCTTGCCTCATGACACGCCGCGACCAAAAGGTGCGGTCATACATGTAGGCAAGCACGATTTTACCCAATCTGCTGGGAACACCGATAGTACATATATGTATATTTATCGGGTTCCATCCCGGGACAAGCATTGGGTTTACGAGATCTCGCAAGATCTCGTTGAATCCAAAGAAGTGCTAACGCTTCTTTGTGAAGCCGTCAACTCCTTCACGGAGGTGACGAAATGACCGGCAGACTTTCACTCTCGATGGTCATTGTCTCTCTGTTGTGTAGGTCTATATCGGCAGTTCATGCTGATGATTGTGCGGGGTACGACCCCACTAACAACTTCGTATACTCGCTCTTCCTGCCCTGCAGCAGCGGGGCATATGATTGGTGTTATGGAGGAAACTTCAACTACCCAGTGGTTCAAGTTACACCGGGTTCGGTTGTGCTTTCGTCCAGTTTTGAGGACAACGATGACCAAAAGGGATACCAATACACTATCGCCAATATCAATGGTGAAGTTGTAAAGGATCCTATAAGTGGCAACTACACTCAATATGGTCGAGCTTCCCATGCGAACTGCTGGTACGAAAAAGGTTGGGGATCTGACAATATTGTAATGCCAGGAAACCGACCGAGCGACCACACGTTTGAGGTCTCAGCGAGTATGACTCCTCGCAGCTACTTCAAACCAAGATGGAAGCAGACGCAGTGGCCGCTTGAGAAGTACGGACGTCCCGGAAGTAAATGGGAAAGCACCATTTCGAGGTTGGGTTGCTGTATGACCTGCCTCACGATGATACTCTACGACCTAGGATATCGAGACCTTACTCCTCCCGCCGTCAATCAAGAACTTCGTTCCCATTTTGACGGATATAGCGGGAAAAAGGGTTTAAGCGTCAATTGGTCACGCGTGCAAATAGAGTGGGGCGTGATAGTGAAGTGGGGAATTCCCATCAAAACAGCCCTGCTTCAGGGACTTGACTTGATGAGGGGAGTCAAGCACAGACTAAACAGTAAGGGCAAGTGGGAGACTGGTCATTGGGTACATGTGAGAATGTTTAAGGATGGCGACAAGGGTCCTAAGGTTATAGATGACCCTATGGATCGAGGTTGCGTTGACACAGAGATTCTTGGATACTTGTCGGGAGAGAACACTTGGCAAACAGATACACGGACAATCTGGCTTCGCCCGAATTCTCTCATCGGACATCTTCTAGGTAGTGATTCCACACCGATGACGACTGGAGCTATCTTAGCGGCAGCCAAAACGGCTACAACTGACAAGACTGTGGCAACCATCGCAGGTTCTTCTTCGACTCTCCCTGATCAGGACAATCTTGTCAATTGGGGTTACTCCGCATTTGCGGCATGGCCAACTGACGGTGATGTCCAACTCGTTTTGAAAGACGGCGACAGGGTTGTCGCCGAAGAAGAAGCCTTGGGTCTCGAGAATAACGAAACCGGTGAAGTTGTTGAGGATTCTTCACTCGAGGCCCTGAATCTCGGTTCAGGAAACTATACACTGGAGGTTACCGGTGCTGCTGGAGCTAGCTTCACGCTCGATACCTTCGAGTATAGTAGTCTTCGAGATGTCGAGCCGACGAAAAGAACCGTCACTGGTGTAATACCGGCTAACGGAGTGTTCCAGTATCAATTGGCACACAAGGCTATTGCCTATATACGCGATTTGGCAGGGCTAGTCTATGTGCCAGAAGGAAATCAGTTCATACTCTATGAAGCCGGAGCTGTAACTGTAAGGGTCGAAAACAAATGGGTAGTACAGTCAAACTACCCTCTGGTCTTCCCACGACTTATGTCCTACACGGGTACAGCCACAATAACACCTTACACAACCTACCAAATGCAGGGAGTGGTTGGACCTAATCGGACGCTGATCGTGGACTTTGTCCAGAAGCCCGCCTCATCTTATGAGGGTTGGGTTGATTGTCAGCCGGTATTCAGGAATCTGAAGGACGTTTTCAGTCCAATAGCTGGCTATCTCTACACAAAGGTGTGTGGACGAATAACCGAGGTTGGCGCAACCAGCCTCAAGCTCGATAACAAACTAACGGTCAAGATGACCGTTCCGGAAACTGTTGAGACCGGTATGACTATCTCCGTCTGCGGCGTACCCGTAAACGGAGAGTTCATTGGCTGCCCAACTTCTCTCGTTGACCAGACAGACTGGGAAATGGAGTAAAGAAGAAGAATGATGAAGAAATTCAACTTTTGTCTCAATGACATGGTGATACCTGCGTGTTGTGTGGCGTTGCTTCTGATTGTACCTCTAGCAATAGCGGTGAAGGAAGTAATCCACCACACGATCAACATGTAGCAGAGTAGCCTCTGCATATTCTAGCCCCCCGATTAAAACCGGGGGGCTTTGTTTTGTTTAAAAACATAATTATTGTTATGCACAAAAAATAGCGTTTTTATGCTTGATTGTTGGGTATTGTATCAATGACTGCTAATTAATATATATGTAGAATTTGTTTATCACATCGAAAGGGGGTGAGAACTATGGCAAAAAAAGGTATGAATAATAAGGGAAAAATGAGTGTCAAGGAAGCTGGCAAAAGAGGTGGAATGGCTACCAGCAGAAGACATGGTCCGGAATTTTATCATCAAATTGGAACTAAAGGAGGCGAAACCGTAAGAAGATTGATTCAGAAAGGTAAAAATCGAGAAAAATCTGAAAATATGTCGAATATGGATTTTGAAGACATGTAAATACCCTCCACTAAAAAGGATTAATATGGAAAGCAAAAAAACTAATACGAATAAAAAAGGAAACATGTCCGTCAGTGAAGCGGGTCGAATTGGAGGTAAATTGGGGGGGCTAACTACAAGGAATCGATATGGCGTTGAATTCTATAAAATGATTGGTTCTAAAGGCGGGAAAAAAGTTAAAAAACTCATAAATAAAGCCAAGAACCCGGAATAATTTTGTTAGCCCTTTATATAATTATTTATTTACCCCAATTTTTTATTGCTCTAAAAAGTGTTTGAAACATAGAACCTATAATTGCAAGGAGAATAATGAATAATATTGTTCCACCAAGAATTGGAATTATCGATAAGATTGCTGCGATAATAGCTCCGATTAATACTGTTGTCCAGCTCAATGGATATTCTTTGTCTTTTTTAATAAATCCTACTGAAAACGAGCCGATAATAACTGGTAATAATATTGAAGCGAGTAAAATTACTAAAGTATATATTAGACCGATTATGACTGCTAATTTTATTCCAATTATTGATACAAGTAATAAGATTGCTGCGATTGGCAGTATTATCAGCGAGATTAATCCCCAGCCTATATTAGTCCAGAATTTAGTTGTAACATTAGACATCGATTCTTTGGTAAATCGTCCAACTCCAAACATTAAAACTAATCCTAAGATAAAAGCAGTGATAATTTTATAAAGAAATGCAAGCGTCATGATGCCGGCTACACCTTTTGATGCTGCTGAAACTTGATTGTAGATAACTTTTCCGCTAATAGTTGCACTTGATGCAATTGTGGCCTGATTTGGTGAGTAATAAGTTAGATTTCCGTCAATTACCGCATTATCTCCCAGTACTAAAGTTTGTACATTTTTAAGAACCACGTTGCCTTTGATTCTGCTGTTGATTGTTAATTTGTCAGCTGCAGCCCAGAGTTTGCCATCAACATCGGCATTTATGTTAATTGTATTTCCACCTAGTATCAAGTCGCCTGCAATTAGGCTGGATTTGTTAATATCTATGACATTTCCTGCGGCAAATAAGTCGTCTTGAATTTTTCCATCTATAATTATTGTGCTTCCGACTATTCTGGCAGTATGTCCGACATTGCCCTTGATTGTGATTGTACTTCCAGCGGCAAACAAGCTGTTTTCAACATTTCCATTAATATTTATATCCGATGCTGCCGCAGCCATATCTCCTGTGATATCAGCATCGTTTGAAATAGACGAACCAACTGTATATAGATTTTTTAGTTTTTCATCCTTAGTGATTGTTGTGTTTCCACTTTCATTTGCTTTAAAATCAGCTGCAATTGCTAGTGTAGGCAAGCCGATTAGCATTGTAATCATTAATGTTAAAAAGATTTTCTTTCCGCCCAAAACGGTCTTTATTATATTTCGCATATTACTCCTCTTTATTAATTTCGTT
The DNA here is from genome assembly GCA_041665085.1 of Patescibacteria group bacterium. GTDB lineage: Bacteria > Patescibacteriota > UBA1384 > JBAYJO01 > JBAYJO01 > JBAYJO01. The sequence continues at coordinate 87,286 of JBAYJO010000004.1, read as the reverse complement.
GATTCGATTTGATTATACACTAATTCGCTCTATTTACTCAATATTATATTTCACCATTTAAAATTGGATATAATTCCTGCCCCACTGGTTTAAATTCGTTATTTTGCCAATTGAAAATTGTTACTTGTAAAATATCAACATCAGATTGGGGTTGATCCGGTTGATAATAAGGTTCGAGCTGATAAATATTATCTTTTTCAAAAAATAATATGCTATTTGACATGTATTGATCAAATATTTTTTCAGTTTTATAACCTTTTAATGCGGTTATGCTGTATTTATCGGACCAACCTGATGCTCCCTGCCAATTTTCCCGAGTTACTAATTCTTTTTTGCCGTCATTGTTTGTATCTAAAAATCGGCCTTCAATACTGTAAAGCGGGTCATTTGTTGGATTTACAGGAGATTTCAGGGTTGCAGAAATAAGTGATTCTATTTGAGCAAATTTTTCATCAATATATTGGTTGTCAAATAAATTAAAACCGATATAAGCTCCCTTAACTTTGCCATTTTCAGTTGAATTTCTAAAAATACCGGCCGAAAGGGCTATTGCAAGGCAAATAACGGCAAAAGTATATTTATATTGATTATAATAATTATTTTTATTCACAATCTTAACTTAAATTATTACAAGATACATAGTCAAGAATTCAGTGCGTAACAAAAGGTTTAATACCTTTATATATGAAGAAAATTAACAATAGACAAATATACCTGATGGTGATAAAATTTTAAGTAATGAAAGAAAAATACGATTTTAATAAAATTGAATCTAAATGGCAGAAAATCTGGGACGAAAAAAAAGATATTTGGCAAGCAAAAGATTTTGGCGAAAAACCTAAATATTATACGCTTTTTGAATTCCCCTATCCTTCCGGTGAAGGTCTGCACATGGGTCATCTTCGAGGGCAGACCGCGGTTGATGTAATTTCTCGTAAGAAAAGACTTGAGGGATTTAATGTAATGACGCCTATCGGCTGGGATGCATTTGGTTTACCAACCGAAAATTATGCTATTAAACATAAAATTCATCCCTCTGTTGCAACAGCAAATAATATTTCTAAGATTAAAGAACAAGAAAAAATGCTAGGGTATTTACTGGATTGGGATAGAGAAATAAATACATCGGATCCTAAATACTACAGATGGACGCAATGGATTTTTCTTCAATTTTATAAACATGGACTTGCCTATAAAAAACTTATGCCGATAAATTGGTGTCCGAGTTGCAAAATCGGTCTTGCCAACGAAGAAGTAATTGGCGATAAATGCGAAAGATGCGGCACAGAAGTTGAGAAACGAGAAATAAACCAATGGATGCTAAAAATAACTGCTTATGCCGATAAGCTGATTGAGGGTCTTAAGGATGTTGATTATCCTGAACCAGTAAAATTGCAGCAAATAAATTGGATTGGAAAAAGCGAAGGAACGGAGATTAATTTTAAAGTTATTAACTCTTCTGTCATTTCGACTGGACTGGAGGAATCTTCTGATGATAAGATCTCTCGACAAGCTCGAGATGACAAAGAAAAATCTTTATCAGGTGATTTAATCATTCCGGTTTTTACTTCTCGCGCGGATACAATTTTTGGCGTAACAGCTATCGTTCTTGCACCTGAACATCCCCTTGCAACAAAACTTTGTGGAGCAGATGAAAAAGAAGAAGTTTTAAAATATATTGCTGAATCTAAAAAGAAATCAAATATTGAGAGAACTAGCGCTGATAAGAACAAAACAGGAATTTTTATTGGTTCATATGCAGAGCATCCATTGACCGGTGAAAAAATACCACTTTGGGTGGCTGATTATGTTTTAGCTGATTATGGAACTGGTGCTGTAATGATGGTGCCGGCTCATGACGATCGCGATTTTGAGTTTGCTAAGAAATATAATCTTGAAATAAAACAGGTTATTATTCCAGCGAAGTCAGAAATCCAGAAAGATAAAATGGATTCCCAAGATAAATTAGAGAATGATAAGATAGCTTTTACTGATTATGGTGTTTTAGTTAATTCTGAAGAATTTGATGATTTAACATCAGAAGTTGCAAAAAAGAAAATTACAGAAAAATTAAAAGAAATTAATGCTGGGGATTTTAAAATTAATTACAAACTTCGCGATTGGGTTTTTTCTCGGCAGCACTATTGGGGTGAACCAATACCGATTATTCATTGCGAGAAATGTGGTGAAGTACCAGTTCCCGAAGCAGAGTTGCCTCTTGAGTTACCTCAAGTAGAGCATTATGAACCAACTGATACCGGTGAATCTCCTCTAGTGAAAATAACAGATTGGGTAAATACTACCTGTCCAAAATGTGGCGGCAAAGCTAAACGAGAAACAGACACTATGCCAAACTGGGCCGGTTCATCATGGTATTTTTTAAGATATATTGATCCTTTGAATGATAAAATATTTGCAGATAAAGAAAAATTAAAATATTGGATGGGTGTTGATATTTACGAAGGCGGTCCGGAGCATATTACACTTCACTTGCTTTATTCTAGATTTTGGAATGAATTTTTATTTGATATTGGCGAAGTACCAACCTCTGAACCATATAAAAAACGAATTTTGCATGGAATGATTTTAGCTGAAGATGGTAAAAAAATGAGCAAATCTTTAGGTAATACTGTTAGTCCTGATGAAATCGTAAAAAGATACGGCGCTGATACAGCCAGAACTTACTCGATGTTTATTGGTCCATTTGAACAAACAATTGCTTGGGACATGAACGGTTTGGCTGGTGTTTTTAGATTTTTACATAAGGTCTGGGATAATGTTTCAAAACCTGATACTAAAGATAATGAGGATATTATTAGTAAATTAAATATTTTAATTCAAAATGTTACATCAGATATTGATAATTATCATTTCAATACTGCGGTTGCAAAAATGATGGAATTTAATAATGAATTATGCAAACTGAATTCCATACCTCTTGAAGTTAAAGAAAAATTAATTATTATTCTCTCCCCTTTTGCTCCTCATATATCTGAAGAAATGTGGCAAATTGTTGGAAATGATAAAATCTTACTTGAAATGGCAAAATGGCCTGAAGTAGATATATCTAAGATAGTTAAGAAGAATATCACTATTCCGGTTCAAATAAACGGTAAAATTCGAGATATGATTGAGCTTAATTCAGATGCAGACGAGGAAGAATCGCGTGCTTGTCTCGAACGACCGAATGTAAAAAAATATTTAGATGGTCAAAAAATAAAGAAGTACATTTATATCCAAAGTAAAATTATATCAATCGTGCTTGAGTAATCGCGAATATAATGATATAATATTTTAGTAAATGACAAATTCCTAATTTCTAATGACTAATCAATTATGAAAATTAAATAGAGTTAAACTAGTCATTGATTAATTGGGATTTAATTAGAAATTAGTAATTAATAATTAGAAATTTGACTGAAAGGAATAACTATGGGAATGCCGAAAAAGCGATTAACCTCGACAAGGTCAGGCAATCGAAAAAGTCATGACAGTTTAAGTGCAATTAGTTTGGCAAAATGTGAAAAATGCCACGAACCTGTTAAACCGCATAATGTATGCAAAAATTGTGGTACATACAGAGGCAAAACGATTATCGATTTAGATAAAAAGTCAGAAGCACCTATTCAAGAATAAAGGGATAAGATGAACCGACATTTGTCACGAATTATTGTTATGCAAACCATTTATGAATGGGATTTTCGTGCTGATTCTGAAGATATTGAAGAAATTAAACAAAGAAATATTTCTTCATATAATGAAGAAGTTGATTTGGAATTTATTAAAAAAACAACCGACGGAATTATCAAGGAAGTTGAGGCTGTTGATAATGAAATAAGTAAATCAGCTCCGGAGTGGCCAATTGAGCAAATTGCGCCGATTGATAAAGCAATTTTAAGACTTGCGGTTTATGAGCTTAAGTTTTTAAGCGATGTTCCCCCAAAGGTGGTTATTAATGAAGCTGTTGAATTGTCAAAATCATTTGGCGGTGAAAATTCATCTAAATTTATAAATGGAGTTCTTGGTACTATTTACAGATCGAGCGAAAGATATAATCCGGAAGACGATCAGGAGAAATAAGCGATGCAAAAAGATTTATCAAAATTTGAAGAAAAAATAGGTTTTATATTTAATGATAAAAATTTATTAAGGCAAGTTTTTGTTCACAGGTCATATATTAACGAAAGTCCTGGTTTTGATTTGGATCACAATGAAAGATTGGAATTTTTAGGTGATGCGGTATTGGAACTTGTTGTAACAGAGTATTTATATAAAAATTACAAAAATCCTGAAGGTGAATTAACCAACTGGAGAGCTGCTCTTGTTAGGGGCGCAATGCTTTCAGAGCTTGCAGCAGTTATCGAAATGGAAGAATTTTTATATTTAAGCAAGGGTGAAGCGAAATCTGCCGGCAAAGCTAGACAAATAATTTTAGCTAATGCTTTTGAAGCATTGATTGGTGCTATTTATTTAGATCAAGGTTATGAAGCCAGTTCGAAATTTATTGAAAAAAATCTGTTATATAGACTTGAGGAAATTTTAGAAAAGAAATTGTATATTGATTCTAAGAGTAGATTACAGGAAATTGCTCAAGAACAAAAAGGTATAACTCCGAATTATAGTTTGCTTAAAGAATTTGGGCCTGACCATAGCAAGAGTTTTACTATTGGAGTTTTTTTAGGTGATAATTTACTTGGCGAAGGTTCAGGTAGTTCTAAACAAGCAGCCGAACAGGCGGCTGCAAGTAATGCTTTGGAGAATTGGAAGGAATAGTTTCTTAGAATTAGTCCCAACTCCAGTTTGTGAGACCCCAATTTAAAACTTCTCGTGAAACGCGAGCTGATGCGTCATTTGTCGAAGAATTTGTATTTAAAACCACACTTATTATAGTGTGATTGTTTTTAGTTGCCGCTGAAACCAAACAATGACCTGCTTCAAGCGTAAATCCTGTTTTCATTCCAATTGCATTTGGCAAATAAAGAGGTTCTGATGGGTCAACTAATCGATTGGAATTTTTCATATGATGCTTCACTACTCCATCAGTTGAAAAAATATCAAATTCGGTTTTTTTAATTATCTCTCTAAATTTGGGAAATTTCAGATCGTATGAAGCAATAATTGCAAGATCTCGTGCAGATGATTTTCCCTCATCTTCATAACCAGCCGGATCTTTATAAATAGAATTCGTCATTCCTAGCTCCTCTGCTTTGTCGTTCATTTTTTTAACAAAATCATCAATATTTCCATAATGATCAGCCAGTGTTCTTGCGGCATCATTTCCGGAAACAACAAGCAGTCCATTTAATAAATTTTCAACAGTAATTTTTTCATTAGGTTTTAAACCCATGATTGATCCGGGCACAAGAGCAGTTTCTTTTTTTACGGTTATTACTTCTTTTAAATCAAAAATATCAGGATTTTCCAGTACAATCGCTGTTGTTGTTAATTTTGTTGTTGATGCAATAGAAACGCTTTCGTTTGCACCCTTCTCATACATTACTTGACCGGTCTCTTGATCAATTAAGATAACATTTTTTGCAGCCGGATTTATTTTAACGCTATTTATTTGAACTGGCGGTTTTGCAACTTCTGAGAGCTCAATTTTTTCCGGTATATCAGTATTATCAATTTCTACACCTTTTACATTGCCGTTTGTTTGTTTTTTCATATCAGGGCCAGAGATATTACCAAAAAGCACGATTGCTAAAATTACGATTAGACCTAGTGCGATTAATATTTGATTTTTAGTTATGTGCATAATAAACAAATAAATATATTTTCTAAATTATATCTTATTTTAAAATATTTTTGAATAATTTTCTAGCAATACGCATTGATTATTTTTTGTATTTAATATATAATACTTAGGACTTAGCTCACACTACAAGGAGGTTGATATTGTGCTAGTGCTTTATGTTAGGATTGGCGAGTATGTTGCAATCGGCAGGGAGGAAAAAAGACTTGTTGTTCTTAGATCGAATTGCCTCTCTGCGCTGATGAGTTTGGATGGGTCCGAATTCGAAGTCGATATCGATAGTCACCATGTTATTAGTGTCGCCGATGGTGATGTCGACATCATGCTCATCGAAACATTCAAGGACAGCGCTCGATTGGGTCTCGAGGCACCGAGGCGTATTCCGATCGATCGTGAGAGTGTTCACAAGAAAAAGAAGCTTGCCTGTGCAGTTGCAGGAAAGCAGTAGACTCTGGGCCGGCGTTAAGCCGGCCTTTCGTTTTGCTTAGTATTTTTTTTAAAAATTATAGAATATAAATATGCAATAACCGATAATACTATATATAATGCAAATGTTACTATTACAATATTTAACGCATAATCAAATATTTGCCTGAAAATACTGCGACTACTTACAGTATTTGAAAGTGATGGTTCGAAATTGAATATATATATTATATAAATTGTAGATATTATGAGGGATATTTTTAATCTTTTAGGTGAGTAAAATTTCATTTTAGCTCCTTTTTAATTGTCAATTACATCTCCGGACAATAAATATCGACCATTAAAAACTATTGGCAAAGGCATGATTTTATCCTTATCATATGTTTTTGTTGCGGCAATATGTAAATGTGGAGCTCCTGTATTACCACTATTGCCGATTTCGCCTAAAAGATCTCCTATTTTTACCATTTGGCCGGTTTTAACTGCAACTGAACCTTGTTTCATATGAGCTAAAACTACATCAAATTGATAACATCCTAGCACAACATGATTTCCTGATGCATTTTTTTTATCTCTTGTTCCAATAGGAAGATCCACTTGGTCGTTTTTTGCTTCTTTGATGTTTCCAACACACGGACTGTAAATCGGGGTTCCAAAAGTGGAATTGTTTTTAAATTTATGAGTTAGAATAACAGAAATCAAATCTTTAATATTTGTATCTTTTGTTATATCAAGGGCGTATTTTTCAGCCTGTGATTGATGAATTGGTTCAGAAAAAATACTTTGACTAGGACCATTGAAGTTAATAAGATATCTCCCGTTTTTGAGTGGAAATTCCATTGTAATGGCATTTTGGGGAATTGTATTTGGTTGCTGCGGCTTAAGTGATTTTATTATTAGTACAATTATAAATACGACGATGCAAAATATAATTATTTTTATAATATATTTGAAAATCGTTTTTAGATTCATGATTTAATTATACTACTAATTCTATATAACCAAAATCCACCTATGAGGTGGGATTTTGGTGAGATCTATGTTTTAAATGAATACTAATTTATTTATTATACTTTTCAACGAATTTTTTTATTTCCTCAATGTTTTCTAAGACAAGTTGGGCTTTTTTTACTCCGAATTGAAATGGAAATTTATCATCTTGGCTATTTTTTAATACAATCATTGGGTTTCCCTTGAATTCCGACTCTTCTACAATGGACATATTTAATCCTCCAAATATTATTTTATATTATTATTTTAACTTATTTGTGAAAATATGACCATATTTATTCGCGTATATCAATTTATATGTTATATTTAAAAAAAGTAAATTATAGGAAAAATATGGAAGCAGAATTTAACCAATCACTAAATGAAACTTTAAATCACGAGGCTTCACTTGCTGCAAAAAGGGTTGAAATTGACGACAAAGCTAAATCTTTGGAAGTGCTTTACGGTAAAATTAAAAATATTGAATTATCTCTTGACGGGGATAATTCTATTTGTGAATTTTCAAATCAAATCCACGATTCAATTGGTACTTTGCCAGCTTCATCTGTGGCTTACCGTGCTGGCATTGCACCATCTGAAATTGATTTGGAAATGTCAGATAGTATAAACACGCAAGCTGTCGATTTGCGAATAGAATTATTAAATAATGAACTCGAAAAACTTAAATTAAGAGCGGCAACAACAGAAGAAGAAATAATGCTTCTAAATGCTGAAGCAAATGTTTTGCAAGCCGAACTTAATTCTGCTTATCAATATAAAGCTGAATTGGTTAAGGAAAAAAGAACTAGTGTTTTAAGCTCTGCTGGTAAGCTGGGTAATTTGGAGATGAGATTAAATCGACTTAAATCTGAAATTGATGAATATTATCAAGGAAATAAAACAACAACTGCCCGCTGCGAAAAGGCAATTGAATTATTTAACATTTTGTCCGGAAAAAGGAAAGAATTCACAAATCAAATCCAAGAAAAACAGCAAGATTTGGTTCGTGTTCGCGCTAAGGATTTCGACGCAATTACAGAACAATTTATCAATACAATGGTTGAAGAGCAACATGCTGAAGCAGAAGCAAATAGACAAAAATTAGAAAATAGCGTTGGAGATTATTTAAATGAATATGGTGTAAATGAAGCCGGTAGACTTAATTTTGATGATTTGCGAGGCGGACACAAGAAAGAGCGAGAAGAGCTAAAAAAACAACAAATTGTGCCGCGTTATTCTTTATTTACAAAAATTTCCTTTCGAGTTCGTAATACTATGAACGCAAATCCAAATATTAAAAAAGCAATTGGCGCACTTGGGCTTGCTCTTGCTTCTGTGCCGGCACTTTTTGTAGGCGGTCAAATAGCAAAAGAAGCTGTTGATGGATCTTCAATTTCATCGCCAACTTCGATTTCAAACAAAGTATCAGAAGAAAATTTATATTATAATCCTTTGCGTAGTTCAAATGAAGGAACTGGTCAATCAGTCAGTGTCTTGCCTGCTCCAGAAAACAAAGATATAAAAATTAAAAATGAAGTTCAAAAGGTTAATGAAACTTTTTCTAAGTCCAAATCGGATGTGCCGTATACAGTCGGCCCTAAGACTTGGGGCGATCACGCGCAACCAGTTGAAATTTCTAAAACCGATTTTGAAATAGACACTTCTCATGGTAAATTTGAAGATTTATCGACAGAAGCTGCTAATCAAATTTTGTTAAATATTGCTAGTGATAATAATATTCCGATTCATTTAGTTAAAAAATTAACTAATAATTCCGAAAATTATAACAATCTTAAATTAAATATTATTCATAATGAATTGGTACGCGATGAATCAATAAAAATCGGACAAAAAGATTGGTCATTATATGACGGCAGTCGAAATACTATCTTGGCGGCAATAAAACTCTCTATTGAACAAAATTTGCCAGAAGAGGGTTATAAATTCAGGAGTACAAATGATTGATAAAGAATTAGTTGATATTTTAAGAGCCTCCAATTTTTCCGATAAAGAAAAAAGTAATTGGGAAATTTTAATTCCTGAAATGACAGACGAGGAAAAGTCTGAATTATTAAAAATATTACGTCAGCAAAATCAAGAAAATATTATTCTCAATCTGCGCCAGTCTAATGAAATAATGCAACTATTTGAAGAGATTGAAAGTAAAGAAAAAAAATAATATAAAAATTAAACTATTTTATCATCATTCTTGATAGTTTTAGATCTCTATAAGAATATTTTCCTTTGAAATATTCAAATATCGGAGCTAATTTATTTGTATCTAGTACTAAAAAAGCAGAATGGATTTTTGGTAAATCTCGTAAGATTTTCGTCGGTATGATCCGTGTGAGTTCATTCGGTTTTATTTTTTTAAATTTAACCAATTCTTCGATATGATCCAAGATAGTATTTTCACTTAAATTTCGACTTATGGCAATTTGTTTGATTTCATTCCCCTCTTCCCAAAGATTAAGCGTCTTGTCGAGTGTCGATGGTTTTGGAATTTTATTTTGTTTAATTTTTTTAGTCAGATTTATTTCTCCATCTGAACGAGTTATAAAATCATTTTGCATTTTTTCTAATTCAACATCAGTAAAAGTAGAAAATATTTTTTCAGCTTTTGATGAATCAATGCGAAATTCTTTATCTTTTTCAAGTACTTCCGGATCTACTTCAAAAGCCATCTTATTCCAGCCAAGAATATAAACACCGGAAAGTCTTTTTACTCTTGAGATCGCGACATAACCTTGTCCATATTCAAATACTTTCGATAAATCAATCACTGCTTCATCTAAGCTGATTCCTTGGCTTTTGTGCACAGTGATGGCCCAAGCTAGTCGAAGCGGAATTTGACTTAGTCTACCTTTTATTTTTCCATCTTCTTCTACAATCCATTCTGCCGGCGAAACGGTTATTTTGCGTCCATTTCGAATTTTTACTATTGGCAAACCTGTGTCAGTTTTAAAACCATCTACTATTCCAAGCGTGCCATTTACAAATCCCTCTTTGGGATTGTTTTTTGTAAACATAACAGATGCGCTTATTTTTAAGAATAAATTAACCGGTGACAGACATCCTTTTTTCATGGCATTTATTAATGATTCATGTCCTTTTGTGGTCATTGGAAAAAATTTTGCTTCTTTCGGTATTTCAGCTAACATTTGATCATTTACTTTATCAACATCAATATTGTGAGAAAAAAGTTTTGGTGCATCATGTGGAATTTTTAGTGGATCAGATTTTCTTTCTTGAATATGATCAAGTGATGATTTATCAAAACTATTACTTCTTATTTTAGATAATATTGAAAGTAATTTTTTGTCATCTTGACGGTACTGTTCGGTGATATAACAAGTTACAAATTCCGCCTGTTTCCAGACAGGAGAATCGCATGCAAATCGATGTGGTTTTTCCTCAAATAAATTTTCTTGAGAAAAGTCATTTCTAATATTTTTTACAATTGGTGGGAGTTGGAAAAAATCTCCAACCAGAACGACTTGCATATTTCCAAATGGTTGCGGATTCTTTTTTATTTCTCTACAAATCAAATCAATCATTTGCAAAGTTTGAGGCGGCAACATTGAAATTTCATCAATTATTAGTACTTTTGCTGACTCAACTCGTTTTTTAACATAATCAATTGCTGCAATATTTTGCAGTTCGGCATTATTTAAACTATTTTTTATTCCGATTCCACTCCATGAATGAATTGTCATTCCGCCGATATGCGTCGCTGCGATACCGGTTGAAGCTGTAACAGCGGTTTTAATAGCATGGGAATTTAAATAGGCTACATATTGATTGATTACATAAGTTTTACCGCTTCCCGGCTCTCCTGTGAGAAATACATTGGCACCGGTTTTTAAAATTTTGAGTGCTTGAGATTGATTCATATTTTTATTATGACATAAATACAAATTGTTTTATTAAAATAGGTCGATGTATTCATCAAATTTTATTTGCTCGACAAAATCTGGCATATGGCTAACCATAATCATTGCACCTTTATATTCACTAATTGCTTTGGCGATTATTGGTAAATGTCGAAAATTTATGTGATTGGTTGGTTCATCTAATATTAAAAGTCCGGGTTCCATAATAACCAAACGAGCAAAAGATAATAATCCTTTTTGTCCTTCAGACAGACTTCCTACTTTTTGTCCCATCAAATCCCCTGTTATTAAAAAACCGGCTGCAACTGAACGCATAGTTTGGATATCCGTGTCATCAACTATTGCGCTCATGAGACAATCGAAAACTGTTTGATTAAAATCAAGATTAGAAAAGTCTTGGCTATAATAACCAACTCTTACTTCATTTAAAATTTTTGCATTTTTGTTACTTCCAGCTACTAGCGAACGCAAAAAAGTGCTCTTACCGGCACCATTTGGTCCGGCAACTAATAGATGATTTTGTTTGTGAATTATTTTTTCAATTCGATTTTCGACTTGTTTGCCATTTTTGAAAAAAGTTACTTTGTCAATTTTTACTATATCGCCAAAAATATCTTGAACAGGAATATCAAAGCTCCTGATGGTTTTATCTTCGCGCCTCACATCCACCATGTTTTCTTCAAGCTCTTCGGTTTCATCTTTAAGTTTTCTGGCCAATTTTCGCATTTTTCCACCTTTATTGGCGAAAAAATTTACTTTTTCTTTACGATCAATAATTGCTCGTTTAAGTTGTGCGTTTTTTCTTTGTTCGCGTTCGACTCGGGCTGCAATTTCTTCAACTACAGAGTAATAATCGCCTACATATTTTTCTATTTTATGAGTAAAATCATCAAGATAAATAACTCCTTCGGTAAAGCAATTTAAAAAATCAGCGTCGTGAGAAATTACGATCACTGTTTTGTCGTACATTACCAAAAATGTTATCAGATGATCGATGCCGGTTTTATCTAAATTATTTGTTGGCTCATCAAGTAATAAAATGTCCGAATCTTGAATCAAGGCAAATGCCAGCAACATTCTTGCTTGTTCTCCGCCGGAAAGGGTGCCAATAATTCTATTGGTTGGCATAATTAGGTTTACTGCTGTCATAACTTTATGAATCTTACTGGCTAAATCAGCGGGAACCTTATCGAATGCATTGGCAAAATAATCTGTGATAGTTAATTTCGCATCTTCGCGCGACATGACTTGGCGAGCAGTGGCAATTGTAGCATCATTAGTAATTGATATTTTTCCTGATTTTGGTTTTATATCGCCTCGGATCAGAGCAAATAGTGAACTTTTGCCTGCACCATTTTGTCCCATTAGAGTAATTTTTGCGCTTTTTCGGACACTAAAACTAGCCTCATTTAAAATAGGTTTGTTGTGTTGATATTCGAAATATACTTCGTCAAATCGTAATACTACTTCTTCATTCATATATTTTGGGCTAATTTAAAAAGGCGCGATTTACGCCACTTGTATTATTATATCATGATTTTTAGGAAAGTACCAGATGTGGATAAGTTCGGTTCTTGTTCGTATTTATCAACGTGTTATAATATATATTGTAATGAATATGTTATATAATAGCATAAGATGATACATATTAATATAAATTAGTACAATGAGGGGTTATGGAAATTATTAAAGATAAATTATATACAGTTGATGAGATTGCGAATTATTTAAAAGTTTCCGATGGCACTATTAGACGATATATAGCAGAAAATAAGATACCTTCGCTTAAAATAAATAATCTTCGTCGATTTAAGGGTAATAGTATTCTTGATTTTATCGAAGGGGAAAATTTTGCAAATTCTCAAATTATTAATGTAAAAAACGATTTTGTTTATCAGAACAAAATTGATTATTTTTTAAATCATGTTTTTCAAGGCGATTGTCTTGATGTCTTACCATTGTTGCCAAATAATTCGGTTGATATGATATTGTGTGATCTTCCTTATGGAACGACTCAAAATAATTGGGACAGCGTTATTCCTTTAGATAAGCTTTGGGCTCAATATGAAAGAATTATTAAAGATCGTGGAGCTATTGTGCTAACTTCTCAAGGTATTTTCACTGCAAAACTTATACTTTCCAATACTGCACTATTTAAATATAAATTAGTCTGGGTAAAATCAAAGGCAACAAATTTTTTAAATGCTAAAAAACAACCTTTGAGAAAACATGAGGATATATGTATTTTTTATAAAAAACAACCCAAATATAATCCTCAAATGACTCCGGGGCTACCGTTTAATAAGGGATACAGAAAGAATCAGCTTACAGGTAGTTATGGTGATTTTGGCTCCGTCGAAGTTAAAAGCAGTGGCGACAGATATCCCAATGATGTTGTTTATTTTAAAACGGCGGAAAGTGAAGGAGAAGTTTTTCATCCAACACAAAAACCAATTGAACTTGGACGATATTTAATCAAAACATTTACAAATGGTAATGAAATTGTTCTTGATAATGCTTGCGGCAGTGGAAGTTTTTTGGTCTCAGCCATTTTGGAAGGTAGAAAATTTATTGGAATTGAGAAAAACCAAGAAACTTATTTACATAAACAAAAAAAAGTAGATTATATTGATATTTGTAATAACAGAATTACTAAAGCACTTGAACAATCGCAAATAAATTCCATGAGACTGGTTAATTAAATCCCACTATAAGGTATTTCTTCGATTATTTTGCTTAATTTTTTCGACTCATCGACTCCTATCTGATTTTTCTCCTCAAGCCATTTTAAAAGATGAAAATATTGATTTATGTGTAATATTGGTCTGACTGTTTCTGATAAATTTGTAATACTTTTAATAAAATCGATATATTTTTTATCTAATATTCCCCTGCCTACTAAATCAAAAGTAATTCTAAGGGCATCAACAGAAGTTAAATTTAAATCACCAATTTTATTTCTATCTTTCTGAACATCAGCTTCATCAATTTTTAATAAATCAACTATTTTTTCAAGCCCGTTGAGATTTTTATGATAATACTCAATTTCTTGTCCTCGATACGGGAACCACTTGTTACCTTGTTCTGTTAATGATCCTCGTGGTAAAAATACTCCCTCATTTTTTGCTCTTTCTTTTGACACCCATCCACAGATGTAAAGAATCCATTTCTTTTGTCTTTTGGTTCCTGGGAGTTCACTATTTTTAGGGTGTTCTAAATGAGTCATTATATAAATATCGGTATCCAAATTTTCATCAAAAATTTGTCGAGCAAATAAATTGTGTTTCGCTTCTCTTGGAAATCCATCTCCACCAATATATTCTTCCTTGAATGGGAGCGCACCTCCTCGACATTTAACATCTGCTTTAATTTTTCCGGACAGCAAAATATCATATGATAGTGGATGCGTGGAATCATTGATTTCAGCCATTCCTAATTGATTTCTAATAACCATTTCTGCTAACGCACCAAAACCTTGTTGATCCTTGCTTCCTCTTTCAGCTCCTTTTTTGTTTTGATTGCTAGAAATATAATCGCATGCTTGTTGTCTTAATCTAATTCCTTCTTCATCAGTTAATTTAATGATTATTGGAGTTGGTTTTTTGTATTCATACATATTATTTCCTTAATATATTTTAAAGCCAATTAATTTTATTTATAATTATTTACATTCTAAAACTAAAGTAACAATAACTCAATTTTAATTAAGTATCAAAAAGTATTAATGAGTATTTTTTTTAACTTAAAATATGATAAATTGTAGTCGTACATTATCAAATGCTTTGGGGATTGCCTTGTCTGATTTTTAGACAAGTACAGTCTCCAACACTATCGTTAGTTGTTGACAGATAAGGATGGGAGCAATGAACAAGTCTTGAAAAAAGGTAATGAACAACCCCTTGCTTTTTACAGGTAAGGAACTATTGGTCTTGTGGAAAGGTGAGATCATCAAGACTAATCCCGACCTCACTTTGATCAGATCGCGATTGCTTCAGAAAGTCCAATGAGCAATGAGTGGCGATTACATAGTAATCGATCTGAATCAGGTCTCATACTTGGATCATTTTGGAGTCGCTATTTTAGCGGCGGCAACGGAAAAAGCAAAGGACAAAGAAGTCTATATTGCTTTGTTGTCTTCCAATAAACAAGCGGCATTTGTGTTGAAGATATTGAGAGTCAAGTGGATACCAGTGTTCACTTCTCGCAATAAGCTCGATGACCTTATTGCTGCAAGCAAGGCGTTATCAGCTGAATCTCAAGCTGAAGCTGGCACAAAGACCAAAGTCACAGCTACAAGATGTCGTAGAGGTTGATCTTCAACCTCGCAATTCTACAAGGCCTTCGAAGTGATCCGTGGGCTTTTTGTATTAGTAAATTATCTTTTCTATAGCTTTAGTGTAATTTCAGCTAACTTGTGTTTATCAATTTTCTTCTCATTTTATTGATTCATTTCAGCTTAATTTTTTAATAATGAGGAGAGTCTCTAGCTCAGCATTTATTACACTCCAATGATTTTCTCTCATTTCTTATCCATTAAAATTAGGAAATTTTTTACTTTTATATTTTATAATATAAATTATCACAGCTTGAAATCACGTTTTCTTCTTTTCCACAGTTCTAGTCGATCAATGTATTGGTGCGCTTTCTCAAGATCTTCATCGTGTAAACGCTGGTCAGCTACTTTTCTTAATTTGTCCAGGTTAGATCCTCCTGTTGGAGAGTCAACATAATTAAGTGAACCATTTTGATCAAAAATTAAATTACAATCATTGCCGTCAATGAACACATCCAGTTTATTTAACTTACGTTTTAATAAAATTCGACCGAGAGATTTTTTTAGAAAAGCACTTACTGGATTAATTTTTTCTGGCGGTTTGATTTTATCCGAGACGAGGAGCGGCGGATCTGTTACTACCATGTGCACGTCGGGAATATTATGAGGGAGAAAAATATGAAGTAATTTGTTGAGATAATATTGTTGTTTCATGTACTCAACATCAGGTTTGGCATGAAATTTAGCTACTACTTTGTCGGGGTCAGAAGGATGGTCAAGTACTATTTTTTCGGCACCTCTACCAACATATTTATCAGGATCTTCTAAGATCTTCTCCACTTCTTTAACAAGTCGTGTGCCAGATGAGTAGTTGTCTGGTTGTGATTCGGTAATTTGTGCCAATTGGCTTCTTGCTTCAGATATTTCTCGCTCCGATTCTTCTTTCTTTTTTGTCTCGATAACCAATTGGGTGTCTGTTGGTTCCTCCCCAGCAATAGAAGGTTGAATTGGTTTTTCACTTACCTCTGGGGCTTTCCAATCATCGTATTCTTTTTCTTGTGGTTTTTCCGTATTTTCCATATGCAACTCTTTGTTTTTATTTTATTTTATTTTATTATTTTAACAATTGTGAACGAATCTATTGGTAGGCAACAGCTTATATTTTATTAATTTCTTGAATGGCTTCGATGTAATTGCAATAATCACATTCTGGGTTAGCTTCGGGAATAGAATCAGAGCAAAGGCAGATATGTGCATCAGCGATGGTTTTTTCAATCCAAGAGTCGTTGCCAATATATGGAATTAAAGTAATATCAAATTCTAGTTTCGCGTCAAATGCCTCAAGATCAGTTCGTCCGTTGCAATAAACAAAATAACCGGTATTTGATACTTTTAGTCCATTTTTTCTAAGGAGCCACTGGTATATTTCCATCTGGCGTTTGTATCCATCGTGCCAGTCTTTGTCGAGCGCTGTAATTTCTTCTTCTTTGCTGGTTGATTTGTAATCTACGACTATATATTCACCCTTTGAATTGATCCAAAGGTCATCAATTGCACCGGTGATCATTAGATTGGTTGGTTTGTGTAAATACTGAATGCCAACAAAGTTTTCTCGCCATTTGTCCAAGCTCTCATGCGGAACCGGTCGAGCGTCAACATCATATTTTTCAATCAGCGGATGAGTCTCCCCTTTTGCGCGATGAATATTAAATTCCTTTTTGAGCAAGGTATCAACTGCTGTATTTAGGTTAAATGGAAATCCGGGAGGTCTGCCGACTCCGAGCCGGCGATCAATATAAAAACAGCGTGGACATTCGGTAAAAAGTTCTAATTTCGACCGACTTAGTTTAAAAACTTCTTGAGTTTTCGGATCAAATATATTTCTTGTTCGATTTGCTTTGTAATATTCGGACATGTTATTCCTTTCCTACCCAATCCTTACAAACGGTTTCTGCCTGTAATAATACCAACTGCGTCGCGCCTTCTTGTTTGTCTGGCGGATAGTCATATTTTTTCAATAATTTTTTAATAAATATTCTCATCTTGGCTTTTACACTGTCTCGTAAAGTCCAATCAATTGTCGTGTTCTCCCGCATCATCTGAACCAATTCCCGAGAGATCTTTTTCAATGTTTCATCGCCAAGCTCCAATTTTGCGCTCTCATTATCGGCTAGAGCATCATAAAAAGCGATCTCGTCATCTGACAGTCCAGTTTCCGCTCCTCTTTCAACTTCTCCCCGGAGTTCTTTTGCTAATTTGATCAGTTCAGAAATAACTTGTGCTGCTTCAATGGTTCGATTTTGATAAGCCTTAATCGTTTTTTCTAGCATGTCTGAAAACGATCGCCCCTTTACAACATTTTTTCGCATAAAAGATTTAATCTCGTCATTCAATAATTTTTTTAATATTTCCAAAGCAACATTTTGTCTGCCAAGTCCTCTCACTTCCTCCAAAAACTCATCGGACAAAATTGAAACCATCGGCTTATCTAGCCCGGCTGCAGTAAATACATCAATAATCTCACCCGAAGCGATCGAATCAGAAACGATCTGTTTAATTGCCATGTCATAATCTTCTTCAGTTGGACCATTTACAGGTGATAATTTCTTTACATGCGCCCGCAGTGCTTGGAAAAATCCGACATGATCTTTAATCGCAAGTGCTTTTTCATGCGGTACAGCCAGAGCAAATGCTTTAGATAATTCTGTCACTGCTTTGACAAATCTTTTCTTCGCTTCATCGTCAACTGGATCAAGCGTCAAAACAAATTCCATTGCATCACCAAAAAAGCTTGTTTTCTGTGAAGCGCTCATTTTGAAATACTTTACATAATTAAAATCATGAAACATTCCCTGCATCACTTCAAATTTCTCTAGCATCACAGAAACCGCTGCTTCCTGATCAATGGCAGTGTTCCCCTGATCTTTTTGAGAATAATCCGCCAATGCTTCTTTCAATTGTGGTGCAATACCCAAATAATCAACAATCAGACCACCTGGTTTATCTCTATAAACTCTATTAACTCTAGCGATCGCCTGCATTAGACCATGACCTTTCATTGGCTTATCAATATACATCGTATGCAAACTCGGCACATCAAAACCAGTCAGCCACATATCACGCACAATCACGAGCTGTAATTCGTTTTCTGGATCTTTCATTCGATCTGCCATTTTGTGTAGTTCTTCTTTGTTACGAATATGCCTTTGAAAATTTAAAGGATCAGAGGCCGAACCGGTCATCACAACTTTCAAAAATCCTTTTTCATTTGAGTCTTGGTGCCACTCCGGTTTTAATTTAATAATTTCATCATACAAATCAGTGGCGATTCTTCGACTCATTACCACGATCATGCCCTTGCCATTCATTACATTTTGCCTATTTCCAAAATGCTCTACCACATCTTTGGCGATTTGCTTAATTCTTTTGTCGCTTCCAACCATCGCCTCAAGCCGCGCCCATTTGCTTTTTAACTTCTCAACCATTTCTGGTTCTTCATCTTCTGTAATATCATTAAAATCTGCATCGATTTTTGGTTTTTCTGATTCAAGCAAATTAATTTTCGCCAATCTGGCTTCATAATAAATCGGCACCGTCGCTTTGTCGGCCACTGCTTGAGTAATGTCATAAACATCAACATATTTGCCAAAAACTCGCTCGGTGTCTTTGTCAGCAGAAGAAAGCGGGGTTCCGGTAAAACCAATAAATGACGCATTCGGCAATGCTTCATGCATGCTTCTGGCAAAGCCATCTATAAAATCATATTGGCTTCTGTGCGCTTCATCGGCAATCACCACCACATTGCGCCGACCAGTTAAAAGCATTTTGTCCAGAAATCCTTTTTGCAAAAATTTCTGAATTGTTGTAAATACTACTCCGCCACTCGCAACTTTCAAAAGCTCGCGTAAATGTTTACGATTGGCTGCTTGGACCGGTTTTTGTTTCAATAAATCTTTACATTTTGAAAATGTATCAAAAAGCTGATCATCCAAATCATTCCTATCTGTCAAAACGACGATAGTCGGATTATTCAGTCGATCAATTAACTTGCCGGCAAAAAAAGCCATCGTCAAACTCTTGCCACTTCCTTGAGTATGCCACACCACTCCGGCGCGCCTGTCACCATTTTCAGAAGTAGCCGCCAATGTGCTTTCTAAGGCTTTATTTGTTGCAAAATATTGATGATAGGCCGGGATGATTTTAATAATTTTTTCTTCCGAATCTTTCTTGATCGTGTTAAAAACACTAAAATTGCAAATCAAATCAAGCAATCGCTCTTTATCAAAAACCCCTTTAATCAATACTTCAAGTTGAGGAATTACGTCAGATGCTAATTCTGCCCCATCAACACTTCTCCAGCGCATAAAGCGATCTGTGTCAGAAGTAATGGATCCGATTTTTGCCTCCGGGCCATCGGAAATAATTGCTAGTTCATTGTAAGCAAATAGTGATGGAATATCTTGTTTATAGGTTTGAATCTGATTAAATGCTTCTTTAATACCAACATTTTCATCTGCTAAATTCTTTAGTTCAAAAACGGCCAGTGGCAAACCGTTCACAAAAATAACGACATCCGGTCGACGATTACTATTTTCTACAATTGTAAACTGATTAAGCCAAACCCAATCATTATTCTCAATATTTTTTCGATCAACGAGCCAAACTTTATCGCCTGCAATAGAGCCGTCTTTTCTTTGATATTCAACATCAACACCGCCAACTAAATATTTATGGAATATCTGATTATTCGACACCAAAAGCGATGTGGTATGAGTTACATTTACAACTTTTTTAAAAGCTTCATCCAGAGCATCAGCCGGAATATCAGAATTTATTCTTTCGATTGCAGATCGGAGCCTTCCTTCCAAAACCACTTGTGAAAAATCCTTTCGCTCCGGTTTTTCACTTTCCGGCTCAATATCCGGCCCATAAATGACTTGATAGCCAAGTTCCTCAAACCATTCCCTAGTCGCTTCTTCTAATGACGATTCAGTGTATTTCATTTCGACTCCTTGATCTTATCTGGTGGCATAAACCATTGGTGACCGTCGGTTGTGACGACAATATACAAAGCCTCAACAAAACCATTTATAGATTTAACGATAAACTCCCTCGTGAAATCTAGTAAATACTCAGATGCTTGTGTCATGAAGTCTTGGGGCATATAGACATTGCCATCCCATATTAAACTTGGGTTATGAAGTTTTTTCTCTTTGAGCCTGTAGTGAAAAGGTGTTAAACATTCAGTATCATAATGTACAACTTTATCTCTTAGATCAATTATTGAACCAATCTGACCCTTATTTTCTTCAATAATGTTAATCAATGGTTGTATTTTTTTAACTTTTTCTGCTGATAAATTGTTTAACTGATTAATTATTTTTTTTCCTTTATCGCTCCATGTCTTAGAGTTTATCCCATAAAGAGGGATTAATGTTTTAGCTAAAGCATCAAGTGACGATTTCCACTTAGTTAGAAATGCATCAATTTCACAATTTAATTCGAGCGGCCTCCAACACTCATCAATAAACTTTGTTGTTTTTTGTATGTCAGCGTTCAGCTCCTTAATCCTTTCTGATTCTATAATGTCATAATTCTTTTGGTGTTTATGGCACTGCAACAATCTAAAAACAACTTTGTCTACATCAAGAAAAAATTTTTCAGCAATCGATAGTTTGCTATTAGGATCTGATTTTTGAAAATTTAACGCTGTAAAAGTCATCTGATCTAATACTGGTTCAATAATTTCTTTCTTAACTCTGTTTTCGAATTCATCGGTGATTACGATTTTATGAGTTAAAGCTAAAACTTTTTCATGGTTTTTCATCCCAATCTCAACTTTCCATTCATTAATCTTGGTAATAGGGAATCGCGGATTTTCGATAAAGTTTCGATTTGTTTCATGTTATTTAAAATTTGGTCGAAGAGTGGTTTTATTTTTTTATCAAATCGATGCAAGTCTTCATCCTCCGGCATAACAATTTTAATATTTGAAAAATGACCAGTGTTCAAATTTAGTGTCGCCGAGCCGCCACTCGCCATATCTTTAATGTCTTGCTCGATTTCCTTCAAAGAAAAATACAAATAATAAGTAAGTTCTTTTTTAAAGGGAGCGATCGAATTTATCTGCTGATTTGTTTGTGAATTCTTTTCAGTGATTGAGACTAGTCCAACCGTAGCAATACAACTTACACAAATCGAACCAGTGGGGATTGTTTTATTCGGCTGACTATTTTTTCCCTCTTCGGTTAACGAATCCTCGGTTTTTAGAATGAAAGTTTGTCCGTGCATATCAGGAATTTTAATGAAGGGTATTTCTCCGCCAAAATATTCCGACTTGGCTTTCGAAGGAGTTTTACCACAAACGATTTGACCGAATTCCGATAACGGTTTAAGAGATTCTTCGGTTTGCTCAGAATGACGAAAGGTATGTTTGAAAATGGCTTGGCCGATGGATTCGAGGGTTTTATTCATTTTCCGATTCAATTCAATTTTATCATCCAGCGCCCCCAAAACCTCCGCAATCTTTCGCTGCTCTTCGATGGGTGGCAATGTTAACTCGATATTATTTAAGTCGCCTATTGTGATCTGCGATTGAGCGGATCCACTATCAAATCTTTTTAAACCCCTGTGAAAATAATATTTTAGAAATTGTTTATTTATTATTTTTTCATCTAGATCAGCAATTATACTCAAGTTTGTTACCCAACAATTTGGTGGTGAAATTTTTACATCGCCTGTGCCGCCAACACCTCTTGCCACGATAATCAGCTTGGGTTGGGTACACATACATTCAGAATAATTCCCGACCACTCTGTAACCAGAGTATATCGGATAGCCTGTTGAAGTAATTTTGTTTTTTTCTGGCATCTTTCCGTAACGAAAATTTGATACATCCCCGAATTTCAAAACCCCCCAACCCTCCGGGATCAGTCCAACTTCAGTTTCTTTAAATTTTGTCTGGTTATCTTGCATTTAATATTTCCTCGATCAGTTTGGGTTTCCAAACTTTCCCTATTTCTGAAAGTTCGTGGATTCTTCCGGAATATACACCCAGAAATAACTCTCTCATCCCTGCCATTGCCATTATCCAGGAGCCATTTTTTGTCTGAAATCCCCCTGAAGAACGCATAATTACTGGAGAACCCGACATTCCACTTTTCGTTGTCGCGTCAATTAGGAAGAAATTCTCATTTAACTCTACATCTGAAGCGATATGCCCCGTTTTCCATATCGGAATGAGAACTTTATCATCAGCGCTTAAGCCGAGCGGATACCCAATAATTGAAACTGTTTGAGCAGGATGTGCCACCATATCTGATTTAGCGAGATTTAGGTTTAGGGGGACGAAAGCAAGTTTCTCTTCTGTCCTTGTGAGAGGCAGCACAACAACATCTATCCTGTTCGATTCTGTACTCTTAGGATGCTCTAGCCAAAGCTGCTTTTCTCCATCATATAATGGCTCGTTTATAAACCACCATGTGCCAAAGTCACTACTAGAGTGGTGTGCAATATTTATTTTGTCTGGAAGACCACCGGTTTTTGATAACGGCTTACCTGTAATTGTATCTCTACCTGATACTACATGCCAATTAGCAATAAGATATTTTTTATTATTGTTTTCGATAACAAATCCGGTTGCTTGGCCTAAGTGTTGGGAATTCACAAACAACTGTAAATACAAACTCACCCCACTAAAGTAATCTAAGCCGATGGGGGCCGAAATATTATTAGTTGTGTTTAGTTTTTCCTCATTTTGCATCGATTTCCTACTTTTGGTTTCTACCTCTTAAATAAATTCAAATACTCATCCATTACAAATAATCTATTCCTTGAAAAACCGGTCATTTCTCTGACAATGTTGAATTTTTCAAAATCAGATATCAGCCGGTTTGCGGTAGCATAAGAAATATCTAATTTTTCCGATATTTGATTTAAATTCATGATGGGATTAGAAAATAATGCCAGCATTAACTCTTGGCCGGTTTTAGCTCTGGATCCTAATCTCATGATTTTACTCTCATAGCTTTGACGAAGTGTAACGATTTTTTCAAAAGTTTCTTTTCCATTTTTTGAAGTATGAATGATTCCATTGAGAAAAAACTTGATCCATTGTTCTATGTCGTTTGTCTGCCTCACCATTGAAAGTGAGTCGTAGTAGGATGTTCTGTTTTTTTCAAAAAAGTCAGAAAGGTAAAGAGTGGGTTTATCTAAAAACCCTAGTTCAACCAGTTGCAATGTGATTAATAATCTTCCGATTCTACCGTTACCGTCTAAAAATGGATGGATTGTTTCAAACTGATAATGGCTGATAGCAATTTTAATCAGTTGAGGAATTTCTAATTCACGATTATGCCAAAATTTCTCCAAGTCAGTTAAAAGATCTGGAAGTTCTGTATGGTGAGGCGGAACAAAAAAGGCATCACTCAAATTGGATCCTCCAATCCAGTTTTGTGATGTTCTTAATTCTCCGGGTGTTTTATATTTACCCCTGACTCCAGAAAGAAGAATTTTGTGTGCTTCTTTCATGAGTCTTGTTGATAGAGGAATTTTTTTTAGCTCCTCTATAGAGAAATTCATAGCTTTTATATAGTTTTGAACTTCAGCCCAATCATCTCTTTTTTCTGGGTCAATTTCTTCTTGAGGCAATAATGCCTCGTCAATTTGGGTTTTTGTTCCTTCAATGCGGCTGGATGTAATGGCTTCCTTGGCCACATTCATTTTTATGAAAAAATTTACATCAGGTATTAATTTGGAATATGCATTTAGCTCTCCAAGAAACCTAGTAGCTTCTTCTAGGAGAACATTAATTTTTTTCTCTTTCCATGAAAAATCACCATTTATTAAAGATGGTCTAAAGCTCTTGTATTCATTTTGTTGTATGTATTGACCTGCTGAATATTCTTTATTCATTTTTGCAAACTCCTGTTAATAGTATATCCATTATATTTGACATTTGCAAATATGTCAAGACTTATTATCAAATACAGGCTAAATTGATAATATAAATAATCTAATTTTCAATAACTTTTTTAAGGTTTTCTTTAATTTTTTCCTCTAATTCTTTGGACTGGACGAATTGCTGGTTTAGTTCCGCGGTGAGCCGCTGCATTTTTTCTTCAAAAACTTCGTCATCCTCTTCGACAAGTTCTGTGCCGACATAACGCCCGGGAGTTAAGACATAGCCATTTTTCTCAACTTCTTCGATTTTGGCAGCCTTACAGAAGCCTTTTTTGTCTTCGTATTTAAAGGATCCCTCGGCTTCGCTCGGGATGACAGAGGGGGAAAGGTTTCGCCAGTTATGATATGTCTCGGAGATAGTTCTAACATCTTCATCGGTCAGCTCACGATGGCGGCGGTCAACCATTGTGCCCATTTTGCGAGCATCAATAAAGAGGATTTCGTCATGACGGTTGCGAAATTTATGATCGTATCTGTCACGCGAAACAAACCATAGTGAACATGGAATTCCAGTCGAATAGAACAATTTGTCCGGCATGGCGACAATACAGTCGACAAGCCCCGCTTTAATTAGGTTGGCGCGAATTTCACCTTCACCGGAACTATTAGATGACATGGCGCCGTTGGCCATTACAAAACCTGCGATGCCAGTTGGTGCGAGATGATAAATGAAGTGCTGGATCCAAGCATAGTTAGCACTGCCAGTTGGGGGTAAGCCGTATTTCCAGCGAACATCGTTTCGCAGAAGCTGGCCATCCCAGTCACTATCATTAAAAGGTGGATTTGCTAAAACAAAATCAGCTTTTAGATCCGGGTGGGAATCATTGTGGAAACTGTTACCGTTTTTTATATTTGAGCTGTCAATGTGACGAAGGGCTAGATTCATTTTACAAAGTCGCCATGTGGTATGATTTGATTCCTGACCATAGACAATCATGTCATCTTTTTTGCCATCGTGATTACGGTTGAACATTTCTGACTGAATAAACATGCCTCCGCTACCACAACATGGATCATAAACGCGGCCGCTGTATGGTTCAATCATTTCAACGAGTAGTTTAACAATGCATTGTGGAGTGTAGAATTCACCACCGCCCTTACCTTCACTGCCGGCAAATCGGCCAAGAAAATATTCATAAATTCGACCGAGAACATCTTTGCCATTACTTTCAAGAAGGTCAACTTGGGAAATGATGTCTATAACACCACCCAATCGTTGTTTGTCTAGCGCGGGGCGAGCATAGTCTTTTGGAAGTACACCTTTGAGGTCAGAGTTTTCTTTTTCAATGGCATACATAGCATCGTCGATCAGCTTACCGATCTCTGATTTTTTGGCATTGTCACGAATATTTGACCAGCGTGCGATCATAGGTACCCAAAAAACATTTTTCATTGTATATTCGTCGTGATCATCAACAAATTCTTCCCCATCTTCCTTAATCACATCTTGTCGACGCTTTTCAAATGAATCGGAAATATATTTCAAGAAAATAAGTCCGAGAACAACGTGCTTATATTCTGCCGGATCCATTGATCCGCGCATTTTATCAGCCGCCGCCCAAAGTTTTTCTTCAAATCCCACATTAGCACTATTATTTTTTGCCATATTTAGTCCTTAATTTCAAATTGGATAATTTGATAACCATATTTTTCGATTTCTTCTTTTGGCCAGAAATTAACATCTTTTGTCTTTAGAATATAATTTGCAGTAGCTTCCACTTTTCTCCCAGTGTAAGACTTCGTGTCTTTGTCCCACTCTTCCAAGACAAGGATATCTCCTTTGTTTACTTCAAAATCTGCTAGACGAAGCTCCAGCTTTTTTTCTCCGGAGATTATTTTCTCAAAATATTCGCACCAAACTTTTTTATGTATTTCTGCCATATTTAGTCCTTATTTTAAAATATATTAAATATAAACATTTTATATATATTTAACTACCCAAATTCTACTCCTATACCATATGCAAAACAAGAGTTTTTTTGAGTTATTTACTATTCAAATCTACTTTTCAACCAAAAATCAACCAATCTGATTTTTATCCACTGCTATTGACTTTTTTGTTTTGATTTGTTATTCTTAGTTAAGAATCATGATGAGAGGCCACACCTAAGGTTTTGTCCGAAGGTTAATGCCTCTCTTTTGTATATTCCAGTTTATTTTTTAATTTATTTAAAAAATACAAATACTTCATAAATTTTCTAAGTAAAGCTGAAAACTTGTAAAAATTAGGCACAATAACGCATTTTAGTTTATTTTTTCTTAAAAGATATTCTATAAGACAATGAAAATCACCATCACCGGAAATAATAACCGCTTTGTCAAAATTATTGAGCTCAATCATAGTATGTAAAACTAACTCAGCGTCAACATTTCCTTTGGTTTGAACTTTTTTATCTTTTTTAAACTCAAGTGTTGGTTTAAAAATAAGATTATAACCGGATCTCTTTAAATTTTCGTATAAAACTTCATTTCCTTTAATATAACCAATAAAAAGAAAAGTCTTTTTAACTTCAAATTTATCTTCAATATAAACTCTAAACCTTTTATAATCTAATTTCCAGCCAAGATCCTGAATAGCTAGATTTAGATTTTGGCTATCTATAAATGCATAAACCGTATGGTGTTTTTCTTTTTTCATTTTTTCCCATGTTTTAGCCTTTGCTTATTTACTTATATTCTAGACTTAACAGGGATGTATATCAATATGTGGATAAGTTCGTATTTTGTTCGTATATTTATATTTTTAATTTTTATAATATTTTTATCTAATCTTCCCACATATTTTTTATCAATTCATTCTAATATTTAAGAGTTGAGGCGGAAATCGATTCCGCCCCAGAGTTACTATTGCTGGCTAGGCTTTGGTTTTCGTGAAACCTAAGAACCTAGCCCAATGCTTGTTCCAGTACATTCTATCTGCATAGCTAAACAGCTCGCAGAAACACATGCTTACCCGTAGGGATAGCGAAGATAGAGCAAGCAACCCAAGCGTTGTCAGTATGCTGTTTCGCATAATCAACACAAATGCGACAATGGACAGACATACGCCCGCAAGCAGAAAGACGATCATGCCTACTGCTGCAATTATTCTCAAAATGACCAGCACGGCCTCATCACCCCCTTTGCAATTATTGACCCTGTCGACAAATACCATTCTGGCCAGCCTCGACTAAATAGTTTCGATTCGAATCGAGACGAGTCTAGGCGGGCTGTAAACTGACACTTTCGCTTCAAAAGCGCATTTGTCGACAGACTCATTATCGTTCTTGTTCTCATGAAATGCAAACGCCCGATGAGATAAACCGATCGGGCGTTGGTCTATTGACCCAATTCGGTTAGCTGGCTAGGACTTCAGGTAACCAAGCTTGGTCAATGACGGTAGGTAGAGTTTCGAGAAGCATCCGAAGCAGACTCCGAACAGGTAGTGTCCTGTTTCGTAGTTGCTCCATTGGTAGTTTCCGGTCAGCTGAAAACCGGGGGACTGTCTTGCTTTGTATCGATCGAACATCTTTGCCATGAACATTGGAGACTTGAATGTCTCCAATGTTTCATGGCAGAAAAGACATTCTGCCAATCCGAGCTGACTACAGAACTCTGTAATCTGCTTCCCTAGCAGAGTGCTTTCTGTACTTTCTTGTCCAGACAAACCGCGAGTTTTTGCGAGGTTGAGAAACTCACAGTAATGATCCTCGAGTTTATACATTCTTCGGATCAGAGCGATCTTTCCCGGTTGAGTCTCCACACCCTTTGAAAACACGCACTCAAAACAGAGTGCTGCCTCAATCGGTCCTGTGGCATATACCGGATGCCAAATGATATCGCTGCCCTGCTCGACTTTGAACCCGTTGGCAACTAGTTTTGGTGTGATGATAACACCATCTGTACCCGGCAGTTGTGTACTTGGAGCCATAACGCGTTGACAATTACTGCAACACAGAGACATGTGATCGTCCTCCTTCAAGTCAATGTATATATTATACCAGTTAATATGCTTTTTGTCCAACTATTATATATAAAATTTATGAAATTTTTAATAATATTTTTTGAATATAAATTATTGCTATCGTATTGCTATTTCTTGAAATTTCTGTATATTTTAATTAAGGTTTATTCAAACCAAACGAACGGAGGCGTTCACTATGTCTCGACTATGCAAGAATTATGCATCTTGTCTATGCGATGCTATACCAGGCAATGATTTGTGTATCGGCTGCCGAGCTAAGTTGTCTGCCCCTGTTCCGATTGTTGCAAAGGAACTTGAGGTAGATGAAGACGAGTCATGTGCAGAACCGATATTGCCAGACGAAACAGTGCAATATGTGAATGGCCTGCCTTATACAGTTTGGCAGTTCTTACAGTCTCACGCTGAAGGATGCTTTTTGGCGGATCTGGCTAAGCTGATCAGGATCAAGAAGCCCAATTATCTTGTATATACCAATAAGATCATTGGAGTAAAGGTTCTCGACCCTCATCGTCGTGGTACTTGCGGTGGGCACTGGTTTGTCCAAGCAGACGAAGCGCTACGTATAAGCACTGCTGTTTGTTGCTGGGTTAGCTATTCGACTGCAGTCGTAGAGTTGAAGAAATTGGGTCTTCGTGTTTCTGATAACTGCTTGAGAAACTACATGAATAGAGATATTCTCAAAGTAGCGAAAGGCGAGGACATCTTCGGCCGTTCGGCTGTAATGAGGGAGGATCTGCCAGAGATTGCCAAAATCATGCCAGAGCTGAAGAAGAAGAGGCGGCAAAAAGCCGGTCAGCGAAACTGGCTTCAGAAAGAGGGAGAACTTTCTTCAGAACAAGCTCACGAACTTCTGATCGAGATTACATACAAGAAGCTGCTAACGATGTTTGGCCGCAAAATGCTTCATGCCAAACGCAAAAGCGGCCATTGGTTTACTTCTCGACCCGCAATAGATCAGTTCCTAGACGAAGTGGCGAATGGGGAGCATCGAAAGAAATACTGGAGTACGGGTTTGCAACCGCAAACAGTTCGGTCTTTGCTCGCAGCGCGTGAGCGCTTGGCTTGCCAGCTTCACTCGGATAAGAGTAGCGAATGAACCCCATTCTGCCTCGTGTACTGACTTGGACGGTGTTGGAGACAACACCGTCCAATTGTTTATTTTTATTATTTCTTAATTTGCAAATGAAGTTCTTTGAGCTGTAGATCGGAAATTTCACTTGGAGCGGACATCATTAGATCTCGACCATCTCCTGTTTTTGGAAAGGCAATTACTTCTCTGATGTTTGGTTCGTTTTGAAGAATCATAACTAAACGATCAAGTCCCCAAGCAATTCCACCATGAGGAGGTGCGCCATATTTAAAGGCTTGAAGAATGTGACCGAACTGTTCTTTGGTCTTCTCTTTAGAATGGCCTAAGATTTCAAATATTTTCTCAAGAATTTCCGGTTGGTTAATTCGGATGCTACCGCTGCCGATTTCATAGCCATTGCAGGCTAGGTCGTATTGTTCTGATGAGAGTTCCTCGAGTTTTTCACCTTTCATCACAAATTCAATTTCATCTTTTTTTGGTGAGGTAAATGGATTATGTGAATAGGTTAATTCTCCTTTGTCGTTTCTTTCAAAAAGTGGAAAATCTAAAATCCAGACAAATGCTAATTCATCCGGATTATTTTTATCAACTCTTAAATCCGGTTTATCTGTTTTATATTGCTCCATTGATTCTTTGTGAGTTAGTCTCTTAAAAGGTGTAAATGTAAGTTTTTTTTCAGGATAAGTTTTTTTAATTGTTTCAATCATTAAATTTTCAACCAGATCAAGCAGCTCGTCGCGCGAAAAAAAGCTCATTTCAATATCAAGCTGGGTATGTTCCGGTTGTCTGTCGCCTCTTGAATCTTCATCTCTCAAGCATTTTGCAATTTGAAAATATCTCTCAATGCCACCGACCATAAGCAGCTGCTTAAATTGTTGTGGGGATTGAGGAAGAGCATAGAAATTGCCGGCCTGAAGACGGGACGGAACGACATAGTCTCTGGCGCCTTCCGGAGTTGATTTGGTAAGCATAGGGGTTTCGATTTCAATAAATTCTCGCTCGGCTAAATAATTTCTAATAAATCCAATTAGCTCAGCTCGTTTACACAGGCTTTCTTTAATTCTCTCACTTCTTATATCTAAATATTTGTATTTCAGGCGAGTTTCTTCATTTGTATCTTTTGTATCTTTATCAATTTCAAATGGTACAGTTTCTGATTCATTTAAAATTTCACATTCTTGAACTTCAAGTTCAATTTCACCGGTTGCTATTTTAGTATTGATCATACTTTCCGGTCTTTTTTTGACTAAACCTTTAAGTGACACTACAAATTCTGTGCGAAGTTTTTGACCGGTTTCATATGCTTCATTTCCCGGAACAAAGACACACTGAACTATCCCCCATCGATCGCGGGCATCAATAAAGATGATTTTACCATGATCTCGTCTGGTGTTTACCCAACCCAATACGTTGACCTGTTTACCAATATTTTCTGATAAATTTTTGGTTAGTGTTCGTTGCATGGAATCTCCTAGGATAATTTAAATTAATATTTTATAATAACCAAGGTACAATCATCAATAACCAGTTAATAACCAATTTTTCAAATATCAATATTCAAACAATTCCAATTTTATTTGGTTTATTGATTATTGATATATTTTCTGGTGATTGTTTCTTGATTATTGGTTATTAATTACTAATTAGGAATTAGTAATTGATTATTTACACCACTTCTTCTCTACTAATACTTCGATATTTGCCTGATTTTAGTTCGCCAAGTTCAAGTTTACCAATTCGAATTCTTGTTAATCTTTCAACATTAAAACCAACCGAACTGCACATTTGGCGAATCTGTCTTTTGCGTCCTTCGTGGATCACTATATTAAATTCTATCAGATTTGAAGCCTTAATTAAAGTGATTTTAGCAGGCGAGGTTTTCTTGTCTTCAATCATTACTCCGCTTTCCATTTTTTCCAGTTTTTTGAGTAATTCTTCTCGAGGAGTTCCTTTTCTATATGATGCGAGAACTGCATATTCTTTTTCGTGTTCAAATTTTGGATGAGTCAAGAGATTGGCAAATTCACCATCATTAGTTAAAATGATTAGTCCTTCAGAGTCTTTATCTAGTCTGCCCACAGGAAATATTCTTGCGTCCTCTCGAACTAGAGTTGTAACGGTTTTTTTAGCATGGGGATCGCTTAGGGTTGAAGTAAACCCTCGAGGTTTATTTAAAGCAAAATAGACAAAATTTTCTTTTGAAGCGATTGGCTGATTATCAATTAAAATTTCACATTTATCAGGCTCAACTTTAAAGCCCAAAGAAATAATCTTCCCATTTACCTTAACTTTCTGTTCTTTTATTAGTTCTTCAGCTTTTCGCCTAGAACAATAACCAGAAGCAGCGATAATTTTTTGAATTCTTTCAAGCATAGTTATAAATTTCTAATTAATTTAAAATGTTTTAATGATTAAATATAATTTTAATCTCTTAATTTTGCGTTAAATTCATTTTCTAGATTAACCACAATTTGATTATGAATTTTGGTTACTTCCACATCATTTAGTGTTTTTTCGTCTGATTGATACAAGATGTGGTATGCAAGTGATTTTTTACCAATTCCAAATTTATCTGATATATATTGATCGAAAAGTTCAACACTCTTGACCATGTTATCAGTTTGCTTAATTTTAGTTGAAATTAGACTTGGATCAATGGAATCATCTACAATAATGGCAATATCTCGATTTACTGATGGGAATTTGGCAATTTCTGTATATTTTTGATCCATATCTTTAACTTTATAATTAAAAGTTGTAAGTTTAGTTGAATTATACAGTTCTTCAAGATCAATCTCTAAATATCTAACATTCTTTTTTCTAATCTTAAGTTTATTTAAAATATTTTCATCTATATCAATAACCTTAATTTCTGCTTCTGCTTCGATATTTTTAAGTAATTGATCCGTAACTGATTCTAAATGATCTGATCCTCGCCCAGCAATCATAATTCCAAGTTTTTCTTTTTCGTCCTCTGATGTAAATACATGACCAACTTCAAAGATAGCAATCGGATCAAAAGATGGATTTCTAAAAACAGCAGTTAACATATCAAAGAGTAGCGATGGTCTTAAATATTCATGCTCTTCTGACATTGGGTTATCGATTTTTACAATGCCTGTTTGAGAAGTGGAATCTAAATCTTTTTTTGACAAGAATGAATAACCATATATTTCCGTTAATCCAAGTTCAGCTAAGATATCTTTAACATATTCTTTAAACGAGAAGAATGATTTTTCTTCTTTATTTTCAATTGGTTTAAGAGTAGTTTTTACTAGATCATTTACCGGATAAAACCTAATAATTTCTTCGTAAATATCTTCCGGAAGACAAAGATCCATTCTGTGCGATGGAGCTTTTGAAACAAAAGTGTCATCACCTGTTTTTGAGGTTTCAATTTGAAGTCTTTTTAAGTTATTAATTACTTCTTCTGCCTTAAGCTCGACACCAAGCAGGCTTTCGGCTTTGGAAAGCGACCAAGTAATTTCAAAAGGCTTGAGCGGTTCTTTATATATATCAATTTCTTGGATGATTTCACCATTTGCAAGATCCTTAAATAAGTTTGCAGCTCTTTTCAGATAATCTAATGCTTTCTCCATATCAACACCACGCTCGTATCTATATGATGCTTCAGTTGAGAGTTTGGTTCTTTTACTTGTCCTTCTAATCATCACCGGATTAAATATTGCGGCTTGAAGAAATATGTTTTTAGTATTTAAATCTATTTCTGATTCAGCTCCACCCATTATACCAGTTAAATCAACTATCTTGCCGTTATTTTCAATCACAATAGCATCGTTGTCCAGTTTTCTTTCAATTTGATCAAGAGTTTTAACCATTTCGCCGTCTTTTGCTTTGCGAACCAACATTGGGCTATTTTTTATTTTATCAAAATCAAATGCATGAAGCGGCTGGCCGGTTTCAAGCATAATATAGTTTGTGATATCAACAATGTTGTTAATTGGTCGCATACCGGCTGCTTGTAGTCTTTCTTTCATCCAGTCGGGCGATTCCATAATTTGTATATTTTTAATTGCATAACCACAATATCTTGGGCAAATATCAGAAGATTCGATTTGGATTTCAATATTATCAGCCGTATCAGAAGCTAGCGAATGGAATCCATTTTCAACTGGATTCCCGCTTTCGCGGGAATGACAAAAAGTGGAAATATCAATTTGAGAAATTTCAAGCGGAAGTAGTTCTTCTTTGGACATTGCTGCATATTCTCTGGCTGTGCCATAAATTGACAGACAATCTGGTCTATTTGCTGTTATTTCAGCATCAATTACACCATTTTCAACTGATTCAATATTGGTTCCGGAAAATAGCAAAATATCTGCGATCTCTTGGTCGCTTTTTTCTGTTTCAGTAAATTGTTTAAGCCATTTGATCGGGATTAACACGAACGCTCCTTGTAGTCGCTAATTTAAAAGTTTATAAAGTCCATAAAGTCAAAATTGGTTATTGTTTATTATTTTCTTCATAATTTTCTTCTTTTGGGGCGGTTTTTTTACGATCTGACATGAAGAAGGCAAAAACAAAACCGGCAATCATAATTAATATTGCCAGAACTGTAATTAAATTATCTTTTGGATTAATAATCAATCCGATGCCGAAACCGATGAATAACCAGCCTAGTTTTTTTATTAATTTATTCATTTTTCTCCTAATTATTATTTACTATTTTATGGATTCCAGATCAGGAACGCTTTGCTTCCTGTCTGGAATGACAAGGGGGAATGGTTTCCATATTTCTCCTAAGCCCGGGCGGGCTCGAGCAACTCTATCAGCTGGCGTAGCTGCGAGTTTGGAATGACAGTGGAATTAAAATTGCTGCAAAAAGCGCAAATCATTTTTATGGAACAATCTGATATCTTCAATGCCATAATATGCCATTAAAAATCGATCAAGACCAAGGCCAAAGGCAAAACCTTGCCATTCAGCCGGATCAAGACCCATATTTTGCAAAACTTTCGGATGAATCATACCGGCACCAAGAAGCTCCATCCATCTACCTTTAAAGAATAAATCCATTTCAACTCCTGGTTCTACAAAAGGGAAAAGATGTGGTCTAAATCTGATTTTTGTATCAGGCCCTAGTATTGATTTGAATAGATTCTCAAGCTCGCCTAGTAAATCAGTTAATTTTATATCTTTATCAATAGCAAAACCGTCGATTTGGTAGAAAATTGCTTCATGCGTCTGATCCGTAGCTTCGTTTCTGAAGATTTTACCCGGCATAATGTATCTAAGCGGAGGTTTTATGCTTGATTCAGGATTAACTATTCTTCCTTGAACCGATGTTGTATGAGTTCGGAGCAGCTTTTCTTTGTCAAGCCAAAATGTATCTTGAGCATCACGAGATGGATGGTCGGCTGATACATTTAAAAAATCGAAATTGTGCCATTCAGTTTCAGCTTCAGGACCTTCAGCAACCTTAAATCCTTGACGCACAAAATGATTTACAATTTTACGCATAAACATTGTTGTTGGATGAAGATGACCAGTTTGCATAATATATAATTCCTAATTACTAATTTCTAATTTCTAATCAATATGGATTCGACTGTGTATGATAATTCCTAATTACTAATTTCTAAATAAATTCAAAATATCAAAATACAAATGCTTAAGAAATTTTGGATTTTTAAATATTTTTTTGTTAATTGGTTATTGTTCATTTGTTAGAAATTAGAAATTTATTAATTTTATCTATCCTTTTTCTGACCGGAAATACATTTCAAGAAGCAATAGTGACGAAATCCAAAGTCCTGCTTCCCACCAACTCAAGACACCAATTCCTTGAAAAAACAAAAGACTAACTAACCCTCCGGCAATTAGCGTAGCCTGTCTGGCTGATGGCGCAAGGATGGAAAAAACTACTTCCTTATTACTAAGATATACTTTTGTGTAGAAAAGCGCAAAGGTAATTATGCCCGTAAGCCAAAGGAAGAGACTACCGTAAAATGCTGCAAAGGTTAATTTATCGGCATTAAGTGGAGAAAAATTAAAAAAAACTACCAACCAAACGCCAAAAGCGAGAAGAGTGGTTGAAAATATTGAAAATAGGGTGGATCTTACTTTCATTCTTTAATATCTATTAGAACGTCTTCTGGAGCTTCAGAAATGACATAGAAGACGAGTTGTGGTACTTTCTTGCTTACCATTCGTTTTTTAAGAAGCTGACGGAAATAAAAAGCTTTTCTGTTTAGCATTTCTTCAAATTTTTTGTTATCTATATTTAATTTTAATACATCTATGTATACTTTTGCTAGCGATAGATCATCATTTACAAAAACTTCCAAAATACTAAAAATACCTTTTTCTGCATACTCATTTCTTAAAAAATTCGTTAGCTCTTCTTGAATTAATTTATTTATTTTTTGTATTCGTTGCGACATAGTCATAACTTAAAGTTAAAAAGTAATAAATTAAAACCACAATTTAAAATTTAAAACTTTATTTCCAAATATTATTTTTGCCTTACAGCTTTTTAGTTGTGGATTTAATTTTTTAGATTTAAATTTTGAATTATCTCTTAACGCTTGGCAAATTGAGGAGCGCGTCTTGCTCGTTTGAGTCCAGGTTTCTTTCGTTCTTTTTCTCGTGAATCACGAGTCATGAATCCAAGTTTTCTTAAAATAGCTTTATTTTCAGGATTTAGCGCAACAAGAGCGCGGCTAACACCAAGTCTAACTGCTTCTTTTTGTGAAACAATACCGCCACCATTAGTAATAGCTGAAATATCAAAACCAGTTAAATTGCAGGTTTTCATAGGTGAAAAATAAATATCTTCAACTTCTTCAATCAATTTTCCATTGATTGTAAGCATTCCTTTTCCCGGCATAACTCTTACTCGAGCAATTGCGGTTTTTCTTCGTCCTGTACCATAATAATATTTATTTTCAGCAGTTTTGGCCATATTTATTCACCTTTAAGTATAGTTAAATTTTTCATCCATTCTTTTTGAAGTCTATTTTTTGGAAGCATACCAGAAACTGCGTGATTAATTACAAATTCAGGTTTTTCTATCATGACTTTTAATGTTTTGGTTTTAAGATTTCCAATATAACCGGTATGTCTTTGGTATTTTTTATCTTCAATCTTATTTCCTGTTAATCTGATTTTTTCTGCGTTTTTAATTACAACCTTAACACCTGAAAGTTTATTAGGTGCAAAATCAACTAAATTTTTACCGCGCAAAAGAGATGCAACTTCAGTTGCAAGTCTACCTAGCACCTGTCCTGCGGCATCAATTTCAATTGTTTTATTATTCTCTGCCATTGCTTTCCTTTTCTTCTACATTTTCAATAATTTCTTCTTTTTCAATACTCTTACTTTCAACTTGATTTTCTGTCTTTTTTTCTGTTTTTTTATCTTTTGAAGCTTTTCCGGTTTCTTTCTTTGCAGCTTCTTCCTGAATTAAGTTGATTTGATATTTTGGTGCCCCATCGCCAACTCTTTGACCTAATTTGTAAATTTGAGTATAACCGCTTGTTCTGTTAATATATCTTGGAGCTAAAACTTCCATGGTTTTTTTAACTGCATTCATATCAAATAATATTTTGGCAACATATCTTCTGGCTGCAAGATCATTTTTCTTTGCTTTTGTAATTATTCTATCAATCTCACTTTTTATGGTTTTTGCCTTTGCTTCAGTTGTTACAACTTTTTCGTATAATATAATAGAAGTAAGCAAATTTCTTACCAAATGATTTCGATTTGCTTTTTTTCTTCCTAACTTACGCATTATTTATCCTCTGATTTAGATTTAGACTTCTTAACAGGCTTGGCTACAACTGATTCTGCTTCTGATGCTTTTTCCGATTTTTCGTCTGATTCTGTTTTTGATTTTCTTGTTTTTTTAACAGGTTTTAAATCTTCTTCAATTGCTTTTTCAATTTCTTGCTCACTATTCATTTGTTCGTCTTCAAGTACTTCAAGAGATTCTTCTTCAACAACCAAATCACCTGAAATTAATCCATAATGTTCAACCAATATTCTTGCTGCTTGTTTTAATGCATCTTCAGGATCGATAATTCCATTAGTAATAATTTCTAGTGTCAGTTTATCAAAGTTTGTCATGCCTCCAACACGAGTATTTTCAACATTGAAATTAACTCGAGTTACAGGTGAAAAAATACAATCAATTGCAATATTTCCAAGAGGTAATTTTTCATCAACTCTTTTTTCTACCGGAGCATATCCGCGGCCTTTTTCAACAACTACTTCCATTTCAAGCTTTGCACCTTTATCTAAAGTTGCAATATGTTGATTTGGGTTTGTTATTTCTACTAAAGCATTAGCAGTAAAATCAGATGCTTTAATTTCTTTTGGTCCTTTTGCACTTAGCGATAAAATGGTTTTTTCATCCCCATGTAATTTAAGGTTTACTTTTTTAAGATTCAAAATTATTTCAACAATATCTTCTTTAATACCTGCAATTGTTGAAAATTCATGATTTGCTTCTTCAAATTTTACAGCTGAAATAGCTGCACCTTCAAGTGATGACAGGAGAACTCTTCTCAAAGCATTTCCTATTGTAACACCAAATCCTGGAGACAACGGCTCAATTTCAAAAGTTGCTGAATTTCCTTCTCTTTTTGTTTGTTCGTACTTCATCAATGCTGTTTCTGGTAATGTAAATTGCGACATATTTCTTTCTCCTCTCTATCTATCTAGAGTAAAATTCAATTATTAATTGTTCTTCTACCTCACTTGGGATCTGTTCCCTTGTTGGCAGTTCGAGGACTTTGCCCTCTTTATTTTTTTTATCAATTTTTAACCAATCTGGGGTTTCTGCTTCCACTAATTCAAATTTTGTTCCAAGCGAAATTGTATCATCGACAGAAAGTTCATATGAAGAAATATTTACTTTCTTTTTATTAACTTTAATATGTCCATGCGAGACCATCTGCTTTGCTTCTGCTCTTGATTTTCCAAATCCAAGCCTATAAACAATATTATCTAGTCTTCTTTCAAGATGCTGCAATACAAGTTCTGAAGTATTACCTTCTGCTTTAAGAGATTTTTTAAAAATTATAACAAGTTGTTTTTCAGAAATACCATAAATTGATTTAACTTTTTGTTTTTCTCTTAATTGATGACCATATTCAGAAGAAACAAGTCCTCTTCGTCCGGTAGTAGTTTTCTTTGAATCAATCCTTCTAGCTACCGCGCATTTAGCGCCATTGCATCTTTCACCTTTTAAGAAAAGCTTAATACTTTCTCTTCTACATTTTTTACAAACGTTTTGCTTGACCATTAATCTCCTTAGACTCTTCTAATCTTTTTAGCTCTACAACCATTATGCGGAACCGGTGTAGTGTCTTTTATGCTTTTAATTTCAACATTCATACCTTGTAATGCTCTAACTGCAGATTCTCGGCCAGTTCCGACTCCGGAAACAAAAACATCAAGTGATCTAACTCCGTGAATTTCAAATAAGCCATATAATTTCTTGGCTGAAACTTGAGCAGCATACGGGGTGGATCTTCGCGATCCTTTAAAACCTTCTTTGCCGGCACTTGTCCAGTTAATAACATTTCCGTCTTGGTCGGTAAAAGAAATAATTGTATTATTAAAACTTGATTGAATATAAATTCTACCATGTTCAAATGATTTAATTACTTTTTTCTTGGTTTTTGTTGTATTTTTTACTGCTTTGGCCATAATATATTAGTTAAAAGTTTATAAAGTCTGTAAAGTTCATAAAGTTGTTTATAGCTTATGTCTTTTCAGCTGCTTTTTTTCTACCCGAACCAACAGTTACTTTTCTTCCTCTTTTGGTTCTAGCATTTGTTTTTGTTCTTTGTCCTCTTACCGGTAAATTTTTAATATGTCTAACACCTCTATATGCACTAATTTCTTTTAATCTTTTTACATTTTGAGTAATTTCTGTTCTTAGATCACCTTCTATTTTATAATTCTTATCAATAAAACTTCGAATTTTGTCTATTTCCGCTTCAGTTAAATCAGAAAATTTTAATGATTCACTTATTTTTAATCTTTGACAAATTTCTTTACCTTTAGCTATTCCTATTCCGTATATTAAAGCCAGACCATAAGGAATTCTTTTTTTGTCATCAATATTTAAACCTGCAATTCTTGCCATTTTATCCTTGTCTCTGTTTATGTTTTGGATTTTCACAAATAACGCGAACAATTCGTTTGCGTTTTATTATCTTACATTTTAAACAAATTTTTTTAGCAGATGCAGAAACTTTCATTGCGCCTTCCTGATAGTTGTTGCTTTATCTTTATATTGATACTTTTAAATAGAATTATAATCTTCGAGTTATTCTTCCCTTTGACAAGTCATAGGGGGTTAGCTCTACTAATACCTTATCGCCAGGTAAGATTCGAATGCTATGCAATCGCATTTTACCGGAAATATGGCCGATTATTATTTCTTTGTTTTCAAGCTCAACTCGAAACATAGCATTTGGCAATGCCTCGGTAACCAAACCTGTTAACTCAATAAAATCTTTTTTCATTAATTGTATTTATATATTATCATATGCTTTGAATTTGTGCAAGTGTTTTTATGGTTCATTTGCTCTATTTTATCTCTTTTTCAATTTATACACTCAAACATAGCCCCAATTTGGTTAAATAGGGCCTGTTTGAGTGTATTTATTGTTAAATTTCTTTATTCTGTTTCGTCTGACTCTTCTGTGTCTTCTTCTGTTTCAGCTGATTCGTTCTTCTTGTCTTTACATCCACAACTGCATCCTTCTTCACATTCGCAACAATCGCTACACTTTGTCTCATCGCAACTACACTTAGTTTCCTCTGTAATTTCTTTGCCACATGTACTACATGTCATACTGCCTCCTATTAATTATATTACATTATTATTAAACTACATTTTAGTTAAAACTTCCACTCCATTTTTCATAAACATAATGGTTTTTTCAAAATGCGCTGCTTTTGAACCGTCTTGAGTTGAATAAGTCCATTTGTCAGATTTGGTAATAATTTTGGAACTTCCAAGTGAAAACATAGGCTCAATTGCAATTGTAGCGCCCTCATTAAGAATCGGTCCGTTGTTTTCATTGCCATAATTGTAAACAATCGGATCTTCGTGTAATTTTTTACCGACTCCGTGGCCTGTTAATTCATAAATTATTTTTAAGTTATATTCTTTTGCTGTTTGAGCAATAATTTGGCCTATTTTACCAACTCTATCACCTGTTTTTATTTCTGATATGACACGAGTTAGGGCCATTTCAGTTCCTTCAAGCAGTCTTTTTTCCTCATCTGTTATTTTTCCAACAGCAACAGTTGTTGCCATATCTGTCATGTAACCATTATAATTAATTCCCATATCAAGCGAGACTAAATCTCCATCATGGATTATTTTATTTGAATTTGGTACTCCATGAACAATTTCATCATTTATCGATACACAAATATTTTTTGGATAGCCGCCAAATCCGAGAAATGCAGATTTAATATCATTTTTCTTAAGAAATTCAATGGTCCAATTTTCGATATCTTGAGTACTAATATTTGGTTTTATTTTTTCTGATAAGATACTTAAAATCTCGGCAAGATATTTGCCGCCTGTTTTCATTGATTTGTATTTATCTTTATTTAGCATTTTCCAAATAATCCAAAATATTTTCTGTAATTTGTTCGATTGAAGGTTCTGCGTCAATTTTGATTAATTTGTCTTGCTCTTTGTAATATTCGATTAAAGGTTCAGTTTCTTCGTGATATTTTTGCAGTCTTATTTTTACAGTTTCAATATTATCATCGAGTCTTTGAATAATTTTACCGTTGCATTGAGGACAGTTAGCAAGAGTTAGGCTTTCGGGAGGAAAAAAAATGTTATTACAGCTGGAGCAGACTCGTCTTCCTTCGATTCTTGAAATAACTGAATCATCCTTTAAATTTAAATAAAAAACGCGCTTTGTTATATCATTAAAATTTTTATCTAAAAATTTTGCTTGTTCAATTGTTCGAGGAAAACCATCTGTTACAACACCTGATTCGGAATTAGAAAATTTATAGGCAATTATTTCTTCAATTGTAGAATCTGGAACTAATTGTCCCGAATTAATAAATGATCTAATTTCGTCTTTTCTGCTTGGATTTGCCTCAATAAATTCATCAATAGCTTGGCTCATAGCAAAATATTCATACTTAATGTGATCTGAAATTATTTTTCCTTGAGTTCCTTTGCCTGATGCTGGCGGTCCGATTAATATTATTAAATCTTTTACCATTATATTTCCTTTATATAACTTATTGTCCAAATACCATCTGCTCCTTTTGTTGCTGGCTCTGTAAGCCCTATTTCATAACTAATATTATTTTTAACTACACTAATTTGAGCGATTCCTTTTTCTTCACTTTTGCTCGCTAAAGTGTATGTATCATTACTACTAAAACCGAAACAAGGATATGATTCTTTTTTTGCAACTTCAATCGGATCAAGTCTCCATGTTTCTTTTCCAGTTGAAATATTTTTTTGAAGTTCATCTGCTTTAGCTTGATCAACTGAATAATTGACTGATAGTTTTTTAGAATCAGTATCATAAATCGGAATAACCAATACTGAATTAGCTTTAATACTATTGGAATCTTCAAGTCCATTGGCGCGGGCGATATAGTTCCAATCTAAATTGAATTTTAAACCAATCGGATATAAAGTTTCACCTGATTTTACTTGATATGTTTTTTCCGGATTTGAGGCACGATTTTTATTTACAGCTGGAGAAACTTCACCGTCAGTAGATATATTTGTATTAGAATTTTGATTTAAACTATTTGTATTAGTATTTATATTTGATAAGGATTGATTTATATTTTCGTTTTCAGTTTGATCAGGTGTGATATTTGTTAATCCAGTATTTGTATTTGGCGATTTTTTCGACTGATTATAAAAATAGCTAGTACTGACAGTTAAGCCCGCAATAATAATTATCAAAAGAGTTAAAATTGGTTTTTTCATTTAATATTCCTTTTCCTTTATATTATATCGGGAATATTTTTTTAGACAACAGCAGCAATCAAGAATGACTTAATATGTATCGTATGTTCGCATTAATAGCTGCGCTTTAATTTGTCTTGAGGTTTCAATAATCACGCTTACAATAATCAGCATTCCAGTACCGCCGATAACAATTGTGTTGATTTGCGTTAAAGACTGAACTATAAATGGCAAGACAGCAATGAATCCAAGGAACAAGGCACCGACAAAAGTTATTCTATTTAAAACTTTTGCAAGAAAACTTGCTGTTTCTGTTCCAGGTCTTATCCCTGGGATAAAGCCACCTTGTTTCTGAAGGTTTTCCGCAACTTCAGTTGGCTTAAAAATAATACTTGCATAGAAATAGGTAAATATTATTGTTGCTATAAAATAGATGATTCCATAATAAGTATTGTTAGAAAAAAAGGCGGAAACTTTGAAAGCCATATCTGAAAGCCATGGCGACCTGGCTGCTGTAAAAAATTTTGCAATAATTCCCGGAAAAAGCATAAACGACAAGGCAAAAATTATTGGAACAACGCCACCGGTATTTACTCTTAAAGGCAAATAAGTATCTACTCCGCCGTAAGATTTAGTTCCTCTTGTTCTTCTAGCATAAGAAATAGGAATTTGTCTAACTCCTTCATTCATTATTACAATTAAAGCAATTACAACCACTAAGATAGCTATAAATAATATTAACCCCAAAGCTTTATCTGTTCCAATGACAGCGGCTGTATTTCTAATATTCATTGGG
Source organism: Patescibacteria group bacterium (assembly GCA_041665085.1). Taxonomy (GTDB): domain Bacteria; phylum Patescibacteriota; class UBA1384; order JBAYJO01; family JBAYJO01; genus JBAYJO01. The sequence continues at coordinate 44,195 of JBAYJO010000004.1, read as the reverse complement.
TATCCGGAAAGAATTCCAACTGCAATAATTATGCTCATTCCATTTCCAATACCTTTTTCCGATAGAATTTCTCCCAAGTACATCAAAAGCATTGTGCCGGCTGTTACTGAAATAAGCATTGTAATAAATGGCAATCCACTAAGATTTGTAATTACTCCTTGATTTTTAAGAAGAGCTGTTGTGCCAAATGCTTGAATAATTGCAAGAGGAACTGCAGCATATCTGGTCCATTGATTTATTTTTTGCCTTCCTCTTTCACCTTCTTTAGATAAAGCTTCAATACTTGGAACTATCATTTGCAGAAGTTGAAATATAATCGATGCTGTAATAAAAGGACCTACACCCATCATTATAAGTGAAAAATTTTCCATTGCTCCGCCGGAAAACATATTTAAAAAACCAAAAATTTGGTTTCTGCTAAAAAAATTTTTTAATTCTTCAGTATTTACCCCCGGCATTGGAATGTGCGCCAAAAAACGAGCAATTACTACGATGAAAAGACTAACTAAAATTTTATTTCTTAGATCCGGAGATGAAAAAATTTGACTAAGCTTTTTTAGCATCTTCTGCCTTTACTAATTGTAATAGACTTTTTGTAACTCGACAGTTTTTAATAATATATACTTTATCGGTTTGACCAAAAATTTTGACTGGTAGTTTTGTATTTTTAATTAATCCTTTTAAAACAAGCGCTTCGGGATTTATTTCTTCTTTTTCTGTAAATTTACTTTCAACAAGTTTAATATTTAATGATTGATATTTTCTTAAACATGAACCAATTCCTCTTCTTTTAGGAAGTCTAGATCCTAGTGTTGATTGTCCGCCTTCAAAATTCCACGACAAATTAAAACCTGACCTGGATTTTTGTCCACTCATACCACGAGTTGATGTTTTTCCTTTACCACTACCAATACCTCGCCCAACTCTTTTGGATGATTTCTTTTTATCAAATGGTTTTAATTCATCTATTCTCATTGCAAATCCTTTTATTTTTTCTTGGTTATTTTCTCAACCTTAGGTTTTTTCGCAGCAGTCTCTTTTGGTAATAATTTTTCTGTTTTTACTTCTTTGGTTGATTTTTCTTTATCTGTTGAATTTGTAGCTTTTTTAATTGGCTTTACTGCTTCAGCTTTAGTTTCTTCAGATTTTATTTCTTTTTGTTTTTCATCTTCTGCTTTGACAGATTTTTTTGTATTGTTGCCAATTTTTAATGCTAGAATTGCTTTAAATGTTGCAGATACAACATTAATCTTAGTATTGCTGCCAAGAGATTTTGAAACAATATTTTTAATTCCAGCAATTTCCAAAATGCTTCTGATCGAACCGCCGGCAATTAATGAAGTACCAACTGGAGCAGGTTTAAGTAATATATCCGAGCTACCAAACGAAGCTGTAACTAGATGTGGGATTGTATCGTTTACAATTGGAACTAAAATAATATTTTTCATAGCCTGTTTTTTTGCTTTATTTATAGCAACAACAACTTCTGAAGCTTTGGCTATACCAAAACCGACTTTGCCTTTTCTATTTCCAACCAAAACTAAGGCACGAAATCTTAATCTTCGTCCACCTTTAACAGTTCTTGAAATTCTATTAATTTCTAAAACTTTTTCTTCAAATTCCGGCAATTGTTTTTCTTGTGCGGTATAATTAGCCATTAGAACTCCAATCCATTTTTTCTAGCACTGTCTGCCAGCATTTTAACTCGACCATGAAATTTGTAACCTTTTCTATCAAAAACTACTTTTGTAATATTATGCTCTTTAGCAAGATTTGCAACAAGTTTTCCTACTTCAGCTGATTTTTCTGTTTTTGTACCTGTTTTAATATCAGCATCAGATGCAGAATCTAGAACAAGACCGGTATTTTGATCTACAATATCACAATAAATATGCTTATTGGTTCTTTTAACAGCCAAAATAGCTCTTTCTTTGTTGTTTAATTTTGAATTATGCATTACTTTCTTTACCATCTTATTCCTTACTTACTTGTTTTGGCAGTTTTACCTGCTTTAAGTTTTATTTTTTCGCCTAAATATCTTAAACCTTTGCCTTTATATGGCTCCGGTTTTTTGAATGCGCGAATTTCTGCAGTAAATTGGCCCACTCTTTGTTTGTCTGTACCTGAAATTGTAATTTTATTTTTTTCAACTTTTACTTTCACATCACTTGGAATCTCGATTTTTACCGGATGAGAAAAACCTAGATGCATATTAATTTCATTGCCTTCCATGGCAACTCTATATCCTACCCCGATTAATTCCAGTGTTTTTTCAAACCCCTTGCTTACTCCAATGATCATATTGTCAATCAACTGTCTAAATGTACCATGAAGCGATTTGGAAATTTTATCATTGTTGTGTCTTTCAACAGTAATAATATTATTTTCAATTGTTAACTTAATTTTTTGTGGAATCTCAAGGGATAATTCGCCAAGAACTCCTGATGCCTTTAAAATATCAGCATTAAAATTTACAGTAACACCGTCCGGTATATTAATAATTTTTCTTCCTATTCTGCTCATTATGCAACCTCACAAATTAATTCACCACCAAGACCAAGTTTTTTAGCTTCATAGCCAGTCATCATACCCTTTGGAGTTGAAATAATAATAATTCCAAAATGAGTTTTAGGATACGGAATGGCACTTGATTTGATATAAATGCGTTGTCCTGGTTTGGAAATTCTTTTAACATATTCAAAATATTTCATATTTTCAGAATATCTTAAGACAACTTTTATTTGTTTTGTTTTTTTATCAATCTCAAAACTTTTAACATAACCCTTATTGGCTAAGATTTTTAATATAGCCATCTTGAGGTTTGAAAATGGAATCAACACAAATTCCTTATCGACTAGGGCCGCATTTTTTAATGTGATTAACATGTTGCTTATAGGGTCAGACATTGTTTTCTCCTATCCTTCGATTATCTAAGGATTTTACCAAGATGATTTACATATTCCGGGCAAATCACCTTTTGTTGCTAAATCTCTAAAACAGATTCGGCAAAGATTAAATTTTCTCATATAGCCATGGCTTCTACCACAAATCTTACATCTTCTAACAATTCGGGAAGAATATTTTGGTTTTTTTTCTGCTTTTACTACTAATGCTTTTCTGGCCATATTAATTCTCCTTAAACGGCATTCCAAGCCCTTTTAATAAACTAATTGCATCATCAACTGATTTGGCAGTAGTACAGATTGTAATGTTAAATCCGAAGTTTTTTTCAATATCGTCATAATTAATTTCCGGAAAAATTACATGTTCTCGAATTCCAATATTATAATTTCCTTGTTTGTCAAAAGATTTAACTGATAAACCTTTGAAATCTCTGATTCTTGGCAAAGCAACATTGATCAATCGAGTCAAGAAATCATTCATTCTTTTTCCTCGAAGTGTAACCATATATCCGACAATCATTCCAGCACGCAGTTTAAAACCGGCAATTGATTTATTGGAAGCTCTTTGAACTCCTTTTTGACCGGTAATTGTTGCAATATCTTTTTCAAGTTGAGCAATGGTTTTTTTCTCGCCTGCAATTTTTCCAATTCCAACATTAACAATTACTTTGGTAATCTTTGCTTGGGCTAATTTATTTAATTGTTTAACTTTTGTACTTTCCATTATTTCTTCTCGCTATGATCAATTTGTTCATTACATTTTTTGCAAATTCTGATTATATTCAAATCTACTTTTTTGGTTGACACCTTACTCGGTCTATTGCAACTTGGGCAAACTAACATCACATTACTAATATCAAGAGGCATAGCTCGATCAATAATTCCGGCTTGGGTTCGATATTTGTTTGGCTTAAGATGTTTTTTAACCATATTAAGACCAGTAACAACTACTTTGCTTTCTTTTGTTAAAACAGACTCGATTTTTCCAGTTTTGTTTTTGTCTTTGCCTGCTAAAATTTTTACTAAATCACCTTTTTTAACCATATAACTCCTTACAAAACCTCTGGTGCTAATGAAATAATCTTACTGTAACCGCGATCTCGAAGTTCTCTGCAAACCGGACCAAATATTCTGGTTCCTCTTGGACCCTGATCAGCAGCAATTAATACAGCTGCATTTTCATCAAATCTGATAGTTGATCCATCTGCTCTTAAGAATGGGAATTTCTGTCTAACAATAACAGCTTTAACAACTTCCTTCTTTTTAGCGGTTCCGCCAGGAATTGCTTTTTTAACACTGGCAACTACAATATCGCCCAATTGCGCGCAATTATCTCTTGCTTTGCCAAGAACACGAATTACCATAATTTCTTTGGCACCACTGTTATCTGCAACTTTTAATCTTGTATTTGGTTGAATCATTTTTATCCTTTAACAACTATCCATCTTTTATTCTTTGAAATTGGTTTTGACTCGCGAATAGTAACTTTGTCTCCTGCTTGAATCGTTTCATCTTCGTTATGCGCAAAAAATCTCTTTGTACTTCGATATTGTTTTTTGTAAAGCGGATGAACTTTTTTTGTTTCTACTGAAACAATAATTGTTTTATCCATTTTTGTACTTACAACAGTACCTTTTAGGATTTTTCCTGAAGTTTGAACTTTTTCATTAATTTCTTGAATTTTATTATTTACCATTTTCATCTCCGGTCAAAACTTTACTTGTAATTACTGACCAAATTCTTGCTTTTTGTTTTCTTAAATTTAATATTTTCTTGCTATTTTTTTCTTTTCCAAAGCTAATTGCGTTTCTAGTTTTTGTGATTTCAATATTTAAGTTGCTTAATTCTTTCATTAAGTTTGGAACTGTCATGTCTTTTAATTCACGCAAAATTTCTATTCTTTTCATTTAATGCTCCTTGACCACAAAAACTGTTTTTATTGGTAATTTGTGTTGTGCAAGTCTCATTGCTTCTTTTGCCACATCAGTTGCTACTCCTGCCATTTCAAACATAATTACACCTGGTTTAACTGGAACAACATAATGGTCAAGAGCACCGGCTCCGCCACCCATACCTGTTTCTGCTGGCTGTTTTGTAACTGGTTTATCTGGAAATATTCTAATCCAAACTTCACCGCCTCTTTTGATGTAACGCGTCATGGCTCTACGAGCTGCTTCAATTTGCCTTGAAGTAATCCATCCGCATTCTTTTGCTTTTATGGCATATTGACCAAAATTAATCTCAAAACCACGAGTGGCTTTGCCAGACATGTTGCCACGGAAAACTTTTCGGTGTACCAGTTTCTTAGGAATCAGCATTTTGTTCTCCCTTGTTTATCCAAACCTTTACTCCAACCATTCCAACTGTTGTATGAGAATGCACTAAGGCATAATCAATATTGGTTTTAATAGTTGAAAGTGAAACATTTCCATCGGAAAATTTTTCTGTTCGGGCCATTTCAGCTCCGTTTAAGCGGCCTGAAATTGCAATTTTAACTCCGACAGCACCTGCTTGCATTGTTTTTTCAACAGCTTGCTTAGCAGCTCGGCGGAAGTTAATTCTTTTGATTAACTGGGTTGAAATATTTTCAGCAACAAGTTTTGCAACTAGCTCTGGTCTTTTTACTTCTTTTATTTCAATTTTAAATATACGATTAAATTTTTTCGCTAATTTATCTTTTAATTCAGCAACACCTGCTCCAGATCGTCCGATCAGAATTCCTGGTCTTGATGTATTAATAATAATAACTGACTCTTTGTTAAATCTTTCAATATTAATTGAAGCAATTCCGGCATTTGGCGAGTATTTTTTTTCAATAAGTTCACGAATCTGGTAATCTTCAATCACAAAAGTACCATAATCTTTTTTAGAAAACCAACGGCTGCTCCACAGGTTTTGGTTTTGCAATCTGAAACTAATTGGATTTATCTTTTGTCCCATATTTTTTCCTATATGCTTTCGTTATTACTCATCAAGTTATTTTAACTTATTTTTTCTCTTTTTTCAATACTTTTGCAGTATTTACTGTTTTGGTTTCCGTTTTTTCAGATTTTTTACTTTTAATCTCCGGTTTTACTTCTTTATTTTCGGCTTCTTCAACTGCAATTGTGATATGACACATTTGCTTGTTAATTTTTCTGTAATGACCGCGACCTGCGGCAATTCCTCTTTTAAGCCTTGGCCCTTCATCACAAAGAGCCTCTTTGACAATAAGCTTATCCTGATTCATTTCTCTATCTTTAGCAATTGTCATGGCATTTTTAAGCACATCTGAAACAGTTTTTGCAGCAGCTTTAACAGAGAAATTTAAAATATTTACAGCATCGTTTGCTTTTTTGTTTCGGATCAAATCTACAACAAGCCTTGCTTTTCTTGGTGATATTTTAACAAATTTTGCTACTGCTTTGGCTTGCATTTTATGCTCCCGCTTTCTTCTTTGTTTCTATTTCTCTTTGCATCTTACCACCATGTTTTCTAAATTTTCTTGAAGGAGAAAATTCTCCTAATTTGTGTCCGACCATATCCTCAACTACCATAACAGTAATAAAATCTTTGCCATTGTGAACTAAAAATGTTAAACCAACCATCTCTGGAGAAATTGTAGAAGATCTGGCCCATGTCTTAATTGACTGGTTTCCACCAGCAGCTTTGGCTTTTTCAACTTTTATCATTAATTTTGGATCAACAAATAATCCTTTTTTAAGTGATCGGGACATATTCTACTTTCTCCTCTTAACAATAAATTTGTTACTGGCTTTATTCTTTTTTCTTGTAATTTTACCCATTGCCGGTTTACCCCAAGGTGTTTTTGGATGCTTAAGACCAACTGAAGTATTACCTTCACCGCCTCCATGAGGGTGATCAACAGGGTTCATGGCCTTACCTCGAACTTGCGGTCTTCGTCCCATGTGTCTAATTCGTCCTGCTTTACCGATTTTTACCAGTGAGTGTAATTCATTTGAAACGCTACCAATTGAAGCATAACATTCTTCTTTGATTAATCTAACTTCACCTGATGGAAGTTTAACTGTTGCCATGCCATTTTCTTTTGCCATTAATGTAGCATAATTGCCTGCACTTTTTGCAATCTGTGGCCCTTTACCAATAGTTAATTCAACACCATATATCTGTGTTCCCGTGTTAATTGATTTAAGCATAACCCTATTCCCAACCCGTTCGTCAGCATTAGCTGAAGCAACTACTTTATCTCCTACTTTTATACCCTTAGGAGCTACGATGTAAGCTTTTGATCCATTTTCAAATTGGATTTTTGTAATTCTAGCAGTTCTATTTGGATCGTATTCTAAAGTCAAAACTGTTGCTTCTTGATCAATATGTTTTGCCAAATCAGTGATTACTCGATATTTTCTTTTTGCACCGCCACCTCTATGTCTTGTTGAAATATGACCCAGATTATCTCGTCCAGCTGATTTTTTAAAAGTTTTAATTAATTTTTTATCAGGATTATTTTTAGACAAACCAAATGATTTAACAATTGAAAACTGTCTTAAGGCAGATGTATTTGGTTTTTTTTTAACAATTTTATCTTGATCTTTTTTCATTTTAATTACTTACCTTTTTCTCTAACCTGAATATTTACATTTTCTGATTTCTTTTCGCCAGTATTACTTCTAGATGTATTTTTGACTGATTTCTTTTCTGCTTTTTCTGATTTATTTTCTCCGCCAGAGGCGGATCCGCCATGGGCGGATTTCTTATCTTCTTTCTTGTCTTCTTCTATTTCAAATTCTTTGATTTTATTTCCTGGCATCAGGATAACATAAGCTTTTTTAGTGTCGCTTCTCTTGCCGAATTTTTTCCCAACTCTTTTAACTTTACCTTTAACACTTACAATATTTACATCTTTAACTTTTACATTATACAAAAGCTCAATCGCTTGGCTAATTTCATTTTTATTGACTTTTGTTTCAACTTTAAAAGTATAAATGGCTTTTTTTGCCAAAAGCATAGATTTTTCTGTGATTACTGGGTTTTTAATAACTAATTTCTGCATTTTTATTTCTTAATTGTTTTTTTAACTGCTTTTTCTTTGGATTCTATTACTTTTTCAGCTTCAACTTCTGTTTTAACTGATGATGCTGGTTTTTTTTCATCAACTGGTTGAATTTCTGATGTTTTTTCTGTTTCTTCAGCTTCTTCTTTGATTTTTTGCTTAAAATTAATTTCAAGTTCTTTTATTGCATCTCGTGAAATAATCAAATTTTTATTTTTCATCAAATCAAGAACGCTAACTGAATTTACTTCTTCAACTTGAATTCCGGCAATATTTCTAAATACTAATTTAAAATTTTCATCTTTTTTTGTGCCTGCAATTAATACTTTTCCATTTTCAAAAGGTAATTTTGAAAGCAAGGCTGAAGCAATTTTAGTTTTAATATTTTCAAATGACATTTTATCGATAACAGCCATGCTTGATACTTTATCTGAATAAGCCATTGCTAAAGCTAATTTTTTGACTTTTCTGTTAATTTTTTTAGCATAATTTCTATCACTTAATGGACCAAAGGTAATTCCACCACTTCTCCACAAAGGACTTCTGCTTGAACCTGCTCTTGCTCGTCCTGTACCTTTTTGTCTCCAAGGTTTTTTCCCGCCGCCAGCAACATTTCCTCTGGTTTTAGTATGAGCAATTGCAACTCTTTGATTGGCTCTTTCAGCAACTACTACTTCGTGAATAATTGATGGATTTACTTCTGTTTCAAAAAACTTTGGAAGTGTAATTTCTCCGGTTGAAGTTCCCTCTAAATTATATAGTTTTATTTTTTTCATTTATCCTCTAATTTCAACAACTGTATTTCTTGATCCTGGGACTGAACCTTTTAAAACAATAATTTCTTTTGAAACATCAATTTCAACAATTTTCAGACTTTTTATTGTAACAGTTTCATTTCCAAGATGTCCTGGCATTTTTCTACCTTTTACTACTCTTTGTGGAAACATTGCTCCGATTGAGCCGGGTTGTCTGACATTGTGTGAACCGTGAGAAACCGGACCGCGATGGAAATGATGTCTTTTAATTGTTCCGGCAAAACCCTTACCTTTTGAAACTGCTTTAATATCAACTGTTTTACTGTCTTCAAAATCTTTAAGGGTGAGTAAATCGCCTTTTTTATATTCTGAATTATCTGATAAAAATGATTTTTCAATCATTTCAGTTGGTCTTAATTTTTCTTTTATTTCAGATAAATCTTTTTTAGTTCTGGCAAAGACTCGAGTTTTTTCATTTTCTGATCTTGTACTTGATACTGTTAACTTACCAACTTTAATAAGAGTAATTGGTGTTACTTTGCCATTTTCGTCGAATATTCGACTCATTCCGATTTTTTTACCAAGTAATAATTTCATTTTTGTCTCATATCAAAACAAATTTGCCTAGAGTTATCCGCCTATGGCGGACACTATCCAGACAAAATTTGTAAAAATTTTCAATTTTATCCTAACTTATTTTACCTAAAATGAGGGATAAAGTCAATGTTTAGGCTTTGATTTCTATATCTACACCAGCTGGCATATCAAGCGACATAAGCGAATCAATGGTTTTTGAGGTTGGATCCATAATATCTATCAATCTTTTATGGATTCGCATCTCAAACTGTTCCCGAGCATCTTTGAATTTGAATGGCGACTTAAGCACAGTAACTTTTTGTTTTTCAGTTGGCAATGGTACTGGACCTATCACAACTACACCTGATCGTTCGATTGTTTCAATAATCTTACGAGCAGATTTGTCGATAATCCTTGAATCATATGCCTTAAGTCTGATTCTAATGCGTTGTTTTGGTACTGTCTTAGTCTGTGCCACCTTCGGGTTGCTCCTTGAAATTTTATTTATTAATCTTTGTTACAACTCCTGCGCCAACTGTTTTACCACCTTCACGGATTGCAAATCGCATTCCTTCTTCCATGGCAATTGGTACAATAAGTTTTACTTTGAATTGAGTTGTGTCTCCTGGCATAACCATTTCTGTATCAGCTGGAAGCTCAACTTCGCCTGTAACATCTGTTGTTCTCATATAGAACTGCGGTTTATATCCTTTGAAAAATGGTGTATGTCGTCCGCCTTCTTCTTTGGTAAGAACATAAACTTCAGCGTCGAAATCAGTATGTGGAGTAATTGAACCTGGTTTTGCAAGAACTTGACCTCTTTCGATATCAGTTCTTTCAACGCCTCGAAGTAATGCTCCAACATTATCACCAGCTTGACCTTGATTTAGAAGTTTTCTAAACATTTCAACTCCGGTAACAACAACTTTTTTGGTTGGTTTAATACCGACGATTTCAATATCATCTCCAACTTTAACAACTCCTCTTTCAATTCTACCAGTTGCAACTGTTCCTCGTCCTTTGATTGAGAAAACATCTTCAACGGGCATCAAGAAATCTTTATCAATTTCTCTAACTGGCTCTGGAATATCTTTATCCATAGCATCTAGTAAATCTTGAATTGATTTTTCAGCTTCAGCGTCGCCTTCTAATGCTTTAAGAGCTGAACCTCGAACAATTGAAATAGAATCGCCTGGGTATTTATATTTAGTCAAAAGTTCGCGAATTTCCATTTCAACCAAGTCTAAGAGTTCTGGGTCGCTAACTTGATCGGTTTTATTCATATAAACAATGATTGTAGGAACACCAATTTGGTAAGCTAAAAGAATGTGTTCTCGGGTTTGAGGCATTGGACCATCGGTAGCTGAAACAACCAAAACAGCAGCATCCATTTGAGCAGCACCGGTAATCATATTTTTAATGTAGTCAGCGTGTCCTGGGCAATCTACATGAGCATAGTGCCTTTTTTCAGTTTCATACTCAACATGATAAGTTGAAATGGTAATTCCTCTTTGTTTTTCTTCTGGAGCCATGTCGATCTGATCAACATTCATAGCTTTAGCAAAACCCTTTTTTGCTAAATATGTTGTAATAGCTGAGGTTAAGGTAGTTTTTCCATGGTCAACATGACCAATAGTACCTACATTTATGTGTGATTTAGTTCGCTCATATGTTTCTGCCATTGAATCTCCTTCTTAATTACTTTTCTAAATATTAGATAATTTTTAATGAATTCCTGATTATTATATCTTATAACCAAAAAATCGTCAAGTTATTTTGATGATGCTATCCTCACTTCGTTCAATCTCTTACAGTATTCTGGTTGCAGAAATCTGCAAATAGATTTCACTTCGGAGGATTTCGCTTCTATTAACAGCTTATAGAGGCTCATTTTTTTCGTCCGTTTATGATCTCTACACTCACATTATAGGGAACTTCTTCATAATGGTCAAATTCCATACTGTAAGAGGCGCGTCCTTGAGTCATTGATCTGACAGTAGTTGAATAACCAAACATCTGTGAAAGTGGAACTTGAGCTGAAATTACCTTAATATTTGTACGATCTTCCATTTTTTCGATCTTACCACGCTTGCTACTTAAATCGCCAACAACATCACCCATAAATTCTTCCGGAGTTACAACTTCAACTTTCATAATCGGTTCAAGTAAGATTGGATCGGCATTTTTAACACCTTCCTGAACTGCCATTGCACCGGCAATCTGGAAAGCCATCTCTGAAGAGTCAACATCGTGGTATGTACCATCATATAATCTAACTTTAAGATCAACAATTGGATATCCGGCAATAACACCTTTGGTTAAAGCTTCTTTAATACCTTTTTCTGCTGCTGGAACATATTCTCTAGGAATCGATCCACCAACAATATTATTAACAAATTCAAAGCCTTCACCACGTTCTTTAGGTTCAATTTCAATATAAACATGACCATATTGACCGCGTCCACCCGATTGTCTAATATATTTTCCTTCAGCTTTAGTAGATTTTTTAACTGTTTCTTTGTATGCAACTTGAGGATTACCAACATTTGCTTCAACTGAAAATTCTCTTTTCATTCTATCAACTAGAATTTCCAAATGAAGCTCGCCCATACCTGCAATTAAAGTTTGACCCGAATCCGGATCTGTTGAAACTTTAAAAGTTGGGTCTTCTTCAGCCAATCTTTTAAGAGCAATGCCCATTTTTTCTTGGTCTGCTTTAGTTTTTGGTTCAATAGCAATTTGAATAACTGGTTCTGGGAAAATAATTGATTCTAAAATTACAGGTCTTGATTCAGCAGTTAAAGTATCTCCTGTATCGGTATTTTTAAGACCAACAGCAGCAGCAATTTCACCGGCATAAACTTCATCAACATCTTCCCTGTGATTTGCATGAAGTCTGACAATTCGTCCAATTCTTTCTTTGGATCCTTTTGTAGAGTTGTAAATATAACTACCTGATTTTAAAGTTCCGGTATAAATTCTGAAAAAACATAGTTTTCCAACAAATGGATCTGCAGCAATTTTAAATGCTAAGCCTACAAATGGCTCCGAATCGCTAACTTTTAGTTCAACTTCTTCTTCGGTTTTTTCCATTTTCGCAATTAAAGCCGGAACATCTAAAGGAGATGGGAGATATTCGTTAATGGCGTCAAGTAGCATTTCAACAATTACACCTCGACCGTCTCCACCTAAAATTGGAAAAAAATTACCTTGCAATGTACTTTTTCTAATTGCTCGAGTAAATTCTTCATTTGTAATTTCTTCGCCGCTTAAATATTTTTCCATTAAAGCGTCATCTGATTCAACTACTTTTTCAAGTAATTCCTCACGCCACTTTTGTGATTTTTCAACCATATCAGCAGGTATTTCGCCTTCAACAACTTCTTTATCTGTAAAATCTTTATATGTGTAAGATTTCATTTTTACCAAATCAACTACACCATTGATATCTTTTTCAAAACCAATTGGAATTTGAACCGGATATGCATTTGGATTTAATCTTTCTCGAATTGATTCTAGGGATTTGAAAAAATCGCCACCAGTTTGATTAATTTTATTAATAAAACAAATTCGTGGAACATTATATTTGTCAGCTTGATGCCATACAGTTTCTGATTGAGGTTCAACACCCATTTTTCCATCAAAAATCACAGCAGCTCCATCTAGCACGCGAAGTGATCTTTCTACTTCAACAGTAAAGTCGACATGACCGGGGGTATCAATAATATTGATTCTCTTACCTTTCCAAAAACAGGTAGTTGCAGCAGAAGTGATTGTAATGCCTCGTTCTCGCTCTTGTTCCATCCAGTCCATTGTTGCTGTACCTTCATGTACAGTACCAATTTTATGAGCTCGTCCGGTAATATACAAAACTCCTTCAGTAACTGTTGTTTTACCTGCATCAATGTGTGCAATAATTCCAATATTTCTTGTATCTTCTAGTTTAGCGTCCCTCGCCATAATTAGTCCTTAAATTAAGTTTATAAAGTTGAAAGTTAAAAGTTAAAAGTCTTTAAAGTCTAAAATTATACTTTATAAACTTTCTAACTCTTTAGAATCGGCCAAAATGAGCAAAGGCTCGGTTGGCTTCTGCCATTTTATGCAATTCTTCTCTTCTTTTAATTGATGCCCCTTTATTTTCATAAGCATCAAATATCTCATCTGCTAACCTTGTTGCATAACCGGATCCTTTTTTTGATCTGGCTGAATCGATTATCCAACGCATAGCAAGATATAATTTCCTGTTTGGGGTAACTTCCCTTGGAACTTGATAATTAGCGCCACCAATTCTTCTAGATCTTACTTCAAGTATTGGTGAGGCATTTTGAATAGCTGTTTCAAATACGTCTATTGCTTTTCTGTTAGCTTTTTTTTCAGCTATATCTAATGCATCATAAACCAGCTTTGTAGCTGTTGCTTTTTTACCATTTTGCATGATTTTATTGATAAATCTTGAAATAACTTCGCTTTGATATTTTGCGTCAAGATCAATCACTCTTTTTTTAATATGTGTCTTGCCTCTCATATCTACTCTTTACCTTTCTTAGCTCCATAACGGCTTCTGCCCTGTTTACGATCTTTTACACCTTCAGTATCAAGAACACCTCGAACGATATGATACCGGACTCCCGGCAAGTCTTTAACTCTACCGCCTCTAATCATCACAACAGAGTGTTCTTGAAGATTATGACCAATTCCTGGAATATAAGCTGTTACTTCATATCCATTGGTCAATTTTACTCTTGCGATTTTTCTAAGAGCAGAGTTAGGTTTTTTAGGTGTTACTGTTGTAACCTTAGTGCAAACACCTCTTTTGAAAGGAGAACCCTTATCAAATTTGACCGGTCTATTTTTAAGAAAATTAAAAGTTTGACCAAGCGCGGGTGTTTTGTCTTTTTTAATTATTTTCTTTCTACCATTTTTTACTAATTGATTGATTGTTGGCATATTCCCTTTCGGTCAACCTTAAAATTTAAAAATCAAAAATCAAAACTGATGAGAATGATTTTTATATTCAATTATCGAGCTTTGCTTCATTATATTAACACACATCTTAAGGGTCGTCAATTATTCTATTCCTTTTTTAAATCCTGTTCCAGCTGGAATCAACTTACCGATAATAACATTTTCTTTTAAGCCTTGAAGATTATCAATTGCACCTCGAGCAGCAGCATCAATTAAGACTCTTGTTGTTTCAATAAATGATGCAGCAGATAGGAATGAATCAGAACTTCGAGCAACACGAGAAATACCCATAACGATTTCTTCATATTGAGGCATATGTTTTTTGCTTTTTCCCTTTAACTCTTTTTCCATTGTTGAAGCATGTTTTTTATCCATAATTTGGCCTGGCAATAAATCAGAATCTCCCGGCTCGGTAACTTTAACTTTAGCAAACATTCGCTTTAGAATCATTTCAACGTGTTTGTCGTTAATTGCCTGACCTTGCGATGAATAAATTTCCTGAATATTTTTGATTATATATCTTTGAGTTTCTTCAACTCCTCGATACTTGATTGATTCGCTAAGCTCCAGATGACCTTCTGTTAAAATATCACCGGCTTTAAGATCCTGGCCATTCTTAACAATGATCTCAACATTGGTTGGAATATTGTATTGCTTGATAACAGGTTCATTGCTTTCGATAATGATTTTGTCGTTTATAAGTTTAATTTTGCCATGAATTCCAGTTCTAATAGCTTTTTTACCATGTGAAATTGCAACTGCTTGTTTCGGCTTAACAACATCACCATTTTTAACAGTAATATTGTAATCTTTTGTAACTTTATATTCTTCACACATTATTTGCGTTGACTGAATTGTAATAATATTGCTATCTTTTTCTTCATTTATTCGGCAAACACCGCCAATTTCAGCGATAACTGCCGGTCTTTTTGGAGTTCGAGCTTCAAACAATTCTTCAACTCGTGGCAAACCTGATGTAATATCCGTTGCAGCCACACCTCCAGTGTGGAAGGTTCGAAGAGTTAGCTGTGTACCAGGTTCTCCAATTGCTTGAGCTGCCATAATACCAGCGGCCTCACCAAGTTTAATTGTTTTACCAGTAGCTAAATCGCGTCCATAACATTTTTGGCAAACACCTTTTTCTGATTTACAGTGGATTGGCGATCTGGCAATAATTTCTGTGATACCGGACTCTTCAATTATTTTTGCTTGTTCGTCTGTTATTTCTTCACCAGCTTTAACAATTGCTGATTTAGATTTTGGATCAAGTATTTCAACTGCTGAAACTCTACCGGCAAGACGAGAAGCAAAGTTAATATCAAGATCATCACTATCTAAACGAGAAACAGTAATTCCTGATTTTGATTTACAATCAACTTCATTTACTACAAGATCTTGCGATACATCTACCATTCTTCTGGTCAAATAACCAGAGTCTTGAGTTCTTAACGATGTATCAGATCGTCCTTTACGAGCACCGTGCGATGAAACAAAGTATTCAAGGCCGGTTAAACCTTCTTTATAGTTACCTTTAATAGGAAGCTCGATAACCTCTCCGGTTGGAGATAAAACCAAACCTTTAATACCACAGACCTGCGTAAGCTGGGAGTAAGATCCTCGGGCACCGGAAATAATCATCATTTTAACAGAGTTCATAACATTTTCCGGCTTAACCAGCTCTTCTTTAATTAATTTTTCAATTTTTGATTTAATATCTTGCCACAAACTGGTAAATTGCGTACTTTTTTCCGTATCATTGATTAAACCGCGATGATATTGCTTATCAAGAAGTTCAAATTGCTCATCTCCTTCAGCAATAAGGGCATTTTTTTGACTTGGAATAATAAGATCATCAATTGCAAAGGTAATACCGGAAATTGAGGCATATTCGAAACCAAGCTCTTTTACATCATCAACAAATATTGCAGTTGCTTCGGTTCCGATTTTATCATAGATTCCCCTGATCAAATGTTTAAGTTTTGATTTATCCATATCTGTATTTACAAAACCCATTTCTGATGGAACTTTTTCATTAAAGATAATTCGTCCAATGGTTGTTTCGATAACTTCCTCATTAATCATAACCTTAATAATTGCCCCAAGAGCAACAAGGTCTTGCTGGTATGCTGACATGGCTTCGTCAATAGTTGAAAATATTTTACCTTCACCTTTTGCGCCTGGCACAGTTACTGTTAAATAATAACAACCGAGAATAATATCTTTATCCGGTGTAACAATTGGTTCACCTGAAGAAGGCTTTAGTAAATTTTTATCTGCGCACATAATATTTGCTGCTTCTTCATAAGCCTGCTTTGAAAGAGGGACATGAACAGCCATCTGGTCTCCATCAAAGTCTGCATTAAAAGCGGCGCAAACAAGCGGGTGAATCTGGATTGCCTTACCTTCGATTAAAACAGGCTTAAAAGCTTGAATACCTAATCTGTGAAGTGTTGGGGCGCGGTTTAAGAGAACATAAGCATTAATAGTAATTCTCTCAAGAACATCCCAAACAATTGCTTCTCGTTTTTCAATCAATTTTGTTGCGTTCTTAACATTATGAACATAACCTTCTGAAATTAATTTGGAAATTACAAAAGGTTTAAATAGCTCTAAAGCCATTACTTTTGGAATACCACATTGATTTAATTTCAAATGAGGACCAACGACAATGACTGATCGTCCGGAATAATCTACTCTTTTACCAAGAAGATTTTGTCTAAAGCGACCTTGTTTACCGCGAAGCATATCCGAAAGAGAGCGAAGTTTTCTTTGTGTTGTTCCGGTTGCGGCAGTTCGGCCTCTTCTTGCAGCATTGTCAATTAAGGCATCAACTGCTTCTTGAAGCATTCTTTTTTCATTTCTAACAATTACTTCAGGAGATCCTTGGTTTAACAATCTCTTTAAACGATTATTTCGGTTAATAACTCTTCTGTATAAATCGTTTAAATCAGACGATGCATATCTTCCTCCATCTAACTGAACCATAGGTCTTAGATCTGGCGGAATAATCGGAAGTTTAGTTGTTACCAGCCATTCCGGTTTGATTCCAGCATTTTGGAAATTTTTTAAGGTTTTGTATCTTTTTGATAATTTTCTTTTTTGAGTACTAATGGCAAGATCAATTTCTTGAAGAAGCGATTCGCATTCTTTTTCAACATCAAGACCTTTAAGTAAATTGTAAATTGCTTCGGCACCAATACTAACTTTGATTAATGCTCCATATTTCAATGAAATATCAAAGTATTTAGCTTCACTTAAAGTCATTTTTGGAGCAAAAGACATTATTTCGCTTTTTGTTTGTTTATAAAGTAATTCGATTTTTGCAAATTCCGGTTCACTCATTTTCTTTTTATCAGCTTTTCTTTCTTCAAATTCTTTTTCAAGCTGATCTAATATATCGGCGCGAACCTTTTCGTCAACTCCAAGAATGATAAATGAGGCAAAATAAATTACTTTAATTAAGTCATGAGAAGATATATCCAATACCATACTTAAAAGTGATGGAATTCCATGAACATACCAAATATGAGTTACAGGAACAGAAAGCGCAATATGTCCCATTCTGTCTCTTCTGACAATTGATTTAGTTACTTCAACCCCACACTTATCACAGATAATGCCTTTATATCTGATTTTTTTGTATTTTCCACAATAACATTCATAATCTTTGGTTGGTCCAAAAATTCTTTCACAGAAAAGCCCATCTCTTTCAGGCTTTTGCGTACGATAGTTTATTGTTTCTGGCCGTAAGACCTCTCCAAATGACCAATCCTCAATTTGTTCCGGGCTGGCAATACTAATTGCAAGTCCATCAAAATCCAACATCTTAGTTTCAGATTTTGGTGAGGAATTTTTTTGATTTTGTATATTTAATATTGACATTTTTTCTCCTTATTCCTCATCAATTGGTTCACTTACAATTGGAACAGCTTCTTCAGCTAATTCAGTAACATCAGAATCAAGTTTTTCTTCCTCAATTTCTGATTCTACCGGATTTTCATCCAATTCCTCGCCAGCAACAGGTTTAGCCTTAATTGGCTTTTCTGGTTCTAGAACCTTATTATTTTTTACTAATTGAACATTTAAGCCGAGTGATTGAAGCTCTCTCATCAGAACAAAGAACGAAGCTGGAATTGATGGTTTTTGAATTTGCTCGCCTCTGATAATTGCTTCATATGTCTTACTTCGACCAATAACATCATCAGATTTAATCGTTAACATTTCTTGAAGAGTATGAGCTGCACCATAAGCTTCAAGCGCCCAAACTTCCATCTCTCCAAATCTCTGTCCACCGAATTGAGCTTTACCGCCAAGTGGCTGCTGTGTAACCATTGAGTATGGACCGGTTGATCTTGCATGCATCTTATCGTCTACAAGGTGAATCAGCTTTAAAATATAATTTATTCCAACTGTAATTCTTTGATCAAACGGCTTACCGGTACGACCATCATAAAGAAGAGTCTTACCATCTTCCGGTAAACCAACTTCTTTCAGTTCTTTTCTAATTGTTTCAAGATTTATACCGTTGAATACAGGAGAAGCAACTTTTACGCCTTTTTTCTGTGCTGCCCAACCAATATGAGTTTCAAGAATCTGTCCAAGGTTCATTCTTGAAATAACTCCAAGCGGATTCAAGACAATATCAACTGGCGTACCGTCTTCAAGATAAGGCATATCTTCCATTGGCATAACTCGCGCAATCACACCTTTATTTCCATGTCGTCCGGCTAATTTATCTCCGACTGAAATTTTTCTCATTTGCGCGATAGAAACTTCTACTCTTTGATAAACTCCGGCTGGAAGCTCATCTCCAGCATCTTTTGAAAAAATTACAACATCAACAACTTTTCCTTTTTCACCGTGTGGAAGTGTAAGTGATGAATCTTTAACTTCTTTTGCTTTTTCTCCGAAAATTGCTCGAAGAAGTTTTTCTTCGGCAGTTAATTCCGATTCACCTTTTGGCGTAATTTTACCAACTAGAATATCACCTGAATTTATTTCAGCTCCAATTCTAATAATACCTTCTTCATCAAGATTCATTAAAGCATCATCACCAACATTTGGAATATCTCTTGTTATTACTTCAGGCCCAAGTTTTGTATCTCTAACTTCAATTGTATATTTTTCAATGTGTATTGAAGTAAAAACATCATCACGAACAAGTCTTTCTGAAATAATGATTGCATCTTCATAGTTTGAACCTTCAAATGATAGAAATGCGCAAAGCAAATTTTGTCCAAGTGCAATTTCACCATCTTCAGTTGAAGAGCTATCTGCCAATACATCACCCAAAGCAACTTTTTGACCTACTTTTGCAATCGGTCTTTGATTGATGCTTGTTCCTTGATTGGATCTAATAAATTTTTGTAAGTTATAACTTCGATTGGATCCTTTACTATTTTTAACTGTGATTTGTGAAGCTGATACAGCTTCAACAATTCCCGGCTCTTGAGCAATAATAAGCTGTCCGGAGTCTCGGGCTGCTTCTTTTTCAAGACCGGTTCCAACAATTGGAGACGAAGGTTTTACAAGTGGAACTGCTTGTCTTTGCATGTTCGAACCCATTGATGCTCTAACTGGATCATCATGTTCTGCAAATGGAATTAAACCAGTTGTAATAGAAACAATTTGATTTGGCGAGATATCAATATATTCGATTTTGTTTACTGATTCTAGTGTTGGTTCACCTTTTTTTCTAACAATAGTTTTTTTGACAGTAATAAAACCATCTTTATCAAGCGGAGCTGAAGAAGGTGCAATAATTGCATACTCTTCATCGTCAGCATTTAAGTAAACTATTTTTTTTGTAACTTGTGTTTTTCCGTCTTTTTGATCGACTTTAAGATATGGGGTTTCCATAAAACCATATTCATTGATTCTGGAATAGGTTGCCATATAGTTTACCAATCCAATATTTGGACCTTCAGGAGTTTCAATTGGACAAATTCTACCATAATGAGAGCTGTGAACATCACGAACTTCAAAACTTGCTCTTTCTTTGGTCAAACCTCCTTGACCAGTTGCTGTCAAGGTTCTTTTGTGTTCAAGTTCTGAAAGCGGATTTGTTTGGTTCATAAATTGGGAAAGTTGAGATGAGGCAAAAAATTCTTGAAGAGCTGCAACAATTGGACGAGAGTTAATCAGTTGTCCCGGAGTTGCTGTTTCAGGCTCCATTACACTCATTCTGTCTTTGATAATTCTTTCCATTCTTAATAAACCGACTCTAATTTTATTTTGAACCAATTCGCCGACTGACCTAACGCGCCTGTTTTTTAAGTGATCGATATCATCTTGCTCCGCATTTGGATCATTATTTAATCTGATAATTTCCTTTACAACAGCAATTAAATCTTCGATTCTTAAAACACGATTTTTAAGACTTTGGTCAACATTAGTTCCTAATCTTTTATTTAGCTTGTATCTGCCAACCCTACCAAGATCATATCTTTTAAAATTAAAGAATAGAGCGTCTAAGAAAGTTTTTGCAGTTTCTGGAGTTGCAAGATCGCCAGGTCTAATTCTTTTATAAACTTCTATCAAACTTTCTTCATAGGTTTTGGCTGGATCTCTTTTTAAGGTAGATTCAATAAAATTATGATCACCATCAACATCAACATCTGTAAATGCTTGTTTAATTTTTTCATCACTCAAACCAAGGGCTCGCATAAATGTTGTAATTGGAATTTTTCTTTTTCTGTCAACTTTTACTGAAATAACATCTTTATTTGAAGTTTCAATTTCAAGCCAAGCTCCACGATTTGGAATTATTTTAGCACCAAAATATTTTTTACCCGCAACTTCATCTGCAATAAATAAAACTCCGTATGATCTGACGATTTGATTGACGATTACTCTTTCAATACCGTTAATAATAAAAGTTCCGTTTGGAGTCATTACAGGGAATTCACCTAGATAAACTTCAGCAGTTTTTTTAGTTTTTGTCTGCTTATTTGTCAATGTAACTTGACATCTTAGGGATGATTTGTAGGTTAGATTTTTATTTCGGCAAGTGATTTCATCTTGCTTTGGCAAATCAAGAGTATATTTACCAAATTCCAGATTATACATTTCGCCGGTAAAATCATCTACTGGAGAAATTTCATCTAGAAGCTCTCTTAATCCTTCAGTGAAAAACCAATTATATGAATCGGTTTGAATTTTTATCAGATTTGGTAGCTGCACCTGATAAAATGGGCGGGTATAAAATTGTCTATCGCTCATACACCTCTTATCCTTAGTTAAACTCCTACGAGTAGTTTTATAATATTTTTAAACTTATTTATGTAATAGTTTCGGAACGCAAAAAACTCTCGCTTCAGAGAGTGAACCTAAAATTAAATTGTGGAGTTTAATATTTTCAATTATTCCTCGAGTTATCCACAAAATTTGCTTCTGTATTTAGTTTATCAAATATATCAAAAACTGTCAACATCAAATGCTGACTGGCTGTGTGATTATCCATTGCAATATGTTGGCTTCAACTATTTACGGTCATCCTCATTATAAATAAATAATCAAAATAAAATCAACTATTTTTTAATACGCTCTCCAATGAATAGGTCAATATTTTGTATTAAGATAGCTTTGAAACTACAAAAGAAAGGGGGTGATAAACAAATGAACAAAAAAGCCATCGCAATTGGAGCAGTTCTTATTATGTCAATTGTACCATTTTTATCAACAGGCTCTGCCAGTGCCTATTACCGCGGAGGATGGGGCGGAAGAGGCAGCTGGCATGGCGGCAATCGATGCGGAGGAAATAATTGGTACGGTGGAGGATGGGGCGGATATAATCGATGTTGTGGCGGCGGATCATTATGGGGAGCCGGATACAACAAATGGTATAACAGACCAATCTGGAGAATATATCCATGTGCAAGTTACTGGAATAACAATGGATTATACAATTCTTATCCTGCATATAACAACTATTTCCCAAATAACTATGTATTTGGACGCAGAATCGTTTTCTACGATATAGCAATTCCGACTAATAGTTTTTACTTAGACAATAATAATGTCCAAGGTGATTATGCTCTAAATGAAGTTAAGGTAGGAGTTAATAGCGACTACTACAACAAACTTTACAGTGGCGTTCAAAATGGTGAAAATCCTGAAATATCAGTTGATACCCGCGATAACTCAATTATGGCAAAAACATCTAGTGGAGAAATGCCATACCAAAATGCAAACATTTCAGCTCAATAAAAACTAATTAAAACTTAAATCGGTCGAAGCAAACAGAATCATAAATATTGATTCTGTTTGTTGTTGTAACATATTACTTATTTACCCTTAATATTTTATTGGCTTTATCTTTTTGCGTTGATCCTCATAATGAATAAATAAATGCCACGACCAATTAATATTTTACATTATAGTCCTGATGTTTTTGACTGAATACAGTACTACAATAAGATATAAATTATTCGAAAGGAGGTGAGAAAAAATGAACAAAAAATTTGTTATTGCTAGCAGCATTGCTATAATTACAATTCTACCAAATTTTTCGGCACTGGCAAAAGAGACGCAAACAACAAGCCAGGATAATTATGCAAATCAAAAAAATATTACCCAACAACAAAATCAAGGTCGAGAAAATCAAGATCGAACGGAAAATCAGCCAAAACAAGGAGGCAATCAACAAGGTCAAGATAATCGAGATAATAGACCAGATCAAAGGCAAAATCAACAAAGAGATAATTATAGAGATAATAGAGGTTATAATAATAACCAAAATAGGGACAGAAATTATTATCAAAATAATTGGAATAATTGGAACAATTACAATCGCGACAGAGGTCATAGTCAAATGCATTTCAACAATGATGGTAGAAGATACAGAAATTTCAACAGAAATATTTTCAGAATAAGGCCTAATGCCAACTATTGGAATAGTCACAATCTCTATGGAAGATATCCATCTTACCGGTATTACTTCCCGAATGATTATGTTTATGCAAGAAGAATGGTTCTCTATGATACTGATTATCCATCTAATTCATTCTATATCGATAATGATGTTCAAGGAGAATATTCATTAAATGTAATCCGAGTAGGCATCAACCATGGTGATTACAGCAGAATTTGGAACGACCTACAATACGATTCCAATGTCAACATTTCTATCGACACTGGAAATAATTCCATTTTATTCAATACCTCAAGTGGCTCTATTTCTACCGGAAATGTCGTGATCTCGATCAACTAGCAACTGCAACAGCAAACGGAATCAATAAAAATGATTCTGTTTGTGTTTTAGCTATTAGAACATCGCGAACACTTCGTGAAGTAGTTCTTTGACATTTGTTTTGGTAACGGCAGAAAAAAGAGTTGGTTTTATTTTATATTTTTTCTCAAAAAGAATTGCTTGTTTTTTAATTTTTTTCGGATCTGCTGAATCAATTTTACTAATTGCAACGATTTCTTTTTTGTCTGTTAGAAGCGTGCTAAACTTTATAAATTCATTTCTGACTTCTTCATAATCTCGATTCCAATCATCGGAATTTGCATCTATTATATGAAGTAAAACACGAGCTCGTTCAATGTGACGCAAAAATTTTAAACCAAGACCTTTTCCAGCTGATGCGCCTTCAATTAATCCCGGGATATCGGCAAATATTAAATTACGATCATAATAACTCACTATTCCTAGATTTGGCTCTAGAGTGGTAAATTTATAATCAGCAATTTTTGGTCTGGCATTTGACACTATAGAAAGAAGCGTTGACTTCCCTACGTTTGGTAGTCCGACTAACCCAACATCAGCGATAATTTTTAATTCAAACTTAATATCAAAATCATCGCCAAGAGTTCCTTCATTTGCCTCAAGAGGTGTTTGATGAGTTGCAGTTGCAAAATGAATATTTCCCCAACCTCCACGACCGCCTTTTGCAATAACAAATTTTTCGCCTTCTACTGTTAAATCTCTTACTTTTTCAATAGTTTTATTTTTAATTTTATTAATAATTGTTCCCGGCGGGACTTGCAGCGTTAAATTTTCGCCATTTTTACCCGATCTTTTGTTTTTTCCGCCAGGTTCCCCATCTTCAGCTTTAAATAATTTCTTTTTTGAATATTCAAAAAGCGTATGACTTGTTTCACTACATTCAATTATTACATTTCCGCCTTTGCCGCCATCTCCGCCATCCGGTCCGCCTTTGGCTATAAATTTTTCACGCCTAAAATGAACGAGTCCATCGCCACCTTTTCCTGCTTTTAAATTTATAATTGCTTCATCAGTTAACATAAGATATAAATTTCTAATTACTAATTTCTACTGCTTAATACTAAAAATAACAAATAAACTATTTAATTGAAATAACCACGAATCACGCGAGAATCAATTGGCAGAACTCTTTTTGTAATCCAGCCACTTGTATAGTTTCTTTCGATAATCTCAACAGAATCACTATTTACAGACGTTACAACAGCCACATGACCGTATCCACTCTCACTTGTCAGAATAACCCCGCCAACAGCTGGGGCTTGACTGTTTGGCATAATCCATTTGGCAACGCCATAAACAGGTTTGCCGCTATATTCTCGTGCAAATGGCACGCATTGACCAGCACTTCTTGAAACATACTTAACTGATTTTGATCCACTATAAGTATTATTTCTTACAACTCTTGATTCGCTCGCTGATGCAGTTGCAACAAGAGTGCTTTTTCTAATTTGAGTCGGAGTTAAATCCTTAGCTGAAATAGTTAATTTTTGTCCCGGTTTAATTTTTCCACTTGCACCCAACTTATTAACTGTTTGAATTGTAGCAACTTTAAGACCAAATTTTTTTGCCAAACCTGATACGGTATCACCACCCTGAACAGTGTAATCAATATCTTTTGTTCTTTCTTTTGGAACTTCCGGTTCGATTTTGACTGCTACTTCTGCAGTTTTATTTGTATTAGTGGTTTGTGGAACCTCGAAATACTCTTTTTGAGTTAAATTTTCTGAAAGTTCAGTCATGTCAAGTTTAATACCTGGAACAGCTGAATATTTTACAATACTTTCATTAAAATTTTTAAGCTCGTCTTCCTCAATTGTAGCGAGTACAATAGATTGGACAGGGTCACTGTTTGCTCTTGAAGTAACAGTATTACTTAAAAAAACAAATGAAAACACAATAAAAAAGCCAAGATGCGGGCTGATTCTTCCAAAATGTCTTTGGATTCTATGTAGGCTGCGGGTTTCAAAACTCGCAAGATTAAGTTTAATGTTTTTTAATCTTAATTCTAGTTTTCTTAATAGTTGAGTACTATCTAAGTTAGATTCAGTTGTATCCCCCTGTACCCCCACTGGCTTTTTTGAAGTCATGGTAGTTTTGTTTTACTCCTATATGATTAGGTACAGTATCTATAATATCAAAGGGGGTAAATTGTGTCAAGGCTAAGGAGTCAAGTTTGTATCATATATTGAGTTTTCCACAGGGTACATTTGCTTATTTTCCAACTTATTAGACAATATATATATGCGAATAAAAGTTCAAAAAAAACAAAAAGATTCTTTTGAAAATAAAAAACAGCTCATGCACCATTGTCCTAATTGCGGCAAAGAATCGAGTGAATTTTTTTCAATTTGTCTTTGGTGCGGCTGGTTATTATTTACAATGTAATTTCGTGACTTTCTGTTTTGTATGGAATTAGTAAATCACCTACTTGAACATCTGTTTTTGGAGGTAATGAAATTCCACAGTCAGATCCGGCAATAATATCTTTTACTTCCGATTTTTCTCTTCTGATAGAAATAATTTTAGTTGCGAGGATAATTTCGTCATTTCGTTTAATTTTGACATCCTGACCGATAGAAGCTTTTCCTTCGAGAACAGAGCAACCAACAACTTTTATTTTATTGTCATCTCTAAAGATTTGAACAATTTTTGCTTTTGCTGTTTCAATTTCAACTATTTCCGGAGCAATAAGACCGGACAGGATATTTTTAAGATCATCAACAAGTTCATAAATAACATCATAACTTTTAACTATAACCTTATTTACTTCCGCAAGTTTTGCGATTTGCGTATCGATTTTTACTCTAAAACCAAAAATTAATGCACCAGCTGCTCTTGCAAGCATAATATCAGTTTCGCTAATATCTCCTGTTCCGGTGCGAATCAAATTTAAAGCAACTTTTTCTGTTTTAATGTCAGATATTACTTTATTTAAAGCATCAAGTGAACCTTTAACATCAGATTTAACAATAATTTTTAATTCTTGAATTTCACCTGATGCGACTTTTTCTGCTAAATCGCGCATCATAACTTTATTTTCATCTCTTTTACCAACAACAGATTCTTTTAAAGCATTTTGACTGGCAATTTCACGAGCTATTTTTAAGTCATCAGTACTAATCATAGATTCGCCAACTTCAACTACCTCTGAAAGACCGGAAATCCTTACTGGCGTTGAAGGGCCGGCTAATTTTATTTTTTTACCGGCATAATCTTCCATTGTTCTGATTTTTCCAAAAACTCTACCGGCTACAATTGCATCATTAATTTTTAATGTGCCGTTTTGAACCAGAACAGTGGCAGAAAAACCTTTACCTTTTTCAATTTTTGATTCAATTATTATTGCTGTTGCGTCTTCCTCGGGATTTGCTTGATAATTTTTAAGATCTGCTATAAGTAAAACCATATCAAGCAAGCCATCAATTCCTTCACCTGTTTTAGCTGAAACATTAACCATAACGGTGTCGCCGCCCCATTCTTCCGGCAGTAGTCCATAATCTGATAATTCTCTCTTAACTTTCTCGATATCTGCTCCAGGAACATCAATTTTATTTATTGCAACAATAATCGGCACATTGGCATTTTTTGAATGATCAATTGCTTCAATTGTTTGAGGTTTCACGCCATCAGTTGCTGCTACAACTAAAATCACAATATCTGTTATATTTGCTCCATGAGCTCGCATTTTTGAAAAAGCTTCATGTCCCGGAGTATCGATAAAAGTAATAATTCTATTCTTTTTTTCTGCTTGATAAGCACCAATATGCTGGGTAATTCCACCCGATTCGCCTTCTGTAACATGTGTTTTTCTGATGTAATCTAAAATTGAGGTTTTTCCATGATCTACATGACCCATAATTGTAACAATTGGCGGCCTTGAAACCGATTTCCCTTTATATTCTTTTTTGATTTCTTTTTCCTTTTTCAGGGATTCTTCCGGAATTATATTAAAGCCAAGCTCATCACCAATAATTGAGGCCGTGTCAAAATCAATATTTTCATTGATTGTTGCCATCACGCCATTTTTAATTAAAGTTTTAATCACATCTGTAACAGATAAATTTAGTTTTTTTGATAAATCGCTAACGCTAATATAAGTACTAATTTGAATATCTTTTTTAATTTTTGGAGCAACTTCAATTGGAACTGTTGGTCTTTGAATGACCCGATCAGCTTTTTTTGCTTGAAATTTTTGTTCTTTTTTACTTAATTTTGCTTTTTTATATGCAGACAAAATAGCCTCCATTTAGGTTACTTGTTTATATCATAGCAGATTTTTGGCAGAAAGAAAGAGACCGGTGCAAGAACCGGTCCCAAGTGCTGCAGTAGGAATCTCTATTTCCCTGGGGCAATCTTGGTCAGGCTAATACCCGCATCCTTGGCGAGTATTACTATCCTTTCTTCAAGATCAGAGCAATCATGCGAGCCAAAGACTCGATAGTGAAGTGGGGCTTTGTCCTTTCCATCTTCCGAATAGATCACCACCCACACTAAACCGTCCGAAAGTGTAATCTGACTTCCTGGCATCGAACTATGGCTTTCTTTGCCACGCTTGCTATAAGCGCGGCCGATAGCTCCGTTGTCGAAGCAGAAATTCCAGAGACCTTCATCTCCTATCGAACCAAGTAATGCTCTGAAACGTACCAATGGTCCGTGTTCTTGTGTTTCCACTATAGCAAATACCTCCACTGCTTTACTCAAGATATGCGAGGATTTAATTTTAGTCAAATTATTATTATTATTTATTTATTTATTTATTTATTTATTGTAAGGGGCTAGATTGTTTTTTGAAAGGGGCAGGGGCTCGGAGTTGCGATGCCCGCCCCTAGCCCCTTTCTATCCCTTACCCTGGCACGCTTGTTTCAGGAGTAAAAATAATAATTTTTCTTTCTAAAGACACTCCGAAATTTATCCTCGCTAAAGGCGGGTATGCAGTTTCGGCTTCTTTGAAGCGAAAAATTATTATTTTCTTCCTGAAACGATGGAGCGAAGAGTGTTTTTTACTCCCTTGAAAAACATTAGAGCGCATCTGATTTTTTATTTTCTGAAAAAGGATTAGGATTATTTTTTTATTATTGATTTGGTGATTTTTATGGCCAAAAGACCATAGATAATGCCGAGAACTGCTCCGGCTAAAACATCGGTTGGATAATGCATCCCGTTATACATTCTTGAGAAAGCCATTATTAAAACAAATAATAAAGACCAAAACCAGTATTTATGATAATAATAAACAACTACTGTTAAAACCGATACTACACTTGCTATATGGTTTGATGGAAATGAAGAATCAACAAATTGTTTGCCAACAGCTCTAATTTCATGCGGATAAGCTAAATACGGTCTCTGTTTAAAAGGCAAGATATATTTAAGCAAATCCTCGGAAATAATAAAATAAGTAATAACAGCTAATACGATTGCGATAAATACTTCTTTTCCCTTATTTTTATCGTAAATAAGCGGAATTATTGAGATAATTGCTAAAATAATCAATATAAATGGTATCCAGCTTATAAAAAAAGAAAACGAATTAACCCATGAGTTATTAAGGCTATTTAATGCTTTAACAATTTCAAAATCCATAAATATCTAATCTAAGGTTTATTCACCTTTATCTTCTGTCACTTCTTTAATATCTTTGACCATATCGTCATATTTGTCGTAAATTGCTTTTCGCTTTGGTAGGAGCTTGGCAAAAATTTTAAATTTTCTTACTTCGCCGCCGCTATCTTCAATTTCATCAGCTCGCGATTCTTCATAAAGCTGCATTAATTCCTGTGATAATATATCTTTTAAAGTTGCAATTTCCTCTACATTATCTTTTACGTCTCGAAGAAGTTTTTGAATCTCGGCTTTTGCGTAAATTATTTCTTTTGAGTTTCTTTTTTTAGAAAGTACTTCTTTGGCTTCTTCTGAAGCTTTAATATACTCGGGATCATTTTCCAGATCATTTTTGATCATTTCTTTTGCAGTTTTAATCTCTGCTTCATATTTTTCAATCAATTCTATTCGTCTTTGTATTGTAGCCAAATCCAATTATACCTCCAAAATTTTTTTGAATTAAAATTATTATTTATTTATATAAACCTCTAGATCCCAGCTTTCGCTGGGATGACGAAATGAGAAAAATTGGTTACTTCTGGCGAAGCATTTCTAGTTCTAGTTGAATATATCCAAGAGACATAATAACTAAACCGCCGATGATTTTAAGTGATGGAAATGAAAAGAAATTCTGATTTCCAATCATATTTACCAACCAAATCATAAATCCGTAAGCAAAAATACCGGCTCCGATTAGGATAACCATAATTGCTACTGGCAGAAACGACCTCTTTTGTTTTGGGCTAAATAACATATCCCTCCTCTTACTTAATATAATACTATTATATCAATTTAATATTTTTTTAACATGTTGAAAACTATTTTACTTCGTCAGAATCATTCATATCGCGAGTAATGTCATGAATAGTTGGTTTGAATAAGTCCTTAGGTCTTTCGTCAACTGTTTTTTTCTCTGCTTCGCCCGGTAATTTGGTAATTGGTTCTTTTTCTTTAAGATCACCGCCCCAAAAATTTATTCCATCCATTTCCACATCCTCCTTATATGAATTTATTTTTATATTTTTTAATTCCTGCTCTTCTTCTTTGTTAAGATCATCTGAATTTGTTGATTTTTCTTTATTATTTTTTTCCGACTTAACAGGCTCGCTTACCTCTTCAACAACATCTTCTGGCTCGGTCACATCTTCGTTGTCTTCTACAATTGCCGGCTCATTTTTTTTATTACTCTCTTTTGGCGGTTTTGAATCGGGTGGACTATCTAAATTTAATTGTGGTTGAGCTGAATCTTCTTTTTCATTCTCAAACACTGTTACAGTTGCGACAATATCGTTTTTGTTCAATCTCATCAGCGTTACTCCTTGAGTGTCTCTGCCAAGCCTTTTAACATCACTTAGAGCCATACGAATTGTCTGCCCATCTTTTGAGACCATCAAAAGATCTCCGTCTGTCCCAATAACAACATAAGCACTAACTACCGGTCCGGTCTTAGTTGTTACATTGGCGGTTTTAATTCCAAAGCCACCTCTATTTTGATTTCGATAATGACTTAAAAGTGTCCTTTTACCAAGACCTCGCTCTGTAACTATCATAATATCTGGAGTTTTATTTAAATCTTCACTATTTACCACATCCATTCCAATTACAGTGTCATTTGATCGGAGTTTAATACCGCGAACGCCAGCAGCCGATCTTCCCATAGGTCTTACTTGTTTTTCACTGTATAGAATGGCCTGACCTTGAGCTGTGGCTTCAAAAACTTGATCATTTCCACTAGATAATGCAACCCAAGATAATTTGTCATTTTCTCGCAACTTAAAGGCTAAGATACCAGTTTTTCTAACATTTTTATATGCTTCTATTTCTGTTTTCTTAATAACACCTCCGCGAGTACCCATTACTAGATATTTTGCTTTGGTCTTAGGCCCGATTGTAAGCATTGCGGTGACCTTTTCATCTTGACCAATTTGAATAATATTAACCAACGCCGTTCCTTTTGATTGTCTGGCCGATTGCGGAACTTCGTAAACTTTGGTTCTAAATAATTTGCCTTTATCAGTAAAGAACAAAATGTCATCATGAGTTGAGGCAACACAAAATATCTGAACCGAGTCGTCTTCCTTGATTGACATACCTGTTACGCCTTTGCCGCCGCGTCCTTGAATTCTATAAGTTGCTTCCGGAAGCCTCTTTATGTAATTTGTTTTTGTAAGCGTGATGATTACTTGTTCATTAGGAATTAAATCAACTGCTTCGAATTTTCCGATTGCTTCGGGATGAATTCTTGTTTTTCTCGCATCTCCGTATTTTTCTTTAATTTCTACTAAATCATCTTTAATAATTGCTAAAATCTTTTCTTCGTGAGCCAAAATATCCTCATATTCTGCAATTTGTCGCAATTTTTCTTGATATTCTTTTTCAATATTTTCCTGCTCCAGTGCAGCAAGTTGAGAGAGTCTCATATCTAAAATAGCATTTGATTGAATCTCGCTAAGCTTGAATTTTTCCATTAAATTTTTAAGTGCAGCGGACCTATCTTTGGATTTTTTAATTGTTTCAATTACTGCATCAATATTTTTAAGAGCAATTCGCAATCCTTCAAGTACATGGGCGCGCTCTTTAGCTTTTTTCAGGTCATACTCAACTCTTCTTCTGATAACAATTCTTCTGTGATCAATGAAAAAAGTGAATATAT
This sequence comes from Patescibacteria group bacterium, assembly GCA_041665085.1. GTDB lineage: Bacteria > Patescibacteriota > UBA1384 > JBAYJO01 > JBAYJO01 > JBAYJO01. Next base: position 12,499 of record JBAYJO010000004.1, on the reverse strand, counting down.
TTTTAAGCGTCATAATGCGAGGCTCATAATCAGGGTTTAAAGCTAGCATGTTTACATGAAATGTAGTTTGCATTTGAGTTGATTCAAAAAGTCGATTCAATATTTTCTTTGGATAAGCATTTGATTTTAGATAAAGAACTATTCTGATTCCTTCTGTACGATCTGATTCATCTCTAATGTCTGATATTCCTTCAATCTTCTTTTCTTTAACCAAATCGGCAATTTTGGTAATCAAAACCGATTTGTTAACTTGATATGGAATTTCTGTGATAATGATTTTAAATCCTTTTTTACCTTCTTCAATTTTGGCTTCGGCACGCATAACAATCGCGCCTTTTCCGGTTGCATAAGCTGCTTTTATTTCATTTATATTATAAATATTGCCGGCAGTTGGAAAATCCGGCCCTTTAACAAATTGCATCAAATCGTCAACAGTTGCTTCTGGATGATCAATTAAATGCTCGATGCCTTCACAAACTTCCGTAAGATTATGCGGGGCAATATTAGTTGCCATGCCAACAGCAATTCCAATTTGACCATTAATAATAAGTTGCGGCACACGAGCTGGCAGGACTTTTGGTTCTTTTCTGGTTGCATCATAATTTAATTGCCAATCAACTGTTTCTTTATTTATATCGGCAAGCATTTCTTCTGATATTGCTGTCATTCTGGCTTCAGTATAACGCATAGCAGCAGGTTCATCGCCGTCAATTGAACCAAAGTTTCCCTGTCCGTCAACCAATCTATAACGCATTGAAAAATCTTGAGCCATATGGACCAAAGTCGGATAAATAACTTGTTCACCATGAGGGTGGTAGTTACCTGAAGTATCACCGGCAATTTTTGCGCATTTTCGATGTTTTGATCTATGTGTTAGATTAAGGTCGTTCATAGCCACTAAAATGCGTCGCTGTGAGGGCTTTAAGCCATCTCTGACATCTGGCAGAGCACGAGAAACAATCACGCTCATAGCATAATCAAGATATGAACTCTGCATTTCAGATACAATATCTCTATTTTTTACTAACCCATGATCAGTTTTGTATACATCAGAATCACCTTGGCTAGGATTTAAATTTTTTCCCTCCTGAACCTCATCAGATTTAATATCACCAGAATCTTCTGTTTCAGATTTTTTCTCTGATTCCTCTTCGGGATTATTTATTTCGTTTTCATAATTTATTTTTTCATTTTTTTCATCTTTATCCATGTGTACTCCTAAATATCAAGGTTTTTAACATAACGAGCGTGGGTTTGAATAAATTTCTTTCGAGGTAAGACTTCCTCGCCCATAAGCATTGAGAAAACTTGGTCGGCTTTTTCTGCTTCATTGATACTAACTTGAACTAAAACTCGATTTTCCGGATCAAGAGTTGTTTCCCAAAGCTGAACAGCATTCATCTCTCCCAAACCTTTGTATCTTTGGATTGTAACGCCTTTTAAACCCTCTGACTTAGTTTCAGCAGGCATTTCTTCTTCAATTAATTCTTGGCTTTGCTCATCTACGGGAATTTCTTCTTCAGTAGAATCTTCTTCTGTTTTCTCTTCGGCATCCGCCGGTTGGAGCTGATTTTCATTCTTTTTTGCACTAATTTTTGAAATTATCGCATTTCTTTCTTCATCTGAAAAAGCATAATGCTTTTCTTTTCCTTTGGAAATAGCAAAAAGCGGCGGTTGAGCAATGTAGATATTGCCATCTGAAAAAAGTTTTGGGAAATTTCGGTAAAGAAATGTCAAAAGAAGAGTTCTAATATGCGAACCATCCACATCGGCATCGGTCATAATTATTACGCGTGAATATCTTAGTTTGGTATAATCAATTTCATCGCCAATACCGCATCCAATTGCAACAATTAATGCCTTGATTTCTGCAGATGAAAGCATTCGATCAAGACGGGCTCTTTCAACATTTAAAATTTTTCCTCTAAGAGGCAGTATTGCTTGGAATCTACGGTCGCGAGCTTGCTTGGCGCTATTATGAACAAAAACTCCAGAAGCAAGGGCAAAATTATGAGTTTTTGGAACTTCCAAATCATAAACATCAATTTTTTCATTTATGTATTCTATGGATTTAATTTTATGATTATAATTTTTTACCGCTTCCAGCGCATTTATATAATCTCCTGAAAAAAATCTATTAATCAATGTATTACATGATAAGATATTATTATTGCGTTTGGGAAGATTTTTTCTGTATATTTCGTATTCTTCAATTTCACCAGTTTCATCATAGACTTTTCGTGCAAATTCCATACTATTTTTTAAATATGTTAAGTCGTATGATGCTTTTCGTTTCATGCGAAATTCATCTGTCCACTGTTTACTTGTCTCCTGTTTTCGCCAAATTAATAGTGAATTATTTTCCCATTGCTTTTTCGCAAGATCTGATGAAATTGCCTTAGCTTCAGGATGATCTAAATAAAATTGTCTAATTTTTTCTGACTGAAGTTGACGATTTGACTTCGATGACCAGTATTTTTGTTGTTCTTTGTTTAATTTTTCTTTGTTCTTAATGCGATAAACTTCATTTGAATGGTAAAATTCCATAAATTTTTTGGACATGTATTTTTTATAGTTTTCATTTTCCCATTGTTTTTTCGCTTTTTCGCTCAAAAATTGACTATATTTTCCACGAATAATTTCGGACATCTTTAGCTTGAATTTTGGATCTTGTTTTAATTTTCGACATTTTTCTATTACTTCCGGTCGATGCAGTGTTTTTGATATATGTTGACGATGAATTTCTAAATGTGACTTAGAAGAAATCCTTATAATGTTTTCGGGGCTATTATTCAGTTTATTAAAATCTGCGTGGTGTCGATGTTGACCGATTGCAGCAATATATTTATTATTTTCTAGATTATATTGATCAGCTAGCATATGAGTAAATATCCACTTATGTGTTGCGGGATTTAAGACCATTTCATAGCCTTCTATGGTAATTCTATTTTCGATAACAGATATTTTACGATTTAGCGGCATTAAGCTGATAGTTGGTTTGAGATCTTTCGCTTCAAGATAGGAACCATTTCGGACCATAAATTTATGATTTGGAGTACAAATAATCTCTTCGCCATTATCCAATGTGATTTTTATTACTTTGGTTTGTTTTTTAGTAAGACGTGGATTTTTAATTTGAGCTATTTTTATTTCATTTTTATTGTTTACTGTATAACAATAATTTATTTTGCCCATTTTGTTTTCCGAAATAAGCTCAATAAAGGATAAATTACGACCATCTGCAAGAGCAACTTTAGTATCACCGGAAAAACAACCACCAGCTGAATTTCCCTCTACAATATATATTTCTGACTCCGCGGGATTTCGACTGGAACAATCGGCAAGCTTCCCCGGTAAAGTCATACCCTCAAGAGCGCCTTTTCTGATAACAGTCTCACGAGCTGCTTTAGCGGCAAGTCTGGCTCGAGCAGAAAGAGTACATTTTTCAATAATTTTTTTACCTTCATTTGGATTTTCTTCAAAATAGTAGCTTAAACCGGAAGCTGTAACATTCTCAACAATACTTCGTATTTCGGGATTACCAAGCTTTGCTTTTGTCTGACCTTCAAATTGAGGATCTCGTAATTTCACGGAAATAACTGCAGTCAAGCCTTCTCTAACATCATCGCCGGATAAAATAATATTGTCTTTTACATTATTTATTTTCTTAACATAATCATTAATTACGCGAGTTAGTGCGGATCTGAATCCCGTAAGATGCGTTCCGCCTTCCGGGTTAAAAATATTATTGGCAAAAGTAAAAACATGTTCATTGTAATCATTGGTATAAGCGAGTGAGACTTCAACATTTACGTCATCAATGCTTTTATCAACGTAAAAAGGAGTGTCTGAAAGAGCGATTTTATTTTTATTTAAATGTCTGACATAAGAAATAATGCCGCCCTCGAAATAAAAATAATACGGTTTTTGAGCGCCATTGCGGCAATCGGTAACATTAATATGAATTCCTTTTGTCAAATATGCCTGATGTCGACAATAGTCAAGGATCGTGTCCCAATTAAACTCAATACGCTCAAAAATATCCGGATCTGGAGCAAATGTTACTCGTGTGCCTGATTTGTCTTTTTCATTTTCAGGAAGATTTTTTTCCTGCAATGTATTTGCTGTTTTACCGCGTTCATATTTTTGAGAATAGGTTTTACCATCTTTATAAACCTCTACTTCGGTCCAAACGGAAAGAGCATTTACAACCGAAATACCAACTCCGTGTAAGCCTCCGGAAGTTTTATAGCCAGCGCCTCCGAATTTTCCTCCTGCATGCAATATTGTCATAACTGTCTCAAGAGCGGATTTACCTGTAGTTGGGTGCATATCTACCGGAATACCGCGTCCATTATCCATAATCGAGACCACATTATTGTCAAGCAGATCAACTGTAACTGTGTCGGCTTGACCAGCCATTGCTTCATCAATAGAATTATTTATAATTTCCCAAACTAAATGGTGGAGTCCTTCAATTCCGGTTCCACCGATATACATTCCCGGTCTCTTTCGAACCGGATCAAGCCCTTCTAAAACTGTAATTTCTTTTGCGGTATATTCTGATTGGATTTGATCTTTAGGCATTAAAAAATCTCCTTAGTTAAAGGTAATCAATATGATTCATCACAATCTAATAGTATCACATCCATAAGGTAATAACAACGCGAAAAAATGGCAATTATCCACAAGTTAAAAGTATATTTCTTAAACCTGAAAATAAATTACTTTAATTCTAAATCGCTTTGTAGCTCACCTTGAAATTTTGTTTCACCCATAATATTAATGTTATAAGTTTCAAAAGGAGCTCCAGATTGCTTTTGGATCAAGAGTGAATAATTGTCTTGAATTTTAAAGGGCAGGATATAATTAATTTGAATATTTTGACTTGATCCGGGAGCAACATTTGATAAAAATCCAACAATATCCCTATTGTATTCCGAATAAAGATCGACTGTGTCTTTCAATTCATTATTGTCAATCTTAACAGATGAAATAATTGAACCTTTTGGAATAGCAACTCGATAATAAGTTGAATTTGCCGCATCAGGATAAACTCCATTTCCAGTATGAGTACGAGTGATAAAAAGCGAAGAGCTGTTATTTTTTTCTATTTTATAAGAAATATTTTCATTAACATTTTTACTTGACTTTCCACCGCCAAGACTTGCTCTACTAATATATAAATAATCTTGATTTGATGTTCTTATCGCGCCGCCCCAATTAAATTGATTGATTGCTTGTTCTACTGAAATATTTTTTGAATATAACATTAAATTTTTTTTATTTAATTGTCCGAGAGCAAACTGCATCATATCGCTTTTGGGCTGATTAGATATTTTTTGTTCCATTACTTTCATCAAATCCGCTAAAATCGCTTTTGGTTCATTAATAATTTTATTATCAGAATTTTCGTAGTAATTTTTTTCAACTTGTTCTTGAATGATTGTTCTAAAATTTCCCGCGTTAATGACTAAATTATATTTATCTAATTTCACTTCTCCAGTTTTTTGTAGTAACTCAATTGCTGCTTCAGTGTTTACTGTAATCACCCCGTCGATTGCTTGATCTGTTTCTTTTTCATAAAACCAAGCCATATTTTCTGCAGCGTCTCTATAATCTAAAGCCCAATTTGAGTCGCGAAAAGCCCATTTTTCTACGCCCAAATATTTTTGAATTGGTGCAGGTGGAGTAACATATTTAACTTCTTCAAAAGATTTATCAATCTTATAAACATTAGTTCCGAATTCAATTTTTTTTATGCCTTTATCCCAATCAATCGTGCCGTAAGATCCGATAAAACCACCTGACGGCCTAAGCTCAGCGTCATTTTGAAAAACAACTAAATATTTACCTTTATTTGAAACAATTGAGGCGAGTTGAGCTTTTAGCGCTAAATCTTGCCTTGCATTAAAAAACATGCCCACAAATGACATGGAAAATGCTAAAAAAGTAAAACTAGCGCTTACATGAATAGGCCTTACTTTTCTTTTTTTTCTATTAGCTTTATTTAATAAATGAGAATTTTCAATTGTAGAAATTTCTCTTTCTTCAATAAGAGGCTTTGGAATTCTAACGATATCAAAAACTTGCTTCAAACAAGCCCTCCTTGTGTCAACATTTACTTATCGTTTTTGAAATACTCTACTGCAAATGCAAATACGATGCCGATAATTAACCCTGAAATAAAACCGGCAATTATGCTGATTGTTGAATTTTCTGTATTTTCAACAACAGAACTATCACTTATTTTAATAATATATTCTGATTTTTGATTTGAATCTTTAAAGTAATCATTTACCAAAGAATCTATCGAACTTAGCTTTTCCAGTAATATATTTCTATCTGTATCTTCCATTGATATAGTTACAACTGGCGAATTTAAATCATTTTTTATAGTTGCAAAATCTTTGGCTGTTTTATCATCAACCGATGGTGCTGTCTGACCTGCTAATTTATACATTTCAATAATTGCAGAGGGAGAACCAAGCCAAGATGACAACCCTTTTGCCTGAATAACTGCTGAATTTAAAGAATAATAACCGTCATATTGATAATATGAAGCATCGGCTTTTTCTTCTCGTGTGATTGAGATAGATCTAAATCCTGAATATGTTGTTGGTTTTTTGTTTACAAAATAAAATGATAATGCCCCGACAATTACGGCGAATAATATTATTATCCAAATCTTTCCGGCTAATATTTTAATATAATCTTTAAGTTCCATTTTTCTCCTTTATACCACCCGCCAACTGACGGAAGTGAATTATTTATTCTTATTATACTCATTATAATATTTTTCAACTAACTTTTTAACATTATTTTTAAAACTTGTTTCGCTAAACTTTTCAGCATTTTCTCTAATTTCTTTAGATTTATATTTTTTTGGATCAAAATTTCTTATAGTGTCTGCAAGGCAACCGGCTGACTGTTCCATAAAATATTCTCCGGTTCTTCCTTCCACAATCGTTTCCAGCGCTCCGCCTTTACCATATGCAATAACCGGTCTGCCGCACGCTTGCGCTTCAAGAGAAGTAATGCCAAAATCTTCTTCTTGGGGATAAATAAAGGCTTTACATCCATAAATATATTTTACAACTGCCTCATCGTTTAATTCACCTAAAAATTCGATATTTTCCTTGGCTAATGATTTTAAATAATTTAATTCTGTACCATCACCAATAATTTTTAGTGGCAGATCAAGATCATTAAATGCCGCGATTGCAAGATCCACTTTTTTATGTGGTTCAAGTCTAGAAACAATTAAATAATAGTCTCCTTCATTTTCGTTTAATTGAAATCTATTAATATCTACCGGCGGATAAAGAATTTCGCTGTCTCGGCGATAAAATTTTTTAATTCTTTGGCAAACATTTTTTGAATTGCCTAAAAAATAATCAACTCGATCAGCAGATTGAACATCCCATATTCTTAAATAATTTAAGACATAAGGCGCTAATTTTCGACTGAACCAACCCATCTGGTTGATCGCTTCATCAGCCTTAAACCACAAAAAACGAGTTGGCGTGTGGCAGTAAGAGATATGTACTGTTTCGGGTTTTGTAATTACACCTTTGCTAAAAGCGTGGCAATTACTAATTACTACATCATATTCACTTAAATCAAATTGTTCAGCTGCCATTGGCATTAATGCGCGAGCAAAAGAAATTTTATTTTTAATAATCGGATCTTTATTTAAAGATGATGGCCTGATGTCCCATTTGGAAAATTTACCTTGAGTTTTATTTTCGTTATATAAAAAAGTATAGACAGGAGCGTCAGGATAAAGTTCATGTAAATTTTCCAAAACTCGCTCCGCTCCTCCAAGTTTGATTAAGTAATCATGGACGATTGCAACTTTCATTAATATGCCCCTTTTCCTAAAAATACGACTTCTATTGTTTTAAGAATTATCTTTATATCTAGCCAAAGCGACCAGTTTTCAATATAATAAATATCTAATTTTACCCATTCATCAAAATTAATATCACTTCGACCGGAAACTTGCCAAAGACCTGTTAAGCCAGGTTTAATGCCTAAACGTTGTTTTTGCCAAGGATTGTATAATTTAACTTCTTCGACCATTGGCGGACGAGGGCCAACAAGACTCATCTCACCCTTAAATACATTAATCAGCTGTGCTAGTTCATCAAGACTGGTTTTTCTTAAAAATCTACCAAATTTTGTTGTTCTCGGATCGTCTTTAAGCTTAAACATGTTGCCGTATTTTTTAATATATTCTTCATGTTCTTTTTCAGCTCCTAATTTCATTGACCTAAATTTATAAAACATAAAATTGCCATTTTGCCCAACTCTTTCCTGCTTAAAAAATACAGGTCCTTTTGAGTCAAGTTTAATAATAATAGCAATAACCAAAAAAAATGGAGACAATATAATTAAGCCTAAAGCAGAACCAAGAAGATCGATAAATCTTTTAAAAATTCTCCCCCAGCCTGCAAGTGGAGTTCTTCTGTATTGCAAAATCGGAACTCCTTCCATAGCATAAACATCAATATTTGATGCTTTCATTTCAAGCGAGTTTGGTATAACCTTAAAAACCACATTATTCATATTACTTATCGCCAGAATTTCTGACATTCTGTCATCGGTAATATTTTTATCAAATATAAATATTTCATCAATATTTTTTTCCTTAATAACTTTTTCAAAGTCTTCGATTGAGCCAAGATATTTAAAATCATTTTCTAGCTTATTGTCATTTAAATATCCGATTATCTGAAATCCATATCCTTTATTATCTTGTATTCGTCCGGCCAAATATGCCACATGCTTGTCCCAGCCGGCAATAATTATTTTTTTTGTCCCGATGTTGTATTGATACAAAAATCTTTGAATTATTTTTATTAATGCCCGTCCTAAAATTAATGTTACAAGGCTTGCAAGCCAGATATAAAGTACAATAAGTCTTGAAAAGAACTCTGTTTTTGAAAAGAAAATCCAGATAACAACAACAGTTGTTCCGGTGGAAACACCCATAAATATACTTGTTAGTTCTTTAATACCGCTTTTAATTCTTTTTCCACTGTAAAGTCCTTCAAGCGCAAAAATTACCAGCCAAATAGGGAGGAGATACAAAGCAAAATTAATATAGTGCGGGAGATCCCAAACGCTACCTTTTACAGGTACTATTTCTAAATTTGTTCTAAAATAATAAGCAATTATAAATCCGCAGATAACCATTAAAGCATCAAGCGGAACCAAAAGTAGGCTGAAAATAAGGTCTGTTTTCTTTTTCATGTTAATCATAATTTAACATAAAATGGTTTTTATTTAAAGGATTTATATTTATTTTTTTATTAAAAGTGACAGGGGGACTCATTTCGAGGTCGTCCCCCTATCCCTTTTAAACCCAACCCCCTACACGATTTTTCAAGGAGCACTTCAGAAATATTACTTTCTTAAAAAATTACAGTGCAAGCATCCCTACGGGCAAGTAATTTTTTAAAAGCGTAATATTTCTTCAGCTTCCTTGAAAAAAAATATTTTAATGTTAATAAAAAACAAAAATCCCTATGAATAGGGACCTTTGTTTTTGGCTTTTAAACCGATTTAACCCTTTTTTAACATTGGAAGACCGGTTCTTGAGTTTTCCATTACAACGTATCCTGATGGAAGATCATCGATTGCATTTTCTTTTTCTTCACCAGCAAAGTAGTAAATAACCTGCTGTCTTCCGCCTCGAAGTGTAACTTCTTTGGAGTGCAAGAAATAGGTTTTACCGGATTTTTTTGAAACAACGCTATATGCCATTTTATATCACCTCCTTTCGTAGTGGTTTTTTGATTCTCGATTTTCGAGAAACTTCACTTCTTATTTTCTCTTTCTTACTCTGTAAGTGTCAAGTCCTAATAAAATAACATAATTTAACAGGTTTGACTAGAGAAAATATTGAATAATTCATTGTACCTTATAAAAGATATCCACAGGAGAAAGCCAAACCTTTAGAGTCAAAAGTTCGAAACAGTTTAGCTATTGTGTTTTTGTTGATACAAATAAATGCCATAAGTAGCGGCTATGCCTGATGCTTCGGCTGCAATTATCTGATCAAAAGTGCCAAACCTGTCGCAAATATTACCGGCAGCATAGGCTCCTTCTATATTTGTTTCTCCAAGTTTATCAACTTTAATTCTTGAGGTTGGATCAGTTTCAATTTCCAACATTTTAACAAATGTTAAATCAGGCGCATATCCAATTTCAATAAATATCCCCTGAACTTCCAAATCTTCTGAATCATTGTATTTTTTGTTTAATACTATATTATTAACAGTCTGTTCACCTTCGATCTTCTTTACGCTGTTTTCATACAAAACCTCGACATTTTTATGATTTTGTAATTTTTCAATCCATATTTTTTCCGCTATTGGTGTTTTTTCTATCATTATTAGAAAAACTTTTGTCGCGTAACCTGCAAGCATGATAGCTGCGGTATAGGCTGAATTTCCTCCGCCAATTACTGCAACAGTTTTATTTTTATAAAATGGAGCATCGCATGTTGCACAATATGCAACGCCTTTGCCGGCAAATTCTTTTTCACCATCAACATTTAAGTGCTTTCTTTTGAGTCCGTAAGCAAGCAGAATAGCATTGCTTTCATATTGGTCGTTTTCCGTTGTTACAATAAAATGATCATCTGTTTTTTTAACCTCATCAACTTTTGTTGTAATCAATTCGGCTTCTTTGTAGGAAGCAGCCTGTTCTTGAATTTTTTGAGCCAATTCATAACCTCGAATTTGAGGAAAACCGGGATAATTTTCAACTAAATAGGCTTTGGCCATTTCTCCGCCATAGCTATGTGCTAGAACTTTGTGTTTTATACCATATCTTGAAGCATAAATTGAGGCGGCAAGAGCAGCCGGGCCTCCCCCGATTATTACCAGATCTGACTTCATCACTCTCCTTTTTTAATTACTTTATCCAAATCTTTTAGCAAGTCCTCTATTTTTATGCCATGTGCCTCTGCACCTTGTTCCAATGTTTCGAGTGTTGACATGGGACAATGCAGGCACATTGATTTAAAATGGTCAGCTAAAACTTTTTCGGTTTTGGGATATCTTTGCAGTACTTCGGCAATTGACTCATCTCCTCTTAACATCATATTCCTTTCTCCTTTGGCGGATTAATAATTTGTGGTATTTTTTTTATACCGGTCTGGTTCTGCTTCAAAAATTTTCTTGCATTCCTCCGAACAAAACCAATAATCAATATTTTCGTAATTAAGTGTTTGCGCGGCTTTTTCTTTTAAAATATACATTTTACAAATTGGGTCATGAGTATAATTTTCATTCATAAATCAATTATATACAAATTTATGATTTTAAAAAACTCCTGCGCTTAACTATTGCAGCTGAAATAATAATTATTATTAAACAAATCCATTGCGTATAAGTAAAAAATAAATACGCGGGCTCATTAATTCTAAAATACTCAATAATAAAACGACCTATTGCATATAATAATAAAAATATTGTAAAAATGGCGCCCGATTTCAATTTTTTCTTGCTTAAAAATGTCAAAATTGCAAAAATAATTAAACTAATAAATATTTCGTAAAGTGCTGTTTGATGCACAACTTGATTATTATATTTGACGCCGAGAAAAAAATTTGTTGCTTTTCCTAAATGTTCGCCAACCAAATAACAACCTGTTCTGCCGATAGCAATTCCAACTGCAACCGCCGGTGCCATGCTGTCAGCAACAGTAAAGAAATTTATTTTTTTATATCTAGCAAATATCATCGCGGCTACAAGTCCGCCGATCAAACCGCCAAGCATCGCGAGCCCACCTTGCCAAATCTTAAATATATCAATAATATTTTTATATTCATTTAAATGCGAAATCACATAACCTACTCTAGCACCTACAATTATGCTGATTATTAACCAGATTATAAATTCTAATCCCGCGTCAGAGTTAATATGTTTATTTTGTATATTTTTTAAAAATATTATCGAGCTAACAATCAATGCTAATGCAAAAAAAATACCCCAGATTTGTAAATTTACAGGTCCGAGTGCAATTTTTTGAAAATTAAAATAAGGCAACATTATTTCAATATTACCAGAAAACTTTAGTTAGGCAAACTTTGAAGAGGTTCGTGAGTTACACCGTATGAATAATAAAAATAGTTATCTTCTAAAGATATGGAAATTTGTTGATTTGCTTTTACAATGCCAAAATACTCGAAAGAATAGCTTGATGTGCTTGAACCGGTTTGGACTGAAGATTTTTGCAATCCGCTATAATAGTACACCAAAAAGACAAATGGCACTGCTATTAAAATCATTATTATTAAATTTGGAAGATATTTCTTCATATAACTTAAGATTATAGCAGTTTTATAGGGATATGTCAAGGTGTTGTCGCGGTCCATAACATATTGGACTTTTGAGGACTAGTAAAGTTATTTACAAAATACTGCAATGGGGACATTTTAGCAAGGCTTCGGTGCGGTTTTTCGGTGTTATACCAAGTAAGGTAT
>JBAYJO010000003.1:0-112143 GCA_041665085.1 Patescibacteria group bacterium | reverse complement strand
TCAGAACAAGGAGTGTCTATTAGAAAGAAAATGATTTTTTATGCTTATGAAAAAGTCGTGGCAGGAGTTGGGTTGGTAAGGGATAGAGGGCGGCCATCGAAAAGGAGCCCTCTGTCCCTTACAGAAATTTTCTAGCCCCTTATATAAATAAATAAAATTATCAAATTAATATTAAAAATGTATACTTTAACTATGATCAATGAAAAAGAAAATATACTATCAAAACTAAATCAAGAACAACTCCAATCAGTAACCCATAAAAACGGCCCTTTATTAATAGTTGCTGGTGCAGGAACCGGCAAAACGAGCGTAATCACCAAAAGAATCGCATGGCTAATAGAACAAAAACTAGCGCTTCCAAATGAAATATTAGCCTTAACATTTACAGACAAAGCTGCTGGCGAAATGGAAAATAGAGCTCTCGAGCTGCTTCCGTATGGATCTTTAGATATTTGGATTTCAACATTTCATAGTTTTGGCGACAGAATTATAAAAGACAATGCAATGTCGCTTGGATTTTCTTCAGACTATCAAGTTTTTTCAAAGCCGGAAGAAATATTATTTTTTAAAGATAATATTTTTAAACTAGGTCTTGATAAATTTTTACCACTCGGCAATCCAACAAAACACATTGAATCGATTTTGGATTTATTTTCCAGATTAAAAGATGAAGACATTTCACCAAAAAAATTCAAAGAATTCGCTCAATCAAAAGACGACGAGAAGCTACTTGAACTTTCAAATATATATGAAAAATTTACCAAACTTATGAGACAAGAAAGTAAAATTGATTTTGGCGATCAAATATACTTATCTCTTGAACTTCTTCGCAGCAATAAAGATATACTACATACATATCGCAAACAATTTAAATATATACTACTTGATGAATTTCAAGATACAAACCATTCACAATACCAACTCATAAAATTATTATTAAATAATCAAAAAAATATTACCGTTGTTGCTGATGACGATCAATCAATATATAGATTTAGAGGTGCGGCTATTTCAAATGTTTTGGATTTTAATAAAGATTTTCCAGAAGCAAAATTAATTACATTAACACAAAATTACAGGTCAACCAAGCAAATCCTCTCTAGCGCATATAAATTAATTCAACACAACAATCCTTATCGCTTAGAATATGAACAAAAAATAAACAAAAAATTAGAAGCTACAAAATTGGGCAAAAAACCAACTATAATAAAATGTGAAAATGGATCAATTGAAGCAGACACAGTTGCTGAAATTATTAAAAATTCAATTAAAAATATAGGTTATGAATATAAAGATTTTGCAATTTTAGTTCGCGCAAATTCACAAGCTGAAATATTTTTGCAAACCCTAGACTTTGAATTAATCCCTTATCACTTTAGCGGTAAAAGTGGTTTGTATAATCTTCCGGAGATAAGATTAATTATTAATTTTTTAAAAGCCCTTACAAATGATGATGACAACTTAAGTATATACCATCTCGCCACATCTGAAATTTTTGAAATTAAAACTAATGAAATAATTCCAATAATGTCTTACTCAAAAAAATCAAACATTCCTTTAAAAAATATTTTGCAAGATATCATGCAAAAGAAAAAATTCGCAAAAATAGATTCTATCCTTTACGCTAAAATTGAAAATCTTTTGAACTATATAAAAAAATATCAAGATATGATTCCGGATTATTCTATTGGACAGCTAGTCTATTCTTTTTTAAATGAAAGCGGTTATCTTAAAAAATTAATGAAATTTCAAAGTCCAGAAAGCGAAGCAAAAATTTCTAATATTTCTCATTTTTTCGAATCAATAATAAAAAGATTTGAAACTTCATCTCCGGAAGATAGATCAGCTATTAAATTTATAAATAATTTAGAATTATTAATCGAGTCAGGAGAAAATCCAGCAACATCCCAAGCAAGCCCAGATGACAATGTCGTAAAAATCCTAACCATACATTCAGCTAAAGGCTTGGAATTTAAAGTAGTATTTATGGTTAGTTTAACATCGGATCGTTTTCCATCAAAAAACAGATCCGAGGCCTTGCCGGTTCCAGAGGAACTAATTCACGAAACCTTGCCAACCGGTGATTATCACATGCAAGAAGAGCGAAGATTATTTTATGTTGGAATAACAAGAGCAAAAGAAGAATTATATTTTTCAATGTCAAAAAAATACCATGACAACATAAGAGAGAAGAAGCCGTCACAATTTATCATAGAAGCAATGGATGAAATTGATAGCACAGCCTTAACACACTCGAAAAATTCAGAAGAAGTCTTAAAAAGATATATTAAAAAAGAAGCCGAAGCAAAAACCATTATTAAATATTCGCCGGATAAAGCGATGATATTAAACCCTCATCAAATAGATGATTATTTAACATGTCCTTTGAAATTTAAATATGTTCATATATTACAAATTCCGGTCAGCACCAGCCACCAGATAAGTTTCGGTAATGCCATTCATAAAACAATTGAATTTTTTCTCAAGCAAAAGATTAAAAAGAATATACCAACCATCGAAGAAATATATACTAGTTTTGAAAATAATTGGATTAATGAAGGATATATCACAAGAGAACACGAACAAAAACGATTTAATGAGGGGAAACAAGCAATAACCAATTTTTACAATTCAGAAAAAAATAACCCAAACATTCCAACTGCAGTTGAAAAAAGTTTTTCTTTTAAATATAACGACCAATTAACAATTAAAGGAAGGTTTGATTTAATTTATCAACAAAATAATGAAGTAGAAATAAAAGATTTCAAAACAAGCAATGTTGACACAGAAGAGGATGCTTTAAAAAACGCTCAAAAAAATCGTCCATTTGCAATTTACTCACTTGCAATAAAAAAAATATTAAATGTTACGCCAAAACTTACCATGCATTTTATCAACAAATCTTTGGAAGTATCAATATTTAAAAAAGAAAAAGACGAAATTAAACTAACTGAAGAAATAAGTAAAGTTATCACAGGATTAAACAACCAAAATTTCGTCGCAGACCCAACATATCAAGCGTGTAATTATTGTCCTTACAAAAACATTTGTCCTGACGCGAAAAAATAGAATTCTTGAGTAAGATTTGATACAATAACTATAAGAAAATAAATTACTATTACTGCTAGAACTAATTTTTTCAAGGGGGGAAAATGGATCCATATAATATTTTAAATCAAAATCCAGAACAAACACCGGATAATAAAACATTTGAATTTAAAAAAATTTTGTTGCTATTCACATTATTGGTCATGGTAATTGTTGCCGGCTATTTAATGGTAAAAATAAACAAAGTTTCTAAATCAAACATTGTAAATATAAACACAAATTCAGCTGCTTCAATAATCAATCCTGAACAAAAAACGCTTGCTCTTGCAAATGATTATTTTGGTTACAATCTTCTAAAAGCACTAAATAGTCAGGGTAAGAACACATTTATTTCACCCATTAGTATTTCGATGATTTTGGACCTTACTTCAAATGGTGCAGTAGGGGACACACAAAAAGAAATACTTAACACTCTTGGTCAGGCAAATTTTTCCACTTCAGCAATCAATAAATTCAATTCTGATTTAATGAAAAGCTACAATAATAATTCTACGATTAATTTAAAAATTGCAAACTCAATTTGGATAGACAATCAAATATCAATCTTAGACAGTTTTAAAACTTTATCTCAAAATCAATATTTCGCTAAATCGGAAAATCTAGATTTCAATAATAATAGTAGCTCCGATCAAATAAACAAATGGGTTTCAGACAATACAAATGCTAAAATCCCTGAAATAATCGATCAAAACGCTTTGTCTCAAATGAAAATGGTTTTAGCAAATGCAATATATTTTAAATCTGATTGGGCTAGCCCATTTGATGAGGCAAAAACCAAAAAACAAGATTTTAACTTGCAAGATTCTAAAATCGTTTCTGTTGACATAATGAACAAATCAAGTCATTTCAGTTATTTAGCCGATAATCAAAAACAAGTTGTTAGTCTTCCTTATGCTAATTCAAGCAATTTAGAAATGATTATTTTTTTACCAAGTAAAGAAGAAGGAATTGATAAATTTATTAATACGCTTGATACAGCAGAAATAAATAAAAATATCGATCAACTAGAATCAAAAGACGGCGTACTTTTAATGCCAAAATTTAAAATTGAATATAGCAAAGAAATTACAAATGATTTAAAAAATCTAGGAATTGAAACGGCATTTGATAAAAATAAAGCTGACTTTTCAAATCTTTCAAAAACTGCATTATTTATAAATCTTGTAAAACATAAATCATATCTTGCAGTTGATGAAAAAGGAACAGAAGCAACTGCTGCAACTATTGTCGGCATGGACAAGGCATTAATCCAAAATCCTGAAAAACCTTTTGAAATGATTATTGATAGACCTTTCTTTGTTTTAATCAGAGACACGAAAAATTCACTAAATTTATTCTCTGGTATTATTAAAGATCCGACAAATTAATCACAACTTTAAAGTTAACGATAAATAATATATTCTATATTTAGAATAAAATAATATTAAATAACAGGAGAAAACAAAATGAACAAAGAATTATTGCGAAAAATTGGTATTATTATGATTGTTATTTCGATAGTCTCAATCATAGTTCGTATGCCTGTCGGAGAACCGGGAAAAGGTTTTTTCGACATCCAATTTTGGACATATATGATCATGAGCTTACTTAATATCATTGTTGGAATTCTAATTCTTAAAAATCACAAAAATGCACCCAAAATCGCGATTGGTATTATAATCGCTACTTTTATTGCAACCGATATTGCATCAAGAATAGTCGAAGAAATAACCATACTTGATACAATATGCGCGGCAATTATTCCGGCAATTCTTATTTATGGCATTAAAAAAAGTCAAACAATTCAAAAGAAAGTTTCAAATGAATAAAGAAGAATTTCCAAGCGGACCCGATTATGATTTTTCTCAAAAAAAAATAGAAATTCCTCCTGATCTTCAATTCCATCGACCAGAAACTATTATGAATGAACCACCAGAAGAAGAGAGAAAAAGCGACCTTTTCCTTGTACCAAATCGAATAGCTAAACAAATTAAAACTTTACAAACCGAATTAAAAGGAGATAGCGAAACAACTCCGGGTGCTGAAAGAATATTAGAAATCATGGAAGCATACGATCAGCTAAAAAATGAGCGTGAAAATATTCGTCATCAAATTATTGATTATTTGCAAGATGTAAATACGACACTTGACGAACAACTTGATTCTACAAAACAACGTAGAGATAAATGGCTTACTGCATATTATATTGAACAAGACAAACCAAAAGACGAGCAAGATCAATCAAGAATTAAATATTTAAAAGAAAAATTTGAAAGTGCAAGAGATTTCGTTGATATAATTGAAAAAGATTATTCAAGTTCAACAATATTCAATGAATAATACTGAAACAACCTTATGAAAGAAAATAAAAATATCTTAATAACTCATAACTTCACTGGGGTTTTTACAATATACTGTATTTTTTCTTTGCTGCTTTTAGGTTTTGATATTAGAGACCTAAGAATTAATGCCGCAATTTCTGCATGCAACACGAAACCAAATTCAGTAGTCTGGACAATTGCAATTTTGTTTATAATATCGTTTTTCACAATTCTAATATACCTTATAGTAAAGTTAGCAAAGAAAAAAATTAATTTAAGAACATTTTTAGTATATCTCATTATTATTATCTCAATTTTATTCTTACCAGGGATCATTGAATCGATTTTATATTAAGGCTTGTTCGATATTTGTTCGGTAAATTAATCTGTGATATGATATTTCTATGAACCAATTTTTTATTATATTATTATCTTTAATAATTTTTTCAGGACTAATCATTGCAGCTGTAATTTTTTATTTTTCAAAAAAATTTAGAGAAATGGAAGAAAACAGAAAAGGGGATGGCGGCATGCAAATGCTCAATCAAAATATGCAATCACTTCAGCAAGTTGTAGCCGAACAAATTGGCAATGCCAACAAAAATATCAATGAAAGACTGGACAATGCTGCACGCGTAATTATGTCAGTCAACAATGAACTTGGACAAATGAAAGAAATCGGAGCCAATCTTAAAGGAATTCAGGATTTTTTGAAATCTCCAAAACTCCGAGGTAATTTAGGAGAACAAGGGTTAAAAGAATTGCTAACCCAATCTCTTCCAACAAAATATTTTTCAATCCAATATACTTTCAGGAGCGGAACGATAGTTGACGCGATTATTCATCTTGATGCTGGCAAAATTCCAATCGATTCTAAATTCCCACTTGAAAATTTTAATCAAATGATTAAAGCAACAAACGATGCAGATAAATCAATTTATCGTCGAAAATTTAGAGACGATTTTAGAAGACATGTAAATGCAATAAGTAAAAAATATATTAATCCTGATGAAGGTACAGCTGATTTTGCTTTTATGTACATACCATCGGAATCGATTTATTTTGAAGTAGTAAACAACGAGCAAGATTTGTTTGAATATGCAGCCACAAGTCATGTTGTATTATCTTCTCCTTCAACTTTCTTTTATTATCTTCGCACAATTATGCTTGGACTTGAAGGAAAGAGAATTACAGAAATGAGCCGAGAAATTATCAAAGCACTAAAAACAATCAAGCAACAATCAAATGGTTTGGGAGAAAATCTTTCAGTCTTAAATCGCCACATAACAAATGCAAACAAAACAATGACATCAGTAAGCGACCAATATATTAAATTATCAGAGAAAATTAGCAGAGTTGATATTTTAGAAGAAAATCAAACTAAACTTTTAGATGGTGCGATTGAAGAATAAACAAAAAAGAAAAAAGATAATAATCTTAATAACTGCAAATTTCTTTGTAATATTTTTAAGTTTTGTCTGCATGTCTCAAATCCTTCAACTTAAAAAAAACAATACTTCCGCAAATGAACCAAAAAACGAAAACACTAATTTAGTAGTTAGTAATATCAATCAAAATTTTAACGATAACACAAATTTAGCTGTTCCTCTTCAAACTAATTATAATGTGCCAATCTTAATGTATCATTACATTCGTAACTTCAATGACCCAAACGACAAAGTCGGCACTAATTTATCCGTTTCACTCCAGAGTTTTGATAGTCAAATGAAATATTTAAAGGACAATGATTATACTTCCATTAATTTTAATGATTTAATTACTAAGAATTTCCCAAATAAATCAGTAATAATAACCTTTGATGACGGTTACAACGATGCTTTTACAGGTGCATACCCGATTCTTAAAAAATATAACTTATTTGGCGTATTCTATATTATTACAAATAAAATCGGATCGGATGGCTATGTTAGTTGGAATGATTTAAAAGAAATGAGTCAAAACAAAATGATAATTGCATCCCACAGCCTAGATCATCCGAATATGATAAATCTTGAAAAAGAAAAAATTGAAAAAGAATTAATTGAAAGCAAATTAGCTCTAGAAACAAATTTAAATATTAAAGTTACCGATTTTTGTTATCCATCCGGCAAATATTCAACTGCAAATATTGAAGAATTAAAGAAAACCGGTTATAATAGTGCGGTTACAACCAAATCCGGTGTTTCAGATCAAAATTCAAAATTATTTGAATTACCTCGAATCAGAGTAACAAATGAAACTAATTTAAAAAATATTTTAAAATAATCTATTAATTATTAATCTTAAGTTATATTCTAGTATGAAAATTCTTTTTGAAGATGAAAATATTGTTGTAATTGATAAACCAGTCGGCATGGTTGTCCACGAAGGAGCAGGCGAGATAGGTGAAACCGTAGCTGATTGGCTAGTTAAAAAATATCCTGAAGTTAAGGAATTATTTGCTAACGATGGAAGACCGGGGATAGTTCATCGACTGGACAAAAATACTTCCGGTATTTTGATTTGCGCTAAAAACCCCATGACAAGATCAGCTCTTCAAAGCCAATTTAAAGAACGAAAAATTATTAAAAAATATTTAACTTTAGTTTATGGTGCAATCAGACCTGAAGAAGGAACAATTGAAACATATCTTTCGAGAAATCCACGAAATAGACAAACTATGAAAGTCGAAGCCATAAGTTTTAATTTAGGAGATAGCGAAAATAACTCAAAACATGCTATTTCTGATTATAAGACATTAAAACATTATCAATTTAAAGATAAAAAGGAACTTCATAATCTTAGTCTGGTTGAGATTACCCTTCATACAGGAAGAATGCATCAGATTAGAGCTCAAATGAAATTTTTAGGCCACCCAGTAATAGGGGATCCGGATTACAATATCAAACCATCTCGAAAAATCTCAAATCTTTTAGGCCTTGAAAGACAATTTTTACACGCATACTGCAATATTTTTACTCACCCGATAACCGGCGAGACAATAGAAATCAAAAGTAACCTTCCCGAAGATCTTTCAATAATTATTTCTAAACTTACTAATAAATAAAAATTATTTTTGCTCATACCTTTTTCAAGGAAATAAAAAAACTCTTTTCATAGTCTTTTTCAGAAAGTAAAAAAGCACTATCGCTTCGTCGTTTCAGGAAGAAAATAATAATTTTTCGCTTCAAAGAAGCCGAAACTGCATACCCGCCTTTGGCGAGGATAAATTTCGGAGTGTCTTTAGAAAGAAAAATTTATTATTTTTACTCCTGAAACTAGCGTGCCAGGGTAAGGGATTGAAAGGGGCTAGGGGCGGACATCGCAACTCCGAGCCCCTGCCCCTTTCAAAATAAAATAATCCCTTACAAAAAACAACCTAGTCCCTTTTGAAATAAACCTTGACAACCCACCCCATTTTCAAATATAATATAAAAGTTGGGCAACCTCCTGCCAAGCTGGTCTATCGTATGGCAGTGGAAACGCCGAAAGGCAACTAACTGTCATCGAACAGCAGACCAGCCATAGGGCTTCAAGTGTTTCTCGGTTGGCAGCTTGAAGCACTATGATAAAACTTGTACCAAGACCGAACGGACACAGTTTAATAGTCTTGGTGCAATCGGCCGCATCGGCAGATCTCTTGCCGCTGCGGCCCAGCACTCATTCTGCTCCCTCCCAGGCTGGCGACCGCTGATGCGGGAATCCTCCTGCATCAGCGCAATCATCCAACAAAACCCTTCATATCAAGACTCGGGCCTCGTTATTAACGAGGCCCTTAGCATTTTATTACCTTGAAAAATATTTGGCTTTAAGTGTAAAATAATAATATAAAAAGATATTACAATAAATAAAGGGATAATAATGTATGCACTAATTATGGCTGGAGGATCAGGTACAAGACTTTGGCCAAAATCAAGAAAAAATTCGCCAAAACAGCTTCATCCATTTGTTGGAGATAAAACATTAATCCAAAACACAGTTAGTCGTATTAAAGATATTATCTCTGAAAAAGATATTTTTATAATCACCAACAAAAGCTATGTTCATAAAATAAAAGCGCAGCTACCGGCAGTTCCAATAGAAAATATTTTAGCTGAACCTTTTGCGCTTGGGACAGCTGCCGCAATTGCTATCGGTACTAAAAAAATTCAATCAATAGATCCAAACTCCGAAATCCTAATGCTTTGGGCTGATCAATCAATTGAAGATGAAGAGCTGTTTCGAAAAATTGTTATCAAATCAGCTAATGCATCAAAAAATTACGACGGTATCATAATCGGTGTAAAACCAACTTTTCCTTCAACAGAATTTGGCTATATAAAAATTGGAAACATCAAAGAAGATTTAGGTGATGAAAAAATATATAAACTTGATAAATTTGTAGAAAAACCTGATTCAACAACAGCTCAAAAATTTTTCGATTCATGGGAATATCTTTGGAACACCGGTATTTCAATATGGAATACAACAAAATTAGTTGAAACATTTAAAAAATATACTCCTGAAATATGGACAAAAGTTGAAAAACTTGAAAAATTTCTTGACCACGATAAAATAACTGGAGCGATTGAAAATATATTTAAAGGCATAGAACCGATTCCAATTGATTACGCAATCTATGAACGCAGTAATAATTTAGCGGTTGTCCCGGCTGATCTTGGTTGGTCTGACGTGGGAACATGGTCAGTTCTAAAAGATATATTAACTCCAAACAATGAATCAAATGTAGTTAAGGGAAAGCACATTGGAATCGAGACAGAAAATAGCTTGATCTATTCAGGCGAACGATTAATTGCTACAGTAGGGGTGAAAGATTTAATTATTGTAGACACAGAAGATGTTGTCTTTATTGCAGATAAAAGCAAAGCGCATAAAGTTAAACAGATGATTGAAAAATTAAAAGCTGAAAACAAAACAGAATATCTTTAATTAATAGAAAGGGAACATATTGTGCGACGCAAATTATGGATTTATTTAGGAATAATTATATTAATAACAGTTTTTTCTTTTTTAATAGTCTGGCCTAAGGGTCCAAATCTTAAAATTGGCAGCTGGTCAAGAGAATTACAAATACGAAAAGGCTTGGATTTACAAGGCGGAATCCATTTAGTCTATGAGCTGGACACAAGTAAAATAGCAGATAAAGACAAAGAACAGTCAAAGCAAGGTGTTGTAAATATTATTAACAGAAGAATCAACGGACTTGGTTTAACCGAACCAAACATTCAATCAGGTTCAATTGGAAACACCCAAACAGTAATAGTTGAACTTCCGGGTGTAAACGATGTTAATGAAGCAATAGATATGATAGGGAAAACAGCACAACTAAGCTTTAAAGAACAAAACATGGAAGCAATTGGAACTGAAGATATGTGGAAAGACACAGGTCTTAATGGAAGCCATCTTGAACGAGCAAATGTTGAGTTTGACCAACAAGGCGCACCTCAAATAGGACTTCAATTTAATGCCGAGGGTCGCAAATTGTTTGGCGAAATTACAGCTCGAAATCTTGAAAAACCGGTTGCAATTTTCCTAGACGATCAACCGATTTCTATTCCAACTGTTCAATCTGCAATTACTGATGGTAAAGCTATCATTACCGGTGAATTTAAAATTGATGAAGCTAAAAAACTTGCCCTTGAATTAAACTCCGGCGCCTTACCAGTACCAATTAAACTTATTGAACAATACAATGTTGAAGCAACACTAGGTAATGAATCAGTTCAAATGAGCACAATGGCAGGAATCATCGGATTAATCTTAATTGCAATATTTATGATTATTTATTACAGACTTTTCGGCTTAATCGCAGTTGCCGCTTTGATTATTTACACTCTGATTGTTATTTCATTATTCAAACTAATCCCGGTTACATTAACCTTAGCGGGGATTGCCGGTTTTATACTTTCAATCGGTATGGCTGTTGATGCAAATATACTTATTTTTGAAAGAATAAAAGAAGAAAAGCTTAAAGACAAAAAAATTAGCGTTGCAGTTGAAGATGGATTTAGAAGAGCATGGCCATCAATTCGCGATTCAAACTTATCTACTCTTATTACAACAGTAATTCTAATGTGGCTTGGAACAGGCATAATCAGAGGTTTTGCCATTACGCTTTCAATTGGAGTGATTGTATCAATGTTTACAGCCATCACAGTTAGCCGAACATTCCTAAAACTAATAATGCACGAAAGGAAAACAATATAATGAATATTATTGGAAAAAGAAAAATCTTCTACATTTTTTCATCAGTTTTACTAGTTTTAGGTATTATTGCAATTAGTGTTTGGGGAATTAAGCTTGGCATCGATTATACCGGTGGAAATATGCTTGAAATCAAAAATGCGCCCTCAAACGATGTAATTAAAGAAGTATTTAAGGAGCAGGGAATAGATGACGCTGTAATTCAGAAAACACAAAATAATACTCTTATTAAATTTAAAGGTGACAGGGGCAAAGAAGTTGTTTTAGTTCAAAAATTAAAGGAAAAACAATCAAACATCGAAGAAGTAAGCTTCCAATTTGTCGGCCCAACCGTTGGTCGAGATTTAACTAAAAGAGGTATATTATCTCTAATACTAGCCTCACTTGCAATCATTATGTACATTGCTTTTAGCTTCAGAGAAGTTCCCAAGCCTACCAATTCATGGAGATTTGGAATTACCGCGGTTTTAGCACTTGTTCACGATGTATTGTTTGTTTTAGGGTTTTGGGCTGTTTATTCACATTTCACAGGAGCAGAACTCGATAGCCTGTTCATACCTGCAATTTTAACAATTGTTGGATTCTCGGTTCACGACACAATTGTTGTATTTGATAGAACCCGTGAAAACCTTAGAAAAACCAATATTGAAACAGGGGATGAATTCGCCGAAGTTGCCAATGACTCCTTAAATCAAACCGTTGTTAGATCATTAAGTACTTCATTTACTGTAATTTTAACCTTATTATCCCTGTATCTGCTCGGGGGAGAGAGCATTCGAAGTTTTGTTCTAATTTTACTGGTTGGAATCACAGCTGGAACCTATTCTTCTATCTTTATTGCAACCGATCTTCTTGTAAGTTGGCAATTGTTCAAAAGTAAGAAGAACTCGTAAAGCGCCTCATCGGCGCTTACCGTAGAGACAGGTTTATAAAGCACTTCAAAGGCGCTACTGTAGAGACGAGTTTTTAAAATCTATCACTCTGTCATTCCAGACCCGAAGTGTAACGCTCGGGATCTGGAATCCAGAAATAAGGTACTCCCCTTTTTAAGTCCTTAAGTTTTTAGTTTTAAGTTGTGGATTTAAGTTTTAAGCTATAATCCTAATGCACAGCTTTATACCATATAAGGCTCTAGAATGCGCTAAATAAGCGTTTTGTATGCTTAGTTGATAAATTACTCATCTGAACTAATATTTATACTAAATTATATGGGTAAAAATGACAAAAATAATAACTAATACGTAAAGTAGGTAAAATAAA
This sequence comes from Patescibacteria group bacterium, assembly GCA_041665085.1. Lineage (GTDB taxonomy): Bacteria > Patescibacteriota > UBA1384 > JBAYJO01 > JBAYJO01 > JBAYJO01. The sequence continues at coordinate 99,292 of JBAYJO010000003.1, read as the reverse complement.
ATCAAAAACAGTATAAACAACTAGAAAATAGGTAACATATACATGATAATAGGGGAGGTACAGGTTCGGAATAGAGGTAAACAGAGAATTAAAAGAAAAAACATAGCACGTTTAACAGGAGTAGGCAGAATACCTATGCTTTCAGTTGAAAGTTAGTCGCACAATGTAACTTGTGCGACACTTTTTAAGTCAGCCTGATTGAACCTGAAGGCGCGACTAATGAACCTTAAATATTTGATTAAACTGAATTTGAATAAATTTATTAAAAAAACTTGAATTTTGAAACTTTATTCTTACTTATAACACGAATTGGCCTAGAATCTTTTTATCTCAAACAAATTCATCTTTATTTAAAACTCAATCTTTGCAATTGTGTATTTTGACCACTCCCCCGAATATTAGTAAAATTTTCCCTGTTAATCAGGGTAAAAACGATGGCTTTCTCAAGTCAGATCTCCCCCCTGGAGAATCCGACATCAAGAACCTATTCGATCTAAGCCTCCCCCGCTTCCCTGTTAAACAGGTTCAAAAATTCTTATTTATAAATTCAGACTTAAAGGAAAATGCAAAGCCCGAAGATATTCTCTTCAGGCTTCGTCTGTCAGTCCAGATCACCTGATCTTGAACTTATGTCTTTTGGTGTTCACAAGCAGCGATACACCATTCTCCACATTCATAACAGTTACTGTTTTCACACTCGACTTCCCACCAACTGTCTCGAAAACTCGAACCTTGATAGGATCACCCGATGTGTTGAACAACTCAATATGCCGTTCCTGCCACATATCCGAGACGCGCGCGAACACGATCGGGACAAGTGTAGCAGAACTGATCTGTACGAAATCCATCTGTCTGTCGAGATCAGGCGAATATAGTATGATCCGCCCAACCCCGCTGCTGATTTGCACCCAAAGGGTATAATCAGCTTGGAGTGTCTTCCTGACCTTCTCTGGAGCTGTTGAAACTGTGTTTCGTCCACACCCAGTCATCAACATCGCAACCATTGCAATCACAACGAGAGTGAAAACTGCCAATACACTTCGTAACATTCTTGTCGCTCCTTCTCTACTATGCAAGTAGATAATAGAATCCAGAATTACAATCTAAGATAACACAAAAATGGCAAATTGTCAACCAATTAGCCATTTATTAAATATATTTATTAAATAAAATCAGAATTAAATTTTACTGTTTCACCTGGTTTAATAGTTCCCTTTTTAACCGTATCGCCTGTTGCCTCTTGATCTTTTTTTTCAATAGGCAAATCCTCTTTTGCTTTTTCCCCAACAGCTTCAGATTCTTGATTAGTTGTTTTTTCACCCTTTTCTTCCGTCTCTTCAGAGCGTCGCACAATATTATTGTCAGAACCATTAGTATTTGCGCTCTGACCATCATTATCTTCTTTTTTAGGTTCTCCGCCTCGTGTTCTTTCAGCAATCTCATCAATCTCTTTTTGTTTATCCTTTATCTTCTCTTCAAATTTCTCATATTCCTCTCTTGGAATAAACCACTTCATTCCTGATTTTTTATCTTTCAAATTTTTAAATTCTTGGTCCCCTATCTTATAAATTACAGTTTCAACAGCCTTAATTTCTTCTTTTAGTTTTTCAGGCTCAAGAGTCGACAAAACAGTTGGATCAAAATCGCTTTTACCCATATGATCATTTATTTCCCCCTCAACATCAGCTTTTGAACGGCTATATTTATCAAGCGATGCTTGAATTGCTTTTTCCCTATTTTCCGGATGAACCGCTCCCGGAGGAGGAAGAGGAGCTGCTGAAAAGGCTTGAGATGTTACACCGTCAATCGACATTTTTATATATGCTTTATAGTTATCCAAATTAATCAAATCATTTTCATCGAAAACAGGAGCAAATTCCTTTGCTAGAACACTAGCGTCAGTCGGTCCGACCCTAAATGAAATCATTGTTCCCACATTTCCAAAAATAGCATTTGCAACCACATCCGGCATCTGCGCAATATACTGATTAGTTACCATTAAACCAAGCCCGTATTTTCTAGCTTCAGATAAAATAGTTGCAAACGAATCAGTTGCAAAATTTTGAAACTCATCAACATACAAGAAAAAGTTTTTTCTTTCTTCTTTTGGAATATTCACTCTTCGCATTGCAGCCATTTGAATCTTAGTAATCATCATTGCTCCAAGAAGTGCAGAGTTATCTTCTCCGATTTTGCCTGTGGATAAGTCAACAAGAAGGATTTTTTGCTGATCCATTATTTCTTCAATATTTATCGTGCTGTGAGCTTGTCCTACAATATTTCTAATGGTAGTTGATGACAAAAATTGTCCAACTTTATTTTGAATTGGAGAAATTGCCTCTGTTCTAAATTTATCATCATATTGCTCATATTCTTTTACAAAAAAATCTCGAATCACCGGATCCTCTACCGTAGCCACAACCTCGCTTCTGAATCCCCTGTCAACCAAAATTCTGGTTACATCAAGAAGCGATGCTTTTTTATATTCAAGCAGCGCCAAAATAACATTTCTTAAAATATATTCTAGTCTCGGACCCCAAGATTCACCAAAGATTTTCTTAAAAATTCCCACCACTCCGGATGCAACAATATTTTTAAGATCTGGATCGACATTTTCAAGCAAATTAAATCCAATAGGATTTTTATGATCGGCCGGATTAAAATAAATTACATCATTGATTCTCTCATCAGGTACAAAATTCAAAACCGCATCAACTAAATCTCCGTGAGGATCAACAACAGCCACTCCCCTGCCTTCTTTTACATCGTCAAAAAGCATATTTTCAAATAGCGTCGATTTACCTGTACCGGTTTTTCCAATTGAATAAACATGGAGTCTGCGATCTGGAACTTTTATTCCAAACTTATGACTTATATTTCTAAAATATACCTTGCCAAGAACCGTTAATTGATCTGGCGGAGTTGTTTCAACAAGCGGTAAATTTGAAGGCGGCTCCCCTTTTTTCGAACCGGACCATACGATTGTCGGAGTTTCAACTGTTTCACTAGGAAAATGATAAAGCGAAGCCAATTCTTCAATATTTAAAATAAAACCACTTTCAGAATAATCCCGAAGTAAATATTTTTCTAAAAATTCTTTTCCTTCAACTTCATCAGCAGAAAAACCATTCAGATTGGTTGTATTAAACTGCTTAAATGTACCTACAACTCCCCTAACCTTGGATTGTGCTAATTGTTCATTTTTACAAACAGCCACGATTCTGACTTTTGTTTCAAATCCTAATTTTTTAGTCTTTGTTTCGATCGACTTAACTCCCTCGTCCTGCGGTCCGGAAAGTACTTTTTCTTTTTTTTCTTCCTTACCAGCTGGTTGAGAATAAGAAAGCTTAAAAAGATCGGAAAAAAACTTCTTAACTTCTTTTTTAAACATATCTTTAAATGGAACCCCACCGATTGGCACGCCTGATTTAATCGATTTAACCAATGCGTTTCCTTTATCTTGCCACGAATCCCCTACCGGCTTAATTATTATCTGTAGCGCAATTAAATCGTGTAAATCAGCCTGACTCATCACTCCAGTAATTCCGGCTAATGGATCCACACTCAAATCGGTAAAAGTTTTTATTGGATAAACTTCATCTTTGTTTAATTTTAGTTCGGCTCCATAAATACAAAAATTTGGTTCTGTTTCCTTTATATAATCATCAGCCTCATCAATTTCAGCTGTTGGATATTGGGCATAAATCTGACCTTCCACAAAATCTTTCAAATAATTCGGAACATGGCAATAAAATCTAATAGTTTTTTGGTATGAAACGATTTCAAATGATATTTGATCTTGAACTATTATATCTTTTTTAAAAATTCCATGAATTGAAGCAAACATGTGCTCGGCTGAAAGTGGTGATTTTTCATTATTTTTAGGAACAGAAACCTTTAAAATTATATAATTTTCTGATTTTTCTTCTTTCTCTTGAGTTTTTTTCTGATTTTGAAAAATTCGATAAATTAAATAAATCGCTAAAATAGGGCCAAAATATAAAATGGTGATTGTGATTACTCTTTGAATAGTTTCAAGCGTGGTCAAAACTGTCCTTCTTTCAAATGTTAATTAAATATATTATACCATAAATCTAACCCAAATCTCAAAAAATAAAACCCAAAATCATAACTTAAAACTTAAATACTTTTGATTTTGTAATGTTAAAATGCGAGGCGTTGTTAAAAATTACGCCCGCCTGCCGGCGAGGCAGGCATATAGATCCGCCGGTGCTAAGTAATTTTTGACAATGACGAGCATTTTCATAAACTTATCAACTTTCGACCTTGTCAGCTTGTTTCTCGAAGCGGTGGGAGTCCAGCTGGAATCTCTGGACGTGGGACATCTTGCATTCTGGTTTGAAAAGCTGCTTCAACTTCTTCTTTTGCGTGGCAATATTTTGTTCTTGCTAAATTCCTAATTGCTTCGCCCAACTGATCATTGGCAGGCGTATCATTTTTAATGCCAAGCATTGAAAACGGCTTGGTCGGAGCACCATCAATAAGAAGTTTGCAATATGTTTTAGCAAAATCAAGATTAGCAAAATCCTCCACTGTAAGACCTGGAAATTCGTGTTGCATAAATTCAGCATCAGTCGCACCAATTCGATACAAAACAAGTGTTCCGGCATTACCAATCACGGCGTCTCTAATCTGATCTGTTAGCTGAGCAATATATTGATTTGTAATAATAAGATTTAGTCTATACTTTCTAGCTTCAGATAAAATTGTGGCAAAAGTATCGGTTGTAAAGTTTTGAAATTCATCAACATAAAGATAAAAGTCTTTTCTTCCTTCTTCAGCAGAATCAGCGCGGCTAAATGCAGCAGCTTGAATTTTCGATACCAAAATCATTCCAAGAAGCCCGGCATTCACATCACCAATCTTACCTTTAGAAAGATTTACAAGTATGATTTTACCGGAATCCATTGCTTCTCTAAAATCAATTGAAGATTTTGGTTGACCAATAATATTTCTCATCATATCATTAGTCATAAAACGACCAAATTTTGAAATAAAATAATTATACATCTCGCTCTTGTGAAAATCAGCTGTTTTGGCCATTTGTTGATCCCAAAATGCTTTAACAACCGGGTCGGTTACATATCCGATTTCCTTAGCTCTAAATGCATCATCAGTAAAAAGACGAGGCAAATCAATTAATGTTCCACCAGCCGGATCGCTCATCACAGTAAGAGCTGCATTTCGCATCCAATGTTCAAACTGTGGGCCAACCATTCCGGTATGATTTGGATCGAAAAGTTTATAAAACATTAAAATCGATTCTTGAACCAAAAAATCTTTTTGTTCTGGTGTTTTCCAATCGAGAAGATTAAGCCCAATTGGTCTTTCAGTATCACTTGGATCAAATAATATTATATCTTCAGCTCTTTCTTTTGGAACTCTTTTAAGTATATACTCATAAGCATCCCCGTTTGGATCCAAAAAACAAATTCCTTTACCATTTTGAATGTCTTGAATAACCATATTTTGCAAAAATGTAGTTTTACCAACTCCGGTTTTTCCAATCATAAATAAATGTCTTCTGCGATCATCTTCTTTCATCCGCACAAAATATTCATCTCCGCGGTATATACTTTTTCCGATTATAACTCCCTCTTGCGGTAAATTTGGGGGTGGTGGTAAAAGTCTTGAAATAAGCCATTTTATTCCCGGAGTACCGATATTACGATTTGGAAAATGAAAAATTGTTGATAACTCTTCAATGTTAAGTATCATCTTTGGAGAATAAGCAAATTCCTTAAAAATAAATGCTTTAATTAAATCACTTTCACTATTTTTTTTCGAAGGTTTTAAACCATTAATATTTGGCGAATAAAATTGGTTGAAACCAGCAGACAAGTTAGCTAAATTTGTTTCGGCAACCTCTTTATTTTCACCGGTTGCAACAAGTCTGATTATTGTTTGAAAACCGGTTTTGTTCGCCTTCATGGTCATATCTTCAATCAATTTTTGTTTTAGCGGGGTAATTTGCGACATATCGTCAGCTTTATCAGGATTTTTAGTTTTCCAAAAATCAATAAATTTAAATATCTTTCTCCAGCCGCCATATTCTAAAACTGTTTTTCCTTCTTGAATTTTTTTAATCGACATTTCCACTTTTCTTCGCCATTTTTGATTCATTGGTCTAACCAAAATCTGAATTGCTCCTGTATCATCGCCGAGTTTGCTTAAAGCATTTGTAACATTATTTAAGGAATCACTTTCGAGCTTTGTGTATGTTTCAATTGGATAAATAAATGATTTCATAAGTTTTAGCGAAGTAACGGCAAAAGTGCCTGATTCATTTTCAAAGATATTTGGCACATCAACCGGTTCTATTTGAGCAGCTGGGTAATAGGCATGAATTTGCTTTTCAACTAAGCTTAATATTTTTTTAGGACAGCTAACCATAAAATAAATCACTTTTTTATAAGAGATAATTTCATAAGTAATATGTTCAGCGTCTTTAATCTTAAATCCTTGAATTGCAAGTCCCGCATAAGAAGAAAACATTTGCTCGGCAACAGAAATAACCTGACGAAAATCCATTCTTCTTTCTTCCTCTTCAGAATATTGCTGCGCTTCTTTAGGCAAAGAAATCAAAAAACTCACCATCTCAAGCGAGCGCTCCATTCTTTCCTTGAATTTCATTTTTTTATACCAATAAATAAATAAAAATGTTAATAAAATTAAACCAACAAAAAAAACAATCACAATCCAGTAACTATTGCTTACCGGGGCCGTTGTTTCGTAATAACCTGTGTTGTATGAATTCATTTCCCCTCAAATAAAAAATTATTGCTTTCGTTCATCTTTCAATTTTTTAAAAGACTCAAATAGACCACTGGCTGATTCGTTGCCTACAATTCTCGCTTTTCTTAAATTAAAAATTTCGGGTAAAGCGCCTTTTTCATCAGTTGCTTCCGGCAATACGCTTCTTGGCTGATCTTGTGTTTCAGGTTTTAAATCCGATATTTCACTAGCTGGAGAAGAAGTTGGCATTTCTCTTGGTTGATCAACCTGCATAGGTGATGTTTCCTGTGAAACATCACTGGAAGCAGGTACTTCAATTGGCACAGCTTGAGGCTTCTCCAAAACAGGTTCTTCGGTAGGAGAACTTTGTTGTTCTTCAATAATTGGATCAACAGGTTTTGGAACTTCCACAGTCGGAGACTGTGAATTACCAAAATTATCCATTTTCCTCCATTTTTTCTCACATTTTTGAGCTGTACTGCATTTATTCTTATTCTAAAAAAATTATAACATATCTAAAACACGAGTAACAATTGTTAAATACTTTTTCTTATTTTTTTAACAAGATTAATCAAAAAATACAAATTATGAATGCTAGTCAACCTGATTCCCAACATTTCTTTTTCTTTAATCAAATGATGAATATAGCTTCTTGAGAAATTACAACAAGCATAACAACCACAATCTTTCATAATTGGCATTGTATCTTCTCTAAACTCCGCTTTTCTCAAATCAATTTTTTCATATTCAAAATCAAGCTGCTCGGGTATTTTAATATCAAAAACTGTGTCGGAGGTCAAGCGAGCATGGTCTCCCGATTCTGAATCGGGAGTCGCTGACCGAGACGCAAGCGGCAATTTTTCGCTGGAAAAATTGACCGTGTGTTTTTGATTTAAAATACCAGATATAACCCAACACGTCCCATGCCTCCCAAGTCTTGTTGGTAAGACACAATCAAACATATCAATCCCCTGCCCAATAGCATAAATCAAATCTTCCGGCTCCCCTACTCCCATTAAATATCTTGGTTTATCTTCCGGCAAAAGCGGCAGCGTATATTGAAGCGCAGTATGTTGTTTTTCCTTAGACTCTCCGGCATTCGCCACTCCGCCAATAGCATAACCATCCACATCAAATTGCGACAAAAATTTAAAAGATTTTTCTCTTAAATCTTTATAAACACCACCCTGAACAATACAAAAAAGCGCTGGTTTATTAGTAAAGGACAGTCCTTTACTATAATTTTCCATCTTTTTGTGAAAATGTTTATATGCTCGCTCAAACCAAATATTCGTTAAATCAACAGCTCGTTCAATTTCTGATTTATCAGCCTCTGCTGAAGGACAATAATCAAGCGGCATAATAATATCCGAACCCAAATCAAGCTGAATATCAATTACTTTTTCAGGACTAAAAAAATGTTTTGACCCATCAATAAATGACTTAAACTCTACTCCTTCATCAGTAATCTTTACTAACTCCCCAAAATCATTATCTTCATCATTTGAAATTTTAAATTTGTTTTTTCCCAAAGAAAAAACTTGATATCCCCCACTATCAGTTAAAATCGGCTTATTCCACGAATTAAATTTTTGCAGCCCACCCATTTTTTTAATTAATTTCTCACCCGGACGCAAATACAAATGATAAGTGTTTCCTAAAATAATTTCTGCTCCAACTTCATTAAGTTCTTGAGGTGAAATTCCTTTCACTGCTCCGACTGTTCCCACAGGCATAAAAACCGGAGTATTTATTTCTCCGTGTGCTGTTTTAATGAGTCCCAATCGAGATTTATTATCTTTTGATTTCTTTATAACTTCAAATTCCATATAATTATTGACCCTTGTTTTTTAAATTTTAAATTTTGAATTATGTTAATATTATACCTGAAAAAATAATTAGAATAAAGACAAATATTTGCTTATTATACCAAGTAATGATAAAAGAAATATTAGGAGGTGAGTAGAAATGTGTAACACCGAAGAAGTTGTGCAACACGAAAATGCAGATCTACTTGTCAGATATCGGCTTCTGGTTCGTACCGACGAAACAGAATCGCTTGTAGTCCGCGTCGACCCACTGCCACTTGGGAAAGAACCGACGGTTTCGCTAGCACGAGTATCCAGAGACGGTAAAACCTACCTACTTGAGATAGTTGACAAGGGAAAGAAACAGCATGAGCAGATTAGCGCAACCCAGTACAAAGATGCTCGAGCTCGCTTCTTCATGTGGCAAGACGAATACAGAAAGAGACTCAATGCGAAACGGACAATGATCAACAGAGATGCTATTGTCAAGATCTTTTTCGGGGGTTCTTATCCCTCAAACACTCCGATTCTCGACATTACCCAAGACGATCTTCTGTCACCAGCCCCTATTCCAGACCATGTCGAAAATGAAGCAGATCTTGGAACAGCAACTACTATTGAATCATTCGCTCAAGAGTTACTCAAATCGGAAGTAATCGGAGAACACAACCTAGCAGACACAGTAGAGCAGGTAGATCTGGACACTGCTTTCAGTCCAGTACTGCCGATAGCAGCAGACTGGACAAACTTGCGGATCATTCCAGTTCCAGTTGAAGTAGTCAAAACTCAAGGAGATGGTTACATTCTTCTGGAAAAGGGGCTTTCGCCAAAACCAATCGATGCTGGCACTTGCCGCATCATGCGCGCCCGCTATCAACTCTGGAAGGACCTACTAGAGGGGCATCTTGCAGCAAATGCACTCTCTCCAAAATCAAGGATCGCAGCCATATCTCGCTTTTTCAATGGCAGAGATCCGAACAATCCATGAGGTTGCATCGCAATCTCAACTTCTCGTGAGATCCGGCTAATAACCAGATCTCTTTCTTTTTTTTAGAAAAGCAAAAGGCGGTCGTCGCGGCGACCGCCTTGGTCATGACACCCCCCAAGTCTCGATGTGCCGGAATCGTCGGTGGATCATGAAATCCCTACATCGCTTATCAATACGCAGATAGTTCCACCAGAAATGCCAAGCCATCGGTTTCACCATTACAGCATACACTCCAGCTCTTACAGCGCCCTCTATGTCGCTCGACTGATCACCGATCATAGCAATAAAGCTAGGATCGATTCCAGTTCGCTTACATCCTTCTCGAAATGGCCAGATGTTGGGTTTTTGCTCGTCTTTACTACGACAACAAATAACCTCGACACTTAGACTTTGGGCAATTCTCTCTGCTCGAGCTGTAAAGCCATCTGTCAGGGTATTCGTAATGATTACGATCCTGAATCTCTCTTTCTCTTTGCTGATCATTTGCGCGATTTCCTTAGAAACAACACTTTGACCAGGTTCAAGAAGGGTATTGTCAAGATCCACCTCGATGCACCGCATGCCTATATCATAGAGTTTGTCAAACGGCACATCCAGAATTCCGCCGCACACATACATGTTCGGCAAAATCACCAATCACACCTCCTATCAGAAACCCCTATTGCAAGCTATTGCAAGCTATTGCAGCTGCCACAAAGCACAATGCTGCAAAAACACCAACAACTATAATCGGTGCGGAAACTACGGATCTGCAGTACGACTTCTCATACCCACGATCAACATGCGCTTTGTAATCTTGCCAACCGATTTTGACAAGATGGAAAGCACACCAAGCAAGAAACAGACCCACAAGAAACAGCATATTGTGGACATTTGCCGGTCCTAACCATGACCTCAGCTCCATCCAACCACTGTTTACTCCGCCAACAACACCGAGAATGACAGCAGCACACAGAATGTCATTTCGAGATGTCTCGAATGTCTTTACCTTAAAGACATAGGCGACAACTAAGACAAGCGCCATTGCACACAACATCCCGTTTTGTTCCACAGACATTTCTTCCACCCCCCAAGTATCATTCGATTCAATGACATTTTATCATCAAAAAATAGTTTTGTCCATAATAAAAACATAATAAATTAAAAAACACCCATATTTCAGGGTGTTTTTTTATAATAATCAATTTAACGAGTATTCCACAGAACAAAAACAGTGTCTCGTATCTTATTAACTTGAAATAGCGAGTTATTACCCGAGTCGCACCCGCCTGCCGGTCATCGACTCTCCTTCGAAGGTGAGTTCAGGACGGTCGAACCGCGAGAAAATTCAGACTCGAGGAGCGAGGCAGGCATTGCGGTCATCCGCACTAAGCAGCGAGGGCAATAAGGAGCGGCTACTTACTTCAATTCAACAGTAGCACCAGCAGCTTCAAGTTTCTTTTTAGCTTCTTCGGCTTCGTCTTTTGGAGCATTAGCTTTAACTTCTTTTGGAGCAGCATCAACTAGATCTTTAGCTTCTTTTAAACCAAGATCAGGTCGAATTTCTCTAACAGCTTTAATAACGGCAATTTTTTGATCACCGGCACCAGCAAGCATAACTGTGTATGAAGATTTCTCTTCAGCAGCATCAGCAGCAGCTGGAGCAGCAGCACCAGCCATAGCTACAGGAGCAGCAGCTGATACGCCAAATCTTTCTTCCAAAACTTTAACAAGTTCTGAAAGCTCTAAAACTGATAAATTTTCAATTTGTTTTACCAAATCGGCAAATTTACCTGTAACTTCTTTCTTGTCCACCGTAGTTTCAACGGAGGCGGATTTTTCTTCTTTTACTTCTTCTCCACCCAAGGCGGATCTATCTTCGTTTGACATTTTTTCTCCTATATCCTCTGTGACCTTAGCACTGGAGGATTTATCATTAATATTAGCTATTTCTTTTGTTCCCTCTGTTGCATCTTGCGATGACTCATTATCAATATTAATTGCAGCTACTTCAGCTGGAATTATTTCTTTTTCATCAACAATTTCTTCAGTTTTTTCTGCATCAATCTCATTTTCTTCTGCAGTCCCGATTTCCTCTTCAGCTTCTGTTGACAAAGCTTCTGATTCTACCTCATTTTGTCTTTCTTGTTTTTTAATTGGATTATCTTCTCTAGCCATATATCCTTTCGTTTACTAACTCATATAATTTGTATAATATTTGAAGCTCTAATTGTAACTAATTAATTTTCAATTTAAAATTTAAAATTTAAATTCAATTTTTAATGCTTTAATTTTAAAATTTCAAATTTCGACTTTATGGACTCGCCTCTACGGCGAGCACCGATGAGGCGCTTTACAAACTTTTAACTTTATAAACTATTTTATCTGGCTCAAAACATTAATTAAACCTCTAATATTTGCATTCAATACATTGACAAAGGAATATGTAGGAGATGAAATCGAACCAACAACCTTTGCTAACAATTCTTCGCGTGTTGGAAGCATTGCCAATTTTTTAACATACGCCTGATCAATGAAATTACCATCAATAACCCCACCTAAAACTTGCGGCATTTCATTTATTTTCATAAATTCATGAACCGATTTTGCCGGAATAATTTCATCATCAGAAATAATAATTGCAAGCTGTTGATCTAGAATTTCTTGAGGAATTTCAATATTTTTCTCTTTTAAAACAATTCTAAGCAAAGTATTTTTTGTTACCTTAAGAGATAGATCTTTTTCTGCAAGCGTATCCCGAAGACCACTAATAAGCTCATTTGACATTCCTTGATAACCAATAAACAAAATCATTTTTTTATCAAGTTTGTTTTTAAGATCACTCAAGAGTTCTGATTTTTTTTCTTTTGTTAATAACATTTTGCTCCCATTTTTGATTAATCCATCCTTCGCTCTCGATATTTCACTCTAACTATCCATTCATGTTCCCTGCCTCGCTCCTCGAGTCTGAGCTGTTCAGAATCGATGACCGGCAGACAGGCATTCGAGATGCTACGGAGGATTGTTTTTTTGAAGACAAAAAAACAAAAATCTTCGACCTAGCCAATCGAAGACAAATAAGTTAAAAAGTTCTTAAAGTTCTTAAAGTTATAAAGTAATCTGAATTCGATCACTTTAGACTTTATAAACTTTTAACTTTATAAACTCTTTTGCCTCGGCAGGACTTCTATCTCTTTTGGGAGAATGCCGGCTATCTATGGCTTTACTTAACTATTTTAACTAAATTAACCTTTTTTGTCAACATTAAATATAAATAAAAAACTCTGGCTCAAAAACTCATATATTTATTAAAAGAAGCAGATAAATCTTTTCCGTCCTGTAAGCTCACCTTATATTCATTCGGACCGGCATTTACTGTTGCATCAATTTTCCAAGATACCCCACTCGAGGTTATAATTTTCTTTGAATTAATTTCGCAAGCATTTATAGTAGCTGTTGTTTTAATAAGAGATTGTTTGTAAACAGAAGAAATTTTGTATCTGTAAATCAGCCTTGCTTCTCTTTTCGGAATAGAACCCATCAAAGAAAAACTAGACGATTTTTCCGGAATTACTGTTTGCTCACCGCCATTAGTACCTAAACTGTACGGCAATTTATTGGTAAACTTATCATTTGTTACATCATTAAACCATACTGACAATTTATTATAATATTCTTGACTATAAAAACCGGTTGCCAAACGAACAGCTTGCTCAACTTTTTTCCGACATTCTTCCTTTTTGATACTATCAAGCCCGCCCACATCACAACTGCTAAGACTAGATTTAAGCTCTTGTTCAATTTTTATTTGGTCAAAATTTTTACGCTCAACCAGAGGAATTACTAATGATCGACTGACATCTTGAGTAAAATATCTTAACGGTTCATAAGTTAGTGGACAAATAGGACAGTTATAACATACTGTTTGTGAGAATAAATCATCGCTTGTTGCAGCGTGATTTTCCAAGCGGTCTTTATTAAAATATAAAATAAAGCCGGCAATTATTGCAACAAACAAATATAATAAGATACGAAAATGAGTCTTGCCCCAAAGTTTTATCATATAAAGTCCAATAAATAATATATTTTTATTATATTTCAATAAAAATTTCATGTAAACAAAAAAGATTACTTTTTAAAAAGTAACCTTTTTTATAGATTCCCGATATTGGAACATTGCATTTCCAACTAGAGAATGACGATCAGATCTTAACTTTGATACCTGCTCCCATTGTTGGGGCAATCACAAGAGATTTAATTTTTGCCTTAGGAAGAACGGAAAGAACAGCTGCAATATTTTGCTTCAATTTATCATTTTCAAAATCAAGTTTTCCGACAGTTTGATGAAACACATTACCACCATCAGCGCGAAGTTCAATCCTGCCTGATGCAAGTGCTTCTTTAGTTTTTTCAATATCAGTAGTAACGGTTCCTGATTTTGGATTTGGCATTTTGCCTTGAGTACCAAGAATTCGAGCAATTTTGCCAACTTTAGGCATAATTTCCGGAGTTGCAAGATAAATATCAGCAGTAGCAGATTTAGTTTTAAATATTTCCTCAATTATTGCTTCATCAAGAACCACAATTTCTTTTGTTTTACCTGTACCAAAAGGCAGATCAACTAAAAAACGATTTGTTTCAGTTGGTCCTTTTTTCTTGCTTTTTGTTTGAGCAATTTTAATATGAAGCTCCATGCTTCCAACAAATTTGGAATATGACATTTTTTTAGCTAGATCAATCGCTTCATCAACTGAATATAATTTTTCTTTCTCAAAATCACTTGTTGCAGCAATATATTTTTGGCTGCGAGGATTTTTCTTTTTTGTTTCTTTTGCTGATTTTTTTTCTATTTTTTTTGTTTTAGGTTTTTCCTCATCTGCTGGCGCATCAGATTCTTTTTCATCACTAGCTTCAACTTTTTTTTCTTTGACAATTTTTTCTTCAACAACCTCACCTTCAGTAATCAAATCCTTAACTGCATCTTCACCAAGATCTTTCTCGATCTTATCAAATGCATCCTCCATCGAAATTTCTACTTTTGATTCTTCAAGTTTAGCTTCCTTAGAATCTTCTTGAGCAGTTTGCTCTGTCATTTCTTTTCTAATTGTCATCTTACTTTCTGCCACATATTGCAGCTAGTGGTACAAACGCTTTCAGCTCCCACATATATTATTTAAACTAATAAAATTATACACCGTGAAGAAGTATAATTCAAGACTTGAAAAGTATATACTAAAGCACTTGACAAATAATCGATAATATGTTAATATATCTATGTTGCATTAGGAATACGGAAGTGGCACAGCTGGTACGACACCAGGCCAATATTCCCGCCTAAAATATACGCAACAATGGAGGCTTCTTCATGAAGTCGCACTGCAGGTCGGGTACGGAAACCGCTTTCCTTTGTTTCGTCGCAAAATTCACTCAGACCGCCGGCGCGAGCGCGTCCGCCTGACCGGGCCGTCGAAGGCCAAGGAGGTTCAAATGAAAGAGGTAACTGGACTGTAACTCCAGTGATTGTTACCACGCCAGCAATACCAGAAATGGTAAACTGGCGACAAGGCCGCTCTGACTTGGACAATACACTTCCATAAATTCCCATTGCCGGCAGCTTGCAACTGCGGATCCCTCACGGGATCAGTCCCTGTCGACTGCTATGTCGACCAACGGGACCTGGTTGCAAGACCGGCGATCTAGAGGCGAGAATATCTCGTCCCCACGAGCACAGGAATGCGTTTGATTACATTCGCATCTTCCACAGCTACGCGGGGGCGAGAACATCTCGCCTCTTTGCTTTTCCCAAGCTTTTTAAGACTTTATTAATCTTTTTCAGATAATAAAAAAATACTTATAGTTCAAATTTTCAAGGAAATAAAAAATAACTTTTGCTTCATAAAAAATCACTTCCCGCAGGGCGACTGAAAGGAGTTGTGATTTTTTTTGAAAGAAAGATATTTTTTATGCTCCATGAAAAGCGTGCGGGGGTGGGGGTTCGTAAGGGGCAAAGGGGCGCGCTTCAAGACTCGAAGCCCCTAGCCCCTTACAAAATCTTTCTAGCCCCTTACATAAATATTAACAAAATAAATCTTAAATCAGAGGGGATAAAAAAGGGCTTCAACAGGGTATACAAAAATTACAAAATCAATATAAAATTATTCTTCTCTACCAACAACCTCTAAACTATGAGATGGAATTTCCTCTTTAGATCCTAAATATCCTAAAATATACATAATTACTTCTTGAATCGTATCTTTCAAAATTGGCAATTCTCGATCAGTAAATTTTTCTAAAACAAATTCTTTTCGTTCTAAATTAGTTTTTTCCTCAACCTTAAAAGCAATCCCCAGTCTGATTCGGTAAAAACCGTCTGAATCTAAAACACTAATAATATTTTCAAGTCCATTATGTCCCCCGCTTGTGCCATTTTTCCTGATTCGAGCCATACCAATCGGTAAATCCGCATCATCTGAAACAACAATAATGTCACTTTCATCTACCTTATAAAAATCCTTGATTTTTCGAACAGACTCGCCGGAAAGATTCATAAAAGTTTGTGGTTTAACCAAAATAATCTTCTCACCTTTTATTTGCGTTTCAGCAAGTAAAGCATTAAATTTACTATCTTTTCTAAATTCTAATTCTTCCCCAACCCGAGTAAATTCTGGCCTGTTAAGTAACTCGTCGACAAAAACAAACCCGGCATTATGCCTTGTATTCTCATATTCCTTACCCGGATTCCCAAGTCCAATAATTAATTTCATAAAAATAATATATACCAGTAATTATATAAATAAACGTACTAAATTACGATTAACATTCCCTGATTAATCATTAACTAAATAATATCAAAAGCAATAACTAAAGTAAATTTACAGTTTTTCTTTTTCAGGAAAAAATAGCTCTAGTCCGCCTAAGCCATCTCATTTCTAAATTATGCGAGGCATTGCTAAAATTGCGCATATAGGTCCGCCGGTGCTAAGCAATTTGGCAATGCCTCGCAATTCTCTATCTTAAAAGATGCTACATACCAGGAAATTTAAAACCACCCATCAAACTTTTTGCTTTTTCCGCAGCAACAGCTTGAGCTCGTGAAATTGCTTCTGAAATAGTTTTTTTCAAAACAGTTTCAAGCTCTCTTTTTTTATCTGGATGAAGCATTCCCTCACCAATATTTATATCAACCAAATGAATCTCACCATTGAAAACTACCATCACTTCACCATCAGCACCGGTTGCTTCTATCTCGGTATCTTTTAACTCTTTTTGTACAGCCCGAGCTTCTTTTTGTAATTTGTATAAATCTTTTGCCTTGTCTAACATATCATCCTCCGGTTAAAATTATTAATTTCTAATCAATAACCAATTTATTAATGACCAATTTTTCTAAAAAAATAAAATAATTTACAAAATTAATTAGAAATTAGAAATTCTTAATTAGTCATTTTTCTAAGGTATCCTTCAATAAATTGATCAATTTCCCCATCTAAAACAGATTTTGGATCAGTTGATTCAACTCCAGTTCGATTATCTTTCACCAATTGATAAGGTTGCAGCACATAAGACCGAATCTGACTCCCCCATTCCGCGCTTACATGCTCACCTTTTAATTCCGATTCTTTTGCTTTATTTTCTTTTTCTTGAATTTCAAATATTCTAGACTTTAATATTTTAATAGCTTTTTCCCTGTTTTGCAATTGGCTTCTTTCGTCTTGACAGGTAACAACTAATTTTGTTGGAAAATGGGTAATCCTAACTGCTGAATCAGTTGTATTTACTCCTTGTCCGCCCTTTCCGGAAGCTCTGAAAACATCAATCCTAATTTCCTTAGGATCAAGTTCTAATGCTCCTGCATTTTCAATTTCTGGAATCACTTCAACTAAAGCAAATGAAGTATGTCGAGATTTTGATCCATCAAATGGAGAAATTCGAACTAAACGATGAACTCCGGCTTCACTCTTTAAATTGCCAAAAGCATTTAAACCAATAATTCTAATAGTTGTACTCTTTATCCCAGCTTCTTCACCTAGAGAAGTGTCAACCACTTCTGCACTATACCCTTTTCTTTCAGAATATCTTAAATACATCCGCTGAAGCATTTCAGCCCAATCCTGCGCCTCGGTTCCGCCTGCTCCTGCATGAATCGACAAGATAGCATTAGCCTGATCATTTTCAGCTGAATACAATGCTTCAAATTCCAATTTATCAATTTCTTCTTTTGAATCGGCTTTTTCAAATAAATCAATAATTTCACTTAATTTGCTAGCTTTATGCGAAATTTCAACTGCTTTTTTTTGATCCTGCCAAAAATCAGGCTCGGACATCATTTTTTGAGTAGCTTCAAGCTGCTCTCTTTTTTCAGAAATCTTTAACAATGTTTCAAGTTCTTTTTTTCTTCTTAAAATATCTTCTTCCATCCCTGTTATCTTACCACAGCATTAACAAGGAAACAATGTAGCAATAAAATATAAAATAATTTTTATTTTTTCAAGATAATAAAAAACACTCTTTACTTAGTTTTTTTCAAAAAATAACAAATCAGTTTCGTTCTTTTTCAAGGAAGCTGAAGAAATATTACACTTTTAAAAAATTACTTGCCCGTAGGGATGCTTGCACTGTAATTTTTTAAGAAAGTAATATTTCTGAAGTGCTCCTTGAAAAATCGTGTAGGGGGTTGGGTTTAAAAGGGACAGGGGGACGACCTCGAAATGAGTCCCCCTGTCCATTTTATAAATGATTATTAAAAAAAATAATTAAATAATATTATTAAAACAAAAAAGTCCCTTTTTCAAGAAACTTTTTTGTAAATCAATTTGATTCGATTAGATCTGTGAAATAGCAGCTAAAGCTTTTCTACCTTTAATGAATTTAACAGTTGCAACACCAAGGCCAGCTAATAGAGCTGAAATACCAAGGGTAAATGCACCAGTTTTTGGCAATTCACTAGGTTTGGTAACACCGGCTTTGGCTGAAGTTGTTCCAGCAGAAGCAGCGGCAGAACCATTACCAGCAGTAGCAACAGCAGCACCATTTCCAGCAGATGCACTAGCATTTTGACCAGCGGCAGCAGCAGCATTTGCATTACCAGCTGAAGCGGCAGCAGCAGCTGATGCATTCTGACCAGCAGAAGCAGCAGAGGCAGCAGCAGCACCTGTACCGGAATTACCACCTGTTGCAGCAGCAGCACTTGAAGCAGCGGCACTTGCTGCAGGAGCAGCAGCGGCAGCAGCACTAGATGCAGCAGCAGCAGAACCATCTGTTGCAGCGGCAGCAGCACTTGAAGCAGCAGCGGCAGCAGCTGGAACAATACCATCTGATCCACTAGCAGCTGAACTTGCAGCTGAAGCAGCAGCGGAAACTCCGCTTGTTGATGCAGCAGCAGCACTTGAAGCAGCAGCGGCAGTTGAACTATTGTTCGTGTTACATGGAACTGAAACTGGACCAGAAACAGTTATAGTATTGTTTGAACTATTTGTAACAATATTACTATTGCTAGCATTATTACTTACAGTTACTGCTTTAGCAAAAGCAATAGGTGAAGAAATAACCAAAATAGCAGCAGCAACAATTGCAAACGATATTTTTTTCATATTCATAAATAACCTCCATAGGTTAATAGTGATTAGTTATTATTAAATACTGTATCGACCTAGACACTATCTCTGTCTATATAAAAATATAGACAAGGAAGTATCTCCCACTTCTCGCGTTTCCACGAGAAGTGGGAGTAGGTATAGTTCGCATCTCCCCAGATAGCGAACCTATGGACTAGTTGCTTCGGCAGCAGCAGCGGCCGAAGCCGAGGCAGCAGCCGAAGACGAGGATGACGATCCTTCGATCGTCGGACTAACATCAATGTCGTTGTTGGCGCTATTGCCAACAGTGTTACTGTTGTCAGCGTTATTCTCGACATTGACCGGGCCTGTCTGTTGCCCCTGAATCTGCGTAACATTTGTCGAAGCGACCCGAAGAGGCAGAATCACTGCCGCGGAAATCCCGTTTATTATTCCGGGATCCGTCACACGCACAGGGTAAGCCGAAGCTATCCCGTTGTTAATCCCTCGATTCGGCAAACCGATTTTGGGCTCAACTAGGCATATTGGTACCGGCTGCGGTACCGGTTTTTCCTCTGGCGGCGGCGGGAGACAGACCGATTCAATCGGCTTTTCTACCGTCTTCTTTGCTATCGGAGGACACCATGACTCGAGCAGATACCGAGTCAAAGGATTACCACAATCAGCCACTATCATGGCTCTGCGGTTACCGTCGACATCGCGATACCCGATCACCGGCGTCCCTTTAGGCAGGATCTGCCGAGTTGAGTAGATTTGACTATCTACACAGTAGACGGTTGCCTCCATATCCCTTGACAAACACCAGTACTCCCAGCAGGTAAGACCCAACCTATCGTAGGTCGAGCCGAACTGCTTTGAATACAGTTGCTGCAGCCGTGCGCTTCGTCCCAGCATGTACTGGAAGTCGCGCACAGAGTTGAAGCCCTGGGGGATAAAGGAATGAATCCCATTCCCCTGATGTGTTGCTATGGGCGACCGAGCCCACGAAGGGATCGAGATCGCCACGATCAGAAGAAATACTGCAAGCAGCCTTCTCATTTCGACACCTCCTGTTCAAACGTCAGCACTCGATCTGTCGGCATCTTACCAACCTCGAACCGAACGGCCTTGAACCCTGGAAACCAGATCCGAAGATCGGCTCCAAACGAGTTATAGCCAATTGCCGGCTTCAGAAGATATGAGCCCGAGCATTCGAGCTCGGTCCACTGACTGATTTGCTGACATGCGCCACCAGACACTCGCGTGTAACTGATGGCGAATTTCGACGTCATCTTCTTTCCATAGCTGTCTGTAAAGACAACCAGAATTGAAGAATGGTTTTTCGAACCAGCTATATCCAGTAGATATGGTTTCGGTTGATCGAGCTTCATTCCGTCAGAAAACTTCTTCACCAAAGGCGAATCAGCTACTAGCGGCGTGGCAGCAGGAGTCGTGGCAACAGGAGCTGGCGCAGATACGGGGTCAGATGCAGGAGTTAGCTGTACTTGCGCAAGAGCATTCTTCTTTGCATCTTTCTGCGCTTGCGCTCGCTGGGCCTGTATTATCTGCTCTTTCGTACACTCTCCGGGCTCCACTTGGAGTACTCGGATTGTGCTCTCTTGAGCCAGACGCCCCTTCGTTTCTGCAAGCATACTACCCTGAAGATAGAACACGCTTGGCAGACACTGAAGCTGCGCTGCAGACATATGTATACTTGCGTACACACATATCTTTTTCGTACTAGTAAGCGGTCTCATGCCGCCCTGAATCGGGAACAGGACAAAGGTCTTATCGATCTGGCAAAACTTATCCCAATCGATCGTTCCATCATCCGTCACGAAGATTGCACTTCTGCGGCAATAGTCGCGATTCTTGGTAATGCCCATAAAATGAACATCCAATGCCGAACCGCGGACGATTACTGCACAACCCTCGTCCTCGTCAAAGAACAAGGGATTCCAATCCTGCTGTCGTTCCATAACATATGGTAAAGTTACTGCCACTGTCATGGAGGCATTACCCACCGTATTGGTATACGTGTGAGTCAGGATCGGGTTACAACTTGCTGGCACTGCCAGCAAGGAGAGTATTATCAAGGTACAAATATACCTCATCGACTTCTCCTTTTATCGATGAATCAGTTTTCGATCTGGGGTCGAAAACTCTTGCCCAAGCTCAAAGAGCTTTTAGATTTGGGCAAAATTCTGGCCGGAAACTCTCGGGCACAAGACCCAAGGTAGATAAATCCGACAGGTAGAGATAGTGGTCATTAAAATTTTTTAAAGTGACCGCTCTCCATATCCCCCAGCCAGAATTTTAACCAAATCTTATTGGTATATACTTCTAATTTTCAAATTTCTAACCGCTTTACCATTAACTGTTCAACCATTTACATTACGCCCAAATATACCACAAACCAATCTATTTGTCAATAGATTTAACCTTACAAATATATACTTTAAACTATAAAGCGCTATCTTGCAATATTAATTTTCATACTTAACCTATATAATTTTTCAAATAAAAGTATATAATACTCTCATACGGCAAAGCCGTTGTACATCAACGAAAGGATAAACCAGCAATGCATACTCGACTTATCATCGTTATTGTCCTCTGTATGACCGTTTCGGCGGCATTAGCCCAAACAGATATCCCTCGGTCACTAGAGATTAGAATCGGGGAAGAAGCAATCACCTTGCTTGAAAAGAGATTCGGGCCATCTGTCTATCAAGACATCACTACTTGCATCGGAGAAGTCAGATCCCCTCTTGCAGATAATGATCCAGAAGCCTTGAAATCAGGGATCAAATATCGCGTAAGAGTGTTCAAGACTCCTGAAGTCATCTCCTTTTCCCTGCCAGGGAATATCATCTGCTTCTCTTTAGGCCTCTTGAGACAAGGAGACAGCCACCTCATATCCTATCTGCTCTCTCGGGAAACTTACCATTGTGAAATCCAAAGTTACTACCCCAAGAAATACGACTTTGGATCAACTTTTGGCAAGCTAGGTAGTCGCGACGAGCAGATCAAGTCTGTTGCCAAAGAAGTAGCAGATTATGTCTTGTCAACAAAACGCAACATGACTCTCGAGAAACAAGCTGACTACTATGGAGCAATTCGTATGCTTAAAGAGGGAAGCGACGAAAAAGCCTATGTTGTCAACTCCGTAGAAAAGCTATCTGTGCTTTCTAAGACACTGTCCCCTCTTATGACTTTCATGGATTCTCATCAGGGAACGCCTATCTCGCGTCTTGAAATAGTCCAAAAGGCTATCGCAGACTTCCACCGGAATAAAGACCTTTTCATCAGTGATTCCGATAAGGAAAAACTGGTGAAAAAAGCTGCATGGTACAGAGGAATTCTCCATCTGCACACCACTTTCTCGGATGGTAGTGATAATATTCCGCAGAGAGTTCTGATGGCTAAGTCGTCTGGTTGCCAGTATGCCTTCATTTCAGATCACTACAACCAGATCAATAGCGTACACAAGGAACCTGCGGAAAGATTCCACATAACAAACCCAAGAGGACTCGATAAGGGTTTTGCTGACTATATCCGAAACTGTCAAGAACAGACTACGTCGGGTTTTGTAGCCATACCTGCCGCCGAACTGTCCTCTCCTTGGAACGCAGAATTCGACACTGAAGATTCTGCCCATACTCTAGCTCTTGGACCAATAATCCAAGACGAGATACTAGATAAGCTTGATGGGCAGAAAAACAGCCAATCCAAGGTACTTTCTCGCATACGAGAAGTGGGCATGTTCCCTGTAGCAGCCCATCCCCGACTAATCTCCAGTTTCTACGGCAAAGCACAGAAACACTTCAGATACGATCTCTCCACTCCTCGTTACTACAAGGGAACCAGAGGTATTGGTTTCTTCAATCAGAGTTACAAAGAAGATCTTGATACTCTGGATTGGTATTGCAAGCTAATTCAAGCTGCTCTCAAGGAAGAATGCGACTTCCCGGTCGCAGTATCTGAAAATGATAGCCACGGACTTGATAAGGCTATTGCTGTCGTCAGCAAAGATCTAGCTGAAAACCTTCAGCTTGACGATAAGGAGAGATGGACGCATATTACCTTTGCAATGACAAAAGGCCTGTCTTCAAAAGGCATTCTTGATGCTTATGAGGACGGTCAAACCTACGCCACCAGAGGATATGCCTGTTTAACCTCCATGAATCAGTTCCCCTCCGGAGCCAGCCAATATGCTGTGGAAAAGCCGTCTTTCAGGTTCACTCTTGCCTTCATAAGGTATAAGAATGGCAAACCAGAGCCAATCAAAGTACCTACTGAAATCAAGATCACAATGTACCGAGACGGCGAGATAGTCAAGGAATCAATCAAGAAATACAAAAAAGGCACCTCGAAGTGCCAATATTTCTGGAGCGAGCCCAAAGACATCACCACAAGACATGCATATTTCCTCTTTGTGGATAACTTCCTGGTTACATCCCCGTTCATCTTTGACCCCTATAACAAACCCTCGTAGCATCTCAAATGCTACTCAATAACCAAAACCGCCCCGAAAGCAATGAGGCGGTTTTGAACTTTAAGATACTATTTTTTAACTATTTTATACCCCTCACTTGAATCCTGAACCAAATATCCCATATCTTCAATTTTTTGTCTCAATCTATCAGCTTCTTCAAAATTTTTATTATTTCGAGCATCAATTCTCTCCTTAGCCAAATCTTCAACTTCTTCAGGTATTTCCGTATTCCATCCCAAACCCAAAATATCATCATATTTTATCCACAAGTCCTTGTCTCCCGATTGATGAAGAAGAGAAATCATCCTTGGAATATCCAAATCATCACCAATTGCATCATTTATCTTTTCACAAATATCCTCATCAGCCCCACCAAGTGATGGCAACAAACGAATTTTTTGCAATGTTTTTTGAGCTGCATCTAACTTTTCCCAAGAAAACTCTATTTTTGACCTGTAATGATTAGTCATTAAAAAATATCTGTAAGAAATTGGATCATATCCTTTTTTAATCAATTCTTCCAAAGTAAGAAATTCTCCGCTCGATTTTGCCATTTTTTCACCTGTAATATTTAAAAATTCTGAATGCATCCAAAACCGGACAAACTTCTTGCCTGTCGCACCTTCGCTTTGAGCAATTTCATTGGTGTGATGAACCGGAATATGATCAACTCCGCCGGTGTGGATATCTATTGTTTCACCCAGATATTTCATCGCCATTGCAGAACATTCAATATGCCAGCCAGGATAACCTTTACCCCAAGGACTATCCCATTTCATCAAATGTTCAGGCTTATTTAAAACCCAGAGCGCAAAATCAGATGGATGTTTTTTATCGCCCTCAAGCTCGATTCTCTTACCAAACTGCATATTCTCCATATCAAGTCGTGCCAGCTTCCCATAATCAGCAAATTTCGTAATATCATAATATATACCTGAATTTGTTTTATAAGCATGTCCATTTTCAAGCAATTTCTCAATAATATCAATCATTTCCTTAATATTCTCGGTTGCTTTTGGCATAAATTCAGGTTTTTCAATATGTAAATTAACCATATCTTCAATAAACGCTTTAAGATAATAATCGGCAATCTCATCCGGCGTTTTACCAATTTCCTTTGCGCTTTTCTCAATCTTATCTTCACCTTGATCCTCATCAGAAGTAAGATGTCCAACATCTGTAACATTTATTACCTGTTTAACCTGATAATCAGCATATTTAAGAATTTTTCTTAAAATATCTGCAAATACATAAGCTCTTAAATTTCCAATATGAGCAAAGTTATACACAGTCGGACCACAGGTATAAATTGTTACCTCTGGCCCATTTAAAGGAATAAATTCCTCCTTATTTCGACTGTATGTATTATATAAGTTTATCTTCAAATAGTTCCCTAGTAATTAAAATGCTGCCTTCGCGTCCTCAATATCCCCGAATTCATCTTCGTCCTCATCTAACTCGTCATCATTATAACGATCCGCTTTTTCAGCATCATCGTCAATACTGTCAATTGCGACAAGGTCAGCGCCGCAATCGCCACATGTACCCGGTACATCTGACATACCGACTCCACAATCGGGACATACATATGTTGGTTCCACTTTTCCTCCTGTTTACCCTGACATTGGCTTTGAGCACAAAATAGTTAAATAATGCTCCCCTCATGCAATATCAATGGTCAAAATAAAATATTTGTATAATTATATTTACATTTTACTGACAATACTTGTCAACTGTGAATAAATATAAATAGATTAAAACTCAAAATTTAAATCTCAAAACCATAACTTAAAACTAATAATTGTGATTGAAAATTTGCAATAAAATTAAATCCGGATATATCAGAATATTTTAATTTTTAACTGTGGTTTTAGTCTTTTAGCTTTAATTTTTAAGTTATCAACTGTAATCACTTCTCCCCACCATCGCCCTATTTAGAGTTATTTCATCAGCATATTC
Organism: Patescibacteria group bacterium; assembly: GCA_041665085.1. Lineage (GTDB taxonomy): Bacteria > Patescibacteriota > UBA1384 > JBAYJO01 > JBAYJO01 > JBAYJO01. Next base: position 73,750 of record JBAYJO010000003.1, on the reverse strand, counting down.
AAGATCTCCACCAACCGGTATACCTCTTGCAATTCGGGTAATTTTTATATCTTTATCTTTTATTTTTTGATAAATAAATGCCGCTGTAGCCTCACCTTCAAGACTCGGGTCGGTTGCTAAAATTATTTCATTAATAACGCTTTTTGGATCATTAATTCTATCAATTAATGTGGAAATATTTAAATCAGTTGCCGTAATTCCATCAACAGGAGAAATCAATCCTCCAATAATATGATATAGACCGTTATAATCTGTTTTTTCGATTGCAATCACATCAAGAGGCTCCTCAACAATACAAATTTTTTCATCGTCTCTTTTCACGTCATCGCATATTAAACATGGGTCACTTTCTGAAATATTATGGCAAACATGGCATTTCACTAAATTTGTCTTAAGATTTGCAATAGCATCGGATAAAGAATCAATGTCCATCTGATGTTTAGAAAGCAAATAAAAAGTCAATCTAGCCGCTGTTTTAGGACCAACACCAGGTAGCTTTGACAATTCTTCAATTAATTTTTTTATAGATTTTGGAATCATAGACATAATTTAAAACTTAAATATCAAAACGCAAAACCACAACTTAGAACCCAAAACTTCAAATAAACATACAACCAATATTTTTTGAATTTTTAGTTACAATTATTAACTTTAAACTATGGTTTTAATTTTTAAGCTTTGAATTTTTAGTTATTTCTCGCACTGACTACATTTTAACTCATCACCTTTTTTTACCATCATTGAACCGCAATGTGAACACTTTTCATTTGTTGGTTCGTCCCAAAAAGCTGTTTTACACTTTGGATAACTGCTGCATCCCCAGAAAGTTCTACCCTTTCTTGTTCTCTTTTGAACTAAATCTTTTCCGCAATTCGGACATTTAACACCGCTTGGAATAATTATTGCTTTTGTAAATTTACACTTTGGATAATTGCTGCAAGCTGCAAAAACTCCAAATCGTCCTTCCTTAAGCACTAAATCAGCTTTACATTCAGGACATTTTTCCTCAATCGCCTTTTCCATTTGTTTTTCTTCAGCTTTACTTCCCGATTCAAGAAATGGTTTTGTATATTTACATTTTGGATAACCGCCACAAGCATAAAACTTACCAAAACGCCCAAGTTTAATAAATAATTTTTCTCCGCAATCAGGACAAACCTCATCAGTTTCTTGACTAACTTGGCTACTTTTTTCAACTGTTTTATTCTTTTCAGCTAAATTTTTTTCAAATGGTACATAAAATTCTTTAATTGCTTCCTGCCAAACCAATTTACCTTCAGCTATCTCATCAAGCTGATCTTCCATTTTTGCTGTAAAATTGAAATCAACGATTTCTGGAAAATTTTCAACCAAAAGATCAGTTACAATTAAAGCTACTTCTTGTGGAAATAGTTTCATCCCATCTTTTTTGATATACCCTCGATCAATAATCGTAGACATTGTTGGAGCATAAGTTGAAGGACGACCAATATCTCTTTTTTCCAGTTCTTTAACCAAAGTTGCTTCAGTATATCTTGCTGGTGGTTGAGTGTCATGTTTAAGACCGGAAATTGAAAGCAAATCAAGCAAATCTTTGGTTATAAGTTTAGGAATAGCATTTACTTCTTCTACTGATTCATCATCGCGACCTTCTTCATAAACTTTCATATAACCATAGAATTTTATTTCCGATCCTTTAGATTGAAAAGTATATACTTTCTTTTGCTTCTTCGAATCGATTAAAACAGTGGTTGTCTCAATTTGAGCATCCGCCATTTGTGAAGATAAGGCTCTATCAAATATCAATTTGTATAAACGATATTGATCTGATTCAAGGCTAGATTTAACCTCTTCCGGAGACATCATAAAACTAATCGGCCTAATTGCTTCATGTGCTTCTTGAGCTCTTTTTGATTTTGATTGATAAACTCGTTTATTATCTGGTATATACTTTTCACCATAAAGTTTTTTAATAACTGACATTGCTTCTTTTTGCGCAGTATCAGAAATATTTACCGAATCAGTTCTCATATAAGTGATAAGTGCGGTATGCTTCCCTTTACCAAGAGGAATTCCTTCATATAATCTCTGTGCTAACATCATGGTTTTTTTAGATGAAAATCTTAATTTTCGGCTTGCTTCTTGTTGAAGCGTTGAAGTTGTAAACGGCGCATAAGGACTCTTGCTTCTCATGTCTTTATTTATTGCTGCAACCTCATAATCACTTTTTTTAAGAATTTCAACCAGATCGTCTGCTTCTTTTTTAGATTCAGTCTGATTAAAACTCTTACCATCAACTTTGACCAATTGACCCTTGAATGAATTTTTTTCATCTTTTGGTTTAGAAAACAATCCTTCGATTGTATAATATGTTTTTGACTTAAAATTATTTATCTCCCTCTCCCTGTCAACAACTAATCTAACTGCAACAGATTGAACTCGTCCGGCAGATAAACCAGAATATACTTTTTTCCATAAAAATGGGCTTAATTTATACCCAACCAACCTATCAAGCACCCTTCTTGCTTGTTGAGCGTCAACAAGCGGCTGACTAATATCTCTTGGATTTTTCAAAGCTTTTTCTAAAGCACTTTTACTAATCTCATTAAATGTAATACGACTAACTTCAATTTTAGGTTTTAAAGCTTGAACCAAATGCCAAGCAATTGCCTCTCCTTCTCTATCAAGGTCGGTTGCAAGATAAACTTTTTTTGCAGTTTTAAGCAAACTTTTAAGTTCAGTAATCGTTTTTTTACTCTTAGCTGGAATAATATATGTTGGCTCATAATTATTTTTAGTATCAATTCCAAGCTCCTTTTGCGGAAGGTCTCGCACATGACCAAAAGAGGCGGCAACCTTATAATCTTTGCCTAAATATTGTTCTATTGTTTTTGACTTGGCGGGAGACTCAACAATTAATAAATTCAAAATAACCTCCTTTAAATATTTTCTAGCACCTTAAATTATCACCACTATTTTCTAATATAAGTAGAATTCCCCAAATTTTCAATTGCACCATTTAATTCCATTAAAGTTAGATTTTGGCTTGCCTCAACTATGTCTAGTTTAGCGAGTTCGCAGATGTTGTCAATATATAGCGGCATATCAGATAATAAATCATATATTTTTTTCTCATTTTCATTTCTTGGTAAATATGTTTTCGAATTATTTGATATATAACCATAATCAATTAAAATATCATCTGCAATTGTTACCGGTTTTGCACCAATTTTTATCAGATTGTTGGTTCCTTCAGAACCTGTTCTTGAAATATCACCGGGCACAGAGTAAACTTGCCGATTATAATCCAAGGCACAGCTAGCAGTAATCAAAGATCCTGATTTTATATTTGCCTCAACAACTAATGTTCCTTGTGAAAGACCGGCAATTATTCGATTACGCTGTGGAAAATTATATTTCAAAGGGGGTGTTCCAAGCCCAAATTCAGATACCACGGCACCATTTTCTGCAATTTGGTTAAATAAATGAATATTTGTTACCGGATATATTTGATCAAGTCCGGAACCAAGGATCGCAATAGTTTTACCTTTATTTTCTAAAGTTACCCTGTGAACTAAACTATCCACTCCTAAAGCCATACCGGATATCGTCTTAAGACCACACTTTACCAAATCAGGTACAATTTTATTAATAACCTGAATAGCATAGTGTGAACACTTGCGGCTACCAACAATTGAAATTGAATCATCAGTACTTAAACATCCCTTATAATACAAAACCACAGGAGGATCATTAATTTGTTTTAACAGGTTTGGATAACATTTATCTCCTAAAATGATCACTTTAAATCCATGCTTTTCAATTTGTTTCAAATATTTTTCAGGATCAACTGATATTCTAGTTTCATCAATATATTTTGTATATTTATTGAATTTAGGATCAGATGAATTAAGTCCCCTGTCCCAAACCTTTTTAGGTCCTTGTTTCATAATCTCACTTAAAGTAACCGGCCCCAAATTAAAACTGGATGAAAATGCAATTAAAAATTTACGATCATTTATGTTCATATGTTTATTAAACTATATTTTAATAAATTTAAAAATTCAATTTTTTCGTTTTTTTCAAGGAAGCTGAAGAAATATTACACTTTTAAAAAACTACTTACTGTTTTATCTGTTCTAGTTTTCGACGAAATAAAAAACACCCTTTGCTTTAAAAACTTTTTCAGAAAGTAAAAAATCAGTTTCGCTCCAAAAGAAACTGTGCCTGCCTGTGAAACAGGATAGGTCATCAGAGTGTCTTTTAGGAAGAAACTGATTTTTTATGCTTATGAAAAAGTCGTGGCAGGAGTTGGGTTGGTAAGGGATAGAGGGCGGCCACCCGCCTTGCCGGCGAGGCAGGTCGAAAAGGAGCCCTCTGTTCCTTACAAAAAATAATCTAGCCCCTTACATAAATATACTTATTCATTTTATAAATAATTTTAAAAAACATAATATTACCCTTTAGCCCTTGACAAATATATACTTTTATGCTATAATATATAATTAGAACATTAAAAAGTATATATTTTAAGTCTAATAGAGAGAAATCTGGTTACTTGTAATAGTTTTCCCCTCCTTACTGTTATAAAGTAGCCGGTTTCCTCTCTATTACACCGCAATCCCTTCCCTACATTAAAATTTCAGGGTTGGCAAAAATGACGAAAGTCAGATTGTGGAGGTAATATTTGAGGGGATATAGAAAAGGACTGCTTCGGCGGTCCTTTTCTTTTTGTATTTTAGTATATACTTATTTTGAAGAATATTTATTTAATTTCAACACCAACCGATCTAGCTGTGCCTGCAATAATTTTTTCTGCAGCTTCAACATTTCTAGCATTTAAATCAACCATTTTTTCTTCTGCAATTTTTCTCAATTCATCTTTACTGATTGATCCGACTTTTGCTTTATGCGTTGCTCCGCCCTTGCTTAATTTTGCAGCTTTTTTAATCAATTCTGCTGCAGGTGGTTTTTTGGTAATAAATTCAAATGTTCGATCCTCAAATACTGTAATTTCAACCGGAATTACAGTATCTCCCATATCTTTTGTTCGTTCATTAAATTCTTTACAAAAATCCATGATGTTCAAACCGTGTTGACCAAGAGCTGGTCCAACTGGTGGAGCAGGATTTGCTTTACCGGCTGGACACTGTAATTTAATTTTTGTTTTTATCTTTTTTGCCATATATCTCCTTCAGAGAATTTTCAATTTTTCCCAACATTTCAGTTGGGACCCCTTTGGGGCAATTTAAAATGAATTATAAATGATTAATAATTAATTTTTAAACATTTTAAATTTAGATTTTTAAATTGATTTTAAATTCTAAATTTTAAATTATTATCTATATTTTCTTAATTTGCAAGAAATCAAGTGTAACAGGTGTTTCTCGGCCAAACATTGAAACAGAAACCTTAACTTTACCCTTATCTTCATCAACTTCAGTAACTTTTGCTTCAAATCCTTTTAATGGGCCGTCATTGATTCTAACCAGATCATTTTCTACAAGTTCAATCTTATATTTAGGCTCATCAACACCCATTCTCTTTTTGATTCTAATAATTTCATCTGCCGAAACCGGTGTTGGCTGAACTCCTGTACCAATAAAACCTGTAACATTAGGAGTATTTCTTACAACATACCAGGCATCATCAGTTACAATCATTTCAACAAACACATATCCGGGGTAAATTCTTTTTTCAACAGTTCTTCTTTTACCATTCTTAATTTCAATTTGTTTTTCTTTGGGAACTAAAACATCAAAAATTTTTTCTTTCATACTTAATGAATCGATTCTTTGCAGCAAATTTTGTGCTACTTGCTCTTCATAACCAGCATAGGTGTGAATAACATACCAACCCTTTTTACCGGCTTGTTTCATTGTTTTTGGCAATAACTCACCCACAACCTTTTCATCAGTTGGACCATCCGACTCTTTGTTATCATCTATTGACTCAATCATGTCTGAATCAGTTGATATTTCATCGATGGGTTCGCTAACTTCATCCGAAACAACTTCTTGATCTTCGATTTGTTCTTCTTTTTTGATATCTTTTTCTTTACTCATATACTATCCCCTATAATTACTAAGTTCACTAATTTTGCAAATGCTGCATCGATCAAAACTAAAAGTAATATTGAAATAACTATTGTTATAATAACTGAAGTTGTATCATAAGCAACCTGTTTTCTTTTTGGCCATGAAACTTTTTTCAGTTCTTCTCTTACTTCGCTAAAATAGCGGGCAATTTTATTCATGCAATCTTAACCTTTGTATAAATCTGTCTGTGTCCCAATCTCTTCAGGTAATTTTTCCTTGGTCTGTATTTAATAATATTTAATTTTTCACCTTTTACTTCACCTAAAATCTCGGCTTTAACTTTTCCGCCATTTAAAATATCATCAAACTCAACAGTTTTCTCATCTGTTTTTATTTTTTCAACCAAAAGTTCTTCACCATGAGAAACAATATATTGTTTTCCACCGGTTTTAATAATACTGTCCAATTGACCTCCAATGAAGCTGAACCCACAGCAACCTGTCTGCAGACAGGCAGGGCTGATGGATTATCAGGGCAGCTTCGATATTATATGATGTTGGCTCCGCCAACAAATACTATTTTATCGTTATTCAACCCTAACGGTTATAATAAAAAATTATCTTATCTAACGACAAGACTACTATCTTATATGATTTTAGCATTAATAAAATAATTTATCAATACCTTTTTGTATTTTCCTTTTGACGATATATTGATTGCAAAATTCCTATTGCGATCAAACTAGTCATAAGTGAGGTTCCACCTGACGATACAAAAGGCAAAGGTATTCCAACAACAGGCATAATACCAATATTCATCCCAATATTAACAAAAATTTGAAATAAAAATAATATTCCAATTCCAAGAGCCAACATAGAGCTAAAATCATCAGGCGCACTGTTAGCAATGCCAACAATTCGCCAAAGCATAATAATATATATTAAAATTATCATTACAGAACCAACAAACCCGGAAACTTCAGCAAGTCCTGCAAAAATAAAATCCGTATGAGCAACCGGTAAAAAATTCAGCTCACTTTGAGACCCCTTTCCAAGACCTTTCCCGTAAAGACCGCCGGAACCAACGGCAATCTTAGCTTGAGTTATATTGTAACCTGTTCCGGCAGGATCTGAATTTGGATTTAAAAATACCTCGATTCTATGTTTTTGATAATCTTTAAGAGACAAAAAAACTAAAGGCAAAGCTATAATCAAACTTGCAAATACAATTAATATCAATTTTTTAGGTAATTTTACAGCAAATAACATACCAAAAGCAGTTACTGCTAAAACAATTGCAGTACCTAAGTCAGGCTGTCTCATAACCATAACAATTGGAATTAAAACTATAACTAAAACATTAATCAGCGACTTAATATTAAATAAATCGGTTTTACTAGAAAAAAATTTAGCTAATGCAATAATAATAATTAATTTAAAAATTTCTGATGGTTGAAAAGGGAAAAAACCAAAATTAATCCATCTTCTCGCACCAAATTGGGTATATCCAAACAGAAAAACAAGCACAAGACTAATTATACCGAGTATATAAATAAGTGTGGTCCAATTTTTGATAAATCTAAAATCGGTCATAGAAAGAAAAAACATAAAAACTAAACCTATTCCAGCAAAAATTCCTTGTCTTAGAGCTAAATTTACTTGATTGCCAAAAGTAATTGTATATATCAAAATAATACTAATAGAAAGTAAAATTAACACTAAACCATACAATACCCAATCAAACATTCGAAGTTTCTTAAGCAAAAATACTCCTTAAAATATATACTTTAAATTAATCTTTTTGATTAATGTAAAAGCTAATAGTTCCATTTTCAACTTTTAAAGACGATTCTATTTTGCCGTCCTTAATATCAAGCGGTATTAATTTACAATTTGTTTTAGCAGATAACTCGGAAGTATGTTTATCAATAAATTTTTCAATTTCATTATTTTCAGCAAAATAGTATATATCAACAATTTGATTGGGCTTAAGATCGACATTTTTTCGCAAATCTTGAATTTTTCGTACCGAATCTCGAAATGTACATTCTTCAAGCAATTCAGGAGTGATTTTAATATTAGTATATACTTTAAAATCATTATTTTGTTTCATTATATAATCATTATTTTTGTCCATTAACTCAATTTCTGTATTTTGTATAAATGTAATTTCTTTAATATTTAATTCGTCAATCAAAATATCATTAAAATTATAATTTAATTTTATCGAAGTATATACTTTAATGTCAGATAGTGGTTGTCTAATTTTTATATTTGCTTCTTCTCGAGCACTATGAGCAAGCTCAACGATATCGCGAATCATACTCATTTCACTTAATAATTCTTTATTTACAAAAGTATCATTTACTTCAGGATAATCGCACAAATGAACAGATTCTGGCTCATTTTCAAATTTCAAATTTTGATATATACTTTCAGATAAAAATGGCGTAATTGGTGCAAGAAGTTTTACAAGATTTTTCAAAACATCATACATGGTTTGATAAAATTCTGATGTTTTTCTGTTTCTCGATCTTCGCAAATACCAGGTCGATAAATCTTCAATAAATTTAACCAATTGCTGCGTTGATTTTTGCAAATTATAATCATCAAATCCTTTTCTAGTAATCTCAATTGTTTCTTGAAGATCCGCCATTATCCACATGTCCATCAAATTTTCTGATTTAGTAGATTTTTCAGGTTTAAAATTATCAATATTACTATAAGTTACAAAAAACGAATATACATTCCATAGAATTAGTATATACTTCCTTCTAACCTCTTCATTTGCCCTGTATCCAAAAAGTAAATTGTTGGATGGATTTTGCAAACAATACAAAAGTCTCATTGTATCAACACCAATAGTATCAGCAGCTTCATCAAACCAAATTGCATTACCTTTACTTTTATGCATCTCTTCGCCTTTTTCATCTTTAACTGACGCAAAACCTAAAACTGTTTTAAATGAAGGCTCGTTTTCAAGAACTGTACTCATAGCAATTAATGAATAAAACCAGTTTTTAAACTGTCCTGGAAAAGATTCTGTAATAAAATCGGCCGGAAACCATTTTTCCCAGTTTTCTCTGTCATTAAAATACGAGGTTGGTTTATTTTCTTTATCAGTTTTATTTCCGGGTATTGTTGAAAAAGGAACAATGCCGGCATCAAGCCAAGGATTTCCCACATCCTTAATTCTTGAGACCAAATTACCGCATTTAGAACATTGAATTATAATATTATCAACCCAAGGTCTATGAGGCGTATTACCTTCAAATTTTTCCCAGCCTTCAACTGACTTTTCTTTCAGCTCTTCTTTACTTCCAATTACTTCATAGTGTCCGCATTCACACTCAAATATAGGCAAAGCCAATCCCCAATACCTTTTCTTAGAAATCAGCCAATCATCCATATTTTTAAGCCAATCCAACTCTCTTTCAAGTCCAAATGATGGTAACCATTTGATTTTTTTAGTTACTTCCATCATTTTCTGACGAATCTCATCCATTTTTATATACCACTCATTAACTAAGCGAAATATTAATTCTGATTTGCATCTCCAACAAGTTGGGTAGCGATGAGTATAGCTCTGTTCTTTAAATAATAAAATTCCAAGCAAATCTTTTATCTCTGAATTTATATGACTTACATTTTTTCCAGATAATATTCCCATATAATCCGCGTAATCACCTTCATCATTTTTTATCGGATTAATAATAGGAATATTATTTTCTTTAGCAAGTTCAAAATCTTCTTTACCGCATCCCGGAGCAATATGAACAATCCCTGTTCCTTCTTCAGTATTTACAAAATCACCAACCCAAACTTTAAATTTATTTTCAGATAAATCTAAACTATTTTGAATTTCAGGCAATATGGAATTATATTCAAGACCAAGTAGCTCATTACCGGTTTTTGTTTTTGATCCATCGGAAAAACAAATTTTTTCAAAATTTTCTTTTAATAATTTTTCTGCAATCTCTTCAGCTAGTATATACTTTTCATCAGTTTCAATATTTTTATAAATTGAATATTTAATATCTTTTCCAACAGCAAGACCAGTATTTGCTGGCAAAGTCCACGGTGTGGTTGTCCAAACTAAAAAGTATATATTTTTCTCATCTTTTAGTGGGAATTTAACATAAAAAGAAGCATGCGTAAGCTCTTTGTATTCTTCAGTTAATATTTCATGCTGTGAAATTGCTGTTCCACACCTCTGGCACCACGGCACCACATCTTCACCTTTATATAAATAACCAAGTTCAGAACATTTTTTTAAAAAATGCCAAATAGCGTAATTATTTTCTTCACTCATGGTGTAATAAGAATTGTCCCAATCCATAAACATACCAAGTCTTTTCGATTGTTCTGTTTGAATTGCAGAATATTTTACAACTCTTTCTTTACATTTATTAGTAAATTTTTCAAGTCCATAAGTTTCAATATCTTTTTTTGTTTTAAAATCTAGCTCTTTTTCAACTTCAACTTCAACCCAAAGTCCCTGACAATCAAAACCATTTTGAAATCTTTGGTCAAAACCATTCATTGCTTTATATCTTTGCCAAGCATCTTTATATGTCCTACCCCAAGCATGATGAACTCCCATAGGATTATTTGCGGTGATCGGTCCGTCTAAAAAACTAAATTTTTTGCTACTACCATTATTTCGATTTAAATATTTTTCTAGAATTTTGTTACTGTTCCAAAATTCTAAAATCTCTTTTTCAAGTTCAACAAAATTTTGTCTTTGATTAATGGATTTAAACATTTTTAACCTCTACTACTTTTTTATGAAAATTCCATCCTCTGATAATATCAATGGATGATTTTGATACATTATAATAATCTGATAAAACCTCTATCAATTGTTTATTTGCCATACCTTTTACCGGTAAAGCGGTCAAATAAACTAGTAATCCTTGGTCATCTTTTTGGACTTCAATTTTACTAGATCCGGGTTTTACATTTATATTTACTAACACAAATAAATATTACTACTTTTCAAGAGGTAATTCAACAGAGAAATCACTTTTCTCATCAATCGCAATATTTACCAGCTTATCCGCTAATTTATTTTGCTCACGAGGAATATGAACAAACTCTATTTTTAAATCTAAATCTTCGCATATTTTTTTTATCTTTAAAAACAAAATAGCCAAATCTTGATTTTTGACTTTATAATTACCTCTTAATTGCTCAACAACAAGTTGTGAATCAAGACTGCACAGTAAAGAATCAATTTTACCAACATAATTTGCTTTTATAAATTCAAGGGCAGATAAAATCGCTTGATATTCTGCTTGATTATTTGTTGCCTCTCCAATATATTTTTTAATTTTAGCGATAATTTTATCATCATTTTTAATTATTATCCCAATTCCAGCCGGCCCGGGATTTCCTCTCGCTCCCCCATCAGTATATACTTTTAAGTTCATATGTTCCTATTTGATTATTTTAGTTGTCCCGTCCCAAATTATCTGATGTTTCACCTTACCGAATGTTCCGGTCGAAATAATATCACTAGCATCATTTCTATCATATTCGTATTTTGCACCATTTGGCAACTCTATGGGAGCGTCTGTACTTGAACCATCGGCAGCTTTCAATGCTAAATTATACCCTGCTTCAGCTGCATAATAGGCGCCAAGCGATGATTCGTAAGATCCTTGTCTTAATTGCTGAAACATTGATAATTTGCTTATACTAAAAATTAAAACTGAAGCAATACTCATAATTATTAAAGTAATTAGAAGCGCAGAACCTTTATTTGAATTATTTTTTACCATGTTATTTTCCTTGTTGAAACCATTGTGCTAAATTTAAATGTTTCTTCTGATTTGATAAAATTACTACTTTTAATTTCAATATCAATTTTCGCCCAAGGATTACTGGTACTTGCAATTCCAGTTACTGCAAATTTACTAATTATCACTTTGTCAGACCCGGCAATCACAAATTCTCTATAAGAACCTGAAGGACTAAATAAGTCTACAAGATCTGAATCTGTTCTTAAATTTATTTTATTATTAGTATCTAAATAATAAAACTTATACTCATCATTTACATGGAGTAAAATCCCACTTTTTGGTATAGATGCATCTTCACAAAAATCATTTGGTAGCGTTCCTCCAGAATATATAATGCTGCTTGGTATTGAATTAGAAAGAGTAAAAGCGTGATATGTAATTCCTCCATTAATTGACAAACTTTCATCTGCTTCAGCTATGTCGCGAAACATTGATTCCAAAACATAGCTGCTTGTTGAGTTTACAACTTTTGCTGATTTTAAACCTGATTCTACACTCGAAAGCATAGCAACCGTACTTAATACAACTAAAATCACTACTGAAAAAATTGTACTTGCAATCAATATTTCAATTAAAGAAAAACTTTTGTTCTTTTTCATTTTACTAATATTAATAAATAATACCTGATAATCTTCCTTCAGGAATAATCAAACTTTTACTAGGATTATTAGCTCCATCATAAGCAGTAATTGTCAAATTGATAAAATCCGTATCACCACCACAAGTATTTTCCCAAAATCTACCGGATAAATAACTATATTCTATTGTAGCCGTCTGAACATCAACAATTTCACCCTCATTAGGAAAATTAATTGCTTCCTGATATTCATCATCGCCCCCGCAGCCATAACCTACACCGGTAGCACTAATTTTATAATAAGCAACACCACTGCCACCTGAATTATCAACTGCACTTGGCCATGTTAATACTAGTGGTAGTCGTACAAAATCAGTACTTCCCCATGGATTAGCTACATTGATAATCGAACCGATAGGAAAAGCTGGTGGAATCAAATCACCTCCGCTAAGACCGCCGCTAACTAATATAGTTGAAAGTATAACGGAATTTTTCGGATCAATTGAGCTTGCTTCATCAGGAATAATCGTATCCCACGCAACTTTTACTGTAATTATAAATTCAGTACTTGCTGCATCTTTTTTGATATTAATTATTCTTGAGAAACGAGTTGAATCATCCCCATAGGGACTAACAAAATCTTCAGCGCACATCCAATCTACATCATCTAAATGCACTTTGTTTTCATCAAAACCACAAGGATCATCATTTACCATATTATCATTATCTTTCAATATCCAACTTCCATCCACAAACTCTACATACCCTAACCATTCATAATCATGAAACGACTCTGCCGCTGGAAGACCATCAACTCCTTTATGCAATATTACTTCAATTCCTTCTTGCGCCAACCCCAAGGCATATTGTCTTTCAATTGTTCTAGTGGAAGCACTCATTGTTTTTTGAGTTAAACCTGTAATGCCGGTCAGAAGAATCACAAATATAGAAACCGAAAGCATTACCTCGATTAACCCAAAACTTTTAATTTTGTTTAAATCCTTATTCAACACTTGGTATTCCTGAATTTACATTAATAATAATTGCTTTACCTTCAGTTGTTGATAATCTTTTTGTCAACCAAATTGTTTTTTCGTAAGCTGGCGCCAAACCACTTAAATCTAATTTGTTTGAGTTACAACTTCCATCATTATTGCACCAAAAAACGATCTTGTTTTTATTAAATAATAGAATAGGGTAATCAGGCAAGTCTGGATCACTAGAATTGTCATCTCGAATAAATATATTTTTAGAAAATGTTTGATCATCCCCAATTCTAATAATACTATCTTTCAAGCAATCATCATCTGTGCTAAGGCTATCAGGATTAAATGAATCTAGATCATCACACTTTGTATAAAAATATTCATAACTTAGAGCTGAATCATCATCAGAATTTTTATTAAATTTAATTCCGGTATAAGTAATATCTTTTATTTCTGGATTTGGAATTATACTTGGCAGACTCATGGAATATCCCCGCGCCGTTTCAATCGCACCGGCAATCTCTTCGGCAGATTTTTGAAGATAAGTATTTCTATCAAGTTGATTAAAACTGTAAAAACCGATCACCATTAAAACCATAATTATAAAAAGAGAGATAACCATCTCGATTAAAGTAAAAGATGAGTCCCTCTTGAGTATCATTTTAAAATACCTTAATTTTAACTAAAGCATTTTGATTGTAATTAATATCTTGTTTCATTCTTGCGCAGTTTGTATAGTATATATCAGAATTACTTATAGCTTCAGGATCGGACCTATTTTCAAGAGAAGTTGCTAAAATATAGTAAGATCCAACTACATAACTCTTAGTATCTTCAGTAGATCCCTCTTTATAATATGGACAATTTTTACTAACATAGCTAACCATCAACTCGGTACAACTTTTTGAATAATACGCGTAAAAATAAGTCGATTCAGAACCTTTAAAAACTGGTGCAAATCCAGGAGTAGTATCGTTATTTCCTCTTGGATCGCTTGGCAATTTATCGGCATACTTAGCTAAATCAACTATCCACATATCAGTTTTTGCTATAGGAATTTTAGTTGTAGCATCAGTCTGCCAACTAGAAACACCTGTACAGCCTAGACTGCCTTCCTTACATTCAGCACCAGATGTATCAGATACAGGATACTTATGATTCACAGAATAATACGACTCTAAGGTTTTCTCGATTTGAGCAATATCAGATTTTCTCTGCGTATCGCGACTAACTTTTTGTGATTTTATAATACTAATTGAAGTAACAGAAGTTAAAATGCCAATAATCAAAATCGCCACAACCAGCTCGACCAGCATAAAACCCTTATTTTTGACTTGAATAAATTTCATCATTTTTATCCTCCAAATGTCTTTAAAAAGCATTAATTTTAACATAAGCGTTTTTGTTATAAACAGTGGTCAAACTTTTCATGTTGTCGCAATTTAGAAAATATTTCGGAACAGCGCTGTTACCAATTGTTTCGATGTCATTATTGTTTTCTAAAACTGCTGTTAAAATATAATATTTACCTTGCGCATAAGGATTAATACAAATATCTTTGTACGGACAAGCGCTGACCGGAGAAACACACGCTGATGAATAATTCACAGAACGATACCCGTAATAGTTTACACCAAATTCACTAGCAGCAAGCGGTCCATTTGCAGTTGATGGATAATCGGAATCAACTGGTTTAGGATCTTTGCCAATTTTATCCACAACACCAGTTAAACCAGAAATCCAAACAGGGTTTGATGTTGTATAATCACACTCCCAATCATTTACAGTACCACCACATTTTTTTCCTGATGTATCTGGATATGTTTTGTTCTGATTATAAAAAGACTCAAGAGCTGATTGAATAATGCCAATATCCGCTTTTCTTCGTGTATCGCGGCTGTTTTTTTGCGATTTTGTAATGCTGGCAATGGAAATAGAAATCAAAACACTAATAATTACCATAACTACTAAAAGTTCAATTAAAGTAAAGCCTTTTTTCAAATCTCTCCTTATTTATTCAAATCCGGTACTTTTCGAGGTATAACTATCTCCTAAACCATTATCATCGATATATTCACCGGAAATATAATAACCCGGGATTGAACACAGACCGCCACTTTCTTCTAAAACACTTTCTTTTGTAATTTCTAATTTTGCTCTTAACGCGTAGTTATAACCTTCGACTGTGCAATATTCATAAGGATAAGAATCCATAGCAGCTGATGGAAGATCAATATATTTTCCTGTTGATAACTCACCCAAAGTCGTAGCAGTAGAAGTAAACACAGTTACACTACCAGACATGTTTACATACTTATAATTATCCTGATAATAAAGTTGCAATGCTCCGGCAATAGCCGCAATATCTTCTTTTCTTTTCACATCACGCGCTTGTTTTCTTACTCTTGTATAACTAAATGTTGCCAAAGCAACTAAAATACCTATAATTGCAATTACAACCAAAAGCTCAATTAATGTAAAAGCTCTTTTTTTATAATTAAAAATCATTTTCCCTCGCTATTTATAAATCTTAAATTTTATAAACTCGCCTCTACGGCGAGCGCCGATGAGGCGCTTTACGAACTTTCAACTTATTCTTATTATATCATAAACCGAAATACACCCGCCATAAATATTCTCCCCAAAATAATGCAATAAAAAATCCCAACACAAGAAAGGGACCAAATGGGATAGCGCTTTTTAAAGATTTTATTTTTAAAGCTATTAAAATCAAGCCGACCGAAGATCCGATAACTACTGAAAAAATAAATCCAACAACTGCCTGTGGAAAACCCAAAATCAAACCAAGAGAAAATCCAATTTTCCAATCCCCTTCCCCCATCCCCTTGCCTTTTGTAATAAGATAAATAAATAGCGGCACGCCGGCAAAAACCAATACGCCATATATGGCAGATAACAAATCCGTATTATAACCAAAATTAAAATAACCAAAGACAAGATAAATTAATGCAAATATTATCCCCATGCGCAGAAAAAATTCGGGAATCTCCATTGATTCCAAATCAAAAATTGAAATTATTATCAAAATCCAAGAAAAAAGAATTAAAATAATGCTTTGAAAAGTAAATCCGAAAAAATATATTACGCCAAGTGTAATTATTCCGGTCGCTAGTTCAACCAAAGGATATTGCCATGATATTTTAACTTTGCAATATCGACATTTACCCCATAAAAACAAAAAACTGAACAAAGGAAAAAGATCATACCATTTGAGATTTTTCTTGCATGAAGGACAGTGGCTTCGGGTAGTTGCAATCGAGACAAATTCCGGAAATCTCAAAGCTACCACATTTAAAAACGACCCGATACAGAGCCCGAAGATAAATATTATTAAATTGAAAAAAATATCATTTGCCATAACACTGCTTTTCCAGTTTATCTAAACGAAGCTCCGCTTTCTGCATATCTCTTGACAAAACTTCAATGTCTTCGGAATCTCTTTGACCCGTCGCATCAAGACGAGTTTTTATACTAGCAACATCTTTTTTGATAATTGCAACATCGGTTTCAATCAAATCAAGACGAGCTTCGATATGATCAAGGCGTTTTTCCACACGATCAAGACGAGCTTCAATGCGATCAAATCTTGCATCAACCTGATTGAACCTTTCATCAAAATCATTAAACCTATCGTTTATCTCCAGAAAACCTTTCTGAACCATTATTGCCAAATCATCAATTGTTGTTTTTGCCACCCTTCTCCTTTTTTACTTCTTATCTATATTATAGCAACAATTATTTATTTAAAAAGACAATAAAACAATATCTAATAGCTTATGGAATATAACAGGTTAAAACCTGCCTGACGGCAGGCAGAAGTGATGCGTCCTCTACCTCTAAGTATAAATATAAAAATACCTCATCAGCAAGACAAGGTATTCTTATATAGCTTTAGCTTAAAATACTATTAATTATTACCTAAATAATAATTATAATTTCCGTCTGCAGGAGCTTCTGTTTTGTCACTCCAATTTGTGTTAGTTGATGCTGCAATAGCTGTTGGGGTTGCAGCTATCCAAGTAGAACCAGTAGGCAATGTATTTAATACACCATTTATTCCAGGATCTGATTGATTTTCCAATAAAGCAGCAAGAACATAGTTAGACGCGCTAGCATCGGTAAGATAAGCATATAGTGATGTAGTCCATTTTTTCTCAGTAGGCGCAACTTTCATATATCCACCTGATACCAAAAAGCTACTTGTTATATTAACAGTTGCTGTTGAATACTTACCTGCTGGATCATCTGTAGCAAACATTTCTAAAGCTGTCTTTACCGATCTTAAATCTGACTTTCTCGTGGCATCTCGTGCTTTGGCTCGTGCGCCACCAAGAGCTACCAAAATCATGGCTGCTAGAATACCAATAATGGCAATCACAACCAAAAGTTCAATAAGTGTGAAACCTTTAATTTTTCTCATTTTAAACCTCCTTAATATGAATAATCGACTTAATAAACATACTATCCCCTGATCGACCTACTCAAACAAAGGATATAATTAATATTTATTATCTATATAATACTATCTTTCAGACATAATCAAAACTGGGGATAACTCGTGGGATTGCTTCTGGATTCTAGCCTGCGCTAGAATGACAGAGGTAGTCATCGCGAAGCGTCAGCGCTGTGGCGATCTGTATATGATAATAGATTGCTTCGGATGACCTCCCTCCCAAGGCGGGCAGGCGCAATGACGGAAAGGGAAACACCTCGCAATGACAGAGCCTGTTTCCAAAGCGACCAATGGGAAACAACCTCGCAATGACTTATTTAAAGGACAGTCCTTTTTGGAATGTACGGATTATCCTTTTTTAATCTTGCAACCTCTTTTTCCAACATATCGATTCTTCGACGAAACTCGCTTATTTCATCATCATAAACACTAAAATCATCCTTAATTCTGTTTTCCAAGGATTCGATTCTCTCTTTTAATACACTTATCTCTTCGTGAACTCGCCTAAACTCATCGTGCATCTCGGTTCTTAATTTGTCTATTTCATTATGCAATTCCTTACTAGCCTCATTAAAACCTTCTTGCATTTCAGATCTAAGATTACCCACTTCATTGTCAATTTTCTTATCAAGGGAATTAAATCCGTCATGCATCTCATCTCTTAACTCCAAAAAACCACTTTGCACCATAACTGCTAAATCATCAATTGTAAAATCTTTTTTCTTCATACTTTAAGTTTAATTTTATTTCTTTGCAAAATCAATGCTTCTGGATTCCAGCCTACGCTGGAATGACAGAAGTAGTCATCGCGAAGCGTCAGCGCTGTGGCGATCTGTATATGATAGATTGCTTCGGATGACCTCCCTCCCAAGGCGGGCAGGCGCAATGACGGAAAGGGAAACACCTCGCAATGACAAAGTTTGACTTTAAGCTTTACAAATTATTTTTTATACTCAATACCCAATACTAAATACTCAATACTATTTACTGAATCTGGGCTAGGTTGTATATCGGCATTAAAATCGCAAAAACCAAAAATGCTACTCCTCCACCAATAAAAACAATCATAACCGGCTCAAAAAGACTCGAAATACCTTTGATCTTATTATCGGTTTCTTCATAATAATATTTTGCAAGCCCCTTTAGCACTTTATCTAATTTTCCAGTTTGTTCCCCCACCATAATCATCTGCGAAACAATGAGCGGAAAATTTGAATTTTTACTTAAAGGCACAGATATCGGAACACCTCGCTCTACTTGAACAGCCACATTTTGCAGCTCTTCAATATAAATGCGATTATTCATCACATCGCCCACAATATCCAAAGATTCAATAATTGGAATTCCTGATGATGTAAGTAAACTTAAAGTATTGGTAAATCTATGCATATAAATACCGGTAACAATTTTTCCAATAATCGGACCTTTAATTTTAAATTTATTCCAAAAATATTCAAAACCATCTGTTTTAAGCAAAACTCGAACCAAAATAACCAAGCCTACAATTGCAAAAATACAAATCCACCAATAATGAACCATAAAACGACTCATGGACATTAAAGTTGTAGTAATCCATGGTAATTTGGCATTGGATTCTTTAAAAACATCCTCGAGTTGAGGAATAACCTTAACCATCATCATTACAGAAACTCCAATTAATACAACTAAAATAAAAACCGGATAAAGCAAAGCAGCTTTTATTTTTGATGAAAAAGCAGCGTCATTTTCAATTTGCGTAGCTAAATCATCTAAAATTTGCTCTAATTTACCGGATGATTCGCCTGCCTTAACAAGACTGACAAAAACTTTATTAAATACTTTAGGGTGTTTTGAAAGAGCATTGTGAAAATTATATCCAGCCTCAAGATCAAAAATCACATCATTTAAAATACTTTTAAAATATTCATTGGTACTCTGAACAGCTAAAATATATAGCGACTGGGTCAATGGCAAGCCAGAGCTAAGCATGGTTGCCAACTGACGAGAAAAAAACGCCTTTTCCTTAACGCTCACATGCTTAATGTATTTATTTATGTAATGAATTATATTATCCATTGTTTTTAATTTAAAGTTTAAAGTTTAAAACTTAAATCCACAGTTTAAAACTTAAATCCTTTTTAATTCCTTTTGTTTTTCATTGTTAATAAACTTGCGGCAATCATTTTGCTTAATTCAACTAATTCATCAAGTAAAATATCAACCTCTTTGACGCTACTGATCCTACTATCTTTGAATAAATTTAACCAATATTCTGTTTCATTAGCAGATTTTAATGAAATTTCAAAAAACTTAATAAAATCTCTTTTTGATGAAGATGATTTTGCTTCAAAAATATTAGCACCTATTGAAGTAGCTGACCTTAATAGCTGATTTATCAAAACTAAACTTATTTTAGAATTTGATATATTTTGAATAAAACTAATAATATCTAATGAGAATTTGTATGAACGTGATTTTAAATCAGTATTTGTTTTAATCATTTTAATATAAATTTTAAGTTGTGATTTTAATCTTTCAGTTTTAAGTTTTTAGCTATCTCTAGTAAATCATCATTTTAAATGCTTTTGGATCAGTTGCCCAAGTCAAAGCATCATCAATTGTTATCTCACCTTTACTTACAAGTTCAGCCAAAACCTTATCTAGACTAATCATTCCTTCGGAAGCAGAAGTTTGAATCACATTAGGCAATTGATATGTTTTACCTTCGCGAATTAAACTCCTAACAGCAGTTGATGCAAGCATTATTTCAGAAGCAACAATTCTTCCACCCTGCACCCGAGGCATTAATCTTTGTGAAACAATACCCAAAAGAACCGATGCAAGTTGTTGTCTGACTTGTTGTTGTTGGTGTGGAGGAAAAACATTAATAATTCGATCGGCAGTTTGAGAAGCGCTATTGGTATGAAGCGTTGCAAAAACCAAATGTCCTGTTTCAGCGATAGTAAGCGCGGTTTCGATTGTTTCAAGATCTCTCATTTCACCAATTAAAACAACATTCGGATCTTCACGAAGCGAAGCCCTTAAAGCACGAGCAAATGTATTTGTATCTGAACCAACCTCTCGTTGCGAGATAATACTTTTTTTATTATTAAATACATATTCAATCGGATCTTCAATTGTAACTATGTGCTCACTTCGAGTAATATTAATATGCTCAATCATTGATGCAAGCGTAGTTGTTTTCCCATGTCCGGTTGGACCGGTAATCAGAACAAAACCTTGGGAATTAGTTGCAAATCTTTCAATTATCGGCGGGAGTCCAAGTTCAGCAAAACTTCTAATTACACTGGAAATAGAACGAAGCGAAGCCGCAAGAGTTCCTTTTTGATAATAAACATTAGTTCTAAATCTTAAATCTTTATATCCAAATGAAAAATCCAACTCTTTTCGATGTTTTAAAATTTCCATATGTGTTTCTAGCAACATACTGCCAATCAGTTCTTCGCAATCAGCTTCCGAAAGCACCGCTTCATCCGGAATAGTTGCTAATTTGCCATCTATCCTTAAAATAGGCGCTGTTCCAACCATCATATGTAAATCGCTGGCATTTCGCGTCAGTACTTGGTCAAGTAATGATTTCATTCTTTCAGATAAAACCGGCAAATACCCTCCTTAATTTAGTAAAATGTGAAAAAATCTTAATCTAATTTCGTTTCTCTAAATACTTCATCAATCGTTGTAATCCCCTTCATTGCTTTAATTAAACCGTCTTGAAACATTGTGATCATACCTTCTTTTACAGCTTGCGCTTCAATCTCGCTTGTTGGTCTATTTTGAACAGTCAACTTTTCAAGCTCATCGCTCATAACCATAATTTCATATAAACCGATTCTGCCGGCATAACCAAGATGACATTCAGAGCAACCTTTACCTTGATAAAATTTATATTCTAAATTCGCTGGCAAGCTATCAGTACCCTGTAAATTTTCCAAAGCAGAACGAACTTTCATTTCTACTTCCTGATGTAATTTTACTTCTTGCTTGCAATGTTGGCAAATGCGTCGCACAAGTCTTTGAGCAATAATTGCGCTAACTGTTGAGGTAATTAAAAACGGTTCAACCTTCATATTAACCAAACGCGGAATGGCACCTGAAGCATTGTTTGTATGCAAACTTGAAAGCACTAAATGTCCTGTCATTGCAGCCTGAACACCTAAATTGGCAGTTTCAGAATCACGAATTTCACCAACCATAATAATATTTGGATCTTGTCTTAAAACCGATCTAAGTCCCTCGGCAAAACTAAAACCAATTTTCGGTTTAACAAGACACTGATTCACACCGGGTATTTCATATTCAACTGGATCCTCAAGAGTAATAATATTAACCGACGGATTGGAAATTCTTTTCAAAATCGCATAAAGAGTTGTAGATTTTCCTGAACCAGTCGGACCGGTTGCTAAGATAATTCCGTAAGGTTTTAAAATATTTTCCTCAAGTCTTTTTAAATTCGAACCGGAAAGTCCAAGTTCTTCCAAAGTATAAAGTCCGGCAGATTTATCAAGAAGCCTCATTGCTACCTTTTCCCCAAAAATTGTTGGCAAGGTAGAAACACGAACATCAATCTTTTGCTTGCTAAAAACAACATCAAATCTACCATCTTGCGGAACTCTTTGCTCATCAATTTTTAACTTTGACATAATTTTTACTCTAGAGATCAAAGCGCTCCTAAAATATCTTGGCATACTCATAATGTCGTATAAAATTCCGTCAATTCTAAATCGAAGTCTCACTTCTTTTTCAGTAGGTTCAATATGAATATCCGAAGCTCTTTTGTGTAAAGCAAAATTTATCATTGCCGCAACAATGACTGGTATGGTTGCACTATCAATAATCTTCTTAAGCTGATCTTCAGATGATACCTCTTCTTTTAGAACAGATGATAAATCAGATTCTGATCTTAAAGTTAGCTCTTTTTCAAGACTTTTCATTTCTGCAACTTGCATTTCATGTTCGTCTTTAACAACTAATTCATCATTTTGCATATCCTGCGTAGGTGCAGCAGCCATTTCCGGCTTTACAATATTTTTTTGTGCTGCTTGATTAGATTTTACAAGCTGGCCACCTAAAGAATTAAATCTATCAAGCTCTTTTTGTCGTTTTTCTTCTTCTGACGTCTCTGTCTCATCAACTGTCTTTTTGCTTGCATTTTTATCTATTTCAATCAAATGCGGATCAACCGACAATAAATCACGCGAAGTTTTTGTTTGATTTTTTTGTGCTGATTCTGGTTTATCATCTGACCAAAAATCATTGGTCTTAATATTTTTTTTAGAATCAATATCTTGATTCGCATTAGGTTTTAGCGGAATATTATCCACTTGCGGTTTTGGAAAAATAACTTGGCTGTTTGGTTGACCTATAGAACCAAAAGACGAAAATAATTCTTCTGCTTTTCCAGGCGCAACACTATTAATATTTTTTAAAGTGTCTTCTTTGATTAAATTTAGATCACCCTTGACTTGCGGATTATATTGCATCAAAACATGATCAATGCTATCTCTGTCCGTTCGAAATAAATCAATGTCAAATTTACTTCTTTTTTTTATAAAATTTAAAATATCAATAACTTTTTTATCTTTCGGATTTTCTGCTGCAACATTAATTTTTAATGGATTTGAGTTTTCAAAAACAACCATTCGATATTTTCGCGCAACTTCTTCGGGAAATCTGGAAAGTATATTGACAGGAACTGTAACTTTTTTTAAATCAACTTTTTTTTCAACTACAAAATTATTTTTTTGATAAACATCATTTAGAATTGAAATTATTTCATCAGGACTTGCAATGACCATTTCGATATCAGCATTTTGAGATTTTTTTAAGTTACTAA
The DNA here is from genome assembly GCA_041665085.1 of Patescibacteria group bacterium. Taxonomy (GTDB): domain Bacteria; phylum Patescibacteriota; class UBA1384; order JBAYJO01; family JBAYJO01; genus JBAYJO01. The sequence continues at coordinate 50,060 of JBAYJO010000003.1, read as the reverse complement.
TCACACCAGGACTATTTTGGCCATTGCCACCTCTTAGCATGCCGGGCATACCAAGAGCAATTCTAATTACTTTTCGCTTTGTAACTGAATTTACATAATAGCTATAAGGCAATAAAAAATATTTTCGGCAAAACTCTTCTTTTATCAGTTTAACTACTTTCAAATCTACTGTCTGATCTTGCAAATTAATATATTGTAAATTAAATAAATGCGCATATGCCCTATTTATTACAACTCGATCAGTAAGTTTATGACCAAGTAAAAAATTTTCAATATCCAGATTATTGGTTAAATTAGACATCAATTCAACTTTTTTCTGATCAACAACTTTCCATTCAAGCATCACATCTAAAATAGTTCTCTTTTGAGAACTAACAGCTGCTCCTGAATTTATTGTTTGGTTATTTATCATAGCAAATTAATATGGAGCAAACGGATTGTCTCTACCCAATTGCGACGGATCAACTTTTTGTTGTTGTTGCTGTTGGATTGAGACAGTCGGAATTTCTCTATTTTCAAATAATTTACTAAAATTTGTTTCAAGCACTTCTACTTTCGCAGGAACAACAGACGATACAATATTTGTTGAAATCTTTGAACTGGAATAATAAAACCATCCAATTACACCAAGGCAAATGACAATTAAACTTATACCGATAATTAATTGTGATGATTGCTTATTCATTGATCCTCCTGCTATTACTCTGTAGCGCTATTTTGATTAGAATTTTCTTGTTTTTTTTCAGTACTAACAGCTCCTGTTGTCGGAACAAATGATAAATTCATCTGAAGATTAGAAGTAAAAATCGGCGTTTCAGATGAAGTAATATTAATTGACTCTACAGTAAATGGTCTAATATTATTATAATATTTTGCAATCATCGCGATTAAACTATTAACATCGGAATCGATTGATATATTTACCGGAATTTTGCCATCAGTTAAAACCGGTAATCCAACTGAAAATGATTTTGCTTGAACTCCGGGAACGGCATTGGACTGAAGAGACCTAAAAAGACTGTCAGATTCAATTAATGCTTCGGACAAATTGGGTCCTTTTGGCATTGCAAGTTTGAGAAGTTTTAGATCGCCGTCTTTTTGTATTAATTTTTTAGCAGCCGCGTCAAGAGCAACTTTTTTATCAGTTAAGGCTTTGTTTTCAATTTTAGTAATTTCAAGTTTTTGTTTTGCATCCTTAAGATCCGCGCTTTGAATATTCATATAATAAAAACCATAGCCAATACCAAAAAGCGACAAAAATATAATTAAAGCCGCTAAACCAAGAGAGCTTTTGCCTTCTTTCATTTGGTACCTCCGGTTGAAGAGTTAGAATTAGCATTTACATTAGTATTATTTGTATTAGTATTTTGAACCACTGGAGTACTGGCAAAAATATAATCAAAACTTACTGAAAAATTAACCTTGGCCGCATTTGCTAAAGCAGGTTTGGACGAGTCTGAAGGAGAATTAACTCCTCCTGAAAAAGTTCCAACTGTAAAATTTGTAATATCGGTTGATGAAGAAAAAACAGCAAGAACTATTCCTAAATCAGTATAAGTATCAGTTATTCCACTAATTGCAATTTTTCCATTTTTATCAACTGAAAAACTGGAATATTTTGCTTTTTTATAAGTTGTACTCTTGATTGCATCAAACATTTTTTGAAAAGGTTTTTGACTTCGAACTACGGAGTTAAAAGAACTGACTTGAACCGTAAGATCCTCGAGAGTTTTTTCCATTTTTGCATAATCACCAGTTGAAAGTTGATTTTTCAAATCATTGTTTTTTGCTTCATAAGCAGTTGATTGAGATTTTATTTGAGTTAAAAATACATAAAAACAACCTACGCCTAATGCAACAACTAAAACTGCAACTAAAAATGCATATGTGCCAATACCCAAACCGCCCGAAGTATAACTACGAGATTCTACAGAGTTAAGTCCTGTGTTTGGAACAAATTGTTGATGCTGCGTGGGAGTAAATTTTTCCACAGCTGGCGGTTGAATATCAGGCATTCCCCTCCTGTTATCTTAGTTGGCTTTGATATATTTATCATACTATATTCTATACTAATTTTACATACTTATAAGATTTTAGGCAAATCTATTTATTGAGAATAACTATTTTACCTTTGACAATAGACCTAAAAAAACATATAATATATTAAGATTAAAGTATGAATATGCCGGGATAGCTCAGTGGTAGAGCAGCTGTTTTGTAAACAGCTTGTCGGAGGTCCGATTCCTCTTCCCGGCTCCATCCATAGATAAAACCAGCTGTTTGTGATAAAGTAAATACTGTGCCGGGTTGGCAGAGCGGTCAATTGCTCCAGACTGTAAATCTGGCGCCTTACGGCTACGGAGGTTCGAATCCTTCACCCGGCACCATTTATTATCTTTCAAGCAAAGAGGGATATGCTTACAAAAGAAGAATTAGCCACACTTTACAATAGCGGCTATTCGATGATGGATATATTTAAAAAAAAATAAAACTAAATATGGTGTATTACAAATTTATTGCCATAATTCCAAGTTACGCCAATGGATTGACGAACAGATAGATCTGTTAAAATATAATTAGCCCATGTAGCTCAGGTAGTTAGAGCGCGATCTTGGTAAGATCGAGGCCAGGAGTGCGACCCTCCTCGTGGGCTCCATTAATTAAATTAGATAAAAAAAACCGAAAGGAAATGAAAATATGGCAGAAACAAAAAAAAGTGGTGGAAAGAAAAAAGATAAGGTTATTATCGTTACTATGCAATGCACAGAATGTAAAGAACATAACTATGTCAGCAAAAAAAATAAAATCAACCACCCAGACAGACTAGAAATGAACAAATATTGCAAAAAATGCAAAAAAGCCACAGCCCACAAAGAAACAAAATAATTTTTTAGTTCTAACTATTAAGTTTGACCTTCTTCAAGATCTCTTTTGTTTGGCAAAGCAATCGAAGCAAATAAGCCAATTAAAACAAATAAAGAAGCATATAATAAAGATTTTCTCGCAGAATCAGTTGTTGACTGATGAGCAATTGTGTTTATTTCCTTAACAATACTTGCCGGTATTTCCTTTGAAGCAACTGCCCCGCCTTTAAATTCAATATTGGTTGATTCAGCAGCAACATCTGTTGCAACTTTTTGCTTTATATTATTTGGGATAACCGTACTATTTGCGATACCATCTTTAATTCCAGTTGCTAAAGATGTCAACAAAACTGCACCAATAATAGCCGACCCAAGAGATGAGCCAATTTGACGCATTGTATTATTCACTCCTGAAACTTCCCCCGCCTTTTGAACAGAAACAGAAGACATCACCATGTTGCTAATCTGTGCCATCACAAGCCCCATACCAATTCCGTAAATAACTAGCTCAAAAATCAAATCACGAGGAATGGTATCAATATTTAGTTTTCTATACAAAAGCAGCATAGCCAATAAATTTAAAAATAATCCAACTTGAATCAATCTTTTTGGCATAATTTTTCGACTCAATATTGCTGCAATCGGCGCAACTACAATTGCTGCGACCGAAACCGGCAAAATCGCGAGTCCGGTATGATATGCGTCAAGTCCTCTAACAGATTGAAAAAATATCGGCATAGCAAATATCAATCCCGACTGACCCAGAGCCATAACCGTTGTGGTAATCGAACTTGAGGTAAATTGTTTATTTTTAAATATGCTCATTGAGACAATTGGAGTAAGTCCTCTTTTTTCAATTTTGATTTCCCATATTACAAAAGATACAAGTAAAATCGCTGCTAAAATGAGAGACGGCAAAACAATTGAAATTGAACCAAGATCAACGGTATGACCGGCAATTGAAAATATTTCTTTGGCTTTGATCCAGCCATAACTTGAAGATTCGATAATACCAAAAACTAAAGTAAAAAGCCCGACAGATGATAATATCACTCCGCGCCAATCAAGTGCGGGCTTTTCTTCTTCATCTCTATATTCTTTAATAATTACTGAACCAATAAGCAAAATAATAGCCACAACAACATTTATTCTAAATCCCCACCTCCAACTATAGTTAGTAGTAAGATATCCACCTAAAATAGGACCAACTGCTGATGCTGCTCCGGCAATACCACCCCAAATACCCATTGCCATAGCTCGAGACGGCCCTCTAAATGTTGAGGTTAAAAGAGACGCTGTTGCAGGCATCATTAAAGCAGCACCGATTCCTTCAATAATCGATTCACCGATTATCATCTGACCGACAGTATGACTGTATGAAGCCATAAGCGATCCAATAGCAAATAAAACGGCTCCCAATTTAAACATTTTTTTGCGACCAAATAGATCTCCCAATCGTCCGCCAGTTACGGTAAATGCCGCGATTGTCAGTGCATAAGCGGTAATTACCCACTGCAAACTCTTTATATCGGTATTGAGATCGCGAATTAAATATGACAAAGAGACATTAAGAAGCGTTGCATCAATAATTATAATCGCAAGAGCCAAGCTCAATACAAAAATAATTGCTACTTTTTTAAATCTTGATAATTGTTCATTACTTCTTACTGGCACTAGTCTCCTTTTTTAATATGGCAATATTCATTCTATCATCAACCGAATTTTCGATCAAATGTTATAATAATGATTGAATAAACCATGAATATAGTATAAAATATGATTATCAGGGAGATTAGTTAAACGGTATAATAAGGGTCTCCAAAACCCTAGTCAGAGGTTCAACTCCTCTATCTCCTGCCAAACCTGTTAGTAGGTTTTTTTGTTATAAATTTTAATTATTATATGATGTATTTTTTTGTTAAAATTAAATCAGATGGAACAATCAAAAATTATAATTTTATTAGGTCCGGGAGGCGTAGGAAAAACAACTACTGGGAAAGTTTTAGCCGAAAAGATTGGCTATGCTTTTGTCGATCTAGATCAATCATTTTGTGACAAAATAGAAAATATTGGCACATACATTAAAAAAAATGGATATGCTGATTATTGCATTAAAAATTCTTTTTTATTTAAAAAATTAAAGAAAGCGATCATTAAAAATACTGTAATTGTATTATCTTCGGGTTTTTTAGCACATGAAGGACTAAATGATATTGTTTTAGCTAATTATCAAGAAATCAAAAATTATGGAACAAAGATTTTACTTTTACCCTCTGAAAATATGGAATTATCCAAAAAAATAGTTGTATCAAGACAATTAAAAAGAGGTTTTGGACTCAATAAAACCAAAGAAGAATTAAAATTTCAATCGAGGTATCAAATATATTTGAAATATGACTATGATTTAATTATTTTTTCCTATGAATCTCCCGAAAAAATTACGGAACAAATTATTTTTAAACTAGATAAAAAATTAATAATCTAATAGTAATTTATTTATCCAACAGGTTCCAACATCCTCCCTCCTTCGCCAAGGCTACGGAAGGGCACAGCCACCAAGCCCTAACAAGTTTAGCTTGGCAACAAGGACGCTTAGCGTCCTGCCAGCGATTTTATACATTAGAACTAAACAGACTTTTCCTTTAGTAAAGACAAATGTCCTTCTTTTTCTCTTACAAATTTATCAAAATTTAATTCATGCTTATCTATAAGATTAATTATCTGCTCAACTCCCAGATAATGAGGCATCATTACATATGAAGCGCCTTTATCATAAAGATTAATTGCCTCTTCAATTTCATCGGTTTTTGCAATTATAATCATTTTTTTATTTACTTTTCTAGATTGACTTACAATCATGGTGCTAGCCTCAATATCAGTAATGGTTGAAATCACCATTTTAACATCCTCTAGATTTAATTGACTCAAAAGCTCATTATCATCGGCATCACCATAAATGCAATTAATCCCCTCTTTTTCCAAATTGGCAATTGTCTCCGGATTATAATCAACAACCGTAAAGGTTTTCCCCATCTTTTTAAAAGCATTTAATAAATCATAACCAATTTTCTCAAATCCAAATAAAACAATTTCTGTTGATAATTTCGTCCTTTGATCTTTTCTCGTTGTCTTTCTTTCAAATATTCTCAAATAAGGTTCAAAAAAATGATATAACTCATCAGAATAAATTATAAAATATGTTGAAACTAAAATCGTTACAAGTCCGACTAACGTAACAAGAGATACGATCGATTGATCAACATGTCCAAGTCGTCCTGCAAGCGTAATTAAAACCAAAGAAAATTCACTAATTTGTGCAATAGCAAGACCAGCTTTAAAACTGGTTTTCATATCAAATTTAAGCAATGTCATTACAATAATAAAAATTATTGGATTTCCCACCAAAACATATAACGATAATAATAATGCCGGCAGTAAAATACTTGACAGGTTGACAATTGCGATTTGTGATCCAATAAGAATAAAAAACAAAACTATAAAAAAATCTCTTAGCGGCTTGAGGCGCGAACTTATTTCAAGATGATAAGGAGAAGTTGCTAAAACAACTCCAGCAAATAATGCTCCAATCTCAATTGAAAAACCGGAATATTGAAAAAGCGTTGCAATTCCAAGTCCCCATGCAATTGAAAATAAAAATAAGAATTCTTGTGATTTTGCAAAAAAATAACTTAATTTTGGAACAATATAAATACTGGTCAAAATTAAAAGTAAAAACAAAACAACACCTTTTATTAAAGCTGCTGAAGCAAGAGTTGCAATATCCCCGCCTTTACTAAACGATGAAATCGCAATTAAAATCAGGGTTGCTATAATATCCTGAACCAGTAAAAATCCGATTAATATTTTACCATAAAGTCTTCCTGTATCTTTTTTATCAGTTAAAAGTTTCATAATAATAATTGTGCTACTGAAAGTCAACGCAATTGCAATATACATCGATTCAATACTAGAATAACCCAAAAAATGACAAATTAAATAACCGACAATTGCTGTAAATATCACTTGGCCAGCACCTGTAATTAAAGATATTCTTCCCACTTCTTTAATTACTTTTGGATTCAAACTTAGTCCAATAATAAATAATAAAAGCGCGATTCCCATTTGAGAAAAAACTTCAAAAGTCTCATTTGAACTTACAATATTTAATAAATATGGTCCGACAATCAAACCAGTAATGATATGACCAATTATTAACGGCTGACGAAGAAACTGCATTAAACCGGAAATAGCTGTAGCCAATAGTATTACTAAACTTATCTCTAAAAAAACATGGTTCACTATCCCCTCGCAATATTTAAAATATTTACTTATTATATTATGACAAATTTTGAAATATACACAATTATTGCATTGACTATTTTGACGAATCATGCTAATATATAGACAGTAGTTTGGAACTCGCTTTCTTTCTAATAGGATATATTAGGTGATCGAGAACTCAAACGGGTCGAAAAAATAATATTAGGAAATCCTATGCAAGAAGAAGCAAACAATAAGTTATTCGTCGGAAACCTACCATATAGTGTTAACGAAGAACAACTTTCTGAACTATTCAGTGCTGTCGAAGGTGTTACCGTAGTTAAAACCACGATCATTAATGATCGTGAAACAGGTAGACCAAGAGGTTTCGGATTTGTTGAAGTTGAGAATCAAGAAATGGCCCAAAAAGCTATTGATGCAATGAACAACAAAGAAATTGATGGTAGAAGTATCATCGTAAATATTTCACGACCTCAAACCGAGAGAAACGATAGATTCAGAGGCGGAAATCGAAACTTCCAATCTGGAAGATAAATATCGAAATCAAAAAAGAAAAGCGGGAGCATTAGCTCTCGCTTTTTTTATTACTAATTTTTTTATTTATTTGCTCGTTTTCGAGCAACAGAATCAAGTATTCTTTTTCGAAGCCTTAAATTTTTAGGTGTTACTTCAAGCAGCTCATCATCTTCCAAAAAATCGATGCATTGTTCAAGCGATAAAATAGTTGGAGGTGATAAAATAGTAGCAATATCAGCATTTGAAGATCTAACATTTGTTAATTTTTTCTCTTTTGTAACATTTATTTCAATATCTTCTTCACGTGTATTTGATCCGATAATCATTCCCGCATAAACAATAGTTCCCGGCGCAATAAAAGTGGTTCCTCTTTGTTGAGCAATATTTAAACCGTAAGAAACTGCTTTACCTGCTTCAAAAGCAACCAAAACTCCATTTCTTAGTTTTGGAATAGTTCCTCCAACCGGATCATATCTTAAAAATAACGAATTTGTTACAGCCGTACCTTTTGATGCTGTCATTAAAACATTTCGAAGACCAAGTGTGCCGCGAGTCGAGATCTCAAATTCAATTCTGGTTGAATTATCAGCATTTGAATCCTGTCTCAAAAGAATTCCTCGTCTTTTGTTTACCTCGCCAATAATTGTATTAACATAAGCCGGTGCAACATCAGCAGTCAGCTCTTCGATTGGTTCGCACAAAACACCATCAATTTTTTTCTCAATAACTTTCGGTTTACCAACTTGCAGTTCAAAACCTTCTCGTCTTAAAGTTTCAATAAATACTGATAAATGCAGTTCTCCTCTACCGGAAAGTATATACTCTCCATTGTCGGCAATTTCAAGTTTCATTGAAATATTGGTTTCAAGTTCTTTTTTGATTCTTTCAAGCAAATGTCTTGCCGTAACATATTTGCCTTCATTTCCGGCAAAAGGAGAAGTATTAGTATATACTGAAATACTTAATGTCGGTTCTTCAATTGCAATCGAAGGCAAAGCTTCTTTAACTTCTAAATCGGCAAGCGTATCCCCAATTGATGCATTTTTAAATCCAGCGATTGAAACGATATCACCAGATTCTGCTTCTATAACTGAATTTTTCTTAAGTCCTTGTGTAATATATATTTTTTCAATTTTTCCATTTTCGAATATACCATTTTCATTTAATACATTTGTCGCCATACCAGCTTTTGCAGTACCAGATGTAATCTTTCCAATAACATATTTCCCCATAAAATTATCCCAATCAAGTGCTGAAACAAGCATTTTAAATGGACTATTAATATCTTTTTTAGGAGTAGGGATATGCTCGATGATTGCATCTAAAATTGGGGTTAAATCGGCAGTTTCTGATGGATCATCCGGCATTTCATTCCATGATTTTCCTTCTCGACTAATACAGTAATAAATTGGGAAATCTAAATGATCATCTTTTTGAGCAAGCTCCAAAAATAACTCGTAGGTTCGATCAAGCGTTTGTTGAATATTTGCATTAGATTTGTCGATTTTATTAATTACAACAATAATTTTTAAACCTAAATCTAAAGCTTTTTTTAGTACAAATTTTGTTTGAGGCATAGGGCCTTCTTGAGCATCAATTAAAAGAATAGCACCTTCAGCCATATTTAAAGTTCTCTCAACCTCACCGCCAAAATCCGCATGCCCTGGCGTATCAATAATATTAATTTTGACACCATTATAATTAATAGCAGTATTTTTAGCTAAAATCGTAATTCCACGCTCTCTTTCCTGATCATTTGAGTCCATAATTAAATCTTGACTCATCTCTGCTTCATTGTCGCGAAATGTTTTTGATTGTTTTAGTAAGCCATCAACCAGTGTAGTTTTTCCATGATCTACATGGGCAATAATGGCGGCATTTCTAATTTCCATAAAGATAAAATTAAAGTGTATAACTTATTAATAATACTCCAATTTGCTAAAATTGTCAAAGGATTAGTGATTTATGTTATTATTTAAATATGAAAAAAGAAGATATAATTACAAAAATAAAATCTTTAAAAAATGAGAAAAATATTGCAGGAATGGCTAGATTTGGAATAAACACTAAAAATACCTATGGAGTTTCTATGCCAATTCTTAGACAAATGGCAAAAGAAATCAAAAAATCCACAACAAATAATCACGAGCTAGCAATGGAACTTTGGAATAGCGAAATCCATGAAGCACGAATGATTGCAGCATTTATTGAGGATCCAAAAAATGTAACAGAAAATCAAATGGATGAATGGGTAAATAGTTTTAATTCATGGGATATTTGCGATAGTGTCTGTGGTTCACTGTTCGACAAAACTCCATTTGCTTACAAAAAAATTAAAGAGTATATACTATCTGAAAAAGAATATACTAGACGAGCAGGTTTTGTGATGGTTGCTTGGCTAGCAGTTCATAACAAAAAAGCTGAAGATAAAGTATATACTTCATTTTTTCCACTGATAGAAAAATATTCAACTGATGAGAGAAATTTTGTTAAAAAAGCAGTAAATTGGGCCTTAAGACAAATTGGTAAGAGAAATAAAAAATTAAATATAGAAGCAATAGAGCTGGCTAAAAAAATACAACCTAAAGAAAACAAAGCCGCAAAATGGATTGCTGCAAACGCATTAAATGAACTTAAAAACAAAAAGTTCTAACTCTTTTTTGATCTCTCTTTAATAATATGATAAGCCGGTTGTATAACCGAAACTATAATAATTATTAACACCACTAGTGAAAGATTATGTTCAATATTTGGAAATATTTTCACCAAGATAAATCCCGACAAAGTCATCACGATAGTCCACAGAAACCCACCAATCAGATTATAAGTAAAAAATCTTTTATACTCCATTTTTCCAACGCCTGCAACAATTGGAGCAAACGTTCTAACAATTGGAATAAATCTGGCAATAATTATTGTCATGGAACCATACTGTTTATAAAAATTCTCCGCTCTAATTAAATTATTTTTATGAAAAAGAAGAGAATCCTCTCTTTTAAATATCCTATGGCCTACTCGACGACCAAAAGTGTATCCAACATTATCGCCAGTAACAGCAGCAACAAATAATACTAATATCAACCAATAAATATTAAGAATACCTTGAGAAGCTAATAAACCGGCTGTAAACAGCAAACTATCCCCCGGCAAGAAAAAACCGATAAACAGTCCCGACTCAGCAAAAATAATCGCAAAAAGTCCTAAATAGCCAGCAGTTCTAACTAAATTCGTTAATGATTCTCCACTAAATAATTCCATATTTATCCAAGATAGTTATTAACATGTGTATTTATTATATAACTAAAAATATTCTTTTCATAGGCTTAAAAATACGAAAAATTTATTTATTTAAATAGCTCTTAATAATTTCTCGATACTTTTCCGCACTTGGATAGTCGCTTGCCGTATTTATTTTTGACATATCTGTTCTAGTGTCGCCAAAATCGTCTCGCGTAAAAAATATTCTTTCAGCTCCGGCAGCGATGGCGCCGGTAGTGCTTGTTTTTGTGCTTTGAAAATTTGTCTCACCGGTTGTGCCATACATTGCCTCTGCTTCTGTAACCCAGATTGGCTTCGTAATACCAAAACTGGCCAGCATTTTTTTATATGCCGTAACATTAAAATCATGTGTCTGTTGATCGTTGGAAATGCAATGGATATTGCCAATGTCAAAAGATGTTTTTGTTTCCGGATCGGCAAAAACTTCTTCATAAAAACCAAGCATTCTCTCATCCGCTCCAGCGGCGCCAGCGATTAACACACTTGCGGTAGAGTCTGCGCTTTTGATTGAAAAATAACTTTTTTTGAGTAGTTCTCCATATTCAGTTGGGCCCTGTTTGTAAAAAGTCAAGCGATCAGAATCGCCAATTGGCGCATTACTTCCGTATTGCAGGTCCGGTTCATTCATTACTTCCCAATATTTGATCGGAATAATTAGTCCCGGCATATCAGAAATTCCATCACCATCATACCGCTCGACAACTGCCTCTACGAATTTTTGATAGCTAGCCCAATCGCTTGGATTGCATCGACATTCCGGCAAATAAACTCCGCGCCCTTTTTTATCATTTTTTGGTAAAAATTCGTCATTTTCAGAAACTTTACAATTTTCCGCATCAGATAAGTTTTTTTGATCCCAGTCAGCAAACGGCCAAATAGTTGCTAATATTCCAAGGTTGTTTTTTTGAATATTTTTAACTTCTGTGTCAGCTAGCGAAAAATCAATTTCACCATCTTTTGATTTCTGCATCATATCCCAAACAAACGCACCCGGATGCGGTCTCATCCATCCGCCTTCTTTCTCTACGATTCCATCCCCTGAATCCTCTATTCCTCCGCCAAGCCAGCCAAACTTATTATCCAAAATCTGTTGCGGAATTATTTTCGGCGTTGTGTTAGTATCCACTATTGGACCTAATGGAGAAATAAAATCATCCACCGGTCGGCTACTTTGCCAATCCAGATAACAATATAGACCAATAGCTGAAATTATAATAATCAATATAACCCAAAAACATATTTTTTTCTTATTTTTTTGCTCCGACAGATTGGGCTGGTTTAATCCATCTTTCATTTGTCTCTCCCAGTATAAATCAAAAATAGTAAATTATTGTGGGGAAACCGGAGTAGCCTGCTCTACATTTTGTCCACCACTATTTGTTCCGTTTATTAAATTGGCACCATTGGAGGAATTGATTTCGTTTCTGGTAGCTTGTGAAGGATCGGAAACTGAATCGTCGGATTCCATTCCTGCTTGTCCTGTTTTTATTATCGGCTTACCGCCAACAACCGTTACACCGCTCGCAGCACTATTATTTCCAGCAACAACATTAGCTTCTGATGAAGTAGTGTTTGTTCCGTCCGCAACAGTATTAACCACAACATTCCCAGATACTCCCGTACTTTGTCCAATTACTACTCTACCTGCCGCCTGATAACTATCTATGGTTGTGCCGTCGCTTTGAACGATTTTCCATATTCTCAAACCACTCTCGGTAGTAGTTGAAGATGGCCCAGTGCCAGGTGCGTATTCAATTTTTAAATTGCCGCCATTGTCTTTACTGATTTTTGCCTCGCCGCCATCAATAATTACCCCATCGTCAATTGTGCCATTTTCCGTCGTACCAGTAGTATAAACACGAGTTTCTCTTTCCTGATTTTGGTTCAGTTCACCTTTAGGATCACGCCAAGAAGCTACAATATTATTCTGAAATTCATTTATATCGTCATCATTCTTATTATTCTTTAAGGCTGTTTTAATATTGTTCACAACTCTCTCTTGTGTCTCAACCATTTTGTTTTTAACATCTTCAGATTTAGTTTCTTGCCTTATTGTCGACAAAATTCTTTGTCTTTCTAACTCTTGCTCCATTACCATATTTATCTTTTTATCCGATATGTTTTTTGTTTGAATCAGGTTGTTTTCTTTTCCATTAATTCGCAAATATCTATCAACCAATTCTTGAATTTCACCATCAGAGCCATTTCGACTAGTAGTTTCAATATTACCCACTCGTTCGGTGGCATAACGATCTAAGACAGTCAATTTTGACTCATATTTCCAAGTAAACAAATTTAATACAACCCATTCTTTAGCATAGGTAAATTTTGACGGTAATTGATTTTCATTCGCTGCCAATACCGGTACAGCCGAAAAAAATACTAAACACACAGATACTATTGTTAAAATTCTTTTCATTTTTCCTCCTTATATAATTATGTTATCATATTTTACCAAGTAAAAACACAACATTTATTATTAAAATGATTAAAATTTTCTCAATATTCAAAACCTTCTCCAGCAAACAACATTTTCATATCTATACCGGATATTTTTTGATCATATTTAGCTATCGCAGATTCAAAAGTACTTTCTTTGAGTTGTTCACGACTGTGTATATATTTAAATAAATGAAGCGGTACTGCTACATTTGGCTTAATATTTCGAATATTCTCATCACTTAACATTAGATTGGTCAGCATAATATCGATATCGCGACGATCCCGCAAATACTGGCTTTCGGTCGGATTTTGAAAAGCTAAGCCATCACCAGTGTGCAATATTTTAAAGCCGTCAACTTCGATCAAAAACCAACAGTTTGGAATTTGAAAATTTCCATCACCGCGATGATCGGTTTTAAACGCAGTAACATAAATACCATCAATATTTGTTCTTTGGCCGCTTTTTAATTTATAAATATTGGGGTTATTATCTTCTCCAGTAAAGTAAAATCCCTCCGGAAAAATTATTGTTTTTTTATTTTTTAAAGCTTCTGCTAAAAGTTGCCTATCGTAGTGATCAGCATCAGCATGAGTAACAAGAAAAATATCGGCAATGCTGGTCAGTTCATTGTGAGCAATAGAAACAAAAGGAATATTGGCAGTATCGATGGAAATTATTTTATCATGAGTTTTAACAACTACCCCCATATTCAACAAACTCCAAATCCGCACTTTTCGTGTTGGTATGACTATAGTTTTAACCTCATCAATCGCTTTTTCAATCCTCAAATCTAAAAGCTTTCTTTGCTGGCCAATATAATAATGTCCGATGGTTGGAGTTTTGTCGCCCTTAGGCAACCATTTGGCTAGATATGTTTCATATTTTTTTGATAATGTGATCCGATCGGAATCATAATTGCCAGCTTGCGTTTCATCGATCCTTTGGCTTAGTTTGATTGCCGATCGCGGAGTATAAAATTGAAAATACAAAAATGTTAATCCTAGAAACACTATTATTATTAAATCGTAAATATATTTTCTCTTCATATTATCTTATTGAAACAATTATTAACTCTCAAAATTTCTTAATCTTGAGGCCAAGTATCATTAGTTTCTGTTCTGTAAGATTTTGCAAATTGTTCATAGAGTCTAAACCAGCAGCGTCAAATAATTCGTCTAACACGGATTGATTCTGATCGAATGACAATAGATTATTATCTATCGAACCGGCAAAATCGGTATTGGTCGAACTCCATACACCTTCATCCTTTGCTGCTTTTATCTCGGTTTTAACAATAGTTACTTCGCGAGAAACTATATAGGCAAATCCCTTTTCTTTTTTTAAGTTTTCCCAAAAAGCAGGGTGGTTTTCCTTAATATTTTTAAGATGCAAAGATAAATAATATAGCTGTCTGGATAATCCCTGCGGTGCGTCTTCATCAATTGTAACTTTATTCTTATAGGCAAAAGCCCTATACAATCTGACACTTTTTGTATATGCAACAATTTCATCAAGCGTAGCGTAAATGTTATGTTTACTTTCTTTTAAGTATTTATTGTCTAAAGCAGTCAACTCGCTAATGTATTTTAATAGTTCATCGCCCTTGGGTGCATTTGTTAATTTATTGAAATTGACAAATTTATCCTCAACAAGATATCCAAAATCATCGCATCCTAATGCATTAACAATAATACTAAGGTGAGAAAGCTCGTGAACAAGGAAATTCACCCTGTCTACTTCCCCTGTAGAATGACGATAAAAATTTGGAAATTGTTGTTCTTTTTCAGGAGTTTTAAGGACGGAGTTTACTACCAAATAGTATCCTTCTGGATAATAATCTTTGAGAAATTTCATATCCGATATGGCTTTAGCTAACTTTTTGTCTTTATTTAGTAAAGGAAGTAATTTTGTGTCTCCGTTTTCAGTGTAGTTACCAATTTCTGAATCATTTTTCTGAAACAAAATTACAATTTTCTTATTAAACTCTTTTTCATCAGTTTCACTAACTGTATAGTCAGGCAAGATATTGATATTAAATATTTCGGAATAAGTTTCCGGCTTATTACGATTAGACATCCTGTCTGCTTGTTTCTTTTCGATTATAAATACAAAAATAATCAATGCGATAAATATCAATACGCAAATAATCGCCGGAATGCCACAACACCAACGCCACCATTTTTTCGGCTTTATTACTTTCTCCTCAATATCTTGGTCTTGAGTAGCTAGCGCTTGTTTGTATTGTTGCTCCGCCATACTATCTCCTTGGATCCGATTATTTCCCTATCGCATAAACATATCCGTCTTCCGAAGTAAAATAAATTGTGCCATCAGCGCCAATGGCAGGAGCCGCTTCGGTAATCTTGTCGCCCGTTTCATAACTCCATTTCTCTTTACCGTCTTTACTAATAGCATAAAATTTATGATCAAACGCACCCAGATAAGCTGTTCCATCTTTATCTGTAATAATAAAACTTGGCAGACCAAAATCAATGCCTTTTGGATCCGGATTTTTACCGGTTTGATATGACCATTTAATTTCTTGAGTCTTTGAATCAATAGCCATTAATTTGCCTTGCGGGTTACCGATATAAATCAGTCCTTCCGGTGTTAAGGCCGGTGAAATAATACCGGCAATTACTTCCACACCAGCTTCAATTTCCATGCCCGACGGTCCTCCTTGCGCACCTCCATCGGCTTCACTGGGAACATTACCGCAAGGTGCTGGTGGCGGAGGACAATCTGTTGCCGGTGCCCCGCTTTGTGGTTCGCTTGTCGTTCCAACAGGCGTGACGTTCGAAGCTTCACTTTCTGGAGCCGCTGTCACAACCGCTTCCGGTCCTTTTTTCCAAACCAGTTCTCCTTTTACATTCAATACAAACAAATCCGGTGAGGCCGGGAAATAGAGCAAACCATCGTAACCGATAGCAGGAGAACCGACTCGCAGCATTTTCGTATCATAAGTCCAAAGCAATTTGCCATCTTTGTCAAAAGCGTAAATATTGCCGTCCGGACCAAAGTGAGCATCGCCGCCGCCAAGATAAATATTACCGTTTTTATCAATACTTGATGGATATGAGATTGTGCCCTTGGTCAAATATTTCCATTTGAGTGTGCCGTCGGGATTAATGGCATAAAAATATTTATCCCAAGAACCCTGATAGATCACCCCGTCCGGTCCGATCGTCGGACCAAAAACCATATTACCATCTGCTTTAAATTCCCAAATTTTACTGCCGTCAAGCGAGGAAGTAGCAATGATCGAAGACATAGAAACAAAATATAAGGTTTTTCCATCTGCAGACAAAGACGGACCTTGCGTTGAATTATAATCCTTAACCCACCTTAAAGAACCATCGGTATTTAAAGCCGTTATCTTATTATTGCCAGCCACAAATATGATTCCATCCTTAGCAACAATCACACTGTTAGGAAAATTACCCGCAGTTGCCCCGATTAAATATTTCCATTTTAATTGATTAGTAGCCGGTCCTGAAACATTAACAAATCCGGTATGATTATAGTTGCCATGAAACATCGGCCAAGGCGAATCACTTTTCGGCCACGATGAAGCCATCTCATCGATGCTAGAAATAGAACTAGTATCAAAGTTGGTACTGGTTTTGGTTATAGAACAATACAGACAATAGCCACTTACAACTATCCCCGCGATAATTAGAATAAGAATTACAATAAATATAACCAATTTCTTCTTGGGTTGGTTTGAATCATTCATTTTCCCCTCCATTTAATATTATTTGAGCTATGTTTTCTAATAAAAGATTATTTATTGAAAAAAATTCTTATGTTAAATAACAATTTTCAACCCAAATTTAATAACAAATCTTCTATCTTAACTAACTAATATTTTATCATAAAAAAACTACAGTTAAAACTCAGCAAATTAAATATTCAAAAAAATTATTTTACCAATTTTCCCACAATTGGAAATTTAGAGAGAGCACTTTTAGCATGACGAGTGTAAAATGCATTAGTTAATTCGGTTCCGGCATAATGAGAAAAATGACTACCATTATTAAAAACCGAAGTTAGATCATAAATGTTACCGTCAACAGCTACATAGGCGCTCTGACCATTTTTGCCATTATACTTCGAAAGCTGTGAGATGGTAAAAGTCTCTTCGGTAGACAAAGCACTATTGCTGTTTGAGTTTGTCAGTGTTATTGCTTCAGAATTTGTGTTGCTCACACTTTCACTAGGGCTAGACTCTACGGGTATTTGCTTAGAGATTTGATAATATCGATCGATATAGACGAAAGATCCGAAAAAGGCAACGAAAAAACTGACCAGTAAAACCTTCGCTGGCCCACCCCAAATTCGCCATCGTTTAAAAGCCAAGTGAATGGCATAAAAAGTATGAAAGGTGAAAGCCATCAGAATAATGTACGTCAAAAAGTTGAGATGAATTTTAGTTGCAAAAGATACATCAATTATACCTTTAGTCATGCCATAACCGGAGACAAAATAAAGTAACATCCCACCGAACAGAACCCACGCAAAAAACCGATCAAGTTTGATTAAAAATTTCATATTTGCAAACTCCTTGACCTTACAATATTATATTGTGCTGAAAAAATACTGAGAAAATTTTAGTAGCTATTACGCCATCGTGCGAGCCAGCCAAAGAGCGAAAAACCCGAAGTTTCTTCTGCTAGTTGATCTTTAAGTTCGATTTGTTGATTTTGCAAAACTATAATTTGGTTGGCAATTTCCAACTTGTCGCCCTCATTATCAATTTGAGCCATTAGTTGTTCTAACTCTTGAATCTGCGTTCGATTTTGCTCCATGGCCGTCTTGGCAAGTCTTAACTCTTTGTAATTTACACCGATAAAAAATTTGGCAAAGCCAGTTCGTTTGTCTGCGTTATCTACAGCCTGACCAATTTTATCTTGATTTTGCGACTGAGTTTGAGCGATAGTTCTAACTTGATCACCAAGACCAGTGTTTTCAAGTTGATAAGAGGCTTGAATTAAACTTTGAACCGCATTAGCAACCACGCTTTTGTGTTCGACAGATTTTGAATTAGTCGGGATATATTTCGGAGCAGTTTCTTTTACCTTTGCTGCAGCTTGAGTTTCCTCCTCTGTTTGAGTTTGAATCTGTGTTGAAGCCCCAGCGTTGTTCGTCTGAGTTTGGTTTTGCGTCTGAATACCGGTACCGGACTGACTGTTTGAATTTGCGCTGTTTGAGTTTACCGATGTACTCGATGAACTATTTGATGAAACCGATCCCTGCCCTTGACTATTGCTCGATACCGCTAAGATAGCATTTGGCATAGCGACGATCACCGCTGTTAATAAAACATGTGTAATTTTCATTTTTCTCCTTTAGTTATTTATATAATTTTATCATACCACAAAAAAGTAAATCTAAATCTAACAAAAATTAAAATATTAAATTAAGTCCGAAGTAAACAGCCAGCGAAGTACTAGTTCCGAGAAGAAAAGTCAGTTTCCTGCCATTCTTTAAACTCGCTGGAATGAGTTCGTGAATAGATATAAATATCATCGCTCCTGCGGCAATCGAAAGAAAGACTGGGTTAAGAAAACTAAAGTAATGAATTAAAATTACGCCTAGAGTAGCCCCTAACAGTGTCGAAACTGCTGAAAATAGTGCCAATTTATAAAAGAACCCTTTGCTCTTGTATTTAGCCGAGGCAACAGTTAAAACATATCCTTCTGGAATATTGTGAATAAATGTAGCAATTACTAGAAGCAATCCTAGCTCTGAAGAACTTGTAAATGAGCTTGGGATGGCAAATCCTTCCGGAAAGTCATGAAGAATTAAGCCGATCGCTAAAAGATAAGATAATTTTAGAGAACATTTTTGTTCACAATTTTCAATCCCTTTTATTGAGTGAATATGCGGCAAGATTTTATTTATCAACCAAACTGCCAATAAACCTAAAACTACCCAAAATAAAGACCTTGCACCAGCACTATGGTAAGCTTCCGGAATAAGCTCAAAAAATGATATTAAAATCATAATACCAGCCGCAAAACTAGTGCCGAAAGCAATATTTGCAGTGCTTTTATTGCTTTTGTCTCCAAGGTAAACACCGAAAAATGTAGCCAATCCGGAAAGAAAAGCTAAAATTAAAATATTAATACTGCTCATTGCACCGTCCATGTATTATACCCGCCCTCTAAATCATAGTCTTTCGGGGACTTTCGGGGACGCTTCACTTTCACTCAATACTTTAGCGATAAGTATTTTTTGAATGGTAGGAAGCATCTTTATTTTCTAAGTGGTATTTATTTTTTCTATTTATATTATACACGAAATCTTTAGCTCCGATAGCTAGCTTCTTACTACTCATCGTAGTCGCAATAGCCTCATCAATCATAAATTGGGAATAATTTTTTTGCCTTTCTTTTTGATCATTTCCAAATTCATTGTAAAAAATATCTTCGGTAATCAAACTGTTCTTTTTACCAAAGGCATAATATTGATAGCTTGACCAGGAATAGTCTTCTGGCATTGTTATCATGTCTGCTCTGACTGGATTTAATTCAATATATTTTCCGCACTGCATAAGATAGATATCATTGCTTATTAACTGGCTTTTAAACCTACCCTGCCAGAAATGGCCTATAGAGCCATAGTTTCTTTTAAAATAAATAGCGTAACTTAAGTTCAACCGTTTTGAAAAGATGGAAAAATCAGTTTCTTTGATTATTTTTAGTAAAAAATGAACATGAGTAGGCATCAGACAATAGTGAGAGAGATTAAATGGATGTTCATATTTAAGTTCTAATAATTTGTCGAGGTAATATTGATAATCTTCATCACAAGTAAAAATCTGCTGGCCGTTATTACCGCGGTTCATTATATGATAGTAGTTGTCCGGTGGAAGAAATCTTGGTTGTCGTGGCATAACTATACTATACCAAAATTTAAGTTATCGCTAAAGCATTGAGTGAAAGTGAAGCGTCCCCTAAAGCTAAAGCTAAAGCTATTTTTTAACAAGACATTGGTTTATTGACACGCAAAATGTTTTATGGACGCTCAATTTCATGAATTTTTATTGCTTTGCCTTCTATCAAGGCAATGGAAATCTTTTTGTATGCGGAAGACAAGATTCGTTGGAAGGTACTCTGCGAAGTATGCATTTTTTCTGCTGCTTCGATCTGATCCATATCCTCAATATTTTTTAGCCTCATTGCTTCTAATTCTTCAGCTGAAAGATCAACCTCATCCAAAAAACGAAGCGGGACTCCCTGCGGTTTAAAATAAAAAACGCTTGGTTCAAATTCGATTTTTCTACATTTTCTCGGTTTCATACTTTTCTCTTTCTAATTCATCTAAACTAATATCCTTCTTAAGGATAGTAATCTTAACATTTTGTGACTTTAAATTGTTCAATGCTCCGTGACCGATCGATCTAACAATGATTTCATCCGCATCGACGGATTTTATAAAACGAACTCCGTGACCTGAATTTTCTCCATTGTCAAAAAAAGGATTGGCTGTAATTTCTTTCTTAAACCCTTCTTTTTTAGAGGAACGGTCGATTAGCATGTACTCTTTAGAACCAAAATCTGAAGATATTTTGCCATCTTGATACGGAATTACAATACGGTAAGCATCTGTTTCTTTGGGGCTGATTGCTGTGCCTTTCATATTAGAATTGGCAAATCGAAAATGCATTCTTCCGCCAAGCCAATTTCTGGTCGAAGAGTCCGAAATATTATGCGAATCAATGGACAAAGTGACTTGAGTCAATTCGTTAAAACTGTTTAATATCTGATGCTCGAGTTTTCGAAGATATTCAGTTATTTCTTCTGTTTCTAATTTTTTTTCCAATACTAAGAATATTTCAGCAAAATTTTGAGATCCTATTTTTCGAGTCTTTATATCGGAAAAATGATAATCATTGGTTTTAAGCCAATCATCAATCTTTTTTTCAAGTTCATTATTTGCCTTATCGACTAGCGAATCAACCGATTCCTTAGCAAGATTATATGTACTCCAGAGAACATAAAAAGCAATTAGAATTGCTAAAATATTGTCTGCGACAGAAAAATATTTTGTTATATAAAGACCGGTTAAAACGGCAATCTGCGATAGAACATCGGCTCTTGAATGTTGTGCGTCCGCAACAAGAGAAAGCGAGGAAAACTTATTGCCAAAGTAGTACTTAAGCCGTGCTAGCACTTCTGTAATAATTATGGCAGCAATAATTACTATTATAGAAATTATTGAATACTGCACATTGTAACCGCCTTTGAATAATTCAATGAAAGCTTCATAAATAATCCAAAGCGTCGAAGCAAAAATAAGCATTACTACGGTATAGCTAGCCAAACTTTCATATCTTGCATGACCATAAGGATGTTCTTTGTCGGCAGGTTTTTCAGAGATTTTAATTCCAAAGAAAGTTATAAGAGAAGACACAATGTCTAGGGATGAATCTATACCTGATGCAATCAATGTAATGCTACCAAAAGCAAAACCGGCAATCAATTTTGCCGCCGACAATATAATATTGGTAATGGCTGAGATTAATGAAATTATTTTGGCGTTCATTTTCATATGGTTTCTTCAATATTGCTTAATAATTTTTTAATAATTTCTTTATATTTGCTCTTGTCGCTTATTTTTCCTTCCACATTTAATTTTATCAGATTTTTATCGTAAGGGATTTTTCCGACTATTTTAATTTTATAGCAATCGGCAAATTTTTCAATTTCCTTAATAAATTTTTCATTTATATCATACTTATTTATTACAATTCCAATGGGAATATTAAAATGAGTTGCCAAGCTGATTACTCTCTTTAAGTCGCTAAAAGCAGAAGGAGTTGGCTCGGTAACCGCGATCATATAATCATTGTTCAATATTGAAGCGATAACAGGACAACCGATTCCGGCGGCCGCATCAGTAACAATATGCTCGCATTTTTTATCAAGATTAATTTTTTTTGACTCTTTTCGTAATTCGGCTACAATTTCTCCGGAAGCCAAATCTCCAATATTTAACTCTCCGGTGACTAAAGTAATATTATATTTTTTGCTATCCGACAGGTAAATTTTTCCAACAGGCCTTTGATCAGTGCTTATTGCATGGAGCGGACAGGCAGCTAAGCATGCCTTACAACCAATGCATCTTTCCGCTAAAAACGCGGGAAATTTGCCTTCGACAAAAATTATAGCATCTTGTTTACAAATTTCAGCGCATTTGCCACATTTGTTGCAGATGTCTTGATCCCATTTAGGAATAACTTGAAAAACATCTTTATAGAATTTAAGCTTAGTATTCAAAAGCAAATGATCATTGGGACATTCTACATCGCAATCAATGAGCATAGTTTTTGCTTTTACGCCCAATTCTGCCGCAATTATTGTCGCGATAGTAGATTTTCCGGTTCCACCTTTTCCTCCGGCGACTGCAATTTTCATATTTTCTCCTTATTGATGGCTTTCACAGCCTTCACCGATAGCGATTTCTTTTAATTTATTAGACTGCCATAAATTAAAAAGGCTATTTATCAATTCTGCTTCAGAATGTTTGTAAACCTTTATGTTATTTTCACTGCAAAGTGAGATAGCGTAGGGTCCTAAATCTTTGCACAAAAGAACATCCACACCGTTATTTTTTAGTAATTCCGGAGGCAATCCTTGTCCGCCCATATGCTCGGAAGTATTGTTAATCTCGGCCAAACTATTGCCTTTTTCGTCAAAACACAAGTATGTTTGGCAACGTCCAAAATGGTCTGCAACAGTTTTTTTGTCGTTTGTTGGTATTGCTATTTTCATATTATTTGATCTCAACTAAATCATTTTTCAAAAATAATTCTATAGTTTTTTCATAGGTAGAATCATTTGTTTTGTAGGCTTTAATTTGAAGTTGTTTACAAAGATCAAGCGCACGTGGTCCAAGATTAGCGCAAATTATTGTCTCGACTTCCTTTTTTGCCAAATGTTCAATTACGGCAATCCCAGCGCCGCTCATTTGATCGGTAAATGTATTTTCTTCAATTTTTTCATTGACAATTTCTTTATTTTCAACTTCTATAAATAAAAAATACGAAGATCTAGCAAACATCTCATTTATTTCTTTGCTCTCTTTGTCTTTTATTCCGATTGCTATTTTCATTTCTTCCTTTCTATTTAGCTGTCCACCCACCGTCAACATATAAAATGTTACCTGTGACATATTTGGCCTCGTCTGATGCCAAATAAACAGCAGCATTGGCAATGTCATCTGGCTCACCAACATGCCCCAGCGGTGTTGATCCGGTTACTAATTGATTAAATTGTTCATCTTTCAAAATATCTTTTGTCATATTGGTTTGGATAAATCCCGGGGCAATTGCGTTTACTCTAATATTATATTGAGCAAGATCAAGAGAACCGGCATGCGTTAGTTGAACAATTCCGCCTTTTGCCGCGCAGTATGCAATAGCTCCATTAAAACCAACACTTCCCAAGATAGAACTCATATTAATGATAGCGCCCTTGATGTTCGACTCCTTCATCTTATTGGCTACTGCTCTCATGCCGTACATCACGCCGGAAAGATTTATCCCGATTGTTTTATCCCAATTCTCATCAGTAACATCAAGAATACCGCCCAAACCGCCGATTCCGGCATTATTTACCATAATGTCAATTTTACCAAAATGATCGATTGTTCCACCAATCAACGCATCCACATCTTTTGAATTTGAAACATCGCATTTTATAAATAATGTTCTGTCGGTTGTTTCAAAATTATCCGGCGCATTAATATCGGAATAGACAACCTTGGCCCCTTCTTTAATAAATGTTTCAGCGATCGCTTTGCCGATACCGGATGCTGCACCCGTTACAATCGCTACTTTATTTTCCAATCTCATTTTACTCCCTCTCTTATTGATAAATATTTATTTTTCAGTAAAATTGAAAATGCAGGGTCGCCCCAGCGTCCAGAAAGACTGGATCGCCGGAGCGGCTTTTTTATTCTCCCTTGATCTCAGCAATTCTTTCTTTTAAAGCTTTAAGATCTGATTCAAGATCTTTGGCTTCTTCTTCTAAATCTTCCACTTCTTCTCTTTTTGAGAGATAGGATCGTCCTGCGAATCTCCCACAACCTTGTCCGTAACCTCTGCCCCAGCCCATACCTCTCCCGCATGGTCCCAACCCTCTTCCTGTCATTGGACCTCGTCCTTGAGGACCTGTTTGATCAAATCCTGGCATATTTCTCACCTCCTTTCGGTGATAATTTTACCTTATACTATAAATATATACCCATACATTATTGATGTCAATATGAATATATATTTATTTCTTCCGCCCAGTCTTTCCATCTTATAGAACAAATAGGCCGTCTACCTCAAGGTCGTTCAGCTCATAGAGTAAATGGTATTTACCACCTCTATTATAGTGCCAAAAATATTAAGGAAAAGTTTCTCCTTCGCGTAAAATTAAGGAATGACAAGCAAGAGTGGTGTTGTTTTTTTGCCTGAATTTATTATAATAAACTCGTTGGATTAGATACTCCTGCTTTACCCTTGAAGCAATTAAAGGAGTCCAAACGAGAAAACTCAAGGGCCCCAAAAACTATCCTAAAATTCGGCTTGCCATCCCTCGACCATGAGTTGCTCGGGATCGAATGGTGAGCTTGTCGAAGGGTCGATCGGATAGTCATCTTATGAACTAAAAGAGGTACACATTATGGACAAACAAGAAACAAAGCGATTCAACAAAGAAATCGAAGAATCGGTTTTGAGAAGCACCAGAAATGTGGATTATCCATTGTATCGCAGATCGCATTGGGATGAATGGGGCTCGCCAGTTGGGCTAATGCTCGCTTGGGCACCAGGACTTGTTTGTGTAGGAGTATTTCTCTACCTGCTTCATTTAGCAGGTTTGATCGGAAAGTAGAACTCTCTAACTAAAATTGTCCCGACATTATTCGTCGGGACAATTTTAGTATAAGATTTGAATTATTTGGTCAACAAAGAACGCATTTGCTTGGCAATAAAATTGGTGGCAAAGCGAGGATTCAGACGGTATAAAAAGTTCATTGATTTGCAGTCTTTACCCAAAAATACTTGAAATTTATTGTTTTCAATACCTTTAACAATTAAATTTGCTGCGTTTTTCGCCGGCAACATTGGAAAATTATTTTCCGAACCGCCTTTTGGCTGATCTAAACCAGAATTTACAGTAATATTTGTTTTAGTAGCTCCCGGAAAAACAACCGTAACATGAACATTAGTGTCCGCCAACTCCGCATACAATCCCTCTGTCATAAGTTTTACTGCCGCTTTTGATGCGCCATAAATGCTTTGACCAGGCACTGGCAAAAATCCTCCCATACTGGAAATATTTACAATATACGCTTCTGGACGTTTTAATAAAAGTGGCAAAAACGCCTTGGTCATATAAAGTGTACCGTAAAAATTAATATTCATAACTCTTTCAATTGATTCATAATCAAGATCATTTATTTTGACAAAAGGTTGAATTATTCCAGCATTATTAACAATACCATCAATATTTTTGATCTTTTCGGGCAAATTTTCAACTGCTTTTTTATCGGCGATATTTATAATTTGAGTTGTAATATTTTCACTATTTAACCCTGCCAGTTTTTTAGTTTCTTCTAAAGATTCATTATCAATATCAACAGCTATAACTTTTGTACCTTTTTTTAATAAAGACAAAGTAAGCTCTCTGCCAATGCCGCTTCCAGCACCCGTAACCAAAATTATCTTGTCTACAAGATTCATCATCAACTCCTTTTTTTATTATTTCACCACAACGGCAGTGCCGTAGCACAATACTTCAGTCACGCCACTCATCACTTCAGTAGCGTCATATTTTACCGCCACAACAGCATTTGCCCCAATTTCTTCTGCGTGCTTAATCATTAATTCATAAGCTTCGGCTCGAGTTTTTTCACAAAGTGTTGTTAAAAGTGAAATATTTCCACCTGCTAGTGTCTGAAATGCTGCTCCAATAGTTCCAAATAATGATCTTGATCTAACAGTAATCCCTTTTACAACACCTAAATTTTTTTCAATTTTTAAATCTGGCAATTCGAGTGCTGTAGTAATATTATTATGATCCATTTTTTCTCCTTTTTATTTATAATATTTTTTATCATGCACGCAAAAAGTTCCTTTTTCTGATTGGTATTTTTTTCGCTGGCTTTTCATAAATTCATCAATCCCATTATCTCTAATATTTTCAAGATTTTCAATTTCACTCATGCCGTATTTTTCGCGATATCGTTTATCTAAATGATTAAGCCTATCACATGGAAATTTCTCACATTCAAAACAAAATTCACCCTTTCTATCAGGACAGTTCATAAGTTTGCAACGCTGGCACGAAATCATAGTCGGACCTTTTTGGCAGCCCGGACATTTATTTTTCTCTCGCAAATATGCTCTACAAACTCCGCAGTTCATTCCACACGAAGCAATTAAATTTTTGTTTATCTTTTTCATACTTCCTATGGTCTTAGTGTACCAGCAAAAACTTGCCACGCAAGAAGCGATTTTGCCACAAAACTTAAAATAATATATACTTTTTCTCCATAAAGATAATCATTCCATTTACCGAATTTTTTATATTGAAGTATCTGGTTTACAGCAAAAATGTTAAAGAAAATAAAAATTGAAAAGAAAATCCAATACACAAAAGTTGGTGGATTATCAGCTACTCCCGGACTTGCTAAATATATCGCAACAGCAATCCATGGACCAATTCCAGCAATACAACCAAAAATGTATGCTGTCCAGTTTACCTTTTCGGCCTGTTCCGAACACTGTCGAAGGGTTTGGTTATGAAGCTCCATCATCCATCCAAAAAGTATCATCATTGCATTTAGAAAAAATATTACAATTAAAGTTGCAATATCGCTCATACCAACTAAAAATGAAATAACAACCATCATAACAGATGACGAAAAAGCATATTCAATCCATCTTGCAATATTTATATTATTCTTAAGGTTTTTGTTGTACCAACTATTAAGTGGAAAAGCAATTAAAAAATGAGCGATTGAAGACATAAACAAAAATGATGCTACAAGTAGTCCAAGTTTAATTGAAAATAATGTTTCCATCTGCGGAACCAGAGTCTGACTAAATCTGTCAAAATGCAAAAAAGAGGCCGTAATAGGCACTTCTAGGTTAGTTGATAACGCTACCATTAATATTCCCGAGACCAAATGAAGCAAACACGCCCACGCATTCAAGGTTTTTAACCTTTTAAATTTTTCTTCCATTTTTCCTCCATTTTGCCAAACGGCAAATAAAATAAATATATTTATATTATATCATTATTTAATAAAAATATTGTTTGATATCTATTTTTTTGTTATAATCAATAAAGATAAAAATAAATATAAGGAGTAAGATGATAGAAATTTTGCGAAATATGTGGCGACGAAAGTTTCGCACATTTTTAACAATAGTCGGAATTGTTGTTGGAATTTTTGCATTTACAGTAATGGGGTCAATGGCGCTTAAATTAAATAAAATGATTGATGGCGGCAAAAAATACATTACCGGTCAGATTACGATTATGCCAAAAGGAACCGACTTTGCTACCGGCCAAATGAGCGGAATGTTGCCTGTTGATACATTAAATAATATCGCTAAAATTGATGGAATTGAAGCTGTTGAAGGATCGGTCAGTTTAGCCGTTAATGAACCAAATCCGGATGAACCAGTTTCAATTAGCATGAGCACACCTCCAACAATCAACTCGCTTGACACCAGTTCTAATTTTAAAAACAAAAACTGGGAAACGCTGGATATGAAAGAAGGAAAACTAATAAATAAAGATAGCGCAGATAATGACATTTCGATCGGCTCAACAGTTGCATTAGACAAAAATTGGAAAGTGAATGATAAAGTTAAAATTCGAGAAAAAGAATTTAATGTTGTTGGCATACTCGATAAAACCATGACTGGTCCGGATAGTTATGTCTTTATGAAATTACCGGTTGCACGAGAAATGTATATTGATTCAAATCCATTTTTAAAATCGTTAAAAGACCGTGCTGCTGAAGCATCAAATATTTCAGATGTTGAATTAGCAAAACTTTCACCCGAAACCAGAAATCAAATAATCCAAGCAAAAACATTTAATGTTGAGGATGTTTCAACAATGGGAGCAGTTTCATGGAAAAATGGCGCCGACCCGGAAGTAATAGTAGCAAAAATAAAAAACCAATTTAAAGACCAAGTTGTGGTCTTATCTCCAAAAAAAATGGGAGAACAAATTGATAAAGCATCAGCCACAATGAATGCAATTATTTATGGCGCGGCCATGCTAGCCTTGATCGTAGGAATATTTTCAATAACAAACACGATGGTTATGTCAATTTCAGAAAGAACAAAAGAAATCGGAATCAAAAAAGCTCTTGGCGCTTCAGGTAGATCAATTGCTCTAGAATACACTCTTGAAGCAGGAGTTATCAGCTTTTTTGGAGGATTGCTTGGCATGGGGCTAGGAGCTCTAGCAATTATAATAATCAATTCAAAAATGGCAAGCAAAGGTGCGGAAATATTTTTACTTTCACCAAATTTCCTTGCTGGAGTCGTAGTATTTTCATTTGTAATAGGAATAATCGCCGGAATTATTCCTGCTATACGAGCTTCAAAAATGAAAGTTGTTGACGCAATTAGAGAATTATAGTTCAAATGTCATTCCGGACTTGATCCGGAATCTATATAAATAATAATTAGATCCTGAATCAAGTTCAGGATGACAACATAAAGGATAAATATGCAAAATGAAATAAAGTCCGCCTTGGGTGGAAATAAAACAATTATTAAAGCAACTGGTTTAAAAAAGACATATAAAATGTCTAAAACAAATATTGTCGAGGCATTAAAAGGAATTGATCTTGAAGTAAATGAAGGAGATTTTTCTGCTATTGTCGGGCCATCAGGCTGTGGAAAATCAACATTGATGCACATCCTTGGGCTCCTTGATAAACCAAATGAAGGCACTTTGATCATTGATGGTGATGATATGAGTAAAATCAATGAAAAAAAAGCTCACAAAATCAGAGCAAAAAAAATTGGTTTTATTTTTCAAGGATTTAATCTAATTCCCTCTTTGACAGCTATTGAAAATGTGATGCTAGCTGGAAAATATGGCGGCATGAAGGCAAAAGTCAGAAAAGAGCGAGCAAAAGAACTGCTTACATTGGTTGGACTTACAGATAGAATTAACCACAAGCCAAATGAACTATCCGGCGGACAACAACAACGAGTTGCCATTGCTCGTGCATTGATGAATAATCCTGCTGTCATTTTAGCAGACGAACCAACAGGCGAGCTTGATAGCAAAACTTCACTTGAAATTATTGAGATGCTTAAAAAATTAAACAAAGAAAACAACCAAACATTTTTAATTGTTACTCACAATACCGAAGTTGCTGATGCCTGCAAAAACCGAATAAAACTAAAAGACGGCCTAAACGACTAAACAATAATTGACACAGTTCTAAAATATTTTTTAAAATAGATTGATTTTTTATTTATTAAATTGTACTATTCTTATGGTTGTGAAGATAAGCAACCGATTGCCTTACACTACTTCACAAGAGAGGATAATTCTACTATGGTCGATATCGTAGCCGGAACACAATGGGGAGATGAAGGCAAAGGCAAAGTGGTTGATTATCTTGCCACTGAAGCTGATATGGTTATTCGTGGTCAAGGTGGAGCCAATGCCGGCCACACTGTTGAACGCGACGGCCGAGTCTTCAAATTGCATGCTATCCCATCTGGGATATTCAACCCCGAGACCACCTGCATCATCGGAAATGGTTGCGTCGTCAATCCGGTTGGTGTTGAAACTGAAATCAGAGAGTTGCAGAAAGTAGGAATCAACACCAGCAAGCTCATCATTTCCCCACTTGCCCATCTCGTCATGCCCTATCACGTCCTTTTCGACATGCTAGATGAAAAGCGGCGCATGGGCAATGGCAAAGAGATTGGATCGACCCATCAAGGCATTGCGTGGTGCTATGCCGACAAGGCAAACAGGAGCGGATTCCGAGTCGAGGAGGTCCTTGACCTTGGGCAATTTAGCAACCACATAAGCCAAGAACTTGAATGGATCAATGATCGACTCTCGCTCTATGGTCACAGTGGGCTTAGCTTGAGTCAGATCATGGATGAGATTGAAGGAGCATGTCGATTCATTGCTCCACATGTCATGAATCCAATTGAGCTGATCCACACTGCAGTATCTGGCAGCAAGCAGATCTTGCTCGAAGGACAACTTGGCCTTATGCGGGATCTCAATGAAGGTGCCTATCCATTCGTTACCAGCTCCTGCCCTAGCCCTGCTGGTATTATTGCAGGAGCCGGAATTTCACCGCTCGAAATCATCGAGATCTACGGAGTTATGAAAGCATACACCACTGCTGTTGGTGCTGGTCCTTTTCCCACCGAATTGCGAGACCAGATCGGCGAACAACTCCGAACATCTGGCAACGAGTACGGCGCTACTACCGGCAGGAAACGAAGATGCGGATGGCTCGATATCGTAGCGCTCAAGTACGCTATGATGGTTGGCGGATTCACCAGTCTCATCATGACCAAGCTTGATATCTTGAGTCAGCTTGATGAGATCAAGATCTGCATCGCTTACAAGTACCGGGATTCGATCCTTGCCAGCTACCCGACCACGGATCTGCTAGGCAAAGTCGAACCAGAATACGAGACATTACCCGGCTGGAAGGAAGACATCACAGGAGCAACAAGCATGGATGAACTTCCCGAAGCAGCACGCAGCTACATCGATCACATCGAGCAGCTTCTCGGAGTTCCGATCGTCATCGTGACCAACGGTGCTCATCGAGACAAGATCATCCTCCGCAAATAGCGGATTGACCCAAAACTGAATATTGACTTATTAGGCAGGCGCTTGCGCCTGCCTTAACCTTTTTAATATATACTTTTCCACATATTTATTAACATGTACCATTTGACAAGTCTCGTATTTATTTTAATGATTAAATTAGTCTGGACAAAAGGGGGTGATGAAATGACAAAGTCTGGACCAGAAAACAATGTTGTTGAGAGACTACAGTTCGAATCGCTCATGCGAAGTCGAGAAATCCCGATCGAAGATGTGATTATCTTACCACAGGAAAGGCACACCTTTGATCCCCTCAAGATCACTGACTTGGCTGAGAATATCGGCCGAATGGGACTTTTGACCAACATTAAGCTGGCTGTTTTTACCAGCAAAGCAAAGTTCATCGAGTATTTGCTTTTCTCGGCAGACCTTCATGGAGCAACCCTCGAGTTTGATGACTACAAATCCTACGCGCGAAAAGGCAAATACTATGTCTTGATCGCAGGAGAATGTAGAATTCGAGCAATGATCGAACTCCGTGAAAAAGGATGCTCGCGTTGCAAGGTTGATGGAGAAGAATCATCTGAATGCCACTGCTTTGAGATACAGTTTCCAAAAAGCGCAATCAGGTGGTGCGACATCTATGTCAATCCTGATCCTTTCTACGCCAGATGCATTCAAGTCTCCGAAAACATCCACGGTACAGTACCGGCACATGAGGAGGCATACTTTGTCGAATCAATGCTTAAGATGTACCGCAAGAGAGATGCGCAATTCTCGTATGCCAAATTGGCCAAAGAACTTGGTTGCTCCCCTAACAAAGTCAGTCGCATGATCAAGTTCTGCGGCTTGCCGGATCGTTTGCGCAAAGCTGTTGAAAACAGCAAGATGAAGTATGGTTTTGCCATAGAGATGGCTCGATTGGCAGATCATAAGTTCGGCGAAAAAACGCTAGAAACTGAATTGCGTTATGTCATAAGCCAAGGGCCACGATTGTCGATTCCAAAGTACCGCAGACGCATCACTGAAAGAATCGCCAGTCTAGTCCAAATGGACTTAGCTGCAGCAATGGATTATTCTGTCCAAGCTGATACTGAAAAGGCATTTCGCAATGCTATCAAGAGCTTGACAGGCGATGGCTTGCAGGGCATTATACTAACATTCGAAGGAATGAAGTGGCTCTGCGAACAACACCTATTATCAACAGCTGATTCACCTATGACCGACCCTGAAAACCGTAAGAGACTTGGTAAAGTACTAGATCATCTTGACTCATGTCTTGGCCAAGTCCAAATGGTAATCAATAGTCTCGAGGGAATTGGTCTACCACATCTAGCCAAACTCGCGCGACACCTGATCAGTCTTGATCCTAAGAAAGTCAAACGACTGACTCGACAAACTCGGCGTCTACTTGACGCTATCGACGAACTGACTGCTGAAGAATCACAACCAGCAGTATTGGCTGGCACAGGCCAGACTAACTCGGGGTAGCTTGAAATATAGCTGCCCCTTTGCATTTGCCTTATTTTTACAAATAATCTATATTGAAAATGAGGGAGCAAGGAACGCTCTCTTTTGAATTCTGATCAATCTGAAAGGAGGGTGCCACAAGTGGCCAGAATCAAAAAGTACGAGTTTGACTGCGATACTGCAGCAGTTGTATGCAAAAGCTGGGCAGATGCATGGGAAAACCGTACTTATGGTTTTGCCAATATGCACCCCCCGGAAATTCGCCATCAACCCAAAGAAATAGAATATGGCAGCCTAATGCATGCCATGTATCTCTTCTTTGTCGGCTGGAACAACAGATCTGGCAAAACAGCTGAAAAAGCTATCAGCCAATGCAGCACAGTATGTCTGGATCACCCTGAAGTACTCAATCCTGCAACTGGACTGGCAGAGAGTTATCAAGACGAGCTGCGGAGAATTCTAACCCCAATCATTCCCTTTGCTCACACTGATCCAAAGAGAATCAACTGGTGGCGAAACACTCTTAAGCTCCTTGAGAAATACGATGGTGATCCTAGGATTTTGATTCTTCGGAATCTCAATCTTGATCAGAGTCCGATGGAAAACAGAGACCGATTGATCAAGGTAATGACGCTCGCTGGCAAGCATCGTGATAAACCTGTTGGGATGAAGCACAAGATCGCTCAACTAATCTTGCTCTGGCTTCAAGATATCCAATGGAAAGGCAACGATAGGGAGTGGGAATTCTTCCGTCAAATACCGTTCTATTGTGTGGATATCTGGATCATGAGGTTGGTCTACCAATTTGGTATGATCAAAAGCTTCACTTATGACAAAAGAGACGGTATAAGCGAAGACTTATCGGAAGATCTATCGCTTGCTTGCCATAATGCAGGATTGTCCTGCTACGACTCCAACCAAGGTGCATGGCATATTGGAAACGGACTCTGTCAATGGCGACCCAAAACAAGCGCTTTAGCAGCCGAAAGGCACTGCGCTTTGGTTTGCCCAAGCTATGAACTTTGTCAATGCCATGTTCCGCCCAACAAAGAGAACCATTCTCGAGGTTCAATGTGTTATGATCTAGCAGTACCTCATCCCACACTTGATCTTGGATCCATGTATAATGGCATGTCCTACAGAGAATACGCAACCAACAACTTCCGAAATATCACAGTTTCCAAGAAAGGAGCACGCTTAGTCTCAATACAGGATACTAAGATCAGACAGCATCAGATACTGGATCGGGATGCAATTGGAACTTCTCCGAACGACAAGATACGACCTCCTAAGAACAGGAAAAGCTCTCCTAAACCGGAGATTATCACAATCACCCACCCAACCCTCAAATTCTAGGTCCGTCTATCATCCCCGGTAGACGGACTTGCCATATTATTCATCCTTATCTTTATCTTTTTCATGATCTCTATATTCATGAGCATAACCTCGTCCAAATTTTTCTTCACGATCAGACACATACTTTTCCGGCCAGATTGCGCTGATTACCGCAACAAAAACCAACGATCCAATTCCTCCCCAAGCTATTGCCAAAACATCTCTTAATGCAACACTTGAATGAACTCCAATTTTAAGTAAATCTGCAAAAAACCAGTTTCCAACCAACCCCCCTACAGCTCCCATAAGTATATATCCAAAAATACTCTGACCTCTTGTTTCTTTTGTTGCCGCACTCACAATCCACCCAACAATTAAACCTGCTATTAATGCATATAACCAAAACATATTATCACCCCCTTTCAATTTCTTTTATTACAACCCTATAATATTTCATTAATTCTAAAATATCATTATGATTTTATCCATTAGGACCATTTAGCTTAAGTTCCAAATAAGTTATAATATAATAAATGAAAGCAACAAAAAGCGTTTTTTTAATTATTATAATAATATTCATCGGAATTTGTTTTTTTGGATTTATCAGAAATGCTCGAATAAAATCAGATCAAAATATAATAAATAATGAAGATACTTCTTGGCAAGCACCAGATATTACAGAAAAAACAATTGAATTTACAGATGAGGAAAAAAAAGACCAAGAATATTTGAGCACACTACCAGTCAAACCAATAGAAAAAGGGTCCATTAGAGTCCCGATTCTTCTTTATCATAAAATCGGCACCCCAAAAGAAGGCGAAGAGACATCCTACTATGTCTCCCCTGAAAAATTCGAACTTCAAATGCGATGGCTAGCTTTAAATAATTATCGCGTAATTAGTCTTGACGCTTTAGTAAATTATTTAACAACAGGGAAAAATAAACCAACGGACAAATCAATTGTTATTACTTTTGACGATGGGACAATCGGGCAATATCAAAACGCTTTTCCTATTTTAAAACAATATCATTACAATGCAACATTTTTTATGGTTCCCTCGTGGTTAGACAAAGGATCAGTCGGTACAGGCAGCGATTATATGAGCTGGAACAATGCCCTAGAAATGGCAAAATACGGCATGATAATCGGATCGCACAACATGACTCACCGCGACATGAATGCAGCCACAGATGACGAAATTAATTACGAACTTTCTGAATCTAAAAAAATCCTAGAAGAAAAGCTAGAAATCAAAATTAAAAATTATGCTTATCCCGGCGGCAGCATGGGAGCGCGAGCGATCGCAAAAGTTTCTGAATTTGGATATCAATCCGCGTCCTCGGTCAATAAAGAAATTGATCATAATAAAAATGATTTATTTATTTTAGGCCGAATGCATATTGATAACGATCTACCATATTTTATCGCTAGAATCGAAGATAGATGGTCTAAATAAAACTATTTATTCCAATTTAGCATCAAATTACCAAAATCTTTAATATCAACTGTTAAATCTTCGTTGAAATCAGCAACATTGTCAGCTCCTGTTTTTTTCCAATTTAACATCAATGATCCAAAATCATTAATATTAACAAAACCATCATTATCCGCATCAGCCATTTTTCTTCTGACAATACTATAACTTGCCGCGTCGCTTAAATTATTTAAGTTATCCTTTCCAACAACTGATAAATTATTATTTCCAATCGTTAAATTAACAGATACAGCCCAAGTTGTTGCAATAGCGGAAACATCTGTTGTAACTCCACCGATCACTATCTTGGTTAATTCAGCTGATTTAGTACCGGCTAATGACAAAGTAGACTTGTAAGTAAAAGTTTTGGATGTTGTTACTACCGGCTTAGCCAAAGGAATAATATTAATAACCGTCGGCACGTTGGAAAACGGCACAACTTGACCATCAATATCAGTAACCGCTTCGGAGCTTGATATTGTAATATTTGCTGTTCCAAGCGAAATCGCTTTTAACGGAACCGTTAAAAGTTGAGCGCTGCTAGTGCTGCATCCTTTTACTCCAAGGGCGTAATTAATAATACCGGGGACGCTAGTATCTGCCTCTACTGCCAAATCGTATACTTCTCCAAGAACCGGTTCACCTGCTAATTGAATAGTATCAGTTGGATAATTTATTGTGAAACTAATAGCACAAATTGTATTTCCACTGGGGATAAAATTGACATATAAATTAAAATTAGCATTATTGGAAACCTGTCCACCCGCGCTTGAAGTAGTTAGAGCCAAATTTGCAGAAGGAAGTTCATCTGCTTTGTAGAATAAATTATATGAGGAAAATGAAATCGCCCCCAAAAGAAATAATAACCCAATTGAATAAACAGCCACATTAAATGTTTTTCTTTTCGACATATACATTAGAGCCTCCTTATTATTTGCTTAATTCTATTATAATCCTAAACCAAATATTTTCAATTAAAAAAACTAAATTAAATAGTTTGACCTTTCAAAAAGTATCAAAATAGGTTATTATATACCCGCAATGAAATTTGAATTATCACAAAAATATTTGCCAAAAGGCGATCAAATACAAGCAATAAAAAAGCTGGTTAAAGGGCTCAAAGAAAAACAAAAATACCAGACTCTTTTAGGTGTAACCGGATCAGGAAAAACATTCACTGCTGCAAATATTATTGCCCAAATTCAAAAGCCAACACTTGTAATTGCTCCAAATAAAACTCTAGCGGCTCAACTTTGCGCTGAATATCGCGAATTTTTTCCAAAAAATGCCGTAGAATATTTTGTTTCATACTATGATTACTATCAGCCGGAAGCATATTTACCCACAACCGACACTTATATTGAGAAAGAAGCAACAATAAATGACGAAATTGAAAGACTTCGACATGCTGCCACTTCAGCATTACTTTCTCGCAAAGACGTAATTATAATTGCCTCCGTTTCTTGCATTTATGGTCTTGGATCCCCTATTGAATATAAACAAACGGTTTTAAATATTTACACAGCTCAAAAAATTTCACGAGATGAAATTATTAAAAAATTGATAGAAATGCTTTTTGTGAGAAACGATGTAAATTTGACACGCGGAACATTCAAAGCTAAAGGAGAAGTAATTGAAATTATGCCGGTTAACGCAAATGTAATTGTTCGCGTAGAACTTCAGGGAAATAAAATAATTAATATTTTTGAAGTTGATCCGATTTCAAGACGACAATCAGAAAATATTGGATATATTACAATTTTCCCAGCAAAACATTTTTTAATCTCACCGCAAAAACTCAAAAAAGCATTAAATGAAATAAAATCTGAATTAGAATCAAGGCTTAAAGATTTAAAATCACATAATAAATTGCTCGAAGCTCAAAGACTGGAGCAGCGCACAAAATTTGATATGGAAATGCTTGAAAATATTGGTTATTGTAATGGTATTGAAAATTATTCAAGAATTTTGTCAGATCGTCCAGCCGGATCTCCTCCTGCAACTTTACTTGATTATTTTCCTGCCTCGACTGAAGGCGGGCCTGCAGATTTTTTAACCATAATCGATGAATCACACATTACCATACCTCAAATCAACGGAATGCATAATGGTGATCGCGCCAGAAAAGAAGTTTTAGTTGAACATGGATTTAGACTTCCATCAGCCCTTGATAATAGACCTTTAAAATTTGACGAATTTGAAAAAAAAGTTTCTCAAGCAATTTTTACATCAGCCACACCAAGTCATTTTGAAGAGGAAAACTCAACTCAAATTGTGGAACAAGTCATTCGTCCAACCGGTCTTGTTGATCCTGAAATTGAAGTTCGTCCAACAAAAAATCAAATCGATGATATCTTGCATGAAATTAGATTAAGACAGGTTAAAAAAGAAAGAATTTTAGTAACCACACTTACAAAATCCTTGTCTGAAGATATTGCTGAATTTTTAACCGAAGCAGGAGTAAAAACAAGATATATTCACTCCGAAGTAGATACACTCGAAAGACTTGAAATCTTAGCCGGACTTAGAAAAGGCGAATTTGATGTCTTGGTCGGAATTAATCTTTTAAGAGAAGGGCTAGATTTGCCCGAAGTTTCACTTGTTGCAATTCTAGATGCAGATAAAGAAGGATTTTTAAGATCAGAAAGATCACTTATTCAAACAATTGGCCGAGCAGCTAGAAATTCAGCCGGAAGAGTGATATTATATGGAGATACAATCACAGATTCAATGAAAAAAGCAATTTCAGTCACGGAAAAAAGAAGAAAAGTCCAACAAAAATATAATACCGATCACAACATCACACCTCAAACAATTAAAAAAGAAATATATTCAATTTATGAAAAAAACGAAGAAATTGCAGAAAAAGCAGAAGATTTAGTTTTAGATCTAGAGCAAGTACCGGAAATTATTAAACAGAAAACAATTGCCATGAGAGAAGCTGCCAAACATTTGGAATTTGAAACAGCAGCAAGAATCAGAGATGAAATCAAAGAATTAAGAAAATTTAAGTTTTAAAATGGAAAATAAAATTATAATTCGCGGTGCAAAAACCCACAATTTAAAAAATATTAATCTTGATATACCACGCAACAAGCTTGTTGTTATTACCGGTATATCCGGTTCGGGCAAATCATCGCTTGCCTTTGATACCATTTACGCCGAAGGACAAAGAAGATATATAGAATCTCTCTCCTCTTATGCTAGGCAATTTCTAGGAACAATGGACAAACCGGATGTAGATTTAATCGATGGACTTTCCCCTGCAATTTCAATTGACCAAAAATCAGCCAGCCATAACCCCCGCTCAACTGTCGGAACCATTACAGAAATATATGATTATTTAAGAGTTTTTTACGCCAGAGTTGGAAAACCGTTTTGCCCAAACGACAATACTCCGATTGTAAAACAAACCATTGATCAAATTATAGATTTCGTTGCCGATCTATTAAATAATAAGAAAATAATAATTCTATCTCCAATTGTTATCGGAAGAAAAGGTGAATATCACCAACTCTTAAACGACCTATATCAAGATGGATATTTAAGGGTTAGAATTAACGGTAAATTTGTTGATTTAAATCAAAAAATTGAGCTTGGAAGATATAAAACTCAAAATATTGACGCCGTAATTACAGAAACAACTGTAAATTTAGAAAATAGAAAAATATTGGCTGAATCAATTGAACAAGCTCTTCATTTGTCAGATCATCTTGTCATAATTCACAACCTTGAAACAGGCGAAGATTTTACTTTTTCTGAAGAACTTTCCTGTCCAACCTGCGGGTTTTCTTATTCTGAAATTTCACCTCGACTCTTTTCCTTCAATTCCCCTTTTGGTGCCTGCCCTACTTGCCAAGGGCTTGGAGTAAAAAGAGAAATTGACGCTGATTTAATCATGCCGGATCACAATAAAACCATTGATCAAGGAGGAATAGTACCTTGGAGTTTTAATAAAAATGGATATTTAACTGCAATATTAAAAGCAGTTTGCGAACATCATCAAATTCCAACAAATGTTAGAATTAAAGATTTGAAAAAAGAACAGTTCGACATAATATTAAACGGATCAAATGAAAAAATTAAAATACATCATCGCACAGCAACAGGTTCGCATGTCTTTAATCTGAATTGGAAAGGCATTGTCAGAATGCTTGAAGATAGATACAAACAAACTGAATCAGACGCCGTAAGATTAGAAATTGAAAAATATTTTTCAGTCAATAATTGTCCGGACTGCCAAGGCGCAAGACTAAAAAAAGAATCATTATCAATAAAAGTAAACGGAATAAATATTTCTGAACTTACTTCAAAATCAGTTAAAGATGCATATGATTTTTTTCATAATTTACCATTAACCGATCGAGAAAAAACCATAATTGGTCAAGTCCTAAAAGAAATTATGAACAGATTAGAATTTTTAATGAATGTTGGTTTAGACTATTTATCTTTAGACAGAATGGGACTGACACTTGCCGGCGGTGAAGCTCAAAGAATCAGACTTGCTTCTCAACTAGGCAGTAAACTTATGGGCGTGTTATATATTTTAGACGAACCGTCAATCGGTTTACATCAAAGAGACAATTTAAAATTGATCAATACATTAAAATATTTGCGCGAACTGGGAAACACAGTTATTGTTGTTGAGCATGACGAAGAAACAATTAGAACCGCTGATTACATTGTCGATATTGGACCGGGAGCAGGCGAACACGGTGGAAATGTAGTTGCTTCAGGCTCACTTAATGAAATTTTAGAAAGTCCGGAATCATTTACCGGTCAATATTTAAGAGGCGAGAAAAAAATTATTGTTCCTAAAAAAAGACGAGCGCCAAAAGATTTTATAGAAATAAGAGGAGCGCGCGAACACAATTTAAAAAACATTAATTCATTTATTCCGCTTGGCGTATTTACTTGCGTTACAGGAGTTTCCGGGTCAGGAAAATCAACTTTAATCAATGACATATTATATAAAGGCCTTGCATTCAAAATCATGCGCCATCTTGAAAAACCGGGCGAACATAAAGATATCATTGGTGCAGAAAAAATTGACAAAATACTAATTATCGACCAATCACCTATTGGACGAACTCCGCGTTCAAATCCTGCCACCTACACAAAAACTTTTGACATTATTCGTGAAATTTTTTCCATGACAAAAGAAGCGCGCGAAAGGGGTTATAGACCGGGAAGATTTTCATTTAATGTTACAGGAGGAAGATGCGAAAATTGTAATGGCGACGGTTTGATCAAAATTGAAATGCATTTCCTGCCGGATGTTTATGTTCCATGTGAAGTATGCAACGGCTCAAGATATAACCACGAAACACTAGAAGTAAAATATAAAGGAAAAAATATTTCTGATGTTTTAAATATGACTGTTGAAGAAGCTTTAAAATTTTTCTCACCAATTAAAAAAATAGCCGATAAATTACAAACATTAATGGATGTGGGGCTTGGATATATCAAGCTAGGACAATCTGCAACAACTCTTTCCGGAGGTGAGGCTCAAAGAATCAAACTTGCCTCGGAGCTTGCCAAGCCCGCAACAGGAAACACTTTTTACATCCTTGACGAGCCAACAACAGGACTTCATTTTGATGATATTAATAAACTACTTTTAGTTTTAAATCGTTTAGTTGACGCAGGAAATTCAATTTTAGTAATTGAACACAATTTAGATGTTATAAAATCAGCGGATTTTATAATTGATCTTGGACCCGAAGGAGGAGACAAGGGCGGTAAAATTGTTGCTACCGGCACGCCAGAAAATATCGCAGGCGTTGAAAAATCATTTACCGGACAATATTTAAGAGAAGTTCTTAATTTTTAGTATCTTTGGTCACATCTTCAGCTTGAGACGGAGTAATTATTGCTGGCTCTTCACTTTGTTGATTTGTTTGATTAGTATTGCCAGTTTCAACAGGCTCGCTAATTACTGAAGGAGCTGAATACACTTCAGTTGAAACTTTTTCTTCAGAAATCTGATTTTCGGGTTGCATAGATTCAACATTATTTACCGGATTTGGATTAATTACTGGATTATTATTTATATCGGCAGTTGGATTTATAGAATTATTATTTTTATTTCGCCTAATAATTAAAACAAGAAAAACAACAATCACCGCAACGATTGCAAGAGTGATATACATTAAAATAGTCCAAAAATTACTTTTAGTAGCATTTGTTTCCGCGCTAGCGGTAGAATTTGTATTTGTATTATAATTATTGTTTGAATTACTATTTTTATTTACTACGGAAGCAGAAATTATTTTTAAACTATTTTTATCGGCACTTTGAAAAGTAAAACCAACTTTAATTTCCGCTGATTTTATTCCGTTTTTTTCAGAATAAGCAGTCAAAGTGTGATCGCCATCTTCAAGCCAATTCGTAATACTAAAGGACCAAACGCCGCTTGAATTTGTTTGCGCTTCAGCTAAAATCGGAAAGCTCATTATTGTAATATATACTTTACTATCTGGTTCCGCCGTACCAGAAAAAGTAAATCCTTTGACTTTTTTGTTCTCCGTATCAAAAGAGGCATCACTAGAAAAAACAACTGTTTTTAAATATGGATTAACAGCTACAATCACTGGAGTAGTATTAGAATTTTGATTGTTGGTATTTGAATTTCTCGCTCTAGAATTACTATCAGTTGAAGCCGAGCTGCCTGAAGTATTACTCGAATCAGTACTGCTGGAGCTACTATCAGATGACGAGCTGCTACTATCTCCTGATGCAGAAGAACTACTACTAGCACTACCGTCGCCGCTACTATCAGCGCTTGAACTAACACTACTATTGACCTGATTAATATTTATATCTGATGTTGATTTAGAAAAACCTAAAGCAACAGTATTTTCACCTGATCCTCCCACTACTTGGGTCTCACCAAATGAAAATTGCCCACTGCCAGCAGCTTTTGCTCTAAATTTTACAATATACAACGGCTTATCACTAGTAGTACAATTCATAAAACCACCAAGATATTTGACCACTCCCGCTGTAGTTGTATCGTTGTCAATTTCTAAGTATGCACTTGATGGACCTGCTTTTACAACGCTTACTACATCTAATAAATTTGATGGATAATTAAGATTTGCTCTAACAGCACAAACATTATTACCATTTGCTCCAACATTTATTGAAACATCAAATTCAGTTCCATTATCATGACTTCCTGCTCCGGAAATTGATAAACTTACATTAGCTGCATAAGCTATATTAAATGAGCTAAAAAATATTATTCCAATAACTAAACTAACAATTTTTTTCATTTTTCCCCACTAATAAATATATTTTTATTATACACTATTAATTCGTCCAATTTAACAACATATCTGAAAAATCGTAAATATCTGTTGTACCATCCCCATTAAAATCAGTGGAATAATTATTTGTTCCCCAAAAAGATAGAAGAGCACTAAAATCATAAATATTAACCTTGTCGATACCTGCTTGTAAATTCGATACTGCATCACCTATTCTTCTTCGAGTAACTACTAACGCAGAATTTGAATTGTTTCCTGCCAAATCCATTGTTTTAATAATTAAAGTTTTTGTCTCACCAACATTTAATTGCTGATCCATATGCCAATATTGTCCGGAAGAGTTATAGATAATTTCAGAATCATTGACAAACATTTGAGTAATATCTATATTTTTATCTAATTTTAAGGTTAAAATATTTTTAAATGTATACAATGGACTTTTAGGAACAGCTACAGGAGGCGCCGTCAGGTCAATTTTAAAATCAATCGATTTTTCTTCTTCAACTGATGACGAATCAGGACCTGTATCTTCCGACCAATAATAAAGAGTGTGGCTGCCTTCCGGAATCACAATTTCTCCACTATATATTTTCTGAACATCATCATCAATACGATAATATGTTACCAAATTATCATGAACTGTTTCAGAAGTCGACAAATTTACTTTTACTTCTTTATTAAAAAAACCGTTTTTTGATTGATAATTTTGATTATAATTTGCAGTTGTAATAGGAAAATCATAAAAAATACGACCAGTATGAGGAAGCAATGTAATTTCACCGCTAATAACACTGTTTGTTTCATCCAACATCTCTTTGCTAAGAATATATTTTTGAGCTATATTACTATCCCCATTTACAACCACAAGACCACCTGAAAATCTTCTTGATTGAAGCGAATGATCAGTATCAGATTTTAAATCCACACGACGCGAAACCGGATCACCAAGCTTCGAGGTTAAAGAATAAAATGAAAATATTTGTTCATAAGATCCAACCTTATCAATTCCTAACCACGAATAATCGCTTGATCCCAATAAATAAGAAGTCAGCCCAAACTGTGCCCATCCATTAATTCCTAAAGCTGGATTTTCGGCATTATCTACTCCATGAACCAACTGAAAGATTTTTTTCTTTTTATCATCTGACAAATTTGCGTTCCATTCACTCGCTAAATCCAT
This sequence comes from Patescibacteria group bacterium, assembly GCA_041665085.1. GTDB lineage: Bacteria > Patescibacteriota > UBA1384 > JBAYJO01 > JBAYJO01 > JBAYJO01. The sequence continues at coordinate 6,103 of JBAYJO010000003.1, read as the reverse complement.
ATCAGTTAAAGCATTTAACCATTCTGAAGTACTATAATAATTTCGATCATAACCCCCAAAAAAAGCCCGTTCCTGAAAAAAGAAATCTGCCGTCATATCGGGGTTATTATCATCAAATAGTGCTATTGGTGAACTACCGCCATAATAATTGTTAACAAAAGTAGTCAAATCAATTGTTGGTGTATTTTCAAGTAATAAATTTTCCACCGATAAACTATCTTTTTTCCAATATGGGTTAAGGGCAGTTATACCACCGTATCCATATGTAGAATAATGCATAGAACAATTATTTTGAATGGTTGTAATGCCTGCTTCTCTTAATCTCGGGAAAACATTTTCTTGAAATTTTTGAATTTGATCCGGCAAAACTAACTTCTGCAGATCTTGAGAGGGATTTGCTACACTCCATGACCCTGTTGCTCCTAGCGTATCAACAAAAACACCATCAAAATTATAAAAATTCTGTGCTTTTACAACTGAATTATAATAATAATCTTGGTAGGAAGGAATAGATGGGTTGACTGAATATATTTGCGGGTACTGAATATCAAAAAAATATGGAATTTGCTTTGATTCATCACCTGTGGCTAAGTACTCCGCATAATCCTCCTCATTAAAATATCTTTTATACTCTTTTTTTCTTGGATCTTCACCGTTGACCAAAGGAATCATATCGCCAATTTTATTAACAGGATCACGATAACGACTATAAAACCACTCCGGATGATTATCAAGCGCCCATTGAAATTCAGTACCAGGATTTGTCCAGTCATTGAAATTTTCATCACGATAATCTGCCATAGCCGCTGCTGCCATATAAAAATATACTTTAACATTTGGATTATAATATTTCAATTTAGAAACCTCATCATCAAACAAATAATCTGTTGAAACCCAATCAAAATTTGATGCCACATCGTAAATATTATACCTTGCAGGACTATAAAATACTAAACCTGTTTGCACATTACGATTATGAGGCGCTGGAACAATAATTTTTTGAAAGCTTGATTGATCTTTCTTTTTAATAAAAATATGTGCTCCACTGAAATTAACTCCTGGTTGTGCTGTACCGATATCGCCGTCAACAAACATCCTAAAAGAACTATAAAGATGTAAAATTGGATAATTTGGATATGATATTCCTTCAATATTAAGGTCTCTAACAACTGTTCCTTCAACATATAACGGTCCTTGACTCGTAGGATCAATATTATCCTTTTGAATAAAAAACATATTTACATAATTTAAAGCTGGATTAGTACTTTCGCCTGCCTGACCATAGAGTCTAATTCCATACTGCACGCTGCTTCCATTAGGCAAATCTTCATACCCGCTAAACTTAACATAATCAAATTCAAATCTTAAAATATCTCCTTGTTGTAAATCTATATTCGAAACATTTATTTCATTGCTTATTGAAATATCGGCATCATTACTTTTAGTTCCCAAAACACCCATATACTGACTATTAAACCCACCCTCTTGATCGATTCTAAATATAGAATTAATTTTAGGAATAGTAGCCATATTAGTATGTCTACGCCAACCATTAGCCACTTGATCATCTACCGAAGGACCAACTACATCGTTACTATTAAAATAACTGCTACCATGAATATGGGTGCTTTCTTTCATGTCTCCAATACCAGCCATAAAATCATAATTAACTTCTTTTGGTGGAGAAGTAAGGATCGAATAGTCAGTATCTCCTGCGAGATTATATGCCTTAACCCGATAATAATACATTTTTTCTGGATCAATCCCGCTGTCAATATATGAAGTAATATTAGGACCGGTTCTTGCAATTTCAACAAAATCATCCTCATATGATAAAGATCTTTCGACCTTAAAACCCAATTCGTCAGATGAATTAAATGACCATTTTACTTTAATTTGATCGGGAGCTAATAAAATAGAGGATATTTCAGTCGGCGTAACAGAAAGCTTGTCATTAGTGTTCGCATTGTATTTAAAAAGACCCTGAAAAATTATCAATTGAAGTGATAATATCGCAAACAGCCCGGAAAAAATAATAAGCTTTATTCGTTTTATCATAAATATAACCAAAAATAGAATTAGCAAAACTTAACTAAAACCAAGGCCCGAATATTTTGTCCCTTCCTTAAATAAATATTTACTTATCTATAATATAGTTCACATATAACTATTTTAATAGATGTGGAATATTCAAATATTAATAAATGTGTTATTATATCGTTTGATGAAAGATAAAATAAAAAAAATAATTAAATCGCTTCCAAATGAAACCGGCGTCTATCTTTTTAAAAATTCCAACGACCGTATTATTTATGTTGGAAAAGCAATTTCAATTAAAAATAGAATAAAATCCCATTTTCAAAAACCAACGGAGCTTAAAAATATTTCAATGCTAGAGCAAATCGATAATATCGAATTCATAAAAACAAAGTCAGCAAATGAAGCATTAATTCTTGAAAATAATTTAATCAAACTCTATCACCCCTATTACAACATTAAAATGAGAGATGATAAAAATTACCCACTCATTAAATTAACCAACGAAGATTTTCCTCGAATTCATATTGCCAGAAAAATATTAAGTGATGGAGCAAAATACTTTGGTCCATATACTAACGCTTCTTCAATGCGCCAGACAATCAGAGTCTTGCAACAAGTTTTTGGCATCAGAACCTGCCACATTAAACACAATCATCGCCCATATTCAGGATATTTAATCGGTAAATGTACAGATGCTTGCATAGGCAAAGTATCAAAAGAAGTTTATGCGAAACAAGTTGCAAGAGCAATTGATTTTCTCTCGTCAAAATCTCAAAAAACAATTCGCAACTTATCGCGTGAGATGAATCTTGCTTCAAAAAATGAAGAATTTGAACTGGCAAAAATTTTAAGAGATCAAATTTCAATACTTCAAAGAATAAAATACCAACCAGACACTTTTATCTTTTCAAGCGATAATAACGAATCTGAAAAAAGATTAAATATGTCAGCTCTTGATCAGTTAAAAAAAGAATTAAATTTAAAATCTATTCCACACCGAATAGAATGTTTTGATATTTCAAATTTAGGAAGCACAAATATTGTCGGATCTATGATAGTTTTTACAGAAGGCGAATCAGATAAATCAGAATATCGAAAGTTTAAAATTAAAAAAGTAAATATTCAAAATGATGTTGCCTCGATGCGCGAGATTCTTGATCGACGATTTTCAAGATCCTCCTCTGTCATTGCGAGTTCCTCTTTTTGTCATCGCAAAGAATCCGCCAACAGGCGAACGACAAAGCAATCTATCATTGTCATTCCAGACTCAAAGCGAAGTCTCCATCCTAATGTCATTCCAGACCGGAAGTCCGAAGGACAATCCGGATCTGGAATCCATTCTAAATCAGAATTCTGGCCACTCCCCGATCTTATTTTACTTGATGGCGGTAAGGGTCAGTTATCAGCCGGCAAAGCAATTCTTAAAAAATATGATTTAAATATTCCAATCGCCGCCATGGCAAAAAAAATTGAATTTATTTTTGTTCCGAATTCAAAAGAACCAATTATACTTCCCACTCTCTCGCCTACCCTGTTTTTACTCCAAAGAATTAGAAATGAAGCTCATAGATTTGCTGTTACTTTTCAAAAGTCGCTTCGAAAACCGAAATCATCTCTTGAAGAAATATCAGGTATCGGACCTAAAAAAAGAATATCTCTTCTCCAACATTTCGGATCTGTTGAAAATATAAAAACAGCCTCAATTGAAGAAATCGCCAATACTGCCCATATTTCAATAGAAAAAGCTAAAGAATTGATCAGCAGATTAATCACCTAAATAAATATAATAGTATGAATTTTCAATTTTATAAATTCCTTATATCTAATTCACATTGATAAAACTACGCACTTATTTAACTGCAAAAGCAGTAAATGAATCAATTACAATGCTTATAGATTTAGGTATTTCACTCTCGCATAAATCAGTCGGACAAGCTTGCCATGAACTTGAAGTGAAAATGTAATCTTCGTTTTCTCCCACTTTTGACCCAAAATCTCGAGCATAAAATTCATCATCTTGCCATTCATATTTATTAATTACACTAACAGCAAACGGAGCCGTATAACCGGCAAAGTGCGTTTCTGAATCCGAAGCATATAATAAATCTGTTGTAGGAACATTGATATAAAGCGTTTTAACTGTTCCTTGAAGATTAACAGGCATTAATTTATATCCTTTCCAAGCGTCAGTAAAAGTTAAACTAAAGCCATAATCATTATTTGTATACGTTTTCCAATCAACAGTTTCATCAGCAGTAGAATTTGTATTTAAATTAATATTAGCATTAGCATTTGAATTCGCGATTAAATTAGTATTTGTATTTTTATTATTTGTGCCAACAACCTTATCCGAACCATTAATTTCATAATCATATCCGGTTGGTTGATAATAATAAAAATAAGCAAGCGCTCCGCCAGCAAAAATTACAGCTACTATAATTAATAAATATATTCCGACCTTAGTACTAATTTTCTTACCCATTATCCTCCTTATATACTTAATCTAATATCATTATAAGAGATTGTCTTTTGCTAATCAATCGTTACTCTAAATGTTACCGTCATCGTTGCTCCAGCTTGACCCGAAGCCGGGAGAGAAGGAATAGTCCATGTTACTTTTTTATCAACTGAATTGTAACTGCCTCCGCCTGTTGCCGAGCCTGTGACATAGGTAGTGCCAGCTGAAATTACATCAGACAGATTCAAGCTAGTCAGAGCATTGGGTGAAGTATTGCTCACAGTCAATGTATATGTAACTTCATCTCCGGAATGAACAATATATTTATCTGCCGTCTTCACCACTGTCGGCGTATCGTGGTAAATGTCAAGGGTAGTTAGTTCAGCGCGATCATCGGCAAAAAAAACATAATTTCCGTTTGCCACGACATCAATGGATGCGCTGGCGTCACTTCTTGCCCCAACAGTTTTTATGGTGCTTATTGAAGTTGGGCTGCTTGGATTAGAAATATCCACAACATTTATTCCATAATTAGGAATAGCAACGAATACCATATTATCTTTGAAAGCACATGAATAGGGATAGGCCTGATAGCCAGATGGCGGTACATAGGAAGACAATATAGTGGGCGAAGCAGGGACAGATACATCAATAAATTTTACTCCATAATTTCTGGCCGATAATGCTACAATATTTCCTTGAACAGCCACATTACTAGCTAGGGTTGTATTGACTTCGGAAACAAGTGTTGGTGCCGAAATATTATCAAAATTTACAATTTGTAATTTTGTCAAGCTTGAATTTACAACATATGCGTAATTTCCTTGAGTAGCAATTTTAGTAGCTGACCCACCACCAAGATTCAAGGCGGGTTTTAATAATGGACTGCTAGGATTGCTAACATCGGCTACCTCAAAACCTGAAGCACCATCTGCGATCAAAAGACTAGCCCCAGAGATAGCAACGCCAGAAGTGCTACCCGGAGTTGTAATGGTGGAAAGAAGACTTGGTAAAGCGGGATTGGATAGATTATAAATCTTAATATCACCCATTACTGCTAAATAAAGAGTGTTTCCGGAAATAACGGCATCAGATGAAATGCCAGTGATTGAAGAAACAATACTGGGTTTACCAATATTTGAAATATCAATTATATCCGTTCCATTTGCCGATCCGGCAGCAACAGCAACAGTGTTAGCCTCATTCACTGCTAATTGGCTAGCTCTATTTTTTTGCAAAAGCGAACTGATTTTTACAGGAGAAGCCAGATTTGTTGTATTAATTGCATATAGACCATAAGTGGATGTTGCAACAAAAGTAACACCACTTTTCATTGCGCTGGAGTAGGTGGACGGTTGATAGTCAGTTGATTTGTATGTTGAAAGTAAAACAGGAGTTATGGGATTGGATACATCGACAAACTTCAGTCCGTAGGTATTTGAAGAGACAGAGACGATATTATTTAAAATACTAACATTTAGGGCAGAGCTTGTATTTAGCTCTGAAGCTAAAATAGGCGCAGAAGGTGTAGAAAAATTTATGATCTGTAATTTCATTAAAGTTGAGTTGGCAATATACGCATTGTTTCCTTCGCAGGTAATTTTT
>JBAYJO010000002.1:0-150121 GCA_041665085.1 Patescibacteria group bacterium | reverse complement strand
TTTAGATTTAGATATAGTTCTATTCTTTGACGATCATAAAAAGTCAAATTTGACATGCTTACTCCACTTGTGAATTAATTGATTATTTTATCACAAGTGTTGCATTCGGTCTAGAATGCGGCACCTAGCAAAACCACTTGACTTTTTGGCTAAGCAGTGGTATACTTTCCAGTAACGACTGGAACTGGGAGGATACAGTGGATACAGTGGGAGATAAGCATGCAACGAATAATGGGTTGATGTGGACAGGAATTATAATCGTCCTATTCATCCTCGTAGTCGGTCTCATACTGCACGGTGGTAACGTCGACACCAACGGCAAGATCAACACTCTGCAGAAGACAACCGAAAGAATCGACCATGCAGTATCGGTCAACAAGACGATCGAGATCGACCGCCGGAGCAAGCAGATCACACTGCTGAATGACGGCAACTACGTTGCGTCCTGCCCCCTGGGCAAGACCAACTACGAGAGAGCAAGCGCACTCTTTGCAACGGGTGAACCTGACATCACCAAAGTACCGAATGGTACATGGGGTGTCGAAGACCCCGAACTCGTGTTCGGTACTGAAGACACCTACATTGCTCAAGTCGACCGAACATTCCTGGCCAAAATCAAGAACTGGGCACAGGGCCTTAAAGTCACCATCATCTTCAATTAGCACTTATGTGCCAACTCGATCCCGGATTCATCAGCAACCGCTGAATCGAACCCGGGGTCATTTGTTTTTATGAGTAATTTCAAAAGTTTTAATCTTTTACAGGAAACTTAAAAAAATATTATGCTTATTAAAAAATTACTTGCCCGAAGGGATGCTTGCACTGTAATTTTTTAAGAAAGTAATATTTTTTTAAGTTTACCTGATAAAAGCCTGCCTGCCGGCAAGGCAGGTCGTGTAGGGGGTTGGGTTCAAAAGGGACAGGGGGACGACTTCGAAATGAGTCCCCTTGTCCATTTTATAAATAATTTATAAATATAGATATTAAATCAAAGAGGTACAAAAGGGTACCAAAAGGGAGACAAAAGAAAAAACTGGGTTCCAGATCTGAAGCACTTCGTTTTCAGTCTGGAATGACAGAAGGGAATAGATTGCTTCGCAGAGCCTCGCAATGACAAAAAAATAATTGGAAATGGCAAAAGCAGATGTAGGCTTAAATAACAAAATAGATCCTTTGTTTCAATCAGGATGACAGAAAATTTAAAATTAATTAGAAATTAGGTCAATTAGAAATTAGAAATTTCATCTTTTATCTCCTCTACCACCTCCTTCGCCACTGAATAACAAAATCCCCGTCTGATTAAAAGTGCCAACATTTTTTCCTTCTTTTTATGTTTTTCAAATCTCATGAAAGATCTCTTTTTTGATTCAAGTAATTTTTTAGCAAGAATTAATTCATCAAATTCTTCATCTAATTCAGCAAAAGCATTTTCAATAATTTCCTTTGATAACCCAAAATGTTTCATTTTAAAGATCAAATATTGCTTGCCGGAAGGTCTGATATTATTTTGCGTCAGGAGCCACATCTTGGCAAAACGCTCATCATTAATCAAATCAACATTTTTCAAATCAGCAATTACTTTTTTAATCTCGTCTTCGAGATAGTTCTTTTCTGTCATTTTTTTAACTAATTCATGCTCGGATCGCAAACGAATTTTAATCAACATCAACGAATAGCTAAGAGCTGATTGTTTTGGTCTTGAATATTGTTTTTGTTTTTGGTTTTCTTGATCAAACATAATACTTGCCTCGTCTAAATTACTAATAAAACTCATTATTTAGTCATTGCGCTTGCCTGCCTTTGACCTTCAAATATGTTCAGGTTACTGTGAGTTTAGTCGAACAGTGGAAGGAGGCATCCGAAGCAATTTATTGAAAAAGATTGCCACGTCGAGGACTCCTCGCAATGACAGAGGAACATATCTCCTCGCGATGACATTTTTCGGATATAATATAATTTATTATAGCAAAAATAATAAACATAAATAATTATCAAAACATGATAATTACAAAACTTTAGTTCGATTTATTAAGTTTCTCTTAGAATATCTATCAAATTCTAGATTTTCTTTAAAACTATCGGTTCATCATATCAGTTCTTTCAAACCAATAAATCAATTGTTAAATGTGCCTTAAAATAACTCACTGCTACTTGTGGATAACTTAAATAAGTCTGCATAAATCTTAGGTTCTGATATAGACGGTTTTCAACTAGAATCATAATTTCAGAATAATATTTTGCGATGAGAAAATCGCAAGCAGTATATTGCCTAATTTAAGTCAACTGGTTTGCCACAAAATAGTCGAACGAAATGATAAATGTCCTATTTTGGGTTCGTTGCTTAAATTAAATTGAGTTTTTGCCAGAGGGCAAAAAGATCCCGGCACCAAGGCTATTCAAGGTACAGATCCATGCAAATACTTCAGTAATTAACCAAGGCACATACACAGACTCAATAGGGTAGTAGATAATCAGATTTTCAGAATACTTAAGGTCAGAATTACAATTTCTGCCTTAAGGGTTTAAGAAAACATATAGATCGTCCCCTCCAGACAATTTAAAGATCAACAAAAACCGCAAATTTGTCAAGTCTAACTTGTCAAAAATATGGAGAAAATTAACCTACAAAATGTTGTGGTTTAATTTGAGTTATCCACAAGTGGTTGATTTTTACTTAATTAATTTTTAGTTTTGCCCAAATTTTTTTCTCAACTTCTTCCGTGATTTTTGGATTTTCTTTTAAAAATTTCTTAGCAGCTTCGCGTCCTTGTCCTAATTTTTGATCGCCATAATTAAACCATGCGCCGGATTTATCGATTATGTCATTTGAAACTGCCGTATCAAGAATATCACCCTCGCGAGATATTCCGCTGCCAAACATAATATCAAATTCAGCAACCTTAAATGGGGGAGCAACCTTATTTTTAACAATTTTAACCTTAACACGATTTCCGATCATCTTATCTCCATCCTTAAGCTGCTCGCTGCGGCGAATTTCCATTCTAATCGAAGAATAAAATTTTAAAGCCATGCCGCCGGTTGTAGTTTCCGGATTACCAAACATTACGCCGATTTTCATTCTGATTTGATTAATGAAAATCACGCAGGTCTTAGATTTTGATGTAATGCCTGTTAGCTTTCTTAAGGCTTGGCTCATCAGTCTAGCATGAAGTCCCATTTGCGCATCTCCCATCTCGCCTTCAATTTCCGCTCGAGGAACCAATGCTGCAACCGAATCTATTACAAGCACATCAACCGCGTTAGATCTGACTAGCGTTTCTGTAATTTCAAGCGCTTGTTCTCCATTATCCGGTTGAGATATAAGTAAATCTTCCAATTTTAAACCAATATTTTTGGCGTATTCAGGGTCAAAGGCATGTTCAGCATCAACAAAGGCACATAGGCCTCCCTTTTTTTGCGCTTCGGCAATAATGTGCATAGCAAGCGTTGTTTTACCAGACGATTCGGGTCCGTATATTTCAATAATCCTTCCTCTCGGCACGCCGCCTACCCCAAGCGCTAAATCAAGCGACAAAGACCCAGACGGTATAACGGATACTGCTAAACCACCTAGCTGACCATATTTCATTATCGCGCCTTGACCAAATTGTTTTTCAATTTGATGTACTGCAGCTTCTAAGGCCTCTTTCCGTCCTGAACTATATTCTTTTTCTTGCCCTTTTTCTTTTGCCACGTCTCTCCTTTTTCCCCATACTTATTAATCATTTGATTACCATACTATTTATATCACAAAAACATCCCAATTTGATAGCCAAATTGCATACTATCAAGTCATTCCCGCGAAAGCAGGAATCTATAAATTACATTATTATTTTAAAAAGCTAGATCCCAACCTGCACTGGGATGACGAAGTAGGAATACTACTTAAGTCTTGCGAGTACTGTCAATGTTTTCTTAGATTGCTTTTTAACCTTATTTTCAGATACAACTTCAATCTTATTTAAACCGTCCTGAAGCTTAATTTCTGTCTCAAACTTACCTGACTCATCTATCCTGATAGGTTCATTATTGATAGTCAGTTTAGCCCCTTCATCTGTTAACCCGGAAATATTAATACTCTCCTCTGTAACCAATGCCTGATCATAAGGAGTGATTATTGTAAGAGGAGGAGCAGAAGTAAATAGCTTAAATTGAAACCATATATAACCTAAAAAAATCATAGCTGACATGCTAATACCGGCAATAAATAGAATACGAGGAGTAAAAATGAATTTAATGTCATTAATTTTTTTAGGATTAATCATATCTGATTGATTTTTTTTGAAGGTTTGAGCATTTTTAAATTCTTCAAGTATCATATCAGATGGAACAGCTAAAAAATCACAATATTTTTTAAGATAGCCAGCGGCATAAACACTATCAGGCAAATCTTGAAATTTTTCTTCTTCAAAAGCCTTGAGATATTTACGTCTAACAGTAGTTTCTGTTTCAATAGCTTCAAGAGTAAACTTTTGTTTTTGACGAGCTTTCTTAAGAATCGAGCCAAACCCGCCTGATTCAATATTTTTTGTTCTAAAACCTGTCATTTAGTAATCCTAACTATATATAGTATCCATCCTAGTTAAACAGATTATTTACAATCAATCAACTGAATAATCCGAACCCATATCAACTAATACATCCCGCGGCTTAGCACCATCAGGAGGACCAATAACATTATTTTGCTCAAGCAAATCTAACAGTCTGGCGGCTCTGGCATATCCAACACGAAGTCTTCGCTGGAGTAGGGAAGCCGAAGCCTTGCCTGATTGGATAACAAGAGTTTTGGCTTCATCATAAAGATCATCATCGCCGCCAATTGAGCCGGCTTCGCCATTACCCATTTTTGAACCTGTTTTATAGGTAAGAATAGATTCATCATAATGTAAATCGCCGCCTTTTTGCTTCAAGAAATCAGTAACAGATTTCACATCCAAAGAAGAAGCAAGCACACCTTGAACTCTTTTTGGTTTAACAACCTCTCCTCCGATAAAGAGAAGATCACCATTTCCAAGAAGTTTTTCCGCGCCGGATTGATCTATAATTGTTCTTGAATCAATTTGACTAGCAACGGCAAATGCAATTCTGGCATTAATATTGGCTTTAATTAAACCTGTAATAACATTAACTGATGGCCTTTGCGTTGCAACAATTAAGTGGATTCCAACAGCACGCGCCATTTGAGCAAGTCTTACAATCACACCTTCGATTTCATTTGCAGCTTGACTCATTAAATCAGCCAATTCATCTACAACAACCACAATATAAGGCATTTTTCCGTCAGGCGGATTAGATGAGTTGTATTCATTTATATTTCTTTTATTAAATTCTTGCAATATTTTATATCTTCTTTCCATTTCACCAACCATCCATTTTAAAGCATTAACCGTTTTATCGGCATCATTAATTACAGGACAAAGCAAATGAGGAATGTTATTATACATTGTAAATTCAACTCTTTTCGGATCAACTAATAAAAGTCTTAAATCTGCCGGAGAGTTTTTCATTATAAAAGAGGTGATTATGCCATTGATACAAACTGATTTACCACTGCCGGTTGAACCGGCAATTAATAAATGAGGCATTTTTTCAAGATCAATAGTTGTTGCCTTGCCTGCAACATCTCTACCTAGCGGAATTGCAAGAGGGAACTTCGATCCTTTCATTTCATCTGATTCCATCACATCTCTTAATGTAATAATTGCCGCCTGCTTATTTGGGACTTCAACACCAACAGCTGATTTACCCGGGATTGGAGCCTCTACGCGAATAGGGTGGGCAGCTAATGCAAGAGCAAGGTCGTTTGTTCTAGCAGTAATTGCAGCCAATTTAACACCCTCATCCGGCTTAAATGTATACTGCGTAACTGCAGGTCCGATATTAACCTCTTGCATTGCAACTTTAATATTAAAGTCTTTCAAAGCTTTTTCTATAGTTAATATATTTTTAGCAATATTTCCCGCAGAGGCTTTTGTTGTTGAAATTTCAAGCAAATTAAGCGAAGGATATTCAAAGTCGCCATCGTTTAAATGAATAGATTGAACATTTTCAGCTGGTTTATCATTTTTACCCTGTCCCATTGTTGTAAAAACTCGAGCTTTGGGAAGATTAATTTTATAATTAAACTTAGTAAAATAGTTTTTTATGTTCGGTATCATTTGAAGGATAGAAATATTTGTTGCAAGAGAAAAAGAAACTAAAAACAATGCAAGAAGTATTAAATAAGATCCAAAAAAACCAATATTTTGGCGCAAGAGCCCGGCTATTGTATCTCCAACAACCCCTCCAAATGGATAAAAAATGGCTGAAAGAAAACAAAGTCCCAAAATTGTTGAAATAAGAGGAGTGAGATTAATACCTTCATCATCTCTAATAAGCTCAACCCCGATTGCAATTATTATAAACGGAAAAATATATGCCATGGCGCCAAAAACATATTGTATGCTCTGAAAAACCGAGATTCCGACTTTTCCTGCCAAACCGAAAAGCGACAGCAAGGAAAGTCCACCTAAGATAAAGAATAGAACAATTAAAATATCGCGGCCTGTTTTGGCATCCAATGTCCAATCCAAACTCGACATAAACGAGTTTTCTTTTGCCCGTCTATGATATTTTCTTTTTTTCTTGCGCATGAAAGCCAAACACCCTCCTTAATAGGCAAATACAACTTTACCTCTACGAATAAACCGCTTGAGATTTGATATATTTATTATACATCATAATAGCTAGAGCAAAAAGTAGAATGATTGATTAAGACTACACATTTTTATTATACCAATTTCATTTGTCATTCCAGTGAAAACTGGAATCTAGGTAGATAGTTTCTGGATCCCAGATCAAGCCTGCCTTGCCGCCAGGCAGGTCTGGGATGACAAGAAGAAAAAGCATAGAATAACAACGATAAGTCGAAACTTTATTATTCCCCAAAACTTCTTACAGTTACATCCGGTCCATAAACTGTTGGATTGGTAGATCTAGGACTTGGACTAACTATTGGTTGTTGAGTAATATTTCCATTGCCAATTTTTGGTTTTCCAACTTCAATTATCACAGGAATAACCATTGGTTTTCTTTGAGTTCTTTCAAACAAGAAATTTCCCATCTGATCTCTAATTTCCTGTTTAACTCGAGCCCAATCGTCCCTATATTTAATACTTAGCTTATTAAACATTGGAACAACTAGTTTTCTGGCTTCTTTAATAAGTTCTTCTACTTCTCTCATATACACAAAACCTCTTGAGATAATATCAGGGGAAGTCAATGTTTTTTTCGTTGTGTGATCAACTGTTAAAATAACAACAAAAAATCCATCTTTACTCATGGCCTGACGATCGCGCAGGACAATATTACCAACATCGCCGATTCCAGAACCATCTACTAAGATTTCACCTGCTGGAACGCGATATCCTGCTTTCTTAGCTTCATTAGGTGAAAGTTCTAGCACATCTCCATTTTCAAGTACAAAGGTATTCTTTTCAGGAATGCCCAAACTCTGTGCTAACTGGCAATGTTTTACTAAAAATCTATAATCACCATGGATCGGCATAAAGAATTTAGGCTTAACTATATCGATCATCATTTTAAGCTCTTCTTGGCTAGCATGACCTGAAACATGCACGTCATAATCTTTTCCGTAAATAACATCCGCGCCTTGTCTAAATAAGTTATCAATTGTTTTAGCAATAGCTGCTTCATTTCCTGGAATAGGGGATGCGGAAATTATAATTGTATCGCCTCTTTTTATTTGAACATGACGATGTTCACCAGCAGCCATTCTGGTTAAGGCAGAGAACTCTTCTCCTTGACTGCCAGTACACATAATCGTAACCTCATCATCAGGCAATTTACCAAGTTTTCTAATATCAACTAATGTGTTTTGAGGTAGTCTTAAAAATCCAAGTTTAGCCGCGATCTCAACATTATTTTCCATGCTACGACCTGCAATAGCAATTTTTCTGCGATAATTGGCAGAAGCATCGATAACCTGTTGGATACGATTAATTAATGACCCGAACGAAGTTACAATTACTCGTCCTTTGGCATTTTTAAAAATCATATCCAAAGATTCTCCAATCACGCTCTCACTAACTGTGTAACCTGGTCGCTCAACATTGGTTGACTCCGAAAGAAGCAAATTTACACCTTTTTTGCCAAGTTCGGCAATTCTACCCCAATCGCCAACCTTACCATTTACTGGTGTATGATCAATTTTCCAGTCTGTTGCATGCATAATCATGCCAGACGGAGAATTAATAGCCAAAATAAGTGCATCAGGCACACTATGCGTTATAGCAATAAATTCAACCTTAAACGGACCAATTGGTAAAATATCTCCGGCTTTAATAATTGTTACTTTAGGATGGATACCGTGTTCTTCAAATTTGTTTTGCAAAAGTCCTGCTGTTAAAGTAGTTGCAAAGATAGGACAACCAAGTTTAGGCCACAGAAGAGGCAGTGAGCCAATATGATCTTCGTGGCCATGTGTTAATACTATTCCTCTTATTTTTTGTTTGTTATCCTCTAAATATTTGATATCTGGAATAACAGAATCAATGCCAAGTAAATCCTTACCTGGAAATGCAATTCCAATATCAACGATCATAATTTCGTCTTTGTATTCATATACCATTAAATTTTTACCTATTTCTCCCAAACCACCCAAAGGTATAATTTTCACCTTTGCCGTTGTTGTAATAGCTGGAGAATTAAGTCTTGGAGCAAGTCTAACTGTTTCCATTTTTCCTTTCTTTGCAAATCGTCAATTAGTTCACGATCTGCGATTAATTATTAATAGAATTCAATATATCATTTAGTTTTTCAAAGTCTTCTTCAAATTCAGACAATAGACTTATTTGGTGCAAACAAGCTGCAGGATGATAGAAAGGCAATACATAATAGTTACCTTTTTTAAACAACCGGCCATGCACTTGAGAAATTCTTCCAATCCCCGGTAAAAATTTCTCTAGAGCGTGGCGGCCAAGCGTAACGATTATTTTGGGCTGAATTAACTTTAGTTGTTCATTAAGCCAAAAAGCACATGCTTGCACCTCGTCTGGCAATGGATCCCTATTAAACTGCGGACGACATTTCACAACATTTGTAATGTAAATTAATGAACGATCTAAATTGTTCTTATGCAACATTTTTGTCAAAAGCTCGCCTGCAGGACCAACAAACGGACGACCTAACTTATCCTCATTTTCTCCCGGTGCCTCACCGATAAACAAGATATCGGAATTTATATCGCCTTCACCAACAACTGCGTTTCTTCTGGATTTTGCAAGTGAACAATTGTTACAATTAGTTATTTTTTGAGCGAGTTCATCTGGAGACATAGAAGAGTTTATAAAGTTTATAAAGTTAAAAGTTTATAAAGTAAGAACATATAGAAATTTTCCAGTATTAATGGGATACTTATAGATTGTCTTTACAACTACAATATCTCTTGGTCATTGCGAGTGTATTCACAAAGCAATCTATCATATAGATCGTCACGGATGACCTCGCGATAATATAAATTATTTAGCAGACATAGTCTTTCTCGACTTTACAAACTTTACGGACTTTATGAACTTTTAACTATTATCTTCAACCCTCTTCTTGCTTAAATTAATTCTACCCTGATCATCAATTTGAATAACTTTTACTTTAATTTTATCGCCAACTTTAAGAACATCTGTAACCTTATTTACTCTTTCAGGAGCAAGTTCAGAAATATGAACCATACCATCTTGTCCTGGCCAAAGCTCAACAAAAGCACCAAAATCAAGAATTCTTACAACCTCTCCTTCATAAATTTCGCCAACTTGTGCTTCTTTGGTCATCGCTTTAATCTTTTCTAAAACACCATTTGCAACATTGGTATCACTTGAAGTAACCATAACAAGACCGTCATCTTCAATATCAATACTAACCGCCTCTGAACCACCGGCATCATTAATTAATTTATTAATAGTTTTACCACCGGAACCGATTATATCTCTAATTTTTTCCGGATTAATCTTATAGGAAATAATTCTTGGAGCATATTTTGACATCTCTTCTCTTGGGGCAGAAATTGCCTGAAGCATAATATCCAAAATTTTATTTCTAGCAATTTTTGCTTTTTCCAAGGTTTCCTCAATAATATGCATTGGCAAACCTTTTGTTTTAGTATCAAGCTGAATAGCAGTAATGCCATCTCTTGTACCGGTAACTTTGAAATCCATATCTCCACCAAAATCTTCAATACCGGCAATATCTGTTAATATTCGATATTTTTCGAAATTATCTCCACCTGAAACCATACCCATAGCAATACCGGAAACAGGAGATTTAATTGGTACTCCGGCATCCATTAATGCTAAGGTTGAACCGCAAGTTGCAGCCATTGAGCTGGAACCATTTGAAGATAATATTTCAGAAACCAAGCGAATAGTATATGGAAATTTATCCTCATCGGGAACGATTTTGACAATAGCTTTTTCAGCAAGTGCACCATGTCCAATTTCTCTTCTTGAAGCACCTCGCAGCGGTTTTACTTCACCTGTTGAAAATGGCGGAAAATTATAATGATGCATAAATTTCTTAGTTCCATCAAATTCCATGGTATCAATAATCTGCTCTGAACCGGGAGAACCAAGCGTTGCAATAGTTAATGCCTGCGTTTGACCACGAGTAAATAAAGCTGAACCATGAGTTCGAGGAAGTAGTCCCACCTCGCAACTGATTGGCCTGATCTCATCTTCATTTCTTCCGTCTGGCCTTTGACCTTTTTCTAAAATTGTTTTTCTAACTTCTTTTTCAATCATTTTTCCAAAGGTTGATTTTAGATCAACTTGTTTATAATTACCTTCGAAATTAGATAAAATCTCTTTTTCAAATTCATCAATTTTTTCTTTTCTAGTATTTTCTTCAAGCAGAACAACTTCGGCAACTCTATCACCAATATATTTCTTAAGTTCAATTTCAATTGGTTTTGCTTCTTCTGAAGGAACTACGATAGCAGAAACAGAATCTTCTCTGATTTGATTTTGGATATCAATTAAAGGAGCATATGTTTCTTGTGCTAATTTAATAGCATCAACTATTGTTTTCTCGTCAACCTGATTAGATGAAGTTTCAATCATTAATACTTTATCCTTTGTTCCGGCAATAACCAAATCTAAGGTTAAATTTGTTGCAACTGACAAATCAGGATTTACAACTAATTTACCATCAATCATTCCAACTCTGGCAGCTGCAATTGGTCCTTCAAACGGAGCTTCTGTTTGGCACAAAGCAGCTGAAGCACCGATAATAGATAAAATGTCAGGATCATGGACTCCGTCGAATGATAGAACTGTAATAATAATTTGGACATCATTATAATAATTTTTTGGAAAAAGCGGTCTAAGCGGCCTATCAATTAAACGACAGGTTAAAATTGCCTGATCCGATGGTCTTGTTTCTCTTTTAATAAATCTTGAACCGGAAATTTTACCTGCTGCATAAAGTCTTTCTTCATAATCAACCAAAAGAGGAAAGAAATCTATTTCTTCTCTTGGAGTCTTAGAAACAACAGCAGTTGCCAAAATAACAGTATCACCATATCTTACAGTCACACTGCCATTGGCTAGTTTTGCCATTTTTCCAGATTCAATAAAAACCTTTTCTCCGTTAAAGCCAATTTCGTACTGCTTTAATCCTTTAGTATCTTTCTCGGTCATACTTAAAACCCTTTCTGAACTTTGAGAACCGTTTTAAAAACGAATGAGTCCAATTAAATATTGTTTATTATTTTTTTAATTTTAATTCGCTAATCAACTTAGCGTAATCTTTAACACTAGTTCTTTGTAGGTAATTAAGCAGTCTTCTTCTCTTACCAATCATCATTAAAAGACCGCGTTTAGAATCAAAATCCTTTGCGTGTTTTTGTAAATGTTTAGCGAGTTCTGTAATTCGATCGCTGATTAAAGCAATTTGAACCGTTGTAGAACCGGTATCATTTTTATGAGAGCGAACTTGCTCTACTAAATTTTTTTTCTGATTTTCTTGTTTTTCTTCTGTTTTTTTCACTTTTTTAGTACTTAATGTTTAACAATTAGAATTGTATCATAGATTAAAATATTTTGCAATAGTTCTACCAAATAAGTTCTACCAAACTAGATTTCATTAATATTATTTTCTCCGACTCGAGTATCTTTTTTCAATTTTACAAGATATTCTTTAATTGACGAGATAGCTTCTTCGCATGCCTGATTAAAAGGCTTATCTATATGAAATCCCGAAGCAACAGCATGTCCGCCTCCATTGAAAATTTTTGCTACTTCTGACACATTAAAACTTTTATTAATTGACCTTAAACTGCCATAAACTTTTTGATCTTCTCTTTCAGTAAGTAAAAGGGAAAAATCTGATTCTGGAACAGTTCTTAAAAGCTCATTGTTTACCCCTTCTACTGCGGTACTATCTGCACCGCATTCTTTTAGTTCTATTTGATTAATTTTTGCCCATACAAAGTTCTCTTCTTCTTCAGTCAAACTGGAAAGAATTTTACCCCACACCTTAAGAACAGGGAAAGATTTGGACATATAAACTTTTTGAATAATTTTCTGCTGATCTGCCCCGGCCGCAACCAATTGAGCTGCCACAGTAAATGATTTTGGTGTTGTATTATCATTTTGAAAACTATCCGTATCGGTAATCAAACCGGTAAGAAGACATGTTGCGATCTCGGCGTTAACCAAATTTTTCTCCCTGCTTAATGATTCAGCCAAAGACACTAAAATTTCACAGGTTGAAGTTGCATTTAGATCGTGTAAATTTGCTTTGCCAAAATGAGTATTAGTAAGATGATGATCAATATTTACAATTGGGGTTTCTTCAAATAATTCCGGATTTTCCCGATAAATAGCTCCAGTACGACTTTCTTCAGAGCAATCAAGCAAACAAATCAAATCATATTTAGCCTTACCTTCTTCAAAACTAATATTTTTAGCTTCAAATCTACCTTGAGTCGGAGTAATTACCAAATTTAGTTGATCTTTTTTTTCTTCTGACTCTCGATAAGATATCCGATCAATTTTTGTATTTTCAGTATCAATTTTAATAATAAAATCTTTATTTACAACAAAGTTATTGGTCACATGTGTAAGAGGCAAATAAGAATAAGCTGGAGATAAAAGCCCTCCGTAAGCAGCAGTAACATCTTTTCCCATTTGTTTAAGAATTAAAGTCAACGCTAAAAGAGATCCAATCGCGTCGCCATCCGGATCAGTATGGGTGAGAATCAAAATCTTTTGGCTGTGCTTTATCAGCTCTGAAACCTGTTGTTTTGTATTTAGAGTTGTTTCCATATATAAATTTAGTTAAAAAAAGAGGCTATCCGGACTATTTACAGTCCTTAATTGCCCCTCATGACATATTCAGTATAACAAAAAAACCGGTTCAGTCAAGAATTAACTAATCAAAATTTAATAAATGCGGCACTATAAAAACAGGTGGCAGATCAATACACCCATGTTCAAGGCTTTGGCGAATTTTGCGAACAGTGACAAAAAGGATAATATTTAAGAGAATTGTTATGTCTCCGAATAAAACAACCAGACAGTCTTATTTGAAACTCATAAAACATGGGACAATACTAAAATTAAAATCGAAGCTCGAAAATTTATACCAAGAGACGAAAAAAGAAAAAAATTAAAAAGCGCCCCCGCCTAGTATTTATACCAAGCGAGGGTCAGAATAAGAACACAAGGGTCAAAGGATCTAAAAAACCCAAATTCCCAAGCGCCAAAACGTTACTTGCCGAGGCGCACCAGACAAAAGTTGTCGTCATACCGGTCGCGACGACCGAAAGAGACCCAGCGTAGATGCCACTCGCCGCTACCCCAAAACATATATGAGACATAGGGATTACCGCCCGGACTACACCATACGGTGCCAGTAAACACCAGATAAAAGCTCCGCCATTCAACAGGTATCTTGTCCTGATGCTCAAGCATCCATTCGGCCTGGAGCTGCCCAGCACAAACGCCTTTTTCCTCGGCGTCCTCTTTGTCTCGTTCTCTTATCGTGTACCCGGCCAAACTGGACTCACCCTCCCGAAGGAGAGAGTCCAGTCTCAGAGTCGCAAGGGTGACAACATCCTCTTCGAGTCCCCAACCATCCTTTCGCTTGTCAAACCGAAAGTTCTCAATAAACTTCAGTAAAACCATTGTCGGAAGGGTGGTAAGTGCTTCTAGCTTTGACATAACTGAAATCCTCCTGTCCAGAGTTCAGAACTGTATATCTTACAACATCTAAACAATATTAGTACGATTCGGTTAAAAAGTCAATAGTGTGCTCCATTTTTTCATATCTTAACCCAACATAGCCATCGAGTCTTGCTAATATTGACCAAAAACATTTTATCTGGTATATTTAAAACATCAAAAACATTTTTAATCTATGTAGGAGCTAAATTGCCAATTATCAAATCAGCCAAAAAAGCATTAAAACAATCAATTGTTCGCAATAAAAGAAATACTTCTCTTAAAGTTGCTTACAAAAAAGCGATAAAAGAATCAACTACAGAAACAATGCCTAATACCCAAAAAGAAATTGATAAAGCTGTAAAAAATAACATTATTTCAAAAAACAAAGCGGCAAGAATTAAATCCAGAATTGCAAAATCTTTAAAAGAGGGAACAGCGGTTACAAAAAAATTAGTTAAAAAATCGACTAAAAAAACCGGTGCTAAGAAAACTGCTTCTAAAAAGAAATAAAAAAAATAAGGAGGGGAAATAGAATCTGTTAAAAAACTATTTCTATACAGCGGATGCCTTTATGAATTAATCAAAGGTGTTATTTTTTTTGCTGCAATATTAATTATTATTAATTATTTTTTTGCCACATTTTTAATCGTCAGGGGAACGAGCATGGAACCGAACTACAAAGATGGTGAATTGGTAATTGTGGACCGAACTCGTTACACTTTTGGAATTCCTCAAAGAGGCGATGTTATAGGTTTAAAATTCCCCGGGCAACCAACAAAGAAGAAATTTATCAAAAGAATTGTCGGCCTACCCGGTGAACATATCAAAATTACTGGAAAAAATGTATTTATTGATGGAAAAAAATACACTGAAGATTATCTACCTTTATACTTAGAACAAAATGATTATGTTGATGTTACAATTGCGCAAGATCAGTATTTTGTGATGGGAGACAATAGAGGTGTATCGTCCGACTCTAGAAAATGGGGTACTGTTCCAAGAAAAAATATTGTTGGCCGCGCATATCTACGAATTTGGCCAATTGAAAAAATAGGTCTTGTTGAACATTTTAAATCAGAGTACTAGATGAATTTCTAATTTCTAATTGCCCTAATTTCTAACTAATTTCTAAAAGTCATTATAGAATTGGTGTCATTCCAGCGCAGGCTGGAATCTAGAAGTATAAAAAACAAACAAACTCTCTGGATCCCAGCTTTCCGCCTAGGCTCGGCGAGACTGGTCGCTAGGATGACGAAATAGGAGTCTGGAATGACAAAAAAAATTATTAAAATATACAAACTCTAGATTTAATCAACTGTTGGTTCGTGAACCTCATCTAAAGAGATACCGACATATCCAACCAATGGAAATAGATGATTTACAAATTGATCTAAACTTATTATCTGCTCGGTTGAATCAAGCCACGAAGGCAAACAGAAAGGATAAGAAAGAAATCTTTCTGTCCATTCAACTTCTTTTCCCAAGATAATCGCATAAGGTAAATTCTTGGAAAACAGCGCTGTCAAATCCTGATTAAACGGGATTGGTTTCTTCTCACAGATATAATTTTCATAAGCCAACCACTCTTTTCTGACAGTATTGCCGAGACTGGTTCTTCGAGGCATAACCTTACTGGACAGTTTAACAATGTACATTGCGCAAACCATAATCGCAAACCATGCAAACATGCTATACTCCGGCGCCATATCTAAAAACAAAGTCGCAATAAACCCAAACATTGAGAAAAAGAAAATCAAAATCCCACCCAATTTGTATTTTCTATGTATCAGTTGGGGATTTTCCTCAAAAAAACCATAACTCATTGCTGATTCGTAAATCAAAAAATAAACCTCCGCAATTTTACGCGAAAAAATATGTCTTCCAATCCTCATCTGAATATCTTCTTTGGTACTTTTGTAACTTTCGCTAAATATTTTACTTAAAAGCACTTGTTCATAATTTCTAAGTCCAACCGGGTTAGCCGAACCGAGCTTGCTGCTTTTTCCAAAAGTAAAAGTATCAGCACCTCTTGAATAAATATTGATAAACCCTCTTTGCGCCAAATCAACCAGAGTTGCGGCAATATCTCGTGAACCCACCCTACCATTCTTAAGCACTGAAACTACTGCTGGAGGAAGATCTGAAGGCAAATGATCCAATGCGTAACGCGGAGCATCCGATCTATTTAGCAAAACTCTTCTTTGCAACAAAATAGTAATAAGGATGAAAGATATTATTGCCAATATAGCACTAGCGTAAAGCCACCAGTTAACATTCTGAACAAAAAGATAATTATATGCCACTTGAGTAAATGGATAATTAATCTTTCCTTTTGGAATTTCCATTTCTATAGTTAAGTTACTATTCATCCCAATCCCATCAAAATAATACAATACCGTATGATCATCCAAGTTTTTCGTCCCTGAATTACTGGTATAATTTAGATCAATTATTCTTGGCTTCACTTCACTTGCTAAAATATTGTCCGGTAATGCCATATAAATATTCATTCGACTAATATATTCATTACTACCGGTTAAAACCTCCCAATGAAAAACATCTGAATCTTCCTGAACATTAATTTTCTTAAATTTTTTTCCTTCAGCTAAAACATTGCCATTTTTTTCAACAGTTAAATGAAAATTACTTTCACCATACATAGAATCAGTTTTATTATCATTCATAAGTTCAGCCGCATTAAATGATTGGCTTCTGAAAAAAATAATTCCGCCAAAAACAAACAAAAAAACAAATGAAGTAAAAATCATCTGCTTTTTATAAAAGCCCGACTGCTTAATTACAATTTTTAGTGCTTGCCAAAAATCCATCCCGCTCCTTGATAGCTCGCGATTTAAAATCTTTCTTACTTATTAAAATTATCACAGAGACGCACTGTGAGCAAATATAATGCCAAATTCGGCTCGATTTTACCAGTCTTCATTGCCTTATCACACTCATATAATCTGTTATATTTTTCCTTTAATGATTTCATCTGAACCATTTTTGCACGCCCAACAAATTTTGAAACCACATAAGGATTTATTCCGGTTTGTTTCGCAACCATACCGGAAGTTATTCCCGAATTATTATCTAATAAATCTTTAATCATAATCAAACTTCTAAATTGACTTACAATTAAACCGAGAAGTCTAATCGGCTCCTCTTTGCTTGAAAGCAATACCTGCAAATAATCGAGTGATTTTTTCAAATCTCCTGAAATTAAAAAATCAACATAATGAAATACATTAACTTCGATCGTTTCCTTTACCAGCAAAGAAACATCTTTTTCTGTCACATCTAAACTTTCTGCAGTCTTAAAATGTTTTTGTCCCACCTTATAATTAATTATTTTTTTAATATCTTCCCCCATATTCCAAAGATTGCTGCCTGAAGATGAAATTAATTTCTCAAGCGCGCTAGAAGTAATATTTACACCCGATGGTTCAAACTCTGATTTAATCCAATTTTTTAATTTAATTTGACTTAAAGCAGTAAATTCTTCTATTGGAATCTTTGCCTTAATGAAAATATCTAAAAAATTCGTGCGCCGATCAATTGATTCTTCATAAAAAAACAGAACTGTTGAATCTGGTATCTTTTTCAGATGAGCCAATAGCCTCTCCTTGAGTTTTGGATCTGATCTAGATAAATATTTAATAATAACCAACCTCTTATTTGCTAAAAAAGGAGAGGCCGATATCTGATTAATCAGAAAATCATAATTTGCTTCGGTTGCGTCGATCTCAACCAAATTCATATCGCCGCAAGTAGAGCGATATTTTTCTTTTATTGCTTCGAGTTTTTTTCCGCTCCTGTAATTGTCTTCACCGTAAAT
Organism: Patescibacteria group bacterium; assembly: GCA_041665085.1. Taxonomy (GTDB): domain Bacteria; phylum Patescibacteriota; class UBA1384; order JBAYJO01; family JBAYJO01; genus JBAYJO01. The sequence continues at coordinate 132,070 of JBAYJO010000002.1, read as the reverse complement.
CAAATAAACCATAAATATAACTCAAAAATTAAAACTTTAATCTTAAAACCATAACTTAAACTAAAAACTTTCCACTTTATGAACTCGCCTCTACGGCGAGCGCCAACGAGGCGCTTTACAAACTTTATGGACTATTTTATCTTACACTGTCTTGACAAAAGCATAAAGATATGGTATATTAAACCGTTACTTAAACAAGGAGCTAATTTGCCGACAACGAACTCTAAGAGTGAAAGCTCTAATTGCCGGCAGTTTAGCTCTGAAGTTTGGGAGCGCGCCTGCGGGGCTTAAAGCCCGAGGCTCAAGGAGGATACATTGAAAACCAGATTCACAGTTCTCGTCGTTCTTCTCATCAGTCTCATTTCCATGCCGGCTTTCGCTGGCGAACCTTCCTACAAGGGCTGGGCAGTCGATTTCACGATCAACTGTTCATCCGGCAAAGTTACCGTTGGTGGTAACGACTACGCCTACGGATTTCACATACTTCCTATCACGGGAAGCGTGAACGCTTCACTCGAAGGTGGATTCGGCGCACAGATCCATTACGGATCGACGGCGCCATTCACAGAGACAATGTCAATCACGCCAATTCCAAGCGCTCCGTCACAGTTCATCCTGTCTTGGAAGACATACAATTGGCAACCAGTCTACTTCTACCAAGAAGGCGACCTATGGCCGCAATTCAGTGTTTATGGCGAGATAGATCAAGGATCAACGACTATATGGCTTGATCTGACGAAAGCAGGGAGCATCAGTATTCCATCAGACAAGCCATATACCCTCGACATCTTCGCCAATCCTGTTCCGGAGCCGGGGAACATCGTAACACTCCTAACCGGCTTCATCGGACTCGCAGGCGCCACGTGGCGTCGCAAGCGGTAACAACCGCACGACAAAGGGCGGGAAGATCTAATCTTCCCGCCCTTTCCATATTTAAAACATTATTTATTTTGACCTTTTTCAGAAAATAAAAAAAATTATAAAATTATAATATAGATTCCAGATCAGGAGCGTTCCACTTCCTGTCTGGAATGACAAATCTGGTCATCAACTTTACAAACTTTATAAACTTTCTAACTTTATGGACTCTAACGTCCCCCAATCACGCCCAACCTTCACCTCTGCATCAAGTGAAACACCCAGATCAAGTGCATTTTCCATAATTCTCTTAATTTCAGGAACAAAATTTTTTACTCGAGATTCAGGACATTCAAAAACAAGTTCATCATGAACCGTAAGCAATAACTTCACATCCTTAAAATCCGAATTATTTGAAATAAAGTCATAAGATTTAACCATTGCGATCTTAATAATATCAGCCGCTGTTCCCTGAAGCGGAGTATTAAGCGCCACTCTTTCAGCTGCACTTCTGATAGGAAAAATACTTGAATTTATCTCCGGCACATATCGTCTTCTACCTAAAAAAGTTTCTGTATAACCCTTCTTATGCGCCTCTTCAACGCAATTATCTAAAAATTTCTTAAGTTCATGAAAATGAACAAAATATTTATCAATATAATCTCTTGCTTCTTCATGCGTCATCTCTGTTGCTTCAGATAATCCATGCGGGGACTGACCGTAAATCATACCAAAATTTATTGCTTTTGCCCTACGACGCATCTCTTGATCAACCATTTCAAGGGGCACATCCAGTACTTCTGAAGCTGTAATGGCATGAAAATCTTTACCTGATTTGAACGCTTTAATCATTTCTTTATCTCCTGACATGGCAGCAGCAACCCGAAGTTCAATTTGAGAATAATCAGCAGAAATCAATTTATAACCATTATCGGCAATAAAAGCCGACCTAATTTTCTTTCCCTCATCAGTTCTAATCGGAATATTTTGCAGATTTGGTTCGCTTGATGAAAACCTTCCGGTTGATGTCAGAGTCTGATTAAAACTTGTATGAACTCTGTCGTTTTTATCAACCAGTTCCGGTAAAGCATCAATATAAGTATTGGTTAATTTTGAAAGTTCGCGATAACGAAAAATCTGCTCAATAATTGGATGCTGACCTCGTAATTTCTCAAGTTCAGATGCAGCTGTTGAAATACCGGTTTTTGTTTTTTTCATCTGGTTGGAATTGATACACAAAGTATTAAAAAGCACATCTTTAAGCTGCTGGGTTGAATTAATATTGAACTTTCGACCGGCTATATCATAAATATCCAATTCGATTTTTCCAAGCTCGAAGTGCATTTCTTTGCTCATTTTCTTTAGTAAATCAACATCAATTTTAATTCCTTGAAGCTCAATATCAGAAAGTATTTTAACAAGAGGCATTTCAACCTCAAAAAACAACTTCTTTAGCTTTGGATGCTCATCTAATTCTTTATTAAATCTATTAACCAACCTTAAAGTAATATCAGCGTCCTCACAAGAATATTGAGAAATTAAGTCCAAATCAACTTTTCTCATATCTCCAATTTTTGCCTTTTTGCCATCACCCATATCAAAAAGAGCAGAAAGAGGCATAGTTTCATATCCCAGTTCAGTAAAAGCAAGGTTATCCATTGAATGAGAATTATAATGCGGATGCAAAACATAAGACGCAATCATTGAATCAAAATAGAGAGACTCAACCTCAACTCCTTCTTGCTTCATTACCTTATAATCATACTTCAAATTATGGCCCACTTTTTTGATTTTGCTGCTGCTGAAAATCGGTCTCAATTTATCTAAAATTTCCTGTTTATGCTCAAGAGTTGGGACATAAAATGCTGAATCTTCTTTAAAAGCAAAGGATATCCCAACAAGCTCACCATAGAGATCATTGGTTTCCGTATCAAAACAAATAAGATCTTGCGCTTCTAATTTTGTAACTAAATCATCAATATTTGCAACTAACTCATAATTTTTATTAATAACTTTATTCTCACTGCTTTCTTTTTTTTCAGAAAAAAGTCCGATTTGATCAGCATTTTTAGTTTCAAAATAGGGCAGGCGAGAAAGCAAAGTTTTAAACTCAAGTTCTTGAAACAATTTTGCCACTTTTTCTCGATCAAATTTACGAAGTTCAGATTTTTTTTCGTCAAATGTTACCGGTGCATCTTTAACCATTGTTACAAGATATTTATTTTCCTCTAAGGTTTCTTTATTTTGAGCAAATATTTCTCTGGTTTTTGGAGCTAATTTATCAAGATTTTCATAAATATTTTCAATATCGCCATATTCAGCCAAAAGAGTAATAGCAGTTTTTTCGCCAATTCCCGCAAGTCCTTTAATATTATCAGACGGATCGCCCCTCATAGCTTTATACTCAATCATCTTTTCCGGTCCAAGTCCACCATATCTTTCCTTAACCGCTGCCTCATTGTAAATTACAATATCTGAAATACCTTTTCGCATTGTGTAAATTTTAACCTTATCATCTTCAACCAGCTGCAGAGAATCCAAATCTCCGGTTAAAATTATGGTTTCAATATTTTTCAATTTAGCTTGCTCGGTTAATGTTGCAATAAGATCATCAGCTTCAAAATCAGGAGAGGAATAATTTGGAATATCCATTAAATCCATAATTTCGCGAGTTCTACTAAGCTGCGAATAGAGTTCATCAGCTTGTTTAACTCGCGTGGCTTTATATTCTTTATATTCTTTGTGTCTAAAAGTTTTCTTTCCCTCATCCCAACAAATTACGCAAAGATCAGGCTTTATTTCTGACAATGCCTTAAAAAATATAGTTATAAAACCATAAACCGCATTGGTATGTTCACCACTTCGAGTAATCATTGGCGGTATAGCATGGAAAGTGCGATGAAGCAGGGCATTGCCGTCAATAATTAATAGTTTATTTTTCTTCATCTCGTTTTGCCTAACAGTTTTTTAAGTTCCTCTCGAACAATCTCAACCTCATCCCATGGGATTTTTTCATCACCAATTGCCATCACATGTTCACCGCCCTTACCTGTTAAAATAACAATATCTCTTGCCTTTGCAAGTGAAAATGCTTTTGCAATCGCTTCTCTTCTATCAACGATTTTAAAGAAATTTTTATTCTCCACCATAGGATGATCCTTGCTCGCACCCCTTGGCACTCCTTTTGCCACTTCTTCAATAATTTGAATTGGATCTTCATTAACTGGATCTTCATTTGTAATAATTACAGTATTGGCAAATCTTCCTGCCAAAGCTCCCATCACCGGTCTTTTAGTCCTATCTCTTTCACCCATTGATCCAAGAACAGCAATCATTTCTGATCTACAAACACTCTTTAATGTTTCATAAACATTTTGAAGTTCATCAGGCGTATGAGCAAAATCAACTATAACCTCAAAGTTTTGACCCATATCAACCCGCTCCATCCTACCGGACACGCCACCAGTTGCTTCAAGTGCAGACTTAATATCATTTAAACTAATATTAAACGACAATCCAACTGAAGCAGCAGCAATTGCGTTGTAAATATTAAACTTACCAGTAAGCGGCAGCTCAATCGCAATTTGCGAATCTGAAGCAACCAGAGTAAATAAACTGCTCTTAGCATCAGAGAGTATTTTTTTAGCACTTACATCCGCTTTATTCAAACCATATGTAATTTTATGTTTTGCTTTAAAATCTAAAAAATAATCTGAAACCTTATCATCGGCATTTACAATTATCGTTTCAGGATTGTTTGCAAAAAGTCGCCCTTTAACTTCTTTATATTCCTGCATGCTGTGATGATAATCCAAATGCTCATGAGATAAATTAGTAAATAATACAGTGTGATAAGATATGCCCCAGTTACGATACTGATCGATAGCATGAGAACTTGTTTCAAGCACTAAATACTCACATTTTTGAGATACGGCTTTAGCTATAAATGATTGCAAAGCCATTGGAGACACAGTTGTCATTTTGGTATTGTTTGGCCAAATCTTATCGCCAATTCGAAAGTTCACTGTTGTAGCCATGGCTACAGATTTACCTGATTTTGACAAAATATCAGCAATTAAATTACATGTGGTAGTTTTTCCTGCAGTTCCGGTAACTCCGATTACAATCATTGATTTGGCTGGAAAATTATACATTGCAGCCGCAACAGCACCTCTCAACTTATGTGTCCAGATTAAAAAATCTCTTGAAATAAATTTTTTAAAAAAACGTTTTATTGTTTTCATTTTTTCCAACTTTCGACAATTAACATTTCTTTGTTTCCCGGTAATTTAGACCAAATTTCTTCAGTTACAAACGGCATGATAGGGTGGAGTATTTTTAATGTATCTTTCAAAACTGATAATAATATTGCCTGGGTATTTTCTTTTAACTTCTCATTGGCCAGTTGATCTTTAGCTTTCTCAAGATAGATGTCAGCAAATTTGTGCCAAACAAACTCATAAATTTCTTCACCTGCTTGAGAATATTTAAAATTATCAAAATATTTGGTTACTTTTTTTACCGTATGATCTAACTCCTTTAAAATCCACGCATCCTTATCTGTAAGGTTTTGAATTATAAGTTGTGATTTTGAGTTTTGAGTTTTGAGTTTTGAGTTTTCGTTTTGTGCAATTAGCACAAAACGGCTAATGTTCCACAATTTATTGGCGAAATTTCTCATTCCTCGAATTTTATCTTCAGAAATAGAAGTATCATTTCCAGCTGATGAACCAAAAACAAGTGCCATTCTAACCGCATCAGTTCCGTACTGCTCTGCAATTCCAAGCGGATCAATTACATTGCCTTTAGATTTACTCATTTTTTGTCTATCCTGATCCCTGACCAAACCATGAATATAAACTTTTTCAAATGGAACTTTATCAGTTTCATACAAACCAATCATTATCATTCTCGCTACCCAGAAAAATAAAATATCCCAAGCAGTTTCCATAATTTGTGTTGGATAAAATTTATCAAAATCTCCAGTTGTTTTAAGAGCAGCGAATGGCCACTGACCAGAAGAAAACCAGGTATCAAAAACATCACTGTCTTGAGTCAGGTTTGAAGATCCACATTTTGGACATTTTGAAGGTTTTATTTCTGAAACAATCGGATTGTCCTTACCGCATGAATCACAGTAATAGGCAGGAATTTGGATTCCCCAAACAATCTGTCTTGAGATACACCAATCTCTGATATTACTCATCCAATGATTATAAATTTTCTCAAACTTTTTAGTAACAAATTGAACTTTTTTATCTTTAACAGCCTGAATTGCATCTTTAGCGAGATTCTTGCCTGTTTTTTGACCTTTTTTATTTACTGCCACAAACCATTGTTCAAGCACTCTTGGCTCAATAGTTCTACCGCATTTATAACAAGTAGCAACCGAGTGAGTATAATCCTGATCAATTTTCTCGATCAGACCCTTCTTTTGCATATCAAGAACTACTATTGCTCTTGCTTCGTCAATTTTCATTCCAGCGTAAGGACCGGCCTTTTCGTTCATTTTTCCATATTGATCAATTACTTCCCGAACCTCTAAACCGTGTCTTAAGGCCATCTCAAAGTCGTTGGGATCATGTGCGGGTGTAATTTTTACAACGCCTGTGCCAAATTTAGGATCAACATAATCATCTGCAATTACCTTGATTTTTGCCTTGCCCAAAACAGTTTCAATCTCAATTTCCTTGCCAATGTATTCTTTATATCTAGCATCATTTGGATTTACAGCAACAGCCGTATCACCAAATTTTGTCTCTGGTCTTACAGTCGCAAGTGTTAATGGCCCATATTTTATGTAATATAAAGGATCTTTTTTCAGAGCATATTTTATTTCCAAATCAGAAAGCGTAGTTTGATGTTTAACACACCAATTAATTGATTTCTTGGCTCTATAAACCAAGCCGTCATCATATAAATTTTTAAATGTCTTATAAACAATTTTTTTAATATCTTCATCCAGAGTAAATTTTGTCCTATCCCAGTCGCAACTGGCACCAAGTTTGCGAAGTTGGTTTTCCATTCCAATTTTATTTTCTTGGGTAAAATCATACATCATTTTGTATAGTTCATCTCTCTCGATTCCAAAACGGCTTTTTCCTTCTTTTTCAAGCTTTTTTTCAAACACAACTTGAGTTTCAAAACCAGCATGATCAGCACCCGGAAGCCACAGCGCAGCTTTTCCTTGCATCCTTGCATACCGAGTCATAATATCTTCAAGGGTCACAAAAACCGCATGACCAATATGAAGGGCGCCATTAGCATTTGGAGGTGGCATAATAATACAAAAAGGATCGCCATCCGGATTAATCTCTGGCTTAAAATATCCGCCATCTTGCCATTTTTTGTAAATTTTATCTTCAACGATTTTTGGATCGTAAGCTTTTTCAAGTTCCATAAGTAAATTTTATATCTTTTAGATTAATAATTCAATCTTGTCATTCCAGCGACCAGTCTCGCCGAGCCTAGGCGGAAAGCTGGAATCCAGAGTTTATAATACAAATTTAGATAGATGGATCCCAGATCAAGCCTGCCTTGCCGCCAGGCAGGTCTGGGATGACGTAAAAATTAATTTCTACGACTACTCTGCAAGCTCAAAATTTGGATCAGCTTTTACATGTTCATGCGTGGTTGGCTTGATTATATTTCTTTGAAGCAATGCTGCAGCACCAATCATAGCCGCATTATCAGTGCAATATTTAAATGACGGGACAATTACCTCAATATCGCTTGAAAATTCTTTTGCTTTTTCTCCCATTCTTTCTCTAAGTCTTGTGTTGGCTGATACTCCGCCGGAAAGACAAATCGTTTTCACATTGTATTCTCCGGCAGCTCTTAATGCTTTTTCAGTAAGTACATCAACAGCCGCTTCTTGAAACGCATATGCAACTTCTTCTTTATATTCATCTGTTAAATTATTCATCTCGGGATAATCTTTTTTAATTGCATATAAAACCGCAGTTTTAAGACCGGAAAAAGAAAAATTATAATCCCCGGAATTCATAAGTGGACGCGGAAAATGAATTTTTTGTTCTTTACCCAAAAATTTATCGGCATATTTAGAAATTGCCGGTCCACCCGGATAACCAAGACCCAAAAGCTTCGCCACCTTATCAAAAGCTTCGCCAGCTGCATCATCAATTGTCTCACCAAGAATTTTAATTTTGCCAATCTTTTCAACCAAAATAAGCATAGTATGCCCACCTGAAGCAGTTAAAACTACGGCTGGCAACTTTATATCATTCTCAATAAAACAGGCGTACAAATGACCGGCCAAATGATTTACTCCAAAAATTGGTTTTTTCCAGACAGAAGCAAGTGCTTTTGCTGTGCTAACCCCAACAAGTAGTGAGCCTACAAGACCCGGACCGGACGTAACTGCAATTGCATCTATACTATTTTTTGTTTCACTTGCTTTAATTAAAGCCTGATCAATTATAGGTAAAATTTTTTCAATATGAGCTCTGGCAGCCACTTCCGGTACAACACCTTGAGTTTTTTGATGAATCTCAATTTGTGAATAAACCAAATTAGACAAAACATTAATTTTGCCATTTTTCTCTTCAACAACTGCGGCCGCAGTTTCATCACAACTAGATTCAATTGCTAAAATTTTCATAAATGTAATTAGATTATACCTGTTTTTGACATAAATTTCAACCAATATTCATTTTTTCAAGGAAGGAAAAAATAATTTATGCTTCTTGAAAAATCAATGTTTGAGCCTAGCGAGTTTTGATTTTTCAAGAAAGTAAATTATTATTGACGCTCCTTGAAAAGCCTGCCTCGCCGGCAGGCAGGCGTGCGGGGGTGGGGGTTTGTAAGGGGCAAAGGGGCGCGCTTCAAGACTCGAAGCCCCTAGCCCCTTACATAAACTGATTTAAAAATAATTAAAAAAAAATTAACTTTAGAAAAATAACAAACTACTTTATAATAAATATATGCACAGCATTTTGCAAACCTCCGAGTGGGGTGATTTTAAAGCGTCAACCGGTGACTGGTTTTATTTCAAAGCTGGCACATTTTTAGTATTAGCTAAAAAATTACCATATTTTAATCGCTATTTTTTTTATATTCCAGAACCTTTTTCGCATAATTGGCAAGGATCACTTGAAGAATTAAACGAAAATCTCAAACCATTTATCAAAAAATATAAACCTATTTTTGTTAGAATAGAACCTTTGGAATTATACAGCGAAGAGCTAAAAACCACATTTGAAAAAAATAACTGGGTTCGAGCCTTTGAAGATATTCAACCATCCTACAGGCAATGGATTGATTTAAAACCATCAACTGAAGAAATTTTAATGAATATGAAGCCAAAGGGTCGTTACAATATTAAAGTTGCCCAAAAACATGAAATACAAATAAATAAAATAGAAAAAGAAGACCTTGAAAGTAATCTAAAAACTTTTCACGAATTAATGAAAAGCACAGCCAAAAGAGATCAATTTAGCATCAGACCATTTAGTTATTTTTTGAAACTCACAAAAACACTTTACGACTACGATATAGGAACATTATATATTGGATATCACCAAAACAAACCAATTTGCGGTGAAATTGTTTCTTTTTATAATAAAATCGCATCTTATTTATATGGTGTTTCCGGAAATGAAATGCGTCAAGCAATGGCGCCGTATCTAATGCATTGGACCATTATGCAAGACGCAAAAGCAAAAGGAATTGAAATTTACGATTTGCTCGCAGTTGCGCCAGTTGAAAACGAAAATCACAAGCACGCAAAATTAAGTCAGTTTAAAAGACAATTTGGCGGGAAAACAATAGAATTAATCGGAGGATGGGACATGGTCTTATCATCTTTCACTTATAATGCCTTTAAACTAGTGGAAAAAATGAGAAGAAAATAAACATAAATTTCTAATTTCTAATTTCTAATTTCTAATTCTTCAACATAAAACTAAATTGTTAACAACATGAAGACAACTTTCCAAAAACACCCTAATTTATTAAAAATAATCGCTCTTGGGCTTATTTTATTTATAATTAATTTTTTTATTTCCAGTAAAATCACAAATCAAAAAATCATTTCAAACGATCAGACAAGACTTGAAACGATTAATCTCTATAAAACCAATATCGAATCTAAAAACAAAACTCCTTATGAATTCTTAATTCAAGGCATTAAACAATTAAACACAGGTGAAACAGAACTTGCACTTATTACTCTTGAAAAAACCGTTTCAGATGACGAAAACTATCGAGATGGATGGTTATACTTAGGAATTGCTTATCTTAAAACAGATGATGCCGACTCTGCCATCAAAGCACTTGAAAACGCAAAAAAAATTGACCCAATTTATCCTGAAACCTATAAATATCTCTCACTCGCTTATAAAAACCAGGGCAATGCTGAAAAAACTGAAGAATGTTATAATAAATTTATCGGATTTTCTAAGAAATAGTTTAAGAAAATAACTCGGAGGGGAATGAAAAAAGTTATCGGTACAATGATTTGTCTAGGCTGCATCTTGCAGATTTTTTCATTTTCAAACATTAATATTGAAAAAGCATCTGCAATGACAGGTAATGTGGTTTTTTTAAAGTTTGATTCAAAACCGGGACAAGTCGATGTAAAATTAACTCATCCGGATGGCACTACAAAAGAGATCAAAAACACCTTTACCGGCAATTCTTTTACTTCAGAGCCGGGAACAGATTCGAACTGCTTTGTAATTTACACACCTGTTGTAGGCAACTATAAACTGCAACTATCAAAAACTGGTTATGAAAATTTTACTAAGTCTTTTTCAGTAAGTGATTCAAAAATCTGTAAAAAAACTTGGCAAGACAACCCATATAATCCGGACAATGATCGTGATGAAAATAATGATCCAAATAATGTAGTTGCTTGCGGAGTTGATAGATACACAGTTTCACTAGGCACACTTACAATGACAACAAAAGGAACCACAACCCCAAGTGGAAGCGTGATAAAAACAACCGAAGGCGGATTATCCGGGCAAACCGATACTTTAGATACAAGAAGACCGCTTAATCTTAAAGTAAAAGTTTCTACTTATAGCAATAAAGCTGCAAAAGTTGAATTAAGCTGGGACAAACCAACCAACACAACTGATCTCAAATCATTTGAAATCGAATCAGGCACAGCACCCGACGCATCGGGAACAAATATTAACGACAGATTAGGAGAAGTCGGCACAGTTGATAAAGCAGTAACAAAATTTACTCATAATGTCTCCGGAACAGATGTTGTTGCATACAGAATCTCAGCAACATATGATAAAGACGGTAGCACAACCTCGGATATTGTTTTAATTGATTTTACAAAATTTGATTACTCTAAACCGGCTGATACTGATGTGAAAATTACCACTGTTGTAGGACACACCGTTACAAGCCCTCCAACAGACAATCCTGACCCCTGCAATTTCAAACTTGGGCGCTTTTTAAATAAAATAGTATGTGATATTGCAAATTTAGTGTGGTCAATAGTTGCAGGTTTTGCCAAAGGTACCAACGACCGACTAAGGGATTTGGTTGTTTAACAGTTGTCATCCCAACTTCTTTTGTCATCCCAGCGCAGGCTGGGATCCAGAGAATTGGTTTAAATACATCTAGCGATTAAACTTTAATAATTTCAAAATTCCAAGTCAGCTGTTATAATAATTTAAGATGCATACTTATGAGGGGACAATGTTTAAAAATAAATTAAAATACCGAGCCCTGATGATGCTAATATTATTATTGGCAAATTTTGCATTTATATTTACAAATCCACCAAAAGCTTATGCTGCCGACTATTGGAAATTTGAAAAAAAATCCACAAATGACTTTAAACTTACTCGACTTGACGGGGTTGAGGAGCCGGCTTGTTTGTCGGAAACCGACACCTATACATGGACAGGAGCCAGATCAACCGCTTTTACAGGATACATGGTAAATGTTTGGAAAAGCGATCAGATTACTACTTGTTATGCTACAACCGATGAAGATAATTTGATAATTAACCAAACTTATAATTCAGCTAGCAAAGGTGGCAACTGGGCTGCTCTTGCCTCTGCACAATCAATCAAAGATGGAACAGATTTTTCCGATCATTCCAAAAACGATGACACTTATTACGAATTTGAAATAGCCCTACCAGCAGATGGATTTAAAGCTCAAATTCGAATGCCAAACAATGGACCAATTTTAGCTGAAGGAACATTAAAATCAGGTGAAATGAATTTAAAATTAATTCATGATAGCCTAGGCACAGATACACAAGCCCGAATTCATACTGATGTATATACCGGTAAAACACAATTATTTGTTTATACACCAGAAAAAATCTCTATAGATGGGGGTAAAGAACAATACTATTTCTTTCAAAAAGATTTCAATCAAACTGACTACACCCATATGCCTAAAATTGGTGAACATAATGTTTACAAACAAACAATGACTCTTGACAAAACAAAACTAATTCCTTCCGACACTCAACATAAACTAGCAGACATTAGTATCATCGAGCAAATCGGCGGAAACGATTGCGGTTTTCCCGGCATTCTAATCGGACGAGTTATGTGCGATGTAGCCAAAGCTGTTTGGAGTATTATCGCCGGATTTGCCAAAGGCACAAACGATAGATTAAGAAATTTAGTGGTATAAATATGGAAAAAAAGCTTAATTATTTAAAAATCGGCTTGTCAGCAATTATTTCTATTTTTGTCGGTATTATAGTATTTAAAAATTTGTATCAAATCGATTTTGATACTCTTTTAAATCCATTACACAATCTGCCAATCATAAAAAATGTCTATGCTGCTGACCCTGATTTTAAACAACTTTCCGACACTATTGTAGAAAGCGGAGTTATGAGTGCATGGAAAGTATTACTTGCCATGTCAAACTCACTGTTTGTAATTTTTATACTTTTTACCGGTACAGCCAATGTCTTAAGATTCAATATTGACACATATTCTATTAAAAAGATTCTGCCATCACTTATTTTGGGCGCAATTTTAGCCAACTTTTCACTTTTAGTCTGCCGACTTCTTCTTGAAGCATCTGCTGTTTTTTCAAATTGGTTATTAACAATGGGTTCGGCAACCGCCGTGGGTTCAGGATCAGGAGGTTTGCTTGAGAAAGTCTATGAACAACTTGGAATCGGAACTATTGAAAGTATGAGCTTATGGACAAATTCCGGAGTAGCTAGTTTGGGCATAATCGGCATTGTTGTTTCGTGGATATTTATTGGTGGATGCGGAGCATTTATTCTTCTAGTACTCTTGCTTTTTGCCCCAATTTTATTTTTCTGGGCTTTGATTTTACTTTTCTATATCAGATATTTTGTTGTTATAGCTTTAACTATCGCTTCACCAATTGCATTCTTCTCGGTTGGATTTCCAATTACAGAGAAATATTTCAAGCAATGGTGGGACTTGTATTTTAAATGGACATTTATGCCTTGCATAACTTTCTTCGTCATATGGATAGGCGTTACAATTGCTGATGCTTTAGGCGGAGGAGCCACTCCAAGCCAAGGAATGGCTTTAATGAGATATTTAATCTTAATTGGCGCTTTATATTACTCGGCAAAAATACCTTTGAGCATGGGAGGCGGAGTTATGGGAGCTTGGTCCGGGCTTCTTAAACAAGGCGGAGGACTAGCAAGCAAAGCCTATGGATCAGTTTGGAGTAAAGGATCAGGCATTAAAGCCAAAGATACTGACAGAGGAGCAAAAGCATGGATTAAAAACACGGTAGGAAAAGGTTTTAAAAATACAAATTTCTATGGCGCAAAAGATGCTTGGAAAATGAGAACTGAAGATGCAGAAAAAGCCAGAATATCAGATGCTAAAAAAGGCCGAATTTTTGGTGGACTGGCCGGATCAAAACCAAGCTATATGGCATATCTCAAAGAAAAAGGCGAGATCAACGGCTTTGTAAACGATCCTAAAATTGTATGGGATAAATTCAATAAAACTCAAGCTGATTTAGCCGCAAAAGGAATTACCTTGGAAGATAAACAGTTAACAGAAATGCTAACCTTAAGCCCTGCAAAAATTTCATCAAAAAAAACCGGTATAGAAGGGCTCGATGCACTTGGACTTGAAGAAAGAGCAGATTTAGTTCAACAATTTAACAGATGGATACAACTTACTAGATCATCAGGAGGAAAGAAAGGAGCCGCCGACTTATTAAAAGAGGCTAGAACAGCTGCTGCTAAAGCTGCAGCAGGCGCTGGCGGCGGAGGTGGACGCCCTATCCCGGCTTTTGCTGCTGGAACAGGTAGCGGACGAACTTTTGACGATATGGCAAATGAACTCGAAAATGCTATAAGCCAAAAAGAAGAATCGGCAATAAAAAAAATTCTAGGCAACGATGTCGACACAGATAAAGCTTTGGCAGGTTTAAAAGCAGGAGCAATTATTGTTAAACAAGACGGACAAAATCTTACAGCCGATGAAATTTCTAAATTACAAGAAATCGACCAATCAAGAACAGACCGCATGACTGAAAAAACTAATGACGATGTTTCAATGGGCGCTGATCAAGATAAAGTTAAAGGTATTTTAGGTGAATCAGTTGACGCGAGTGCGGTTTTAGATGAAATAAACTCTGGCGCCACTTATCAAGATATCTCATCGAAATACGGAGGAAACCGCAATATCACAACCACCCAATGGACTGAACTTGAAGGATCGGCCAAAGGACAAAGGGCTAGAGAAAATAAATATCTGGAAAAATTTGCCGACCATATTTATGAATCAACCGAAAAAACAGCCGGTATCGAAGCGCTGGGAGTTGCAAGGCAACTTAAATTAAACGGTACAGAAATTAATGAAGAAACACTAAGCAAGGTGCAGGATCAGATGGAAGAGATCGGATCAAGCAACCGTTCTTTTGAAATTCGTCACGCAGAGCTAAAGAATATTTCTCCTGCAATAGCAGAAGCCTCGCCTGATGAAGAAACCATGAAAAGAAATATTCAGCATGTTATCAAAGGAATGGAAACCTTAAAAAGCGAGGATATTTATAAAGAATTTCAAAAACCGGAATTTAGTGAAACAAGTTTACCGGTCATAGAAAGCCTTCAAAAAGCAAATCACCGGTCAATTTACAGACAAGGTTACGCCGCCAAACAAGCCGAATCAATTACTCAACAACACTTAGCTACATCAAACGGCAGTTTTGAAGGACTTGAAGAAAAACTAACCGGACCACTCGAAAAAATCGCTTCAAGTATTGAAGGTATGGGAGAAAATTTAAAAAACATAAACAACCTAAAACCTATGCTTCAATCAGCCTTTAAAACCGCTGCATCTCAAACAAGCATAAAACCTATTAGCTCTGCTGCCGAACTAGGTTCAGTTCTAACCAGCCGTAAATTTAAAAGAGTTTTCAGTCAAGCTGTTAAGCAAGGAGTTAATCAGAGTACGCCAAAAAATTCACCAAATACTGCCCCAGCCGTTACAATAAATACGGAAGCTGCTGCAGAAAACACCGGTCAAACCCCAACAGGGGCACCACACACAGAATCCGCACCACCAGCCGAACAAGCACCGACTCCACCAGTCCAAGAACAACAGACACCTCCACCATCAGAACCAACTCCTCCTCCAACTAATGGAACTATATAGCTATGTTTGATCTTCCTGAAACAGAAACAGAAACACCTCAATCTCAAACCGAGCCAACTCAAACAGCGGGTTCAGTTTTTGCGCCTCCAAATCCATCAGGTCAGCAAACCGAGCAAGACGAACAAGCCCCAACAACAACAAATCAAGAATTATTGTTTGGGGAAACTGATGAAAAATTAACGGATGAAGAAAGAACTAAAAGAGAATCTTATAAAAAAAAGTTTCAAGAATTATATAATCAAATTACAAAAGGACTTGCCGAAAGACATATTGTAAATCCTGAACTAGCTCAAGAAATCACAGAAACAGTTATTTCTAAAGTGATACTATCAACAGATCTTTACGAAGGAGATCCAAATGATCCGATAATGTGTTTTGATCAAGAAACACTTTATATCTCACCGGAATTTTTCAATGGCACAAGTACAATTGAAAATATAGATACAGAATACACTCTCCAACACGAAATATCTCATGGTCTTATTCATAGTGGAATGATTTATGAATCAAATGAGTTAACACAATATCTAGATCATGCAGCAAATCTAAATTCAGGTGAAACAATTGATTCCTCAAGTTTACCTCCAGAATTCGCTTACTCTCTTGAAACAATTCGAGCCGGACTTCAAGACCCCAAAGCCGCATCAGGTGAAACTTATCATATTCAAGGTCTAATCAGTCGATTTTCGGGTGAAAAAAACGACGAGGGTAAAACTCAAATGGAATTATTATATGAGAAATATTTAGCCAAAGGAATAACCAAACCGGACAGTTATGAACAATTTCAAAATCATCAGCTTAAACAAATAGCCGAAGAACTTATTACAGATAGATTAGCTTGCTATTTAGCTAGCGACGGCACAAAATCCGATTATTGGTCAAAATTTCTCTCTAAAATAAATTGCAAAGAAAGTGATGCAATTATTACACAATTTGAAGCAGGAAATGTTGCTCCTGAACTTATACCCCAACTTCAAGAACTTTTAGCAAACCAAGAAATTACCAATGAACAAAAATACCAATCTTTTAAAGCAAGTGCCTCACTAGATCAGACCGGAAAGATTAACAGTTATTTAGACTCACACGAAGCCTGTTTTTATAAATTTAAAAAACTGGCCGGAATTAATAAAGAGCAATTCGATTCTTTATTAGGTGATGAAAATCAAATTGACCAGGGTATGCCATATTATGAATCAGAATTTGGTTTTGGAACAAATAGTTCTGGTGGCGAAGGATATGGCGGCGGAGGAGGAAAAACTGCCTTTGAACAGGTTTGGACATTCTTATTTGAAGGTCAAACTCCAAAATTATAGGTTTAATTATATTTAAAAAAATAATAAATCGGAGGAACCATGAATAGCGAACCAACTGAATTAGCAGATCAAATCTTAAAAGATTTGGGACTTGAAAATCTAGCCGATCCAACCAAATCAGAATTAATAGAACTTATTAGAGAACGAGTAGCTCAAAAAACCATGGAAGTTATTTTAGCTAACCTCCCAGACTCTAATCCCGATGATTTAGAAAAAATGATGGAAAATAAAACCGAAGAAGAAATTATTCAAGAAATTTCAACCACAATTCCTGATTTTAAAGGAAAGCTTTCAAACGCTATAGTTGAGCTTTACCAAGAATTAAAGGAAGCAGCTCAAAAGCTGATTCAAGATAATACCGCATCTGTTTAATCAAATATTTTATAATATGAAAAATTCAAAATTTTGATTTTTTATTTTTCACGCTATATACTTAATAATGACAATAGGTCTGCTGACAAGACGCAGAGCCAAACATTCTCTAAGGAGGGAAGTGCAATACCGAGTACCGCAAAACATAGATATGGAGGATAAAATTGTCGGACCTCTTACGCTGAAGCAATTTATTTTTGTTGCAATCGGAGGCTCTATTATCTATATTCTCCTAACGACTTTACCAATGCCTCTTTTTATTGCGACCGGATTACCAACAGCAATTCTTATCTTGGCTTTTACTTTCTACAAACCTCAAGATCAACCATTTTCACATTTTATTCTTGCTTTAATTTCATTTATTACCAAGCCGCGCGAAAGAGTATGGCAAAAAGGTTCAATGCAAGAAGCTATAATTCTTCCTCACAAGGAAAAACGCGTTGAACCAACTTTACCTAAAAAGAAAATTAGCAAATCCGAATTGCAGAAATTAGCACAGACATTAGACAGCGGGGGATGGAAATCACTCGAAAAAGTTGAAACCCCTCACACAACTGAATCAATGCAAGTCGAACAAATGAAACAGGCAAAAGAATTACAAACAATGTCAGCCCCTGCACCAATAACAGATATATCCAATATGAAATCAGCCAAACCAACAGCTTCTACTCCTCTACCAAATCAAGCCCCGCCTACCGGGCAAACACCAATAAATAACCAACCAATTGCGCCAAATAATTTAACTGGAGGAAATCTTGGCACAGAAACAGTCCAGCACACAACAACATCTTGACATCGCCGAGATTCGCGACGAATTAGTCATTTTAAAAACAGGTGATTTTCGTGCTGTTCTTTTGGTAAGCTCGGTCAACTTTGCATTAAAATCAGAGCGAGAACAAAATGCCTTAATCTTTTCCTATCAAGGTTTTTTAAACTCTCTTGAATTTCCTATCCAAATTATTGTCAGGTCAAAAAAACTCGATTTGACACCTTATATCAATCAATTAAAGAAAAAGTTAGAAGCTGAAGAAAATGAACTTATGAGTATCCAGATCGCTGATTATATTGAATATGTTCAAAGACTGATCAATATCGCAAACATTATGGATAAACAATTTTTCGTCGTTGTCCCTTACTCGCCACCGGTCTTAAATAAACCGGGCGGAGGTTTATTTTCAGGTCTTTTTGGAAACAAATCGCAGCAAACTATTAATATTGATGAAAAACAACTGTTGCAATACAAATCCCTAATAACAGAAAGAACAGGTGTGATCGTCTCCGGACTTGCCAGTCTTGGACTTCGGGCTGCAATGTTATCAACCCAAGAATTAGTTGAATTATTTTATGAAATTTATAACCCTGAAGAATCATCAGAAGAAAAATTAGCTGATGTTAATGTTTTAGAAAGTGCATTAATCTCAACCAAGGAAGGAGAAAATGCCACCACAAAATAATCCTATAGAAAATAAAAATAATACTGCCCCGCAAAGTCCTGCTCCCACCAAACAAGAAAATAAAGCCGCGGGAATAGCAAACAGCAATCTGGAAATGACATTCAAACAAGGTTTAAGTAATGTACTTGATCTTATTGCTCCAGCTGCTTTTATGGTCAAGCCAAATTATGTTCAAATAGGCAACAAATTTGCTCGCACATTATTTGTTTTCACTTATCCGCGCTACATTCAAACTAATTGGATCTCACCAATTATTGATTTCGATGTAACTTTAGATATCGCTATGAATATTATGCCTTTGAAATCTAATGAAGTTATGAATAATTTAAGAAGAAAAGCTACACAGCTGGAATCAACTGAATCAATCCAACGGGAAAAAGGAATTATCCGAGACCCTGAACTCCAAACCGCAATTTCAGATATTGAAGAATTGCGAGATGTCCTGCAAAGAGGAGAGGTCAGACTTTTCCAATTTGCCCTTTATTTTACAATTTATGCCGATTCGGTCAAAGATCTTGATACTGTTTCAAAACAGCTTGAATCAACCCTTGGCGGAATGCTGATTTATACAAAACAGGCTCTTCTTCAGATGGAACAAGGCTTTACCGCTACTCTTCCACTTTTCCATGATCAATTAAATGTAGCTAGAAATCTTGATACGGGATCGCTTTCAACCACATTCCCATTCACTTCCGCCACTTTAACCTCAAATGAAGGAATATTATACGGACTAAACAGACATAATAATTCACTGGTCTTATTTGATAGATTTAATTTAGAAAACGCTAACTCTGTAATTTTCGCTACTACCGGTGCCGGTAAATCTTACACAATCAAGCTCGAAGCTGTCAGATATCTGATGCTTGATACTGATGTAATTATTATCGACCCTGAAAATGAATACAAACAACTTTGCGAAGCAGTTGGTGGAAGTTATCTAAACCTTTCACTTAACTCTGATACCAGAATTAACCCGTTTGATCTTCCGGCAGTTATGGATGGTGAATCAGGTGAAGACAACTTAAGAACAACTATCGCAACCTTACATGGCCTTCTTGGTTTGATGTTGCAAGGATTAACACCTGAAGAAGACGGCATTATGGATAAGGCTTTATATGAAACTTATGCCTTAAAAGATATTACCATCGACCCGGAAAGTCAAAAAAACCCCGCACCATTAATAACAGATCTTCAAAGCATTTTAACCAATATGAACGGCGCAGAAAATATGGTTAAGAAATTGCAAAAATACACCGAAGGAAGTTTTGCCGGACTATTTACCAAACCAACCAATTTTGATTTAAGCAATAAATTCGTTTGTTTCTCGGTTCGAGATCTTGAAGATGAACTTCGTCCAATTGGAATGTATATGATTTTAACTTACATTTGGAGTCAAATCAGATTTAAATTAAAAAGAAGACTGCTAATTATTGATGAGGCATGGTGGATGATGCAATATGAAGACTCGGCAAAATTCCTTTACTCGCTCGTTAAAAGAGCAAGAAAATATTATCTTGGAGTCAGTATTATCAGTCAAGATGTTGAAGATTTTTTGGATTCAAAATACGGTAGAAGTGTTATCTCTAATGCGGCAATGCAGATCCTTCTTAAGCAATCCACTTCAGCAATTGATAAAGTCGTTGAAGTATTCAATCTAACCGAGGGTGAAAAAATGCTTCTCCTTGAATCAGGAGTAGGAGAGGGTATTTTCTTTGCCGGCATGAATCATGTTGCCATTAAAATGATCGCGTCATACACTGAAGATCAACTTATTACCACCGATCCAAAAGAAATCCTAGCGGCAAGAGAACTCGCCTCGCAGTCAACAACATCATCAAGCTCATGAAAAGCGAAAAGAAAAATCAAGGATTTATTCAAATTGTAATTATAATTATTGTTGTAGTTTTTGTTGCAATCGGAGCAATGTTTGCTCTTGGCCTATTTGCCGGAAACCAAAGCGACAATCCCGGCAAAACCGCTGAGATGTTTGCCGAGGGTGGACTCAAAAATATTCCTGAAGAATATGCGAAAGTGTTTTCAGCAGCAGGAGAAAAATGGAAAGTACAACCTGCTTTTATTGCCGCGATGTTCATGGGTGGGGAACATGGAGGAGGCCATTCAGATTTTCATTTTAATCCAAGTATTCCTTGGCCGGACATTACAGGACCTTGGGCATCATCTACAGTCGGAGCAAGCGGACCATTTCAATTTATGCCAATAACATGGGAAGGTCACAAACAAGATGGTAACGGTGATGGACGAATGGAAATACAAAATATCTGGGATTCGGCCTTCGCTGCCGCACATCTATGCGCTATGAATGGTGCGGGTGGAAATACAACTGATTTAGATAAATTACGCGATGCAGCCTCAAGATACAATTCGGGCAAACCATGGTCTGTTGGCCAAACATTCAAAGAAACAAGGCCTTATGTTGGGAGAGTAATAGAAGCATACCAATATTTCTATGAAATCGAAAATATTATTGCTGGAAGCCTTGCTAATTTTAATCCTTACAGACTATATCAAACAGAGGCAAGCAATCCTTTGGTTCGAAGAGTTGGATGCGCTGTCACTTCGGTTTGCATGG
Organism: Patescibacteria group bacterium; assembly: GCA_041665085.1. Lineage (GTDB taxonomy): Bacteria > Patescibacteriota > UBA1384 > JBAYJO01 > JBAYJO01 > JBAYJO01. Next base: position 110,871 of record JBAYJO010000002.1, on the reverse strand, counting down.
CAGTAAATTATGCCATGCAGAAACAAATCATTATTCCTGATACAGTTTGGGATTTATACACACCGGGAGGCAATAATATGTCATGGGGACTTCCAACCTCAACACCAACAGAATTGTCTGGAAAAATAAAATATGTACCACTTGGTTCTGCTAAACGCCCGCCGACACTAGAAAAAATAAAATGTTATTTAAACCAACAAATCCCAGTAGTCATTGGAGCAAACACAACAGCCAACATTCCAGGAAGAAAATCGTTTACAAGTAGCGCGCATAGAGTGCTAATAATAGGAGTTAGTCCGGATAATACAAATTTTATTTTAGCTGATCCCATGAATCGCAATCCAATCTACCCAATTGCATCTTTATTAAATCCTTCTGCTTTTCTTGGTAGTCATATTTATTATTTAAAAAGCAAAGGTGCTGTCTGCCCTTAATAGAAAGGAAAACATGTTAAATAATCGAAAAAAAATAATATTAATTATCACAATCATAATCTTATTTTTTGGACTTTTAATTATGTTTTTACTTCTAAATAAAAACAAAAATAACAATAATACTAATTCAACAAAAACTACAAATGCTAAACAAATTTTAAATGATACTATATTTTTTCCCACTATAAATGAAAATTCGGAACTATTATATATCGCTGGAAAGGAACAAGCAATTATTAAATATTCTTTAAAAGACAAAACAACCATTAAGAATTATCCTATAGATGTTCCTTATATTAATTATGTTAGTTGGTCAAATGACAAAAAACTCATTTTAATGAACACTACTGATCAGATAAATAATCTTGAAATTTTTTATACTTACAATTTAGAACAGGAAAAGCTTAGTAAATTAAATGAAAATATTTTCGATCCTTACTGGTCAGACGATAAATTAATTTATGAATATTTAGATGTTAGTAAAGTATCTATTAACCAATCTGATTGGGACGGAACTAACTTTCAAAAAATCAGCGACCCGGAAAATTGTGATGAATTCAAATATTACAACCCCGATACTCAAGATATTTATTGTGAAAACGTCAAAGAAGATATGTTAGTTGACTTTGTAAGATTAAACCTGAAAAGTAAAAAAAAGGATATTCTTTATGAAAATGTTTTTATAACTGAAAAAATATACCCGTCAGAACAAAAAATATTGATTCAGTATAAAAAAGAAGATAATAATATTTTTGAAATAATCAATACAACCGACGGATCAATCTTTAAAATCAACAATATTACAAACAACCAAAATCTAGATAAATTTAATCTAATTAGCGATAAACTTTATTATAGCTTAAATAATAAGGTCACTTCAGAGGATAATATATTTATCGCCGACACCAAGACCAACACAATTGAACAAAAACAATTTATAGGAGAAAATTTAGATCCAACCACTATCCTGCTGGACAGCAATAATTTGATTTATTTTCTTTCAAATAATTATCTTTATAAATTCAATTAAATATATATAATAGTTCGGGCCCCGCGAAGCGGGGCCCGAAGTGTATGTGCATGAACTATTCGCCCGTACACCAGTTTTCTATTATCCTCCCGGTGTCCAAGGTTCCCAGTCGCGAGGATATTGATGGTGGGACTCGGATATGTAGTTTATCTGTATAGAATAGCCGCTATCCCATCCTTTTCTAGGTTCTATCCCCTCGAAAACAACACTACAAAACCAGTCGTTGCCTTTACCTTGAGGCCAATCTATCAACTTACAGAAAAACTGGTTTTGAAAGGCAGTCGAGCCCGGTTCCGGCCACATCTGATCGTTATACTTCTCGTAAGTTCCTTCCATACCAGGACCCAGCGCACGATCAACAGCCGAAATATCCTTATTCTTCAACGATGAGAGCAAGATTCTAGCTCGAGCAATCATCTGGCAAAACGGGATCTTCTCTTCTTTTCCTTCATACTCCTTCAGCGCCGCTTGCCAAGTAGTCTTCTTCGAAAGCACCGCACTATACATTGAGTAGTGCCCAATTGTCTTATCCCAACCCCACCAAGTGATTTCGAAGCGGTAGGGCTTCTCATCAGACTTATACCACACCACAATCTCCTTGCCCGGATAACGAGGATTGACATCGCGGACAAGGAAATCGCCGTTGCCCAAGCAGAACCCTTGGTAAAACAGATCCTTAGATCCTGCTTTGACATAAATGAAATAGAAGCTCCCGCCACTTCCATATGAGTAATCTGTCTTGATGACACTCTCCTGTTTGCCGTCCTTGTTCAGATCGGCTTTCATCAAGACTTTGTCCGCATGAGCCACCGACACCAATGACAAACAAACCAACAATACCAGAGTAACTGTTTTCATCCTATCTCCTCCAGAAATCAGATGGCTATATTTTATACCGATTTGGTTAAAAAATCAAGAGACGTATCAACAAACTAAAAATGATTTCCACACTTTTACAAAAGAGTTATTAAAATATATAATCAAGAAGAAGATTAATGGTGAGGAGGGGACAAATTGGCGTTCTCCAAGTTTAGATTATCTGCAAAAATCAAAGCAATCCCTTTAGTTTTAGGTTTGCTAATTTTTGTAACTCTCGGGTATATCTATTTCTTTTCCAAAGGAACTTTAAATATCGAATCAACCCCTAAAGAGGTAACTGTTTATGCTAATGAAAAACCTATTACTTTAAACGCAAAACTTAAAACCGGTAATTATATAATTAAAGTTGCAAAAGATGGTTTTGTTTCTTTTTTTAGAAATATTAAAATAAACCCGGGAATTACAACAACCATTTCGCCAATTCTTGCGGAATTGCCAAAACCTATAGAAATTGCAAAAAATGCCGCATATGTAACAAAATACAAAGACAATATTTACTATCTTTCAAATGGCGCTCTTTACAAACACATAAATAACCAAGATCAAAAAATAACATCCGAAAACTTTGGCAACGCTTCAAAAATTGTTTTTTTTCCGGATGAACAAAATTGTTTGGTCCAAAGAGGAAATGAATTATTTTTCTATGAATTTAGACGATATGATCTTGTCAATCAGACTCAAAAATCCATTGCAACTAAAATAAATGATTTTGCTCTTTCCCCGGATCAAGACAAAATAGCCTATACTTCATATCCTGACAGCGGAGAAAAATTATTAATTCTCTCTGATAACAATGGGCAAAATTCAAAAATAATTTTGAACCTGAAAAGTCTAAATTTAAATAACCCAAAACTTATGTTCACACCTGATGGTTTAAAAGTCCTAATCGCTGAAAATGATTTATATTTACTTGATTTAACCACGCTTGAAACCAAAAAAATTGCCGAACAAGTCTCTGACTTTCTTCCTTCGCCTGAAAATGAATACATAATAGTTAATAATACTGACAATAATTTAAAAATTATAAAATTTAATGGTGAATTGGTTTATAATTTATCTGCAAAATCAAATGTCAAACAAATAAGTTGGATTAAAGAAAGCAATAAATTGGTAGCTTTTGATAATAATACATTATATTTAATAGATTTAACCCAATCAAAAATGATTCCGTTTCAAACAACCGTATTAGGTGCTATTTCACAAATTATCGTAATAGATAGCAACAAAGCTTACTACATAGCTAATAATAATTTTTATGAAATCGATTTATTAACAGGGTGGAATTAAAATGGCAGACTTAGGACAACCACAAGAGGACAACCAAGAGATAGAAAACAACAACAAAGGAACAGGGCCGGGTGTTGTTAATAATCTCAAAGAGCAAGCTGCAGAAAAAGCTAAAGCTATTCTCAAAGATAGATTTAAGAAATTTATAGTAGAAACTATCTGGAAATCGGGAATAAAAGCAGCAGCAACTGCTGCGTGGGCTGCACTTTCTCCTTATTGGATTCCAATTGTAATAATAATAGCCATAATAGCAATTGCAATTGCTTTTTTTGCTGCAGCATTAAGTTGTAATGGCGGTAGATGCAGTCCGGATACCCCAACCGGAACAATAGAAGATAAAAAAAATACCTTAGAAATTGAGGCTTTAGCTGATCCAAAAAAGAATGCCGAATTAATTGCCAACAAAGGAAGCTCAATCAGCACAGCTGTTCAGAAAGTTAGTAAAGAAATTCAAAATAAACTTGAAACCGAAACAGATGAAGGAAAAAAACAACAATTACGAAATGGTGATGATTTAATTAATAATAAAATTCTTCCAACAATTGATCAAATAGTGCTTGCTCAAGGATCAAGTGCCACTAACAACACCGTAATATCCAACCTCTCGGATAGTTTATCTGTATATTTGGTTCAATTAATTTACAATTTTAATGGAAAAGTATTAACAAAAACCGATTCTGAAACATCGGCATTTTCCACCACAACAACTCTTCCGATCAATCCAACTTTAATTACTGGTTATGGAAAAACTTTACACGGATTTTCAGCATTCAACAACGGTGCTGTTGCAGATCACAATGTATACAAATCAATTTTCAATCCCGACTTTGGTGATCTGGGTAGATATAATGATGCCGTTGATATAGCTATTGCAAAAGGCAGCCCTGTTTGGGCGCCTCTTTCCGGTATTGCCTATGTTTACGGCAGAGGGACAGACCAAGAAAGAATTGAAATTATTTCAAATAACAATGCTGATGAAACTAGTGCAGAGAGCGGAGACACAACAACAAATGCTTCAGTCATACTTGCCGGTATTAAAACCAGTAAACCAGAGGATCGTTTCAATGTAAATGCAGGAGATCAAATCGGCACCATTTCTGATATACCTTCAGAAGGACAATTACACTTTCAATTAAGCACCGGGGGTGAAAGATTTAGCAGGTCATATCAACTCGAATCCGACTTAAGTTTTTGGCTTGAGATGCAATTATTTTTGCTTGGAAAAAGCAGCGATAGTTCGACTCAACAAGTTCAAGGGGAAATTTCAACATTTTAAATAAAGAGGGATATGCTTAGGCATTGGCAAAAAATTACAATTACATACATGATCATCGCGCTTCTAACACCAAGTTTTGCCGGTTTTAGTGACTTTTACAATGCAAAAAAGGCTCAAGCGGAAAATGTTGGCGAAGAATTATTAAATGAAAAAGACAAACTTGCTCTTTCCGGCGGAATTGCCGAACCCGGTGAAAAAAATAAATCAGCAATGGTTACATTTACCGGTGAACGACTTTCCCAGATGCAAGCAATACTAACCAAAACCTCTATTTCCGGAGTAATTGAATTCCCGCCAGAATGGCAAGGAGTGTTTGCTGATGCTGATTTTAATGGAGCTGCAACATCATATTTTGATTCCTATTGGAACTATGCCAATAAAACGCAAAAATTGATTATTACTCAAAAAGACTTAGAAGCAATTCGTCAAAATAAAGTTGATCGAAGAGTCAAGGCTTTTATAATTTATCTTGTCACACCAAAAGACAGGGGAGGTGCCGGACATGAGCTTATACAAATATCACAAATTGTAGCATCAGACAGTGATGTAAATAAATCGACCGAACCTTCAATTCTTTCGCACGCTTATCCTGATTCGGGTTTTTCCCAAGCAGTTGACGTCGCAACAGTAGACTACTTGAGATGTTCTGTAAAAGTAGTTAAAAAAAACTGGGTTGGAACTACCAAAACAGAAACAACAGCTATGAATCCAAGCGCAATCAAAATTTCCTGGCAAGGCGGCAAATTTGGCAGCTCCGAAGAAACATTGGGAATATCAATCAACGCGCTTGCAAATTCTCTTACAAATGTAAGCTTTTTAGAATTGCTTGATCAGCTTGGAATTAGTCAAGATGAATATTCTTCAGATGAATTTAGTAGCACCATTAATCTATCTAATGTCGCCACCTTTATCGGACGGGGAATATTTGAACAAGTCATTCAAAGCCCATCTCATAGTTGGCAAGGAACAAATTTTGACGACATAATGGATAATCTCGGACGCGCCATTATTGCCGATCAACTTGGCGTTCCAAGACAAACAATCCAGGGAAATGACACTAACGAACTTGAAACATCAATTGGTCAGTATTACATCGAACAATCGCTCGGACTTCCAACAGGAAGTTTGAGTGGAAAAAATAATCTTGAAATTTTAAGAAATGCAGGTGCCCGAAAAATTGAAAAAGAATTAAATCTTCCAATTAGAACTTTTGATTATGACAAAATTACATCGGCAGCTAGTTTAAATGAAAGAATTGCACAAAGACTGCTTGAAGGTAATCTATATCTTGAAGAAAACAGCCTTGCAACAAATGATTTTGATAAATTTATGACTGCAATGGGAAAAGAAAGAGCAGATTGGATCAGAGCAAATCCATATCTTGCTGATGAAAGATTTGGAGTCAAAACAGATACAACAGCAAATTTTTTGAACAACCATAATGTAGCTTGGCTTAAAGAACAAATAACAAACGAGTTAAAAGCAAGCACAATTGAACAATATAAAAATTATCCTTGGAATGTTGCAGCTGGTACGAAAAACCCTAGTGATTCTGCCACAACAGAAGAAGGCGGAGTGCCGCAAGGAAATAAAAGAGATGAAGCATTGGATATTCCTGAAGGAAGCATAGATCCGCTTTTAGCTGGAGATAGATCAAAATTAGAAACAATTGGTGCTTACGAAATATCTAAAGTACTTTCAACCGCTGATGATCAAAGGGAAATACTTTATCACTGGCTCCTTCAATATAAAGATACAATGACTAAAGATCTTGTATTTATAAACAAAATTGAACCGATAGAATCAATATCTATGTATAGCAATGATCCATTTCATCTACCTCAATTTGATATCAAAACAAATCCTGATTTTAAACTAAGCGAAGCATTCAAGAAGACAAGCATAGACGAAAATGAATTTACATCGAAATTTTATACCGTAGAATCAGGAGATATAAATAAAATATTTTTATTTGGAAATACATCCGATGTCTTCAAACAAGAAGGTCAACATTATTTATTCGAAGGACTGAAGAACAGTACAGTTGGTCAAAAATTACAAACAAAATTAAATGACAGTTCTTCGGTTCAAAAACTTATAAAAATTAACAATGATATTAATTTCTATACTACAAGAGTTAATGATATCCGGTCGCGTACTGAAAATATAGAAAAAAACATAAATTCAATCGACTCCTCTAAAACAGTTTTGAAAGATTATGTAAAAAACATCAGACAAGAATTTGATCTGCTTTCAAAACATATGGCAATAAATCAAGTTAGCCCAACTGTTGGAAGAATCACAGAAAATTGGCAAAAATTTCAGGCAGAACTTGATAAACCGGAAAATGAAAGTATAAAAAATCAAACAAAAGAAGATGTAAAAGTAATCAATAAAGACATCAAAGAAATAGTTAAAGGAGAAGAGATTGAAGAAAACTATGACGCTATTGATTCTGACCCGAGTACACAATCAACCCCGGATAATTCGACAACTCTTATCACTAAAAAAGATTTAATATATTTAGCAAAAAACCCAAAAGAAATTAAAAATTTTGCCAAAACTATTGCCGCCAGAAAAACTGAACAATCCTTAAAAATGCCTACCAATTCTCTGCAATATTTCATGGCCGCAACAACTAAAAGCCAAGACACACTAAAACAATCTGTTGGACAAGCAGCTATCGAAGAAAAACTGGATCTCCCGGCAGGAAGTTTTGTATCTACTGCTAGCTACCAAGATAAATCAATGGGGCTTTTGATGAAACTTGAATCAGCTTTTGTTGCAACAAGACCAACCGGCGAAACAGATCAAGAAACTGAAAAACGAGTATCAGAAATCTTCAATATGCCTTATGAACTTACTGCTGGAAAGCCACCTCTCCTGTGGAATTTAATTCAACTAAGCGAAGATCTCTTCTGGGAGGACTATGCGTCAAACCTTAATGAAATCGATGACAAACTTTCCATCGAACATGGAACAACTCAAAAAATGCTTTCGGGAAAAATAACAGTTACAGAATATTGCCAAAAAGTTGGAGCATATCAACTTGGATTTAAAATCTCTGATTCCTTGTACGATAGCAATGTAAACTTCATGGGACAAAAACTGACCACAGAAGATCTTTACAATATATTAATTGGCCGCTCGCTTGATCCATTTGCAAAAATCGGTGGAAAAAGAATCGAAGATAAATTTGGCCTTCCGGAAGATTATGGATATAAATTAGTAACAGCAAAAAGTAATGATGAAAGAAAGTACTTGCTTGCTGAAATCGGCGGAATTAAACTGTCAAATTTACTAGGTGTTGATCGTCCAATCAATTTATCTAGCTTAAATCCATCTGATCTAGTAAATAGCGTTGGAAATGCTCACCTTGAAGGCACGATCGGGTTAATCTCTGACTCATTTTCCGATAATTTAGATGAAACAATTTCAAAAAATACTTATGCTTTTATTACCGGTTTTGGTTTACCAAATATTTTAAAAAATAAAATCGACATTGATTGGGATCAACTAAGAATAGATATTGTTGATCAGAATCTAAACAGTCCGACTTACAAAAAATTTCAACAAGCTATAAATGATAAAACGCAAATTGTCACTTGGGTTAAAGAAGCTATTGCACCGATGACAAAAATAACAGATCCGGACACATATTATACAGATAATTATTTATATTTACCGCTTGATAAATTGAGAGCTCAACATTATTCAGAAAAACTGATGAATGAAGCAAGAAATTTTCAGTACCGACTTGCAGAAATAGATCGCAATCTTTCTCTTGTTACCGGAACAACCGCAAAAATGTTAAAAGGAGAAATTACTCCTAAAGAATATCGAAGTAAAACTTCAAAACAAGTATTTACAAATCTTGCGGCAACCAAATTAGATCAACTTTTAAACCTCGAGAATAAATATAATATTTCCCTAGCTGACCCGGACCATGGTCTTGTTGCAACCTACAATAACTTAACAAGCAGTGATCCGGCAAAACAAAGAATCGGAACAGCTCAATTATATGATAATTTCAGTGCTGCTTTTTCAATAGATTTAGACCAAACCGCCAGTTTTACACCAGGAACAATCAAAAGCATAATTTTAAATCCGGCCGAAGCAAAAAATATAATGTTAAATCAAGGTTTTATAAAAATCGACTCTTTGCTTGGGCTGGGACCGGACTGCGAAAAGGATGATTCTTGTTCTGATTTAAGTAAATATGGATTCAACGGATTTACGCAAAAATTATTTAATGCTTATCAAACACAATATGATATAACATGTGAAAATCCGGTAGATCCTTCGTCATGCCGTAAGCAAGCAACGACTGCTACCGGTAGAGCGGCCATGGGAATAATTGAAAGCGGCGTTGAATTAAAAGTAATTGAAAAAATCGGATCATCAAGTGGAATACTGATTCCTCAAGAAGACGCTCACAGATTAATCAGAGGAGATTATAAAATATTTGCTTATGTAAAATTTGCTGAATATGCCGGGAACCAACTGTCTGCCGGTATTCCTAATTTGCCTGACGATTACAAATTTACTTACAATGATTTTAAATATGCAATAGAAGGAAACGCTGAAACTGAAAGCGAAATAAGAAAAAGAGCCCAAGCGCTTGGAGCTAAAGAATACGAAAAGCTATATCCGCCAACTACAATACTACCACCTGGAACCACTAGTTCTTTAAGTGACAGAATAATTATCAACGATCCTGAAGCAACTGCCAGCAAAATCTATGGTTATAGTCAAAGTGTTGGCACGGGTGATGGACAAGCTTATTTTCCTCCGCCAAACGATGCTACTCTCACACTTTCAGCATTAAAGGGTGACGGGGCTGATTTAAATTCCGATATATCTTATTATCAAACATTACCACCTGACACATTAGATATTAATAGCAGTGTAATTGCAGAAGAAAATTTAAGACAACAAGCCTTACTTGGAGGTATTCCGGCAAGCGATGTTGATGCCATCACTGCAGACAGAGCAACATACGCAACAAACCAACTTGAATATGCAACAGAAATAGGAGACGAAGCAGTCTTAAAACAAAAAAAATACTGGAAAACCGAACCATTTTATAAATTATCAGACAGTATGTTATGGAAAAATAATCCAAACATCCCTCATGGTTTTACAAGATCAATGATTGAAGGAAACACTGTTGATCGAATGATGGCAATGGGAGGAGTTATTGAATTAACGCTTAAAGAAAATAACCCGGACAACAAACTAATTCAAGCTCTTGCAACCGGCGGCACGCTTCCTACATTGATTAATTATTTTTCAACATCGCCTGACAAAAGAGATTTTAATGCAATAAAAAATTCAGCAATTTGCGATACTATTGATAATTATCTAAATGTTGAAGTTTTTGGAAACAAAGGTTTTCCTCCACCAGGATTTACTCTATCTCTTTTTGCAGCTAGTCAAAATCACTGGAATACAGACACTCGTGATGTAAATGGAACCGATATCGGCCAATCATTCCAAGATGTAATGAAAGATTATGTTTGGAGTTCGCTTATGAGCAAAGTTGACGAATGGTTGAAGCTGGATATAGGCACAGCTTATCAAGTTTACACGATGTACAAGGCATACGACGCAGCTCATAAAGCCTATATCGCCGCAAAAGCAGCCAATGACACAAAAGCTCAAGCCGATGCCTCATCAGACATGAAACAAGTAGAAGGAGCTGTAGTGTCTTTTGTTGTTCAAACAATTTTCAAAAAACAATTTGCCGAGCTAGATGAAAAATGGGGATTGATGCCAGGCTCAACTTCAGGTATTGCCGGATCATTAATTGGGTGGGCATTTGGAACAAACCCATTAATAGGACTTGCCATAGTACTGGTTATTAATTTATTCGGCATGAGAATAAAAAGTGTCGACTACAGGTGTTCAGCTTGCGGCTATTATCCAAATATGGGTAAGGACTATACTATCGCGGCAGGCATTACCAAAGACGCAGCTAATTTTTTCCGAAAGAAATTTAATAGTAATAAAATCGGTAAAAAACCGATGCTCGATAATGCTGACGAAAGCTGCACTTTGCCTGACTTTGATCCAACCAATGATGTATCTTATCAAGACGGATTAAAAGCAGCTGCAACCTATAAATCAAAACAAATAATGCAAGATGCTTTAGGTATTCAGGATATTACCGGCGACGAGTATCTAAGGCCAACTCAAGTAATTATGTATAATTTTACTTCTGTTGAAGAAGAAGCGGAAAGAATCACAGATCTTTATGGTTCAATCTCTGAAAGAGGATATAGCGGCGTATGGGCAAATGATCTTTTAGTTGATCATGTCCATGTTGGTTATTAAGAATAGTTCTTAACTCTTACTCTAATTCCTTTTACTCTTTCAAATTTGAGTTCTTTATTGATTTCTTTTATAAGATTTATTTGATTCATAATAATTGTGTTTGCAGTAGGATAATCAAGCGCCCAAAGTCTAAGTAAACCCCCATCAAACGACACCACACGGCACTCTGGTATGATTTTTTGCACTATCATACATACCATTGCCGCCTTCATTGGTTTTTTAAAATCACCTTGTTTTAATCTTTTATTTATAATCTTATCAATCTTTTCCATCACACCTTCCAATTAAAATAAATCTTATGAACTTTATAAATTCGTTAATGCGAAGCATTGTTAAAATTACGCATAAAGGTCCGCCGGTGCTAAGTAATTTTGACAATGCTTCGCAGTTTTCATAAATTAATAAACTCACTATTTCCAAACAAACCCTCTAACTCTGTCTTTTCAGTTGAAGAAATAATTATCTGATTATCTTCAATAAACTGTTCCAATTTTTTTCTCCTATTCTCATCAAGCTCAGCTAAAATATCATCAAAAAGTATCACCGGCCGTTCACTCGACTTATCAAAAATATATTCAGCCTCACATTTTTTTAAGACAAAAAGAAGTGATTTTATCTCTCCTCTTGAAAGAGAATCTTCCACTTTATGATGATCTGAAAAAAATAACAAATCATCTCGATGCGGTCCATACAAACTTAATCCCGCTCTAATTTCTTGCTCTCTTTTACTTCTTAAATCATTTAAACTATCAAACCCACTTAAATGATATTTTAATTCAATTTTTTTATCATCATCCGATAAATAAGAGTAGAAACTATTTATATTTTTATTAATAAAAACAATAAATTCTTTACGATATTTAACAATTTCAAGTCCTAATGAAATAAGCCCCTCATCCCAAAAATCAAGCTCATCAACACCTGCCATCCGTTCTCTGATTTTGTATAACAAATGATTTCTATTTTTAATTATTCGCATAAACTTTATCAGATTTAAAGTATATTCCGGAAAAAGCTGACAAAGCGAACTATCTAAAAATCTTCTTCTCTTGGCCGGACCATCCAGAATCAGATCATTGCTTTCAAAAGAGTATTCAACAACTTTTAATTTTCCAATAAAATTAGACAAACCTGTCTTTACTTTATTAATCTTGGCAATTTTTTTAGGTCCTTGAGCTTCTTTCTGAAAAATCAACTCAAGAAAATCTGTTCCTTTATTTTTGTTTTTAATTGTTGCTTCAAGCCTATAATAATTCTCGTCCCAATTAACTAAATCATTATCACCTGATCCTCTAAATGATTTGGTAGTAGAACATATGCCAATTGCTTCCAGAAGATTAGTTTTACCAGCTCCATTTTTACCACAGATAACAGTTTGTTTTCCAAATTTATATTCTACTTCCCTGTAATTTCTAAAGTTAAATAACTTTAGTTTTAATATCACTCTTCAATCCTTAAGGGCATTATTATATATTTATAATTTTTATCTTCTGATGTTGAAATAAAACCGGGGTTTAATTTATCATTAAATTTAAACTCGATCATATCTGATCCAATTACATTTAGAGCATCAAGAATATATTTAGCATTAAATGTAATTTCTATTCCTACGCCTTTAACTTCACAATTCAATTTACTTTCACTATCACCAACTTCGGCAGAATAAGATGAAATTATCATTCCTTTAGCGTCAACTTTTACTCTGATATTATTAGCTCCATCTCTAACAAAATACGATGCCATTTTAATAGCATTTTTTAAATCATTATTTTTAATCACAACTTCTGTTGAAAAATTATTTGCAATCAATTGTTTATAATCAGGAAATTTTCCTTCAATCAATCTTGAAATAACTTCAATTTCACCAAAATTGAATTGAATTTGGTTATCATCGCATAATATTCCAATTTCTTTTTCATTTGTAATAATTCGAGCAAGTTCACTTAACACTCGAGAGGGGATGATAATATTAATTTCACCTTCAATTGATTTATTTAATTTAACCTGTTTTTCAGCCAATCTATAACTATCAGTTGAAACAAAGGTTGCCATATCTTTTTCAACTTTCATATAAACACCGGCTAAAATCGGTCTTGTTTCATCAATTGCACAAGCAAAAGCAGTTTCAATTATAGCTGTTTTAAATTCTTCAGCAGAAATATAAAAAACTTCTTTATTTTTAATCGAAGGAATTAATGGAAATTCAGATGCAACAATTCCTTTAATTTTACCGTTATATTTATCACTTTTTAAAATTAATGAATCATCTTTTAATTTAAAATTAATTGTTTCATCATTATTAGTATTTATAAAATCAATAAATAATTTTGAAGGAATTGTATAAGATCCTTCTTCTTCAACTTTTGCCCCTATCCAAGTGTTAATCCCAATTTCTAAATTTGTTGCTGAAAACTTTAATCTTCCTTTATCAGTAGATATTAAAATATTATTAAGTATTGGAAGTGTTGTTGTTTTTGTTCCTGAAAATCTAGATACAATATTTAATGCTTTAGATATATTTTGTTGCTTACAAGAAAAATTCATTCTTACCATCCTTTTCTTTAATTGTTTTCCACATTTGTTTTAATAATATATACATATATATAAATAATAACTGTAATAATAAGGGGTGTGAATATTGTGGATTTAACCTCATTGGGTGGTGGATTAATGGGGGATAATAACAGGTATAAATCAACTTTTTCTGTGGATTAGTATGGGATAATTATTAAGCGGTGTATGTTTTAATTGTCAATGATGTTTATAAAGCTTATTTTATCCACATTTTATCCACAACTAGGCAATAGAGTAAAGCTTTTCTTTTATATTAACTAAGTCTTTTTTCAAAGTTTCGTCTCTTGCTAATTCTTTTTTAATTTTTGAAACTCCATACATAATGGTTGTGTGATCTTTACCGTTCAACTCTTTTGCAATTTTTGGATAAGATAAGTTTAATTCATTTCTTAATATATACATAATTACTTGTCTTGGCCTGACTAATTCTTTATTTCTCTTTTCGCTCATAATTTCTTCGATTTTTATTTCATAATAATCACTGATAATTTTAAATACCTTATTAATTGAAATATTGGCATTTAAAGGGCTGTTTACAAAATCCGCTAAAATACTTTCAGCGTTTTTTAGATTAATTTCCACATTAGTCAGTTCAGAAGAAGTAATCAATCGGTTCAAACAACCCTCAAGTTCTCTGATATTTGAGTTTACATTTTGTGCAATATATTTCAAAACTTCTTCATCAAGAATGTGTCCTTTTTCTTTACACTTAGCTTGCAGGATGGCCATTCGAGTTTCAAAATTAGGAGATTGGATATCGGCAATTAAACCCCAACCAAATCTTGAAGATAATCTTTCCTCAAGAGCAGGAATGGCTTTTGGCATTCTATCAGCAGTCATTACTATCTGGCGATTAGTCTGGTGCAGGGAATTAAATGTATGAAAAAATTCTTCTTGAAAACCTTCTTTATTAGAAAGGAATTGAATATCATCAACAAGCAGGACATCAACATTTCGATAAGTCTTTTTAAACTCATTAATTTTACCTGTGGAAATCGAGTGGATAAATTCATTTGTAAATTTTTCACAGGAAAGATAAACAACTTTCTTTTCCGGCCACTTTCTTAATATTTCGTGTCCGATCCCATGCAAAAGATGGGTTTTCCCTAGTCCTACCCCTCCGTAAATAAAGAGTGGATTGTAAACCATGCCGGGGTTATTGGCCACTGCAATTGAACTGGCTTGAGCAAGGCGGTTGGTGTTGCTTACGATAAAATTTTCAAAAACATATTTTGGATTTAGATTATTGTCAGTTGATTTAGTATTTGAAACGCTTGTTCGTTTATTTTCAATTTCATCTCGATCAATACTAACAGATGTTTTGGCTTCGAATTGATTTTTATTAGGGATAATTTTATATTCTATTTCTTTCAAATCGGAAATAGTTTTTTTTAAAGTATCAAAAATTTGAGGGTGGAATTTTTTACTTAGCCATTCTTCGGCAAATCCATTAGGAACTCCAATCACTATTTTTCCGTCTTCACTTGAGACAATAAAAGTGTCTTTAAACCAAGTGATATAGTTTGCCTTTGACAGGACAACTTCAAGTTCTCCCAGTGCTGTATTCCAAATTTTTTCCAAATCCATCTTCCTCCTACCTTAATCTAAGTATTAATCAGGTCCGAGTTAAATATAACAAAGTTATCCACAGCAAGCAAGAAAATGCACAATAGGGTTGACCAAACGGTATTTTTAGGGGTATAATTATTCTGTATCAACATTATAGTATGTATTAACTAAATGAAAGTTTGAAATGAAAAGAACTTATCAGCCAAAAAAGAATCATCGAGTGAAGATTCATGGTTTTTTTGCCAGAATGTCTTCAGAAGGCGGTCGTAGAGTTGTTAAACTTAGAAGGTTAAAAGGTCGCCATAAATTAACGGTGTAACTTTATGTTGGCAAAAAAAACTCGCATTTCCAAACAAAAAGATTTTGATTATATCTTTAAAAATGGCCGAGTTTACCGAGGCAGATTTATGATTTTGCGCATTGCTCCCAATGTCAATGATATCTCTCGATTTGCTATTATTGTAAGCAAGAAGATCTCAAATCGCGCGACAGTTAGAAATCTCGCCAAAAGAAGAATAAAGAGTATTATCTCGTCTCTTTATGATAGAATGATTGGGAAGGTAAATATTGTAATCAGTTTGAAGCATTTTAAAAAAGAGATACCATTTTCAGAAATTCACCAAGATTTGGAAGAATTAATGATTCATGCCAAAATATTAAAGAAGAATGTTTAAAAAAATCGCTTTATTTCTAATTCGTTTATATCAACACACCTTATCGTTGGATCACGGCCCATTAAGACATCTTTACAAACATGGAGTATGCCGTTTCCACCCGACCTGTTCAGAATATACTTACCAAGCAATTAATAAATACGGAGTAATTAAGGGATCATATTTAGGAGTCAAGAGAATCAGTCGTTGCAATCCTTTCCAAAGTGGTGGAAACGACCCTTTAAAATAATTATATGAAAAATTTTCTCAAAGTAATTTTATATCAGCCATTGTTTAATATCTTGGCTTTTTTAATATTTATAATTCCCGGTCACAGCATCGGAGTGGCAATTATTATTCTTACCATGTTGATCAGATTGGCCCTAATTCCTTCTTCAAAACACGCGATTCAGGCTCAAAAAAGAATTAGAGATTTAAACCCGGAACTTGAGGCAATTAAGAAAAAATATCCTGACAAACAAGAACAATCCAAGCAAATCATGGAGTTTTATAAGATCAATAAAATTAATCCATTAAGCGGTTGTCTTCCTCTTTTGATTCAAATTCCTGTTTTTTTTGTTTTATATTATGTTTTCAGAACCGGTCTTACAACAGCAAGATACGACGAGCTGCTTTACTCTTTTACCCCTCATCTTTCCACTTTTACAACCGGATTTTTGTGGCTCGATTTAAGTCTACCTGATAAATTTTATATTTTACCGGTTATTGCCGGACTTTTGCAGTTTATCCAAGCCAGACAGATTATGCCTCCAAAACACAAAACAAAACAATCGGATTTCCAAGATGTAATGCAGAATCAAACTATGTATATTATGCCGCTTATGACTATAATTATTGCCTTAAGGCTTCCTTCGTCCCTCGCCCTTTACTGGGTTATTACCACAATATTCACCATTGTTCAGCAAAAATTAATCATGAATAATAATGGTTCTGATAAATCGAGTGTTTCTGTTAAAATCAGACAAAAAAATAATTAAAGGAAAAATGCAAAATAAAATTAAAGACATCAAACAAATTACCAAAGATATTATAGATCTTCTTAAATACAATGCTGAAGTAATGGTGCTTGAAGAAGGAGATGGAGTTAAAATAAATATCATAAGCAGTGACCCATCTTTAATGATCGGCTATAATGGTCAAAATCTATATGCTTTAGAGCATGTTGTTCGTCTACTTGCCAATAAAAACCAAGAGGACTTTGTTTATATCAATCTTGATGTTGCAGATTATAAAAACAAACGAAAAAGTATGCTTGAAGATATGGTTAAAAAAGCAGTAACTCAAATTAAAAAAGATCAAAAAAATGTTGAATTTGAATCTTTAAATCCCTCGGAAAGAAAAATAGTTCACACTCTTTGCCAGCCAATTGATGGTATTACAAGTGAATCGACCGGCGAGGGTCAAGATCGCAAAATTATTATTAAGGTTCAAAGTTAATTATTGTTTATCTCTAGTCTATATTTTATAATCAAGCTATCCAACAGGGAGAGGTCGCATAGTTGGTCTAGTGCGCTGGTCTCGAAAACCGGTATCCCGCAAGGGATCGTGGGTCCGAATCCCACCCTCTCCGCCATACGACTTCCTGTCCACTCAAAGTGGACGGAGCGCTCATGGTCTCCGACCATGAAGCTAGAAGTCGAATGCCCTGTCAACGACTCTGAAGGAAGAGCCCTCAGGCTCGACTTGAAGAGAGTTTATCGAAGGGCTATAATGACTCACTTCCTTGTAATTTTATGCTATAATTAAATTAGAAACTCTTTTTTAATTTAAAATAATTATGGATATCGATAAAACTCTAGAAAATATTAAACGCACCCAAGAGGAACAACAGGCGCGGGAGTCTGCATCTATTTTTAATATTCCATATATCAATTTAGTAAATTACCCAATTGCTCCTGATGTTATGAAAATTTTGCCGCTTGATCAAGTAAAATTAAATTTTATTATTCCCTATATCAGGCTTGGTAGGCGAGTAAGATTTGCAACCTCGCGTCCTGAAAATCCCGAACTTTTTAATTATCTTTCGCAAATTGCTAAAGAAAAAAATATTGAAGCAAGCATATCCGCTGTTTCAGAAACTAGTTTTAATTATGCTTTATCTTTGTACGAAAAGATTACACTTGATGAAGAAAAGGCAAAATTAGCTCTAAATACCAGCTCCTCAACTACTAATTTTGAGCAAGAAATTCAAAATTTAATGGATTTAAGGGAGAAAATAAAAAATGTCTCCACTACTCAAATAGTTGATGTTGTGTTTACCGGAGCCAAAAAAACTCAAGCATCAGATATTCATGTCGAGCCAACTGAAACAGATTGCCGCATTAGATATAGAATTGACGGAGTACTTCAGGATATTGTTAATTTGCCCAATTCAGCTTATCAAGCACTAAATTCCCGAATTAAATTCCTATCAGGTTTAAAGATGGACCAAAAAAAAGAACCGCAAGATGGTCGCTTTTCCTACAACATTGGTGGAGAGCAGGTTGATGTCAGAGTATCGACTCTTCCAACTAATTATGGCGAAGCTATTGTTATGAGACTTCTTTCTCAAAATGGGAATTTTTTAAATTTGGATGATCTGGGTTTTTCCGAAATGTCTAAAAAAAATATTTTAGATGCCATCAAAAAGCCAAATGGTATGATTCTGAACACCGGTCCAACAGGTTCAGGTAAAACTACCACTCTTTATGCTCTTTTAAGTTTATTAAACAAACCAGGAGTAAAAATTATTACTCTTGAAAATCCAATTGAATATCGTTTATCAGGAATAGAACAGGTTCAGGTCAGTGGAGAAGAAGTTAAGGGAGGGATGACATTTTCTTCAGGGTTACGATCTATTTTAAGACAAGATCCGGATATTATTATGGTTGGTGAAATTCGAGATCTTGATACTGCTGATATTGCGATTCGTTCGGCCATGACCGGTCATCTTGTTCTCTCGACTCTTCACACCAATAATGCTCCTGCTGCTTATCTTCGTTTGGTTGATATGGGGCTTGAACCATTCTTACTTCAAGGATCAATTAATCTTATTATTGCTCAAAGACTTGTAAGAAAAGTCCACCAAGAATGCGGCGGCAAAGGATGCGACGCGTGTAATTTTACAGGTTACAAAGGCAGAATTGTAATTTCAGAAACTTTAAAGCCAACTCCTGATTTAGAAAAATTAATTTACAATAAAGCGCCACTTGCTGATGTCATTGAAAAAGCAAAAGCTGATGGTATGCAAACCATGACCGAAGATGGTATGGAAAAGGTCAAACTCGGGTTAACTACCAAAGAGGAGGTTGAAAGGGTTATTAGTGAATAAACAGAGTAAATTAAAAAATAACCTATTTGTGATCGGGTTATTTTTTGTTCTAACTCTTACTTTATTTATCACGAATTTTAACAGGGTAGAAACAGATTTTTTTTGGATCGTCAAAGGAGGGGAGTGGATTGTTCAAAATCACACTATACCTCACGCGGATATTTGGTCATATACCATGTCGTCATATCCTTGGGTTTTTCATGAGTGGCTTTCAGGTGTTTTTATGTATGAGGTACAAAATCATATTGGTCATTGGTTTTTAGTTCTTTTAAGCTCAATTTTAGCTACTTCTGCCGTTTTAATCCCTCTTGAGAAAAAACATATTAAAAAATATTGGCGTTTCATAATTTTTATGGCGCTTTATCTGAATCTTTATCTCTGGGGATTTAGACCTCAAACTTTTACTTTTTTTAATACAGCCCTTGTTTTTAGCCTGCTAATCAGATATATCAAATTCAAGAAAATTCGTTATTTAATTCCAATTCCATTTATTTTCGTTCTCTGGGCAAATTTACACGGTGGGTTTTTTGTAGGTTTGGCAATTTTTTTCTATCTGGTTTTTATTAAAATATTCCAAGGAAAATTTTTTCTTAAAAAATATATCTATTACTCGGTTTTTAATAATAAAGAAAAATTTATATTTAGCTTATTTTTTCTACTTTCTTTTCTTGCAACTTTGATAAATCCTTACGGAATCCACCTTTTCCGCGAAGTTTTTTATACTTTTATGTCCCCGCTTGCTGGAATTGGCGAATGGCTTCCCCAGTCTGAATTTATCTTTGTTTTTCCTTATGTCATTGTTTTGTCTTTATCAATCGTTGTTTTTAAAAAACTGCCTTTTGAATGGGCGTCAGTTGTCTACATCTCCTTCTTATCTCTTATAGTGCAAAAATTTGCCCCGATTTTTTTAGTTTTATCGCCATATATTTTAATGCTGGCATGGGATAAATTTAGTGAATCGCCCGGATTTAGTATTGTTGAAAACTTTAAAAAAAGAATAATTATATGGGTGGTTTTCGCTCAAATTATAATTTTTCTCCTGTTGGTATCTTTTGCTTCATCTATGAATTTTGTCTTTCCAAATAAGGCGGTAGATTTTATCAGGCAAAATCGCATGCAAGATGACAGAATATTTAACAATTATGGTTGGGGCGGATATTTAATTTATTATTTACCGGAAGAAAAAGTGTTTATTGATGGACGGATGTCAGCTTGGTTTGAAAAAAATAATTATTTTGCCAGAGACGGGTATGGTGCGATTGTTAAAAAAGCTGACAAAAGAGAAGATTTAATTAAAAAGTATAATATTAATTTATTTCTATTAAATAAAGATAGAGATGATAAATTGGTTGAATATCTTAAAAATAATTCCAATTGGCAAGAAATCTACAGCGATGACTTGGCCGTGATCTATAAAATAAAAAAATAAACTAAAATATACTAAAATATTGTAAAGGACAGTCCTTTACTATATTTTAGTTATTCTACTTTTTTTACCTAACCAAACTTGACAAAAGCGGCTTTTTATGCTATAGTAACGGGTAATAAGTAAAGCGGAAAGCCGCGAACTTAGCGGCTTAACATTTCAATATCAAAGGAGAGGACATCATGAAACGCTTTGTTTCGCTAGTAGCTCTGGTAGTTGTGATGTCTGTTTTTGCTTCTGTGGCAAACGCAGACAGCGACTCGTGGAAAAGAGCCATCCTAAATGGGGCTCTGACTGCGATCGTAAATCGCCCTACTGCCAAGAATGTCGCCCTAGCCGGCGATGACATGGCACTTAAGGTGCGGAGTGAATACCGCACCAATTCCGATCCGATGCTAGACGCGGTCGTTTCGTCGATTGCTCAAGCAAAGAAAATGGCCGATGTTCCCAAAATTCTGGTTGTAGACCAGAGGGACGAGGCCAGCAAGGCTGTGCTGAACGCTTTTTGCGTGCCAGGCACGCAAGGCGGACACATCTTTGTGACCGAAGGGTTGATTGAGTTCTTTAAGTCGAAAGACCCGCTTGGGTGGCAGGATGATGTTGCCGGTGTTGTTGGCCACGAATGTGGCCACATCCAAAACGGCGACTCTAAGAAAGCGTGGTCAGATGCATTGGCTTCCAATGTTCTTCTGTCCACTATCCTCGGAGGAACCGAGGCCAACCAGACTATTCAGGTTGCGGCCGGCGTGCTTAGTATGGTAAGAAGTGCAAAGTATAGCCGAACGCAGGAGCTTCAGGCCGATCAATTCGGTCTTGAATCTCTTGCTGTCACTGGCCGTGATCCGAAGGCGATGGCACGCTCGTTAAAACTGTTGAGTGAGAGCGAGGGCGAGATTTCTAAGCTTGGAGAAATCGCCGCCGATCACCCACGTTTCGTGGATCGGATTGGCCATCTTGACAAAAGGCTGACGGAGAATCCGCCGGAGATTAATCTTCCGGCACCTCCGACAGTCTCAATCGACCCTTCTGTCATCCCAGCGCAGGCTGGGATCCAGAGCAATTCTGCAACTGCCCTACAGAAACCCGCAATTCCCGAAGTCAGGTTGGTGCTTGTCATCAATCAGATGGAAGGAAGAGAGTTCACCGGCGGAGCAGCCGAGCTGGCTGGTTGGATCAATGACGGGCTCAAAGGCTCGGGCATAACGATCGTTGCTCGCGATGAGCGATATGATCGTGCCAGAGCCGAGCAAGAGCTCGAAGGTGTTGATCCTGCCACTCGTCCGGAATACGATAAGTACTTCGGCGCCACCGGCGAAATAACCGTCAATGCATCGTGTGTTGATGGCTATTCCGAATCCGGCATAGCTGGTGGTATTGAGAGGATCGAAACCGCTGGCTCGCGCAGAGTGCGGAAATTCTATGCCCGCGTGACGGGTACAGTTTCCGCAACCAGTTATCGCGAACTGGCGGTTGAGCCAGTAAGCGCTACTGGGTACAGTGAAGAGGTTGTCTCCGGATCGGAGACCAATGTGCGCATCCCCGGTGTCGAGGTGTCGATTGGCACTGGCGGTGACTTCGAACAGGTCACCACAGATAAGGCTTGGCGATTCTGGGCGGCCAGTGCTGCCGATGGCCTGAAGAAGGCCTACAGCAGACTGCCCAAACAGGTGCCGGTAGCGGCCAAAACCGACAGTTTCGTCCTCCTTCGTGGAGTACGAAATGCCCAGATCGGGCAGGTTCTGGCTGTCTACTCAAATAGAGACTCGTCCCTTGAGAGTGGCAGTTTAGGCCGCTTGATCGGTCGGGTTAAGGTGGTTGCATTCAACCAGAACGCAACTGTCGCCAGTCAATATGGGGTAAGCCCCGAGATTGGCGGGCAGAACTACCCGATCGGTAAGTACGCTTACTGGTCGGGCACCGCCACAGATGTGGCGGCGGGGATGATCTTTATCCCCATCAAAGATGTCGCTGAATAGGTGGCATGACATACCAAAGGGCGGCTCGCTTGCGAGCTGCCCTTTAACATTTCTATCAAATAATATTTTAACTTAGCACATAATTAATTGCCCATTCGGCAAGAGCATAAGCAGATACCAACATTACAAAACCGATTGCTGCGTAATAAATCATTGCCTGCGCTTTTTTGGCTTGATCTTGGTTTCCAACTGCAAAAAAATACATTATACCACCGATCGCTCCATATATAAAAACAGAAATTGCCCCCAAATAAAATAGAATCGAAAGAACCATGTTTATGGCATCATCTGTTGTATGTACTTTTGATGAGCCGAAAGCATTTTTAATCGGATCTTGAAGTTTGATTAATGCATGAGAAGTATTTGGAATAAATAATGCAAACAAAAAAATAATTGAGTAAATTGGCAAAATAATTTTTTTTAAAATTTTCATCATTTTTTCTCCGTCATTCCAGCTTTTTCATTTTGTCATCCCAGCGCAGGCTGGGATCCAGAGTAAATAATAATCAAATAGTACTGGATTCCAGATCTGAAGCGCTTCGCTTTCAGTCTGGAATGACAAGGTGGAATATATTGGATCGAGTCTGGAATGATAAAATACTGTCGTTCGAGGAGTCAGATCCATCTGTCATTGCGAATGTATTCTACTTTGTCATTACGAGAAGTCGAGATCCCTCAATACTTCGGGACAGGCTCCGCAATCTTTTCATAGATCGCCGCGGATGACCTCGCGATGACAGGATGTAGATCGCCACAGCGCGGACGCTTCGCGATGACAGCAACTAAATATTAATATTAATTGTACTGGCGCCGGTTGTGATTTTCAGATACCAAACTACGATTGCATATGTTGCAACAAGCAAAGCAAATCCTATGCCGGCATTTATCATCGTGTTTTGACCTTTTTTAGCAACTTCAGGATCTCCCGCACTATTTAAAAAGATAAAAGCGCCAACGGAAGCCATAATAAAGACACCTGTTGTTCCAATAATCATGATAATCTCTAAAGCTTTGTTTATATATTCTGTAATTGAGCTCGGAGTATTTGTGGCATAACCATTCACCGTGTTTAAAACCGGGTTATTGCTCAAATCATAAGCAAAAGCTTTAGAAATATCACTGAATTTCAAAATAATCTTTAAAATGGCTTCCATTTATTTTTCTCTGTTTTTAGAAAGTCACACTAGAAATGCTACTTGTTGCGTCTTTTCCAACAATAAGAACAATAACGTATTTACCTAGTGCATAAGCGGCTACCGTAATTGCAAGTCCAATTGCTGCATCAATCATCATCTTCTTGGCTTTTCCGGTTTGTTCTTCATTACCAGCACCAGTTACATATGTGATGCCGGCAACAGCAAATAATACAAAAACCACAACCGCAGCAATAGTGATCACAACTTTTAATATAAAACTGATAATGTTTTCAACGTTATTTAATTTTGTCGTATCTTTATAAGGTTCGCTTATAGCTGCCAATGATCCAACAGGTGTGAACATTACTAAAGCAGCAATCATTAGTGGCAATACAGTCAATAATATTTTTATCGGTTTGCTTAATTTCATATCTCTCCTTTCTTAATTTTCATCGACCCTTTATTTTTTTCAATCTATATTATTATTTTACAGTTTTTTTAAAGTTATGTTAATAAATTAACCACAATTTTAACAAGCGAACCTGAAACAAGAACCAAAACAAAACCGGCTAGCGCGTAAATTAAAGTTTTTTTGCCCTGTTCGATTTTTCCGGTGTCTCCGCTTGAAGTTATCCACATATACCCACCTAAAAAAACAAAAAATAATGCTACAAAGCCAGCTAAATTTAAAGCCAGGCCGACAATTGTGCCGGAAACAAAATCATTTAAATCGCTAAGATTAATCGGTGCACTGGTTTTCCAGCTTTCCGGAATAATCAAGGCATACAAAACATTTCTAGGATTAATTTTATTTACTATTTTTTTAAAAAATTTTGTCATATCCGAACCACCCTCCTACTAATCTTACAATTGCGTATCCGGCAACAAAAACGAAAAATCCGATTGCTGACCAGATCATTGTATCTTTTGCTTTATTTACTTGATCTGGACTCCCTGTGCTGTAGATGTAATGCAGCCCGCCGATTGCAAATATTATAAAACATGTTGATGCCGCGATCAGAGTGAAATATCTAAAAATATCATTTATAAGTGCTTCAGCCGTGGTCCATTTGCCGGGAGAAGAAATGTTAATTTCAGTTGCAGCGCTGGCCATTGCTCGGGGAATACTAAGTTTTATAAAATTTAAAATGGTTTCCATATGCTATCGATTACTAATTTTGCTAAAAATAAAAGGGCAATACCAGACAAAGACTCGATAATATTTTTTTTGGCATTGCTGACTGCATCCGGACTGCCTTGGCTGGTCATTAAAATATATCCCGAAACAATAATCCAGACAACTGCAATGCTTACTCCAAAACCAAGTATCCAGCTGTAAATAGCTGCAATGTATTCCGGAACAGTTGTAACATTGCCGAACTGGGTATTAATTGTATTGGCGGCAAAAACTTTTCCAATCATTCTTTTTCTCTTAAAAGATTTGTAATTTTTGTTGCTGTTTCATCAAGTGTTTTTTGGTGGCTTGTTCCACTTGTTGCATTTGAAATCATATCAACAATTAATGAGTCAAATTTTTCCGGTTGTTTGCCTTTGTTAAATGTTTTTACATTGGCAGGTTGAGAATTTTTTGGATTTTCGTCTGTTTTGTCATAATTTTGCATGTATGCATTAGAAGAGTTTTTTAGGGTTGCGTAATCAGCACTTGTATTTTTATTAGCATAGCTTTTTAAAAATTGAAAAACCAGAGAACTTCCTTTGCTGCTTTTGGTAACTGTTTCTACCCAGTAGCTGGCAAAATTAACCGGCTCTGCTGTTTTTGAAATTTGCGGTACTTTTGCAGTTTTGTAGTTAAGATCCGGAGCTAGCTGTTTGATTGTGTTTGCCATATAACCATATCCAAAAATCATCGCTACCTTACCGTCAACAAATGCCTGGATTGAATCCGGCATTGAGCTATTCCATGAATAATTTGGTTTTGAACTATTGCTAAAGCTGGTATAAAAATCAAGCGCCGAAAGACCGGGGTTGGCTGATCCGCCAGCTGATGTTTTTGTGTCTAAATTAAATGTTGCTGTTAGATTGTCCGGCGAAACCATTTGAGCGCCATTTTGAAGCATTAAAAGATATAAAATATCAGTTGCTCGATTGACATTATTTGCCGTTCCCATTGCAATACCGGCTTGGGTAATATTACTGCCGTCTCTTTTTGTTGCGTATGGTACAAAATTTAAAAAACTATCCCAAGTTTGAGGAATACCATCAATTCCTTCAGTTTTATTTTCATCGGCAACCGTATTGTAAGCATCAATCGCTTCATTGATTAACTTTGAGTTGTAATAAATTACCATTGTGTCCATTGCCAGCGGGATGCCATAAACTTTATTATTTACAATTACATCATTCGCAACATTTTCACCGAAATTTGCCTTAAAATAATCTACCGCTGTTGATTTGTCATTTTTATCAACCTTGAAAAAAGAATCAGGTATTGGCAATAATTTATCGTAATGCTTGCTTACCCAGTCATTTCTAATTGTCCAAATATCAGGACCGGTTTGAGCAGCCAGCGTGTTAAGAGTGTTAAGTTCGTAGTCTTCAAATGGAACTTCTTTGTAATTTATAGTGGCACTACTATTACTTTCTTTAAAACCAGCGATAACTCCTTTAAAAAAATCTTCATCTCCAGTTGGTCTTGTCATTGAAATAGTCGGAGTTTGAGTCGTGGTTGTAGTTGTCGATCCGCATCCGCTAAGTAGTAAACCCGATCCTATAATCGCTACTAGTGCTAAACCTGAATAAATTAATTTTTTCATATCCCTCCGCTCCTGTTTCCGCGAAGCGGAGAACAGGAAGTCTCGCCGTAGCTCGCCGAAGGCGAAGCGAAGGCGGACGCTTCAATTAATTTGTTAATTTTGCAATGATTTTAAATAATTCACCAATTTTCCGTTAAATTCTTCTCTTTCTAAAGCCATTTCGATATTTGCAATTACATAGCTTAGCTTATTGCCGCAATCATAATGCTTACCGTCAATTTTTTTTGCAAAAACATCATCAATTTGACAGAGACGATTTATAGCATCCGAAAGCCAGATTTCGCCCCCTTTTCCCGGTTCTTGTTTTTCCAAAATATCAAAAATTTGAGGAGAAAGCAGAAATCCGGACATGGTCGCGAGTTTTGATGGTTGAGCTTCCGGACCGGGTTTTTCCACTAATGCCTCGACTTTTATTATATCATCTTTTTGTTCGCCGTGTTTAATAAAGCCGTATTTATAACTATCTTCTTTTTCTGCTCGTTCTACAACCGACAGGACAGATCCGCCATTTTTATTGTATACATCAATCAGTTGCTGACAATGCACTTTTCCTTTTGTGTAGAAAAAATCATCTCCCCAAAGAACTACAAAAGGTTCATTTCCGACCACATCTTTAGCGCAAAGTATCGCGTGTCCTGTCCCTTTTTGTTCTTTTTGACGAACATAGACAAATTTGCACATATCAGATATGGCGCGAATCTGTTTTAACTCCTCGTCTTTACCACTTTCAGACAGCCTCATTTCGAGCTCAAAATTATAATCAAAATGATCTTCGATTGCTCGTTTATTAAGACCGGTAATAATAATTATTTGCTCGATACCTGATGCAACTGCATTTTCAACCACATATTGAATAACCGGTTTATCAACAACCGGCATCATTTCTTTCGGCATTGCCTTGGTGGCAGGTAAAAATCTTGTTCCAAATCCCGCCGCTGGTATTACCGCTTTACGAATTTTTTTCATAAATATCAGGTTAATTATAAATTTTAAATTATAAATTCTAATTCAATTTTAAATAACAAATTTTAAAAATTATTTTGAAGAACCGGCAATTTTACCGAAAATTAATGTTAGCTCTTGGGCTTCAGTCCATAATTTTGTTGATATATCTTTTGATTCAGAATCTGCTTTAATCATCATTCTTAACCAATGTTTTGTTTCCTGCGCTTCTTTTTTGCAAAAATGAATTTTATTTCTAAAATCTTTTTTGGAACTTGCGCCATTTGCTTCCATATAATTTGCCCCTATGCTGGTAGACGATCTAATAATCTGGCTAATGATTGGTTTAGTAATAATATTAATTTTACAATTTTGACAGAATTCTATTACATCTTCACCAAAATTTGCCGTTCTTTCTTCTAAATCAAAAATTTTATTTTTATCATTCATTTTTTAAAATTCATTTAAAATTTGAAATTTAAAATTAAACTAGTCTTCAGCCTGGATTTTCAAAACTCGAGTTTTGCTCTTTTCAATTCTTGGAATAACTATTGTTAAAATTCCATCTTTTAGTCCGGCTTGAGCTTTTTCGCTATCAACTGCAACCGGTAGAGCATAGGATCTGGAAAAACTTCCCCAATAACACTCCTGACTATAATAATTTTCACGAGTTGTTTCAGCGTTTGTTTTTCTTTCACCTTTAATAACAACAACATCATCAGTGATCGATATTTCCAAATCCTCTGGTTTTACGCCAGCAATCGGAGCTTTAATCACAATGTCATCATCAGTTTGATAAACATCAATTGCCAGTTGCCCCTCGTATTCTTCCATCCAATCCTCGTCATTTATTAGGTCTTTTGGTTGATCTTTAGCCATATTTCCTCCTTATGATTAAATTACAAATTTCAAATTACAAATTACAAATAATATCAAATAATCAAATCTAAAATAAATCCTATTTTATTATAATTGCAGAAAAGATTTTTTTCAATTCAGTCACTTCTTGCTTAAGAGGTATTACCATTTTTTGGATTTCTGTTGAATTATTTTTTTCTAATAAAACTAACCAAAAAAAAGTTTCTTTAGCTTCTTTTCTAGATATTTTTACTCTCATCAAAAAATCTTTTTTGCTTAATGCTTCATTTGCTTCGATGTAATTTGCTCCTATCGAAGCGGAAGATCTAATAAATTGTTTAGAATATTCTAAGTTAATCAAATTTCTTGGTAATGATTTGACTAATACAGCACTATTTTCAGCGAATTTTAATGTTCTATCTTCTAAATCATATTTTTTGTCTGGTTTTGTTTCATTCATTGTTTTTTGTTATTTATTTGTATTTTGGGATTTGTGTATTGTAATTTATTTTATATTATCATAAAGATAAGTTTATTAATAAATAAAATTTATGAATATAAAAGAGCTGTTATTAGATACGATTTTTCCAAAAAATTGTTTTGTCTGCGGGGAAGAAAACGATTGGTTTTGTGAGAAATGTTTGGAAAAGTTAAATATTATAAAAACGCAAACTTGCTATCTTTGCAATCGAGTTAGTGAAAAGGGCAAAGTTTGCAAAAAATGTAAAACTAAAAGCAATTTATCTGGTGTATTGATTTCTTGTCATTATGGAGGAGCGACTAGGGAAGCAATAATCGAAATGAAATACCATGATGTTTTTGATATTGCAAAAAGTTTAAGCAAATTACTTATAAATACACTTGAAGAAAATGATTTGAAAAATTTCACAATAATTCCAATTCCGCTGCATCCCAAAAAACTTCGAGATAGAGGATATAATCAATCAGCGCTTTTGGCCGAGGAGATTTCCAAGCATTTCAACTGGCCAATAAATACATCTCTTAAAAAAATAAAATATACTGGCCCTCAAAAAGAGCTAAAAGCACGAGATAGAAAAAATAATCTTCGTGGCAGCTTCACTTGGGATAGTGAAGATAAAATATCAAATGTCCTGCTGGTTGATGATGTAATCACAACCGGTGCCACAGTTGAGGAAGTCGCTCGAATTTTAAAACTAGCCGGAGTCAAAAAAATCTGGGCCATCGCCATTTGCCGCGGCGACTTCAAGCAGATTTGACAAAAGCCCATTTTTTTTACTTTAATATATATGTAGACATAAAAAGGAGCTTATGAAAAAAACTATAATTTATATAGTTGCCATAGGAGTAATTTTAAGTGGCTTAAATATTGATTTTAAGAGTGTTTTTAAGTCTGTCCCAAAGGCCCAAGCCGCAAGTTTTGATTACAATAATATTATTTCAGATGGTGAATTTATAAATTCTAGCTCAATGAGTTTGTCTGATATTCAAAATTTTATAAATAATCATACAAACAGTAAAAATAACAAAAAATCGCTTTTGAAAGATTATACTATTCCATCCGATCAAGTTAATGCCGGCAAGTCAGTTGCTCAAACAATTTATGACGAAGCTCACCAACACGGAATTAATCCTAGAGTGATTTTAACGATACTATATAGAGAGCAAGGTTTTTTTTCAGATCAGGATCCGGATAGATTTTTATACGGTAATGATTATGCTTTAAGAAGAGCTATGGGATGGGGTTTTTATGATGGAAGTCCATATGAAGATAATTATGGTGAGATTGAGGGAATAGGCAATCAAATTGCTTATGGCGCCAATCAATTAAAAAATAATTACAACAGAGCAGCAGCTGGTGCATGCTATGATATTCAAACATATTCAGATAGAGCCGGTTCTACTTCGGTATGTGCTAATAAAGCTTCTCGAGCTTTGTATATTTATACTCCCTATATATATTATGGAAATCACAATTTCTGGGAAAAATATAATAATTGGTTTTTAATGTCCGAATACGCAGCTCAAATCACTGCCCAAGGTCCATATAATGGAGCCGGTTCATATGGCTATAAACTTGTTCCGGGAGAAGCTATGACTCTGTGGGTTCAGGTAATGAATATCGGGTCCGCTACTTGGTATAAAAACGGTAATAATCCGATTCATTTAGGAACCTCTAGTCCCCATGATCGAAACAGTATTTTTTTGAATAATGCTAATGTTCGAGCAGAAATGGCTGATAGCGAGGTTGCGTCAGGAGAATCTACAACCTTTACCTTTAATGCGACTGCCCCGAGTTCTTTTGGCACATACACAGAGCAATTTGAATTATTGGCTGAATATAAAACATGGATGAACACTTGCCTTTCTTGGAGTTTAGAAGTTGTTAGTCCTACTGCTCAATATGTTAATGGAACTCAAGGTCCATTTTCCGGACCCGGTTCTTATGGCAATCCAATATCTCCCGGTCAAACAGTTACAGCAACAGTTCAGTTTAAAAATAATTCTCCTTATACTTGGTATAGAAATGGATCTAACGCAGTACATTTAGGTGCAGATAGTCCAAGAGATAGAGTAAGCTCTTGGGTAAACTCTAACCGAGCTGCTAGTTTGACAGAGGCATCGGTATCTCCGAATGGCGTTGGGACTTTTGAGTTTGATATTACATTACCTTCAAAGCCGGGAGTTTATGGTGAGCATTTCAGACCTGTCATGGAAGGAATTGCGTGGATGAATACTGAAGTATATTGGGAATTTATAGTTGGTAATCCTTTAAGAGCTCAATATGTAACACAATGGCCATATACAGCTGATGCAAAAATCCATCTTGCACCAGGAGAGACGGCTACTTTAGGTATTAAATACAAAAATCTTTCCGGCGCAAATTGGTATCGTGCAGGAGGTCCAACTAGAAATCCAATTTATCTTGGTCAAACAAACCCACGAGACAGAGGTAGTGTTTTCACCGGAGGCGCTAACGCAAGAGGAAATCTCCAATCTTATGGCACTGCTTATGGAGATGATGGTACTTTCACTATCGATATTACTGCTCCTAGCCAAAAGGGAAATTATTTGGAATGTTTTGATCCTGTTATCGATGGGGTAGGTTGGTTTAATTCTCAAGCCTGTTGGAATATAATAGTGGAATAATCTAGGTATATTTTATATGAAAAAAAAGACCTTCCTAATTTTGTCCGCCGTCATATTTCTACTTGGGGCGGTAGCCTTAAAACTCTACATTGTTTATTTTGGGTATATTAATTATCACTATCTGGTTCCTCCTGGCTACGATTCTATCCCTCACTATCGAATGGTTCAGGATTTTGCACGATTGGGCTGGAAAAGTTTCATAGGTTATCCAAAATTATTTCATTTGATAGTTTATTATTTATCTCATATTTTTCATTTGGATTATTTCTATATATTAACTTACTGGACACCAATTTTAATAGTTTTACCATCTTTAGCAATTTTCTATTTACTAAAGCAATTATTCAATATTCGCACCGCTGCAATAGCGTCATTATTATTTCTATTTACTTCAAATTACCCTCTTTATGGCTTTGTTGACGGTAATTATCCCAATATGCTAGGTTATGGTTTTTTTGGTGTTTTATGCATTTCTTTTATAATAAAATATTTGCAGTCAAAAAAATGGATTAATCTAATTTATTCAGTGTTTTTTTATCTATTAACAGGGTTGACGCATCATTTAAGTTTTATTGAGCTGACTGCAATATTACTAATATTTATAGTCGTCGTTTTGGTTCTTTTTTTCTTTTCTGATCAAAGAAAAACGCTTAAAATTAAACATTTCATAGGTGGTTTTATAGTATTTATTTGTATTGGAACAATAATATTTTTTACTTATAAATTATATGGTAAAATGTTTCTTAACTTTACCAATGGTTTATTTGATAATAATCCAGCTTTGAAAGATTTGTATCTCAATCAAGCGGTTGAATATTATAATTATTCAAAAATAATGGGGCCAATTATTTGGTATGGTGGGCTGCTCGGTTTTCTGTATTTGGTAATAGCATTTTTTAGTGAAGAAGAAAGAGATATTAAAAAGATTTTGCCTTTGATTTGGGTACTTCTAATATATATTTTGTCGCGTATGTCCTCAAGTGCTATCCCTGAAAGATTTGCCAGAGAGTTAAGTATCCCTTTGCTTTTATGTTTTGCTTATTTGATTGAATACATATATAAAAATTTTGATTTAAATAATATTTCCACAACTTTAAGCTATGGGTTTATAGCTTATATCATTATTATTAATTCTTCATTGTTCAATCCAACGCTCTTAGATTCTTTGCCAAATTCATTTTCTAATCTGGTTTGGTTTAACGAAATGGATCAAGACAAAATTGATTTTATTGTAAAAAATATAAATTCAAAAGACCCAGTTTTTATTAATCCTTACGCCAATCCATATATGGAACTGAAGTCAAAGCAAAGATTTACAGATTTTAGCCTAAATAATAATAATCTAAAAACAATAGATGATCTCAAGAAAAACTTACATGATAATAGTTCTAACCAAAAAGAATATGATTCAATGATTCAATCTTTGAAAAAAAGTTATCTTGGTAAGACTATGCTTATAAGCGCTAAGCCACCAGGAAATACTGACGGTATTGTTTATCCGATATATAAATATTTCGATGAATATAACCAATCGATGCGTGATATAGCCAAAGGCCAAAAAGTGTTAAAACAATTCTCGGATGGATCTATTGTTGTGCAAATTGTTGAAAATAAATAAAATATGAAAATCGGAATTGACGCAAATTGGTTGATTTACGAACAGGCAGGAATTGGAAGATATTCTTATTATTTGATTCGTGAATTATTGCGTCAAGATAAAGAAAATGAGTATATTTTGTTTGCAAATTTTGTAAAAAATTACGAGCAAAGAAAAAAAATCCTTGAAGATCTAATTTCACAAAGTAGAAATAAAAAAACAGAAATATATATTTCAAGAATTCCTTCAGCTTGGCGGGATTATTTAACTCAAACCGCAATTCCTTTAAATTTGATATATCCTAAAAAAATTGATTTATATTTTTCAACTTATTTTAGCGGGATAGCTAAAAATGGTTTTTCAAAGCAAGCAGTTGTTTTATATGACATGGTTTTTGCAAAATATCCCGAGCATGCCGGTCAAAAATTAAGCGATTATTATTATAAAAGAACCAAGCAAGCCATTGGTAATAGTGATATTATTTTTGCTATTTCCGAATCAACTAGAAATGATTTATTGGAT
The DNA here is from genome assembly GCA_041665085.1 of Patescibacteria group bacterium. Lineage (GTDB taxonomy): Bacteria > Patescibacteriota > UBA1384 > JBAYJO01 > JBAYJO01 > JBAYJO01. The sequence continues at coordinate 77,142 of JBAYJO010000002.1, read as the reverse complement.
AGTTTTTCACTTAAAAAAAATGATATTGATATTATTTACCCCGGAGTTGACATGGATTTTTTTTCGCCGAGAAGTGATAGTAAAATTGTTGAAAAATACAAAATCGATTCGCCATATATCTTATCTGTGTGTACACTAGAGCCAAGAAAAAATTTAGAGTTGCTGCTCGATTCATATAATATATTGCCCGATGATTTAAAAAGAAAATATAAGATTGTGTTGGCTGGCGGGTCCGGTTGGAATAACAGCAAATTAATGCAAAAAATTGAAGAAATGACAGATAGGAAACAAATAATCAGAACTGGTTATGTGCCAGATAACGATTTACCGTATTTATATTCAAATGCTACAGTTTTTGCTTACCCTTCTCTATATGAAGGGTTTGGTATGCCGCCGCTTGAAGCAATGGCCTGTGGTTGCCCGGTTTTAACTAGTAATGTGTCGTCGCTACCAGAAGTTATTGGACAGGCAGGAATAATGTTTAATCCATTAGATAAAAATGAATTAACTCAAAAAATTTCAAATATACTATCCGATGATAAAAAATTAAAAAAAATGTCAGTTGATGGTCTTAATCAATCAAAAAAATTCACTTGGCAGAATTCTGCTCAGAAGCTGATTAGTTATTTCATAAATAATAGATAAAACTACAGGCACTTGTCATAACATTATCAATATGGTAAATTTTTAATTGCTAAGCATTATTTTTTCATATATGCTCAATAATAAAACTATTTTAATCACAGGTGGAACTGGTTCTTTTGGTAAAAAATTTACACAAAGAATTTTGAGTGAATTTAATCCAAAAAAAATTATTATTTATTCTCGAGATGAATATAAGCAATACATGATGCAGAAACAGTTCCAAGATCATTTGGAAAAATTGCGTTTTTTTATTGGTGATGTCAGGGATAGCGAGAGATTACACAGGGCTTTTGATGGAGTAGACTATGTTATTCACGCGGCCGCTTTAAAGCATGTCCCTGCTGCAGAATATAATCCGCTAGAGGCGATAAAGACAAATATTCATGGAGCTCAAAATGTAATAGATGCAGCCATAGATTGTAGTGTTAAAAAAGTAGTTGCTTTATCAACCGATAAGGCAGTTGGTCCAATAAATTTATATGGTGCTACAAAATTAGTGTCAGATAAATTATTTATTGCTGCAAACGCTTACGTGGGGGGTAAGGATACTTCTTTTAGTGTGGTTAGATATGGTAACGTTGCTGGAAGTCGTGGCTCTGTAATTCCTTTTTTTCAGAGTTTAATTGAAAAAGGCGTCAATAAATTACCGGTTACAAGCTTTAAAATGACGCGTTTTTGGATTACCTTGGATCAAGGTGTTGATTTAGTGTTTAAGGCTTTAGATGAAGATACTGCTGGTGCTGTATATGTTTCCAAGATTCCTTCTTTTAAAATTATTGATTTAGCACAAGCAATGATGCCAAACACAGAACATCAAGAAATTGGTATTCGCGAAGGTGAAAAACTCCACGAGGTGATGATTACATCAGAAGACGCTCGAAACACATTTGACTACAATGATCATTATATTATTTATCCAAATCTTACTTGGTGGGATCCTTCTCAATTCTATAAAGCTGGGGGTAAAAAAATACGATCAGGTTTTAATTATTGTTCAGATAAAAATAAAGATTGGCTACTAACTGAAGATCTGAAGCAAGTATTAAAAGAAATTGAAATTGTATTTTAAATGAACGAATTTATTTCTTATGGAAAACAGTGGATTGACCATGATGACATCAAAGCTGTTGAAGACGTTTTAAAGAGCGATTTCCTGACTCAAGGTCCTAAAGTTGAGGAATTTGAAAAAGCAATTTGTGATTACACTGGTGCCAAATATTGTATTGCAGTTTCTAATGGTACAGCAGCTTTGCATTTAGCAGTTGCTTCTCTTGGTCTTTCAAAAGGAAGCGAAGGGATTTCCACTCCAATCACTTTTGTGGCTTCATCTAATGGCTTGGTTTACAACGGATTGAAGCCAGTTTTTGCTGATATCGATAGTAAAACATATAATATTAATCCAGATGAAATCAAAAAAAATATCACAGAGAAAACGAAAGTAATCATTGCGGTTGATTTTGCAGGACAGCCAGCTGAAATGGAAAAAATTAATAAAATTGCTAAAAAAAATAATTTATTTGTTGTTGAAGACGCGGCCCATGCCATTGGCTCGGTTTATAAGGATGGTAGTAAGGTAGGGAGTTGTAAATATTCCGACTTAACTACTTTTTCTTTTCATCCTGTAAAAACAATTACGACTGGAGAAGGTGGTGCTATTACTACAAACGATGAAATACTATACAAAAAACTATTGTTATTACGATCACATGGAATTACCAAAGACCCAAAACTTTTAAGTCAAAATACTGGACCGTGGTATTATGAAATGCAAGATCTTGGTTATAATTATCGCATGTGCGACATACAAGCAGCTTTAGGCATTAGTCAGTTAAAAAAAATCGAAATATTTAGAAATCGGAGAAGAGAGATTGTAATAAAATACAATAAAGCTTTTTCAGATCTTGATAATGTTACCATTCCATATGAAAAAAAAGGGTTAGACTCAACTTTTCACCTATATGTGATGCAGCTTGATTTCAAAAAGATCGGCAAAACCAGAACACAGGTTATGGAAGAGCTCAGAGCTAAAAATATTGGTACGCAAGTACTCTATATACCGGTTCACACGCAACCATATTATCAACAAAAATATGGATATAAATATGGTGAGTATCCTGTTTCCGAAGCTTACTACGAACAAGCATTAAGTATTCCTCTTTATCCAAAAATGTCTGATGAAGAAGTTAATTATGTTATTGATATTTTTAATAAAATTATTCAAAAAAATTAATAATTCGATTTAAATTTTATAATCATCTCTGTTATTTAAATAACAATAATGAAAATAGTAAAATGCAAATTTCTTTATCTCAATTTAAATCTGTATATTCTGATTCTATTAAAAACCCAGAAAAGTTTTGGACTGAAATAGCCGAAAAAGAAATTATCTGGTTTAAAAAATGGAATAAAATTTTTGAATGGAAATATCCATATTTTCAATGGTTTATAGGTGCGAAATTAAATATCACATATAATTGTCTTGACAGGCATATTTTATCAGGTAAGGGTAATAAAATTGCTCTAATTTATACTAATGAGAATTATGAGGAAGAAAAAATTACTTATAACGAACTTTTAACAAAAGTTAATAAATTTTCTAATGCTTTGAAGTCTTTAAACATAAAAAATGGCGATCGAGTTCTTATTTATATGCATTCTTCAATTGAACAAGTAGTTTGTATGTTGGGTTGTGCTAGAATTGGCGTGATTCATTCGGTAGTTTTTGCTGGATTTAGCAGCCAGTCAGTTAGAGATAGAGCAGTTGATCTTAAAGCAAAAGTAATTGTGGCAAGCAGTTTTACAAAACGAAGAGGCATTAAAAAAGATTTAAAAAGTATCGCTCTTGAAGCAGTTCGCGACCTGCCTGACTTGAAACATATTATCATTTTAAATCGGGATAATCATAGTTCTGACAAAGACAGTCTTGATTATAACGAACTTGTTTCAAATCAAAGCAAAAAATGTGATCCTCTGTGGATGGATGCCGAGGATCCTTTATTTGTCTTATACACATCTGGATCTACAGGAAGTCCTAAAGGTATCGTCCATACTGTTGGGGGCTATAATGTATTTACGCATTACACGACAAAAACGGTTTTTGATTTAAATAATGAATCAATTTTGTGGTGCACGGCAGATTTAGGCTGGATTACCGGCCATAGTTATGTTGTTTATGGCCCCTTGTCTAATGGGATTACCTCGTTAATTACCGAAGGAGTGCCGGATTATCCATCAATTGACCATTGGCATAAAATCATTGCCAAATATGGAGTAAATATTTTTTATACTTCCCCCACTGCTATTAGAATGTTAAAAAAATATGGTGAAGATGTTTGTCAAAAAAATGATCTTTGCTCACTAAAAATTATCGGATCAGTTGGTGAGCCAATTGGTTCTGAAAATTGGTATTGGTATTACAAAAATATTGGTAAAAAAAAATGCGTATTGGTAGATACTTGGTGGCAAACCGAAACCGGTGGTCATATGCTTGCAACTTTGCCATATTTAGAACAAAAACCTGGATTGGCAGGCCATCCATTTTTAGCGATTGATGCAAAAATTGTGAATAAATTAGGTAAAGAAGTTCCAGTTGGGAAAAAAGGTTTCTTGGTAATTAAAAAACCTTGGCCGGGCGCAATGCGAAACTGTTGGAATGACAAAAAACGATTCGAAAAATATTGGAATGAAATTAAAGGTGTTTTTACAACTGGGGATTATGCTATTAAAGACAAAGATGGTTATTTCAAAATTATTGGTCGTAGCGATGATTTAATAAATGTTTCTGGCCATAGGATTGGCACAGCTGAAGTGGAAAATGCACTTGTTGGTTACTTGGATGTTACTGAAGCCGCCGTCATATCAAAACCCGATGAAATAAAAGGAGAGAGAATCAAGGCATTTATTGTTTTAAAATCAAAACCTAAAAATAATAAAAATTTTATTATAGATTTAAAGGCACATGTAAAAAAACAGATTAATAGTATTGCCGTGCCAGATGAAATTGAAATTGTTGAGTCACTACCAAAAACTAGAAGCGGCAAAATTATGCGCCGTGTTCTTAAAGCCAGAGAGACAGGACAATTTGTCGGGGATATTAGCACAATGGAAGAATGATAAAATATGAAAAAGAAACTTTTTTTTGTTATTGAAAAAATACATCAAAAGATATTTGGTCATGAGATGAGCAAAGAAATGAAAAATTTTCTTCATGGTCTTTCTTGGTCAGTTGTTTCGGGAATTATTATTATGCCAATAATTCTTCTTGTAAATACTTTAGCAGGACGCTTAATGGGCCCGACTGAATATGGAAAATATAATTTACTTTTAATAATAAATCAGTTTCTAATTATCTTTATTTTTTTCGGTTTAGATACCACCATTGTTAAATATATTAGTAAAGCAACATCGTTTAAAAGTAAAAAAATGATTATTTCAACAATCTCAATATTTAATATAATTATATTGTTAGTCGTAATGTTTTTCATTTCATTGATCTATTTGTATCAGATAAATTTACCAAATAATTATTCTTTGTTTATGATTATACTTGGCATTTATACTTTTTCCATTTCTATTAAAAGTTTATTTGATTTAATTAATCGAGGGTTGGAAAATTTTCGAAGACAATCATTAGCAAAAATTGTTGAAACAATAGTTGTACTTTTATCTTTTTTGTTATTATTTGTGTTTTTAAAAAAACCAAGTTATATCAATCTAATCTTTATTTTTTGCTTAGGTGCATTTGCAGCTTCGTTTTATAATTTTTCTTATCTATTTAAATACTTTGGTAAGGGAAATAACAAAATACTTATTAGCCAATTACACGAAGGTAAGTTTTTTTTTATTAGTTCACTTCTTATGATTATGTATTTGTCTGCCGATAAATTAATTATTGGAAAATATCTTGGTATTAAAACTCTAGGAATTTACAGTGCATATTATTTTGCTTCTTTTAATTTTTTCTCTTTAATTATTGCTTTGATAACAAATGTTTTTTTCCCTATTAGCGCTCGATTAAAAAACAAAGGATTTACAAAAAAAATAGATAGATTGATGGTATTTGGCTTTGTCCCTTTAATATTATTTTCTAGCATAGCAACATTAATTCTTTTAAAAATTTTTGGTCGAGAATATCCGATTAACATCTTGTATATAATTGGTTTTTCGATTTATTGTTCTTTATTCTTTTTTTTGTCGCTTTACAATACTGTTATTTTGGATGTTTCGAAAAACCAGTACAAAAAATATTTATTAATAACCGCAGTAATTAATTTTTTTACAATTTCAATCTATGTAATTATCGGACATTTGCATGTTATTTCAATTTCATTAATATTATTCATTTTGATAATTAATTCTATTATTACAATATTAGTACAAAAGAAACTATTTATAAATAAGATATAAATTATATTATCATTTGACTCAATTAATATTAAGTACTAACATTAAATCAGAAAATAAATTACTAGGAGGTTAAATGGGGAAGCTCATGTTTAATTTTGTCGTCTTTTTATTAGCTTTTTTCCTTTTTATTCGTCCTGCTTATGCATATCTTGATGCTGGTACAGGAAGTTTAATTATTCAAGCCGTTGTTGCGTTTGCATTGGGCGGTTTATATGTTATTAAATTATTTTGGGGAAGAATCAAAAAATTTATTACAAACATATTAGGCAAACAATAATTATGGACAAACCTAAAACATATAAAATTGAAAGTTCTTTTAGAGATCCAAGTGGCTATATTTTTAAAAAAAATAATGAACTCTTACGTCAAATAAATCTGATTTACAAAGAAGATTACGATTTTTTGTTATCTTCCGGACTTTATAATGATTTAGTAAAAAATAGTTATTTGATATCACACAAAGAAACCAATTTTGCTGGTCTTTCTCCTGAAAATGCTTATAAAGTTATCAAACCAGAAGTAGTACCTTTTATTTCTTACCCCTATGAATGGTGTTTTAGCCAATTAAAAAATGCTGCTTTATTAACTCTAAAAATTGAAAAAAAAGCGCTTGAATATAAAATGACTTTAAAAGATGCTACTGCGTATAATATTCAATTCCTTCGTGGACAACCGATTTTTATCGATACCTTATCTTTCGAAAAGTATGAAGAAGGAACACCTTGGGTCGCCTATAAACAATTTTGCCAGCATTTCCTTGCCCCTCTGTTGTTAATGAGTAAAGTTGATATTAGATTAAATAAATTGGCAGAAATTTTTATTGATGGTATTCCTTTAGATTTAGCAAGTTCCCTCTTACCCTTTCGCAGTAAATTTTCTTTTTCTATTTTAAGTCATATTCATTTACATGCTATGAGTCAAAATTATTTTGCCGATAAAACCGTAAAAACAAATAAATATAAAGTTTCGCGAACATCCACCTTTGGCTTAATTGATAACTTAGAATCTGTTATTAAAAAATTAAAGTGGAAACCAGCTGGCAGCGAGTGGGCTGAATATTATCAGATTACAAATTATTCTTCAGCGGCCTTTAAACAAAAGAAAATGATTATTAGTGATTTCTTAGATAAAATTAAGCCAAAAGTTGTCTGGGATTCAGGGTCAAATAATGGAATTTTTAGTCGGATTGCTAGTGATCATAAAATCTTAACAATTTCTTTTGATGTTGATCCTGCAGCAGTCGAAAAAAATTATATTGAATCATTGAAAAAAAAGGAAACTTTTCTACTGCCATTGATTTTAGATTTAACAAATCCTAGTAAATCAATTGGATGGCAAAATAAAGAGCGAATGTCTTTTATTGAGCGTGGTCCGGCAGATATGGCTTTTTCTCTTGCTTTAATTCATCATTTAGCGATTTCTAATAATCTACCATTTGAAAAGATTGCCTCTTTTTATAACCAAATTTGTAAATCGTTAGTAGTAGAGTTCATTCCCAAAGACGATTCAAAAGTTCAAAAACTATTAGCAACTCGTAAAGACATTTTTACTGATTATACTCAAGAAAATTTTGAAGAAAGCTTTAGTCAATATTTCAAAATTATAGATAGAAAAAAAATTAAAGGTTCAAAGCGAATTTTGTATCTAATGGTAAAAAAGTAATCCGATGAAAAAATTCATTCATTATTACCCATTTTTATTATCAATTTATCCAATTATATTTTTATATTCTATAAATAAAGAGCAAGTCTATTTTTTAGAAATCATTGTTCCTATTGGGATAAGTATATTTATGACTTTTTTGTTAGTTTTATTATTTAATTTATTAACTAAAAATAAAGATAAAGCTGGAATTATTACAACATTTATTCTATTCGTTTTTTTTTCATATGGGTTAATTTTTAATAGTTTAATAAATAAGAAAATTGGTCAAATAGCTCTTGATAATCATCAATTATTGTTAGCAATCTGGTCAATTTTGTTTATAGTAGTTTATTTTTTGATTCTTAGAACGAGGAAAAATCTAACCTCTTTAAGTAGTTTTTTTACGATTGTTTCATTGGCATTGATAGCTATTACAACATTTAGTATTTTGTTTGCAAAATTTGAAAATAAAAGCCGATATCTTGAACAAAATCAAGAAAAAATAACACTAACCGCAGAACAAGAAGATAATCTACCAGATATTTATTATATTATTCTGGATAGTTACACTTCTAATAATAATTTACAAAAAATTTATGGTTACAATAATAATGAATTTACAGATAATTTAAAAAGTAAAGGTTTCATAGTCCCCTCTAATAGCCAGAGCAATTATGCGAATACTTTTCTTTCGCTCTCCTCATCGCTTAATATGAAATATATTAATGGTTTAAGCGAGGATTTGGGAGAAAATTCGCAAAATCGCAGTATAACTTATGACATGATTAGTAATAATAAAATTTATAGCTTATTAAAATCAATTAATTATAAATCTATACTTGTTAGTCCGAGCTGGGGTCCTGCCAATGCGAGTTCAAAAGCAGATTTTTCCTTTCGATATGACTCTGGTGGTGAATTCCGGTCAATTTTATTTAAAACCACTATGCTTAGGGTTACGGGTAATCAAAAAAATGACAGAGAAAGGACTTTATATGAATTTACCAAATTATCAGAAATTCCCTCCGCTATAAAAGATCCAAAATTTGTATTTGTCCATATAATTTGTCCGCATGCACCTTACGTTTTTGATGCAAATGGAGAACCAGTTAATAAAGACAAATTACTCATTCCTGGTGGTGATTGGAAACAAAAAGATGATTATGTAAATCAATTAATTTATATAAACAAAGAAGTCAACAAAACAGTGGATGATATATTAGCATCTTCAAAAAATCCTCCTATAATAATTATTCAAGCAGATCATGGCACTGCTTCGACTTTCTCGGATGATCAATGGAATAATCCTAGTGAAGAAAGTTATGGAGAAAGAATGGGAATTTTTAACGCTTACTATTTACCAAATGGGGGTGATAACATTATTTATGATAATATAACTCCAGTAAATAGTTTTAGATTAATATTTAATTATTACTTTAAAACCAATTACGAGAAGCTAGATGACAGGAGCTACTTTTCTACTTATGGACAGCCTTATAAATTTCTCGATGTGACTGAAAAAGTAAAATTTTAACATATAATTTTTAATGGATAATTTTAACTTTAAAATGAAAAATAATTTTGATAGGATGGCGCTTCGAAATTTGGCTATATCTAATTATCCCAATTTTTGGAAAAACCAGCAAAAACAACTAGATCATATTATAGACGAATTGATTTTTGAGATGCAAAAAAACGAAGCAACTGACATAAAATTGAAAATTGATCAATTTCTTAATACAAAGTCAAGAATCAAAGCAATTTGGGTTTTAGCTGGCAGCGGGACATATTTAAAACCTTTGACTGATTCGCCCAGCGATAGACAAAATTTAGGTAATGAATGGTATCATAATTTAGATAAAGAGAGACTAAATTTTGCTGCCGAAATAATAAATAATATTTCAAAATTGAGAGACAATGCACCAATGTTAATTTATAACGGTATCGATATACAGAATAAGGATCTTTTAAAAGCTGCCCGCGCCCAAAAATTTCCAATTGCAAAAGATAATATATTTATTCCAAAAGGTAAAATTATCAGAACGCTTGATCAGATTAATTTTTTTAATTTTCCCGGGAATTTTGAACTCAAGAAAGGTGATTTTCTGGGCATAGTTTCTCATACCCCACATCTTTCTAGGGTTTTAAGAATCATGTCAAAGCATAAAAATAGATTTAAAGGTATTAATTTAGTACTCTTACCGATAAATATTAAAAATGTAGAAGGTGAAAAAAAATTGACTGAAGCTGAAATAACAGGTATTCTTGATTATATAGCGCAAGATCTAGCTAATATTGAGCCCTACCCTTACAAATAGAGTGATAAAAACAAAATATGAACAAGAATTGTATCGCAATTATACCTGCTCGAGGAGGGAGTAAAAGAATTCCCCGAAAAAATATTAATTTATTTCACGGAGAACCGATTATTAGTTATTCAATAAGAGCCGCCCTTGCGTCCGGCTGCTTTTCAGAAGTCATGGTCTCAACTGATGATGATGAAATCGCTGATATTAGCAAAAAATATGGTGCTTCAATCCCATTTATGAGAAGTAAAAATTCTGCAAATGATATTGCTTCTTTGGAGGATGTTGCCTTAGAAGTTTTAACGGAGCATGGGAAAAAGGGTCGATTATTTGAAAGTTTTTGTTGTCTTTTGGCCACAGCACCTTTTATTAGAGCTGAAGATATTAAAAAGGCAATTGATATACTTCATAATGAAAGAGATGTAACTTCTGTATTCACAATAGCCAAGTTTAGCTATCCCATTCAGAGAGCCTTAAAAATTAATGATGGTTGGGTTGAAATGCATTTACCAGAAAATATGGACAAGAGATCACAAGAACTAAAAGAGATGCACCATGATGCCGGTCAGTTTTATTGTTTGCATGCCGAGCGCTTTCAGCTAGAAAAACAATTTTTTTCTCAAAGGAGCAAAGCAATTATTTTACCTGCAGAAAGAGTGCAAGACATCGATACGCTCGAAGATTGGAAAATTGCTGAATTAAAATATGCTATATTAAATAATCTTTTGATAAAATGACATTTTCTAATGAATGGGAACAGACTTATAAAAAAAATCAACATAATAGCATTTGGCCTTGGTCTGATTTGGTCAGCTATGTAATGCGGTATTGCAAACCCTTTTCTTCTCAATACACAGTTTTGGATTTAGGTTGCGGAGCTGGAGCGAATATTCCATTTTTTAAAAGTTTGGGGGTGCAATATTATGGAATTGATGGAAGTCAAAGTGTTATTAAAATGCTTCAACTCAAATACCCAGAATTAAAAGATCGGTTAGTAGTAGGCGATTTTACAAAGAAATTGTCTTTCAAAGAAAAATTTGATTTAGTGGTTGACCGAGCATCTCTAACTCACAATACAACCGATGTTATAGCTAATTGTGCTGATAAACTTATATTGCCAATTTTAAAAAAGCAAGGAAAGTTTATTGGCATTGATTGGTTTTCTGTCAAGCACAGCGATTACATAAGAGGGATCAAGCTGAAAGATGATCCTTTTTCAATTGGAAATTATACCGACGGGCAATTCGCCGGCCTTGGAATAGTGCACTTTACAGACAAAGAACTTTTAGAAAAAATCTTTATAAATTTTAATATTAAAATTCTGGAACACAAAATTTATCAGCGAGAAATCCCAGATCAGCACACTTTTGCTTCTTAGAATTTTTTGGCAATAAAGGAATAACTATGGATGATAAAATATTAAAAAAGAAGATAATAGAGCTATTGGATCTTAGAGAAAATGATCTGCATCCACTTGTATTTATTAATGGAAATCCGGAAATTGGCGAAGGCACATATATTGGTTTATTTTCTGAAGTTAACGCCAAAGGATCGAAGGTGATAATTGGTAAAAATTGTGATATTGCCTCATTTGTTTCGATTAATGTAGCTGATTCTCATAGAAAAAATTTAGGGTTAACCGATAATATTGACAGAAAACAAATTATCCTTGAAGAAAATGTTTTTGTCGGTTCCCATTCCTTTATCGGAGGAGAAACATATATCGGACATCATTCAGTAGTTGGAGCAGGTACAATTCTTATTAATGCTGGCACGATACCGCCATATTCTTTAGTTATTGGAAATCCGGCCAAGGTTAAGCCAAATTATTTTAAAAAAAATAAATGATACTTCACAATAAGCCCACAATTGGTCAAGGGGAAATCGATGCTGTAGTAGATGTCTTGAAAAGCAATTGGGTTGCTCAGGGTCCGAAGGTACAGGAATTTGAAAAAAATTTTAGCAAGCTCTATAAATTGCCAATTGGAAACAGCGTTGCAGTCTCAAGCGGTACAGCAGCTCTTTTTGTAGGACTTAAAGTGCTGGGTGTTGGTGCTGGTGATGAAGTTATTTTACCCACTTATGCTTGTTCGGCAATTTTAAATGCCATATTTATGGCAGGAGCAAAACCGATTTTAACCGATATTTCGTTAATAGATTTTAACCCAACTGTTATCGATATTTTTAAAAAAATAAACAAAAAAACTAAAGCAATAATTATTACTCATACGTTTGGTTTTCCATTTGATACCAGAGAGTTAACAGCAAAAACCGAAATTCCTATAATTGAAGACTGTGCTACTGCTTTGGGTTCAAGGATTGGCAATAATCCTGTTGGCACTTTTGGGTCTTTGGCTATCTTTTCTTTTTATGCATCCAAGATTATTACTACCGGATATGGTGGAATAATTGCTTTCGAAGATAAATCAGTCGCAAAGTCAGCTAGGGATTTTCGTGATTTTGACGGAGTTGAAAAATATTATCCTCGGTTTAATTTTCAAATGAGTGACATGTCAGCTGCAATGGGAATTAAGCAACTGGAAAGATTAAAAGAGTTGCTAAATATAAGAAAAAAGATTGCTGACTTGTATAATGGAGCAATTATGGGTAAGATCGATCAGCAATCAATTTTATATAGTGAATGTTACCCAAACTACTATCGTTTTGTATTAAAATTTTCCAGTAGCACAAAAAGAAATAGAGCTAAAGCATTTTTGTTAAAGAAGGAGATTAAGACAATCATCCCGATTGAAAATTGGGAGTTATTGCACAATTATTTAAAGATGCCAAAAACCGATTTCAAAAATGCAGAGTTGATTAGTTCAACAACCTTGTCAATCCCGATTTATCCTTCACTGAAAAACAAAGAAGTTATATTGATCATTAAAGCATTAAAGGAGATATAATGTTATTTAGCGCCCATCAACCTGCATATTTACCGTGGCTTGGGTATTTTCACAAATTAGCATTATCTGACAAGTTTGTTATTCTTGATAATGTTCAATTTGAAAAAAATAGCTATACAAATCGAAATCAAATAAAGACTTCTAATGGTCCTATTTGGTTAACAGTTCCAGTTTTGAATACAGGGCATTCCGATAAGACAATTAGAGAAATGAAGATCAATAACAATGAAAATTGGAGAGATAAACATTGGAAGGGAATTTATTTTAATTATAAAAAAGCACCTTATTTTGATAAATATGCTAGTTATTTCGAAGATTTTTACACAAAAGATTGGGTTAATCTTATAGATGTAACAAATGAACAAATTAAATTTTTTATGCAGGAACTTAATATAAATACGGAGGTTATTTTTCAAAGTACTTTGGCCGTTCATTCAAAAAAGCAGCAGTTAATTGTTGATTTATGCCACAATTGTGGTGCGAATAATTTTATATTTGGAGCGCAGGGAAAAGAATATGCTGATGAAGAGTTTTTTAAAAAGAACAACTTAGAAATCTATTTTCAAAATTATAAGCATCCAATTTATGTTCAGCAATATGGCGGTTTTGTACAAAATATGTCAATCATCGATTTGTTATTTAACATACCAAAAAATTGTATTTTGGATATAATATTAAGTGATAATATTTCAAAAAGTGAATTAGAAAAAATATTTAAGGAGAAAAAATGAAAATTTTAGTAATAGCAGCTCATCCGGATGATGAAATTTTAGGATGTGGGGGGACAATCGCCAGATTAGTTAAGGAAGGCAACGAGGCTTATACATTAATTTTAGGCGAAGGTGTTACGGCCAGGGACGATAAGAGGGATACAAATGTAAGAAATGACGAAATTAATTCACTCAAAGAACAAATGAATAAAGCGAATGAGATAATCGGAGTGAAAGAAGTTATAACTGAAGACGTTCCTGATAACCGATTTGATTCAGTAGACTTATTGGATATTGTTAAAAAAATCGAAAAGATAAAGGATAGAATCAACCCTGACGTCATTTTTACTCATTATTGTAATGACTTGAATATAGACCATAAAATTACAGCAGGAGCGGTTTTAACGGCAACCAGGCCTATGGTTGGTGAAACAGTAAAAGAAATTTACTCATTTGAAATTCTTTCTTCAACCGAATGGAATTATCCGCTTACATTCAGCCCAAATACCTATTTTGATATATCAAAAACAATTGATTTAAAAACAGAAGCAATGAAACAGTATAAATCAGAGATAAGAAATTATCCTCATCCAAGATCAGTAGAAGGAATTGAATTGAGTGCAAACTACTGGGGAGTGAGAACCGGATTGAAATGCGCCGAAGCATTTGAGTTAATTCGCTGTACAAAATAAGGAGAATAATTGAATATAAAAATTGGAAACAGAACAATTGGAGAAAATCAACCAGCTTTTATCGTCGCGGAACTTTCTTGTAACCATCGCCAAAATTTTGATTTAGCAGTGAAGACAATAAAAGCGATGAAGGAATCAGGTGCTGACGCAATTAAGCTGTCAACAGATAGTCCGTCAGGGTTAACGCTGGATTCAGATAATGAATATTTTCAAATTAAACAAGGAACAGTTTGGGATGGTACCACTTTGTATAAACTATATCAAGAAACAGATACTCCATGGGAATGGCAACCAAAACTAAAAAAGATTGCCGAAGATTTGGGAATGATTTGTTTTTCAACTCCATGTGATGCTAAAGCAGCTGATTTTCTCGAAAAAGAATTAAATGTTCCTGCTTATAAAATTGCTTCTTTTGAAATCACTGATTATGATTTTATTAAATATGTAGCTAAGAAGGGTAAACCGATTATTATATCAACAGGGATTGCGTTTGAAGATGAGATAAAAGATGTCATTGATTTGTGCAGAAAGGCCGGTAATAACCAAATAATTATTTTGAAATGTACTTCGTCTTATCCAACTGATCCAAAAGAGATGAATTTACTAACTATTCCTGATATTAAGAAAAAGTACAAAGTAGAAGTTGGCCTTTCAGATCATTCGCTTTCGACAGTCGTGCCAGCTATTGCAGTTACGCTTGGGGCAAAAGTAATTGAAAAGCATTTTATTTTAGATCGTAACCTAGGTGGTCCGGATGCTTTATTTTCACTAGAACCAATAGAGTTCAAAGAAATGGTTGGTAATATTAGGGAAGTAGAAAAAGCTCTTGGGAAAGTAACTTATGATCTTTCAGCTAGATCGAAAAAGAATCGACAATTTTCTAGATCTTTGTTTGTAACTAAAGATATCAAAGAAGGTGAATCATTAACAAATAAGAATATTCGTTCAATACGCCCGGGATTTGGTCTGCATCCCAAATTTATCACTCAAGTGATAGGTAGTAAAGCAAAAAAAGATCTTATGCAGGGAACTCCCTTAGAACAAAATTATTTTAGCAAGGAAACGGATGCAATATAATGAAGTAAGAAATTATGCTTTTAATTATATTATGAAAGATTATGCAAGTTTTTCGCATTTTTTACCAATGCCTTGTCATATGGAGCATGGTTGGTCGCCTACAGAAGAATCAGAGGTAAGTGATCTTAAAACCGATAAGCCGTTAATGTTGGTATTTAGTAAGCGTAGAGCAGAAGCGTGGAAAAGAAAAAGTAACATTGCTGTTGCTATTATGGGTTCTCCTTTTATACACTATAAAAATGCTCACAACATTACAAAACAAACAAACGCAAAAGGGACAATCGTTTTTCCTAGCCATTCAACTTACGATTTGAAAAGTAGATTTGATGTTCAGAAATATTGCCTGAAATTAAAAACACTTCCAAGTGATTTTTTCCCAATAACTATTTGTCTGCTATGGTTGGACTTTATAGATAAAAAAGCTGATATATATAGAAAAAATGGATTTCAAGTGGTATCTGCCGGTCCAAAGTTTACCAATAGCTTGGATTTTGTTAAGAATTTTTATAAAATTTTATCAAATTATAAATATGCCAGTTCAAACGATGTGGGTAGTTACACTTTTTATTCGATCGACTTAGGAATACCTTTCTTTTTGCTTGGAGAATCCCCTGTTTTAATAAATAAGGATTGTAGGGATGTGAATGTTGGGGAAAAGACTTCTCTTGCTGACTTTAAATGGGGGAGAGAAGCAATCGGTTTATTTTCTACTGGTCCAGTCAAAAAAATATCTGCAATACAGAAGAGATTTGTTGACCAAGAGATGGGTATTAATGATTGCCTTACACCCGAAGGGATGAATAATATATTTTGGAAATACTACAATAAAAATAAATATTGGAAACGAGCATTTTTCCCATATCTTTTTTCTTCTCTATGGGCAAACATAATGTATAATGGTCCTTGGATAAGCTTGCTAATTTTAATAAGGAAAAAGATGACTAATTATCAATAATAGCATAATTTCCAAGATAAAATAAGTTAATTAGTTTCCATTTAGCGTCCCAAATTATAAATATAATTGTTTAAAAAATGAAACATAGGAGCCAGTATGTTAGTTGCAGAACAAATTAAGCGTGGCTATCTCGTCTCTGTCCAAATACACATAAAAAATTATCTATTGATTATAAGAAAAATAAATTAAGAACAAACAAAGGCGAAATTTCTTATATGTATATTAAAAATAATTTGCCAATTCTGCTTTCTGATCAAAAAATGATCAATAAAATGTTAAAAACTTCGAAAATGTCTGAGGAATATGAAAATATTAGACAGGATCAGAATAAAAAAAATAATCTCAATCCACTTTTAAAATCAATAAAGATGATAAAAAATTATGTAACCAATTTTTTGATGGATGATCTTAGAACCCAAGCATCAAAAAAAGCATTAGATTTTTTTGATAAATTTGATGAAAAAACTTTAAATTTAGCAATCGGTGGAGGACCTAAAATACATCATAGATGTCTGACTAATCTTAATATTGCCCCATTTGTTAATGTTGATGTTGTTGCAGATGCACATAAATTGCCATATGTTAATAATTGTGTAGATTCAATATACTGTGAAGCTGTTTTGGAGCATCTTTATAACCCTAATTTAGCAGTGCAAGAAATGTCTCGGGCAATGAAAAAGGGAGGTCTTGTATACTGTTGCACCCCATTTATGCAAGCTTATCATGGTTATCCTCATCATTATCAGAATCTAACTCTAACTGGGCAACAAAATCTATTTGAATCAAATGGTTTTGAAATACATGAAGCAGGGACATGTGTCGGTCCAACTATGAGTTTGATAATTTTAAATTATTATTATTGTAAAAGATATTTGCCAAAAATATTTTTGCCGTTCGCTGTTATGTATGCTTTGCTGGGTTTGCTATTACTAAAACGCCTTGATATTATTATTAGCCCAAGAGAAAATTCTTACTTAATGGCTTCTACGACTTATGTTATTGCACGAAAACTTTAATATGTCATCAATGAATAAATATGATGTTGTAATTGTAAATTACCAAGGAGAGAAGATTTTGCCAGATTGTTTAAAATCTGTTTTCAGATCCTCGCTTTTACCTGAGAAAGTTATAATTTATGATAATAATTCTCAAGATAATTCCATTGATATTATCAAAAATAAATTTCCTAAAGTCGAATTGATCAAAGGAAAAGAAAATATTGGCTTTGGTAGGGCAAACAATGAAGCTATGAAGCGCTCTGAGGCGGATTATATCCTGTTTATGAATAATGATGTAATCTTGGACAAAAATTGTGCCAAGATACTTTTAAATAACTTTTATGACGATAAATTGGCTATAATAAATCCTATAGTATTTACAGGGTGGAAAAAAAACAAAAATGCAAAAATTTACTCATTCGGTGCGAATATAAATAAAAGCGGGTTTGGTTATGGGCTTTACGATACAGAATTAGATAGAACTGATTTAAGCTGCTTTAGCGGAGCCTGTTTTATGGCCAGAGGTATTATAATTAAAAATTTAAAGTTTGAAAAAACCTTTTTTCTTTATTATGAAGAACCGGAATTAAGTGTCAGGTTATTAATGAAGGGTTATAAAATCGGAAGAGTATTGAAAGCGAAAAGCTATCATTTGGAAAGCTACTCTTCTCCAAAAAAGAAAAATGATGGCATCTGTTTCAGACAATATTATGGAATACAAAATCGTTGGTATATTCTCGGAAAATATTGGCCAACTTCATTACTTATTACCGCGATGCCTCTGAATTTATTACACTTGGTATACAATTCCATTTTTTTTATTAAAATTGGCCAATTTAGAAAACTAGACATAATCTATCTTGCGTTCAAGAAACTATTATCGGGAAGAAAGAAATTTTGCAAAAGATGCGATTATTTGTGGGTTAAAAAACTTGCAAGTAATAAATTATCAAGCGTGATGGATTTAAGAAAGAAAGTTTATAAGTAACTGTTTATTTAATTTTTATCAAAAACGCATTTTTATCTGAATAAACAACCGGATATTCAAAATTACGATAGGTAGATTCATTAAGTGAATCATCAACCTCTTGTCGATCTATTTTTCCATTATTCAAAATATTTAATTTACGATAAGAATACAAAAAATATACGGAACCATTAATAGTTGAAATGTTTTCGATTGTTTTATTTAATTTCGGCCTGATTGTCTTATTTATATTTTTCGATAATTCTTCAAGCTCTGTATCAATCAAATTTACAAACTCATTTTTATTGATAATATGATCGGTTGTTGTTTGTCCATAATTTCTATTACCATAAATATAAACAAGCGCTAAATTATCTTGAGAAGAAAGAATTATTGAATCAACCGGTGTGTTGTTTTTTATAAAATTCGCTGTTGGCAATTCTTCTCTATACACTTTTTTGATGTTATTTTTTATTAAATATAAAGAGCCGGCATAGCCAGTACAAATAAAAACAATTAGTATGATTGGAATAAATTTGATTTTTAGTTTCGTTATTTCTATTTTTTCTAAGAATAAAGCTGATAGAATAACTGCCGGTATCATCATATGAAGCCATGCTCTGTTTGGTAAAAAGAATAGTCCGATTCTTGGCAATACTTCTGCGACAACAAAGAAAAAAATTAAATAAAGTACCGGAGGCAGTACGTAGCGCTCGATTTTAATACGTTTTATACAAATAAAACAATACAAATAAGCCAGCAACAACAATAATAAAACTCCATTATATAGATAATAAAAAAGAGCATTTATACCAGAAAACATTATAATGGTTCCATCAATATCTAAATATCGATTAATAAACCACCAACGCCAATTAATATTAGCAAAAGAAAGGTACGCTGATTTTAGTATCAAGACTGATGGTAAGAACAAATTCCAAAGATCAAAAATTACAAAACAAGCAATAGTAATAATAGAAAATAAAATAATATGTTTCCATAAAATTTTTTTATCTATAAAAATTAATTTCCATAAATTAATACCGAGCGTGATCACCGCGATGGCTACTAATACAGCGCTAAGCTGGTGAAATAATATGGCAGTGATTGAAATACTGAATGCTGTAATTGCAGCAAGAGTATTTTTATATTTGATGGACTCAATTGCAAGGATCAGTACTGGTGTGGTTAAGATTACTAAGACAACTTGAGGTATAGTTATGTCAACTTGCATAAGAATTACAGGGGGAATTAAAAAAGATAAATATGAAAGCGATATTATTAATCTTGATTGTAAATTTCTCTTTAAATAATCGTAAAATATTAACGTTGAGAAAAAAAATAATCCATCATAAATATTTCTATCTACAATAGAAATATTTAATCCCGAAATTTTACTTACTAAAAATGTAAAAGAAATAAATATTTGTCTGCTCGCTAAAAGGTTAAAATTTTGAGAAACTGATAATTTTAAAATGGCAAGATATTTATCGTAATTTTGAGCTAATGGATTTAATAATATTATTATTAAAATTGCCACGGCAAATAGGGCTATTGTAGTATAGTCACACCAAACGGCGGTGTATGACCGATTCGAAATCTTTTTACTGGAAAATGGTGTTTTCCGCCAAAATTTACTTCTAAGGATTAAATAATTAATTATAAAAAGTATAATATTTAGTAAAATAAATCCTGTAACTTGATAGCCTGAATTAAATTCAAGAGAATTCTGCAATATTAGACCTAAAACACAGGCTAGGCAAAAAGAATAGATAATACTTAATGAAAATTTACCAAATTTACCAAATTTAAAACTCATCGGAGGAATAATTTCGATTATGAATTTACCAGGGAAATATAACAGTAATGGAAGGCCAAAAATAGCCATTGTGATATTAGATTCTGTTGCTAAAGAAATTAGATAAAATACTAATACTAAAGTAAAAATTACTAATAGTTTGTTTTTTATGTATATTTTTTTTAGTATATTAAGCATAATTTTATATAAATGAATAAATTAATTTCCAATAAAAATTAATTGCGTAGTTGTATGGTTGTATTAAAAATATAGCAAATTCTGAAAATGAGATTTCTGAACTAATAAATTTTTTATTTTTTCTTTCAGATTTATTGCTAACCAATTTATTTTGTTTTCTTTTTTCAAATTCTTTAGGGAGCAACCTTATTAATGATATGTATGATTTTATTTTATATCCCAACCAACCAGTTAGTAAAGCATAAATTAAAATGAAAATTTCATTAAATACAAAAATTGGTAGTATTAATAATAAATATCTCAAACTAAAATTTTTAAATAAAAATAGCAAACGATTTCTTTCCGTATAAAACATCTTATCTTTATTTCTTGAAAAAGAATATTTATGCCAAATTAAAGCGTCTGGAATAAGCCGGATATTATAGCCATACATTCTGGCGCGCCAAAAAAGATCCACATCTTCATGATACATAAAAAATAATTCATCAAAAAGGCCGATTTTATTTAAAATATTTGTTGGTACCAAAACCGCTGCTCCGCTGGCAATCGCAATATCTTTTTCTGTGACGTCATTTTTGTTTTTTCTGTAATCACTGCAATAACTAAATCCTAGATAATGCAATACGCCACCGCTAGTGTTAATTAAATTGGTTTTTTCACCATTTTCGTGAAGTAAAATTAGAGGTTGTAATACTGTGTTTGGATCTGATTTATTCAGGAGAATTTCGATGCAATTTGGATCAATAATTGTATCGGGATTAATTAGGAAGACATATTCACTCCCTAGTTCGATGGCTTTTTGAATGCCAATGTTATTGCCTTTTGCAAAACCATTATTTTCTTTAGATTTAATAATTATTACTTCTTTAAAATTTTCTTGAATAAATTTTACAGAATCATCATTTGAATTATTGTCAACAAAAATTACTCGAAATTTTTTTATAGTAGAGGTATAAATACTTGCTAAACAATCATTAAGATATTTTTCGCTATTATATCCGACTATGATGACAGAGATCATTCTTTAACATCTTTCAACCCTAATTTCATTGTCATGTCTTTTAGTTTTAATTCTAAACGATTCGCTTTGTGATAGACGCGGTAAATTACAAAAAATAAAAAAACCAATGACATGCCGAAAAAAGTACCGGTTCCGGTTTTATTCATTCCGAGTCGATTAATTGTTTTATCTATTTCGGCTGGAAATAATCCAAGATAAATAATTATCGCCCATGTTACAGTCCAAAAAATAAACATGATTAAACTTTCTTGTTTCTTTTTAAAATCAAGCAAAGTTTTAGATATAACCATTAATCCCAATATGATTGAAAAAACTTTAGCTACATAAATCATTTTATACTCGCAATTTTAATAAATAATGATTTTGTCAAAATATTTATGCCATTAAGAATATTTTGACCTCGAAGTTTTGAATAATCGGTGTAAATTGTATCAATTTTAATTTCTTTATATTGAATATTATTTCTTTTAATTTCTCCAATAATTTCCGAACATATTTCATAACCGGTTGAATGGAGTTTAATTTTTTCAAGTGCTGATTTTGAAAATGCTTTCATACCCGATTGTGAATCAGCGGACCATTTTCGAAATACCATGTAGGTTAATGTGTTCATCATCAGATTGCCAAAAACTTTTACAACTGGCATATTTTTTATCTTATAATCTCGACTGCCGATAACAATATCTACTTCTTTTTTAATAATCGGTTCAATTAATTTTTCAATATTAGAAGGACTGTGCTGACCGTCTGCGTCAAGTGTAATTACAATATCGGAATTTATTTTTCTTGCAGCTTCAAGACCTGTGATTGTTGCCGCTCCAACCCCTAAATTTACAATATGTTTTAAAGCCATTACTTGATTCCATCTGGCTATCTCGTGCGTTCTATCTTTTGATCCGTCATCCACCACAATCGTTTTGATTTCCCTGATACCTTTTAACTTTTTAGGCAGGGAATTTAAAACTATGCCAAGTGTTTCTTCTTCATTATAGGCTGGTATAACAATTGCAAGCTTCATAGACATAGTATAAATTTAAAATTTATAATTTACTAATTTAAAATGAATTTTCAATGTCATAATTTAAAATGATTAAACTTTATTTTTTGATGAAATTGTAATCTTGTGAAATATCATTGAAAGCTGTTGCGCTTCATCAAGCAAGTGATCGATTTCTTTATTTGATTCATTTGTAGCAGTTAATAACATCCTTAGCCAATGTTTTGTTTCCTGTGCTTCTTTCTTGCAAATGTATATTTTATTACAAAAATCTTTTTTTGAACTAGCGCCGTTCGCTTCCATATAATTTGCACCGATGCTAGTTGCAGATCGAAGGATTTGTTTAATAATTGGTTCTGTGTTAATTGTAGTTTTAGTAGACTTGCATAATTTAATAATATTCTCGCCAAAAATCGCTGTTCTTTCTTCTAAATCGTACTTTTTGTTTTTTGTTTCCAACATTGTAAATTTATTGTTTTTAAATTGATTTTAAATTCTAAATTTGTAAATTTTAAATTACTTAAATGATTTTTAATCATTTATATTTGAATCGCAAGCTTCATAAATTCAATCTATCACCTTCAGGTTTAAAACACAATATTTATGAAAAGATTTAGCCCGCCGCGATGTAATCGCGACGGGCTGATAGTCGTGTTTGTGAGTCATGGAAGACGATGCTCGAAGATCTTCCAGTCTGATGGAGCATACCTTCTGACCGAAGCAACGAATTCTTCGGTCGCGGATCTTGTGGACATGAGCACGGTAATTGATCCGCCTTCGCCTCCTGCTCCATTTACTTTCCAACCGAGAGCTTTGTGGATCTTAGCTGTCTGTATGATAAACTCGGCAGATTGGCTAACAAGTTCCGGACAAAGCGCTTTTTGCGCCTCGGTATTCTCGATTCCGATTCTGCCGAATTTTGTCAGATACCCTCTTCTTAGGGCGTCTTCAGCTTGAAGCGCCAGACCCCTTAGCCTTGCGAGTCTTGGTGAATGTTCTCCTTCTCCTTCCAGTCCAGAAATCACTCGATTGTGCATTTCCGAACTATCATGAGTGCCGTAGCATACTGTGACAAGACCATCATTCAGCGCCATTTTTGTAGCATCTGAAATACGGACAGGCCGCATCGTTGTCTCTGGATATGAGCTGACAGTATAAAGTCCAACTCCTCCTGAAAAGTCCGAACCCCAATGGTCTTGAATGCCGGATTGTCCACCTTTGATCTCGGTTTCAGCTCGCCATCCGATTTTTGCCAGCTCTCCCAGTGGAAGTTCCCCGCCAGTGATTGCTTTTCCAAGAGCAATCTCAACGGCAGCGCTTGTGCCAACAGAGGCTCCGGGCGGGAACGGACTCAAAATCCGAATGGTGAAGTTGAACCGCGGATCAAGATATCTCTTCAAAAGGTATAGTGTGTCCAGCAAGATATTCGAGTGATCAAAGTTGCCATTGTCCAGCGATCTGATTTCGACATTGCCGACATCAAAACTTGGGTCAGCAGCAATGATCTCAATCTTGCCTGCTTGGGGATTTGTCTGCGTTTTTTCTACGCTAACTTCAACTCCCCTGAAAGGACCTGTGCTCCCAAAGTAGCGCGACCAAACGCCGATATTCAGTATCTCACCAATAACGGCGAACCAAGTGTCAAGCCACCCGCCGATATCCCATACTCTGGTGGTTGCTTGAGCTCTTGTTACCAATGACGTTTTTATCAGTACAATGTTTGACATTGTAATTGAACCCCCCTGTGTGATTATTGTATTGGTCTAATTTAATATGATCAGATAGAAAGTATATGTCAATCTGTGAAAAAATATACACAATGTAATATGGTTGATTTTTAATTAAATTACAGGTATAATAGTATTGTTGTTATTGTTGGAGAGGTCGCATAGTGGTCTAGTGCGACGGTCTTGCCCATCCAATTGTCTTACTGTAAAATCTATTCCATAGTATTATTACAGTGTGACAATTAAGAGGGTCCGCCGAAGAATTAACCTAATTTAACAAGAGAAATAATCATCTATTTGTTAAAGAGGTTAACCGAAGGCGGAAAAACATCTGGAGAGGTGTCCGAGTGGTTTAAGGAGCTAGTCTTGAAAACTAGTGTTGCTGAAAGGTAACCGTGGGTCCGAATCCCACCCTCTCCGCCATTCGACAAGCTCATGGTCTCCGACCAAGAGATTGGAGAATGCCCTGAGTTTATCGAAGGGCTATAATAACTCGCTTTATTCGCTCATGGTCTCTGAACAGGAAAAAAGAATTGAATCGAATGCATAAATCATGTAAAAATAATTTTTTTATTTGACATAAATTGATAAATATTGATAATAGAAAAGTATATATTTAATTTGGAGATAAATGAAAAAGTATATTTTTTTTGCAGGAATAATATTATTTAGCAGTTTATTATTAACTGGTTGCGGTACAAAAGAAGCCACAAATACAGGAACTACCAAAGGGGCGTCTACTCAAAATACAAATCAAACTCAAGCGGTTACTGCTGATTATTTTGATGACAGTTCTCCGGTAATGTTTTTTTATTCTGAAAGTTGCGGCTGGTGTACTAAAGAAAAAACCGTACTAGCAGAACTGGCAAAAGAAGGATATAGAGTAAAACCTATGGATGTAGGCAAAAATCAAAATTATTGGCAAGACTATAATATTTCCGGAACGCCAACTTTTATTGGAAAAGATGGCCAAAAGGAAACCGGCTATAAAGAAAAAGATGCTCTAAAATCTTGGCTCGATACCCAAGGGGCAAAAATTAAATAACCCTTTTAATCTGTAAATAATTCTGCTAATATGATAATGATGTAGCTTGCATCATTATTATATTATTTGGAGAAGTGGCTGAGTGGCTGAAAGCGGCACCCCGCTAAGGTGTTATACTCGCAAGGGTATCGTGGGTTCAAATCCCACCTTCTCCGCCATTCGACTTCCTGTTCGCTAAAGCGAACGGAGCGCTCATGGTCTCCGACCAGGAAGCTAGAAGTCGAATGCACTGAGCTTGTCGAAGTGCCATAATAAGTTTTAGATCACGACAAGCTCATGTTCTTTGACCATTCAATAAATTCATAGTAGACCATAAAGCTAGAAGTCGAATGCCCTGAGTTTATCGAAGGGCAGATCAGTATTCGCATAAATAGTTCCAGACCCAGCTGTCCCATCAAACCATTTTATTTTAGTAGTTAGTATATTTTTATCTTTTAAAATTATGCTATAATATATCTATGAGTCAAGAAGAAATTATTTCAAAAATTAAAGAAGCAATGATGTCTGCTCCAAACAGGGAACATATCCAGAGTATTTATCTCTTCGGATCTTTTTTGCATGGAAACGCCAAGGAAAATAGTGATATTGATCTGTTGTTTGAAATGAACAAAACATTGAGTTTATTTAAAATTTTTGACACGCAGTACTATTTAGAAAAAAAATTAAGAAGAAAAGTAGATTTTATTGAAAAGAATTCTCTTGATAAATATATTAAAGACGAAATATTTGCGGAGGCAAGAAAAATTTATGGAAAGAAATAAACTACGACTATTACATATTCGCGACTCAATCGAGAAAATTTTTGAATATTCTAATGAGATCACTTTTGATGAATTTGCTAAAAACAACAAGGATTATGATGCTATCTTAATGCGGATAATTGTGATTGGCGAATCTGTAAATGAGCTAGGTAATGAATTTAAAGAACAATACCATGATTTACCATGGCATCAAGCGGTTGGACTAAGAAACCAGATCGCTCATGGCTACATCGATATCAAACCTGAAATTATTTGGGATACAGTTAAAAGTGATTTGCCTGAACTTAAAAAACAGGTTGACCAAATTTTAGATAATTATTAAACATACTCTAAATATTTTATAATGTCTGGCTTGCAGAGACGGGCCTATCTTTACCGGAACCACCTTCGATAACGGCGACGGCCATTTCTTTTAGTTGGCTGCTGGTTTCAGAAAGTTGATTTTTTAAGGAATTTATTTCCGTTTCTTGTGTTTTAATGGTTGATTCGAGATTTTTAGTATTTAGATCACTAATATTTTTTTGATGCTCTGATTCAATCTTGAGTCTGCTAATTTCGGCTGTGAATGTTGCCGTAAGTTCTTTTCTTGTTTCATCATTGGATTTAAATACTGATTCCTCAATTACTTTTGGCATTTCAGCAAGTGATTTTTCCATTTCGGCAATTTCTTTTTCGCGAATGGTTATTGCTTCTTCTCGTTCTTGAATTTTGGCAATCTCAGTTGCTTTCTGGGTTTGATACTCATCATTTTCTTTGCGGCGCTTGGTAGCTAAATTGTAAATATATTCATTCTCTTCTCGTTTGCGTTCAATTTCTTTTTCTTGGCTTATTAGTGTTTGAGTTTTTAAATATTCTTTTTCTTGCTCAAGGTTACCATTTTTAATATTTTCAATCTCTTTTTCAAGAGCATCTTTTTTGAAATGGATATTTTCCAAAATTTGATTTTTTTCATTTTCAAGATTTTGACGGAATATTTCCGCATCGTTCAAACTTTTCAAAAGATTGTTGGCAATTTTGTCTAAATTGTCGCTGATTGTAAGTTTTAAATCGGTTATATCTTTTATAAAATTTTCCTTGCCCTCTTCTTTTTTCGGGGTTGAAAATTCAATTGGAAGAGTATTCATACCGCTCATCAATTCATCATATGCTCGCCATATTTCCTGTTTGGTATTTTTTTCGGACACTTTTTTTGCGGGTGCCATTGTAATTCCTTTCTTTTTAATCAGTTTGTCTAAGGTTATTATCGCAACTAAATATGGTTTGTCAAGGAGGCGTATCGACAGTCTAAAACATACCACCTTAATGATATATCATTAAGGTGGTATAAATAAAATAAAATAATAATATTATCAATAAAAAAACAAAAGTGCAAAGACTTATCTGGTAAAATCGGAAAAATATGATATTATAATCAGGGAATATAAATAACAGATACAGCTTTGCGCCCATAGCTCAGCGGATAGAGCGTGTGCTTGCGGAGCACAAGGTCAGAGGTTCAAATCCTCTTGGGCGCACCAAAACTAATTTATTTGATTTTGTTGTTTGAAAATTAACCCTCTAATTGATATGATTAAATAATGAGTTTAACAAAAAAAGTTGCTTATAATACTACTGTGCAAATCGTTGGCAAGGTAGTTACAACAATAATTTCTCTATTTATAATTGGAATACTAACTCGTAGTCTTGGAGTTAATGGTTTTGGTCAATATACTACTGCATTTGCATATGTAAATTTTATAGCCGTAATTGTTGATATGGGTTTTTTTACCGTTTTGGTTCGTGAAATCGTTTTTGCTAAATATCCTTTAGAAAAAATTGTAAATAATATTATTACTTTTAGAGCAGTTATTGCTATTGTTATTTATCTAATTTCAGTGATAATCGCTCAATTTTTACCTTATGAGCCGATAATAAAAATTGGAATTGCTTTAGCCTCACTGGCTGTTTTTTTCTTGTCAATGAACTCAACAATTATTGCGCTTTTTCAAGCAAAATTTCGTATTGACAAAGGAGTTATTAGTGATGTTATTGGGCGTTTAATAATACTTATTTCTTTACTGGTAATTAGTCATAAAAGTACTAATCTTACCCTAATAATCACAGCATATATCATTGGAAATTTTGTAAATTTTGTAATAAATTATCTTTTTGCAAAAAAATATGTAGCTATAAAACCTGCTTTTGATTTTGAATTTTGGAAAATGATTTATAAAGAAGCATTACCGATGGGCATTCTTATTATTATTGGTTTTATATATTTCAAAATTGATATGGTGGTACTTTCATTAATGAAGCCGAGCTATGATGTTGGTATTTATGGGGCGAGTTATAAAGTGCTGGAGATTGTTTTGACTTTACCGGCGATGTTTATGGGTGCTATGTTCCCAATTATTACGCAGTATATAAGTCAAAAAGATGAAAGGCTAAATAATGCTGTTCAAAAATCATTTGATTTTTTGAATTTAATTACATGGCCAATTGTTATTGGTGGAATATTTTTGTCAGTTCCAATAATAAAAATTATTGGTGGTAATGAATTTGTGAATGCATCTGCCATTTCTTGGCACGGTTATGCAATTACACCTTCTATTGTACTAAGTATATTACTTTTAGCTTTAGGACTTAGCGGCATTTCACTTCTCTTTGGGCAAGTGGTTTTAGCTATGAAAAAACAACGTGATTTGATTATGCCAAATATTATTATTGCAATTATTAATTTAAGTTTAAACATAATTTTTATTCATTACTGGAGTTATTTAGCAGCAGCAATCATTACGGTTCTTTCAGAATTTTTATCTCTGTATTTTGCTTTTAAAATTTACCGTAGGTATATTGATTTTTTACCTAAAATGACTAATTTTATCAAATACATATTTAGTGCAATTATTATGGGGTTAGTTATTTATTTGTCGAAATCTTTAGGTTTTGTAATTTCAGCTTTTTTGGGTACAATTACATATGTAGTTTTTCTTTTTTTAACAAAAGCAATTGATATTGCTATAATTAATCAAATAATTAATTTAAATAAAAATGAAAATAGCAATTGATGTACAAACAACAGCTGGCCAAAAAAGCGGTTTTGGTTTTTATGTTTCAAATTTAGTTGAAAATTTAAAAAAAATAGATACAAAAAACGAATATTTATTAGTAGAGCCTCACAAAGATAGAGATCTTTCAACTCCCCAAAGAATAATTTGGGATCAAATCAGGTTTCCAATTGAAGCTGCAAAATTCAAAGCAGATATTGTGCATCAGCCTTGTTTTTCCGCTCCGATTTTAACTCGTGCTAAGAAGGTAGTAACAATAAATGATTTAATTTCTGTCTTTTTTCCGCAAAATCTGCCGTTTTTTTCAAGATTGTTCTATTCAAAATGGATGCCTTTTAGCTATCGTTTTGCCGATACTTATATCGCAATTTCCGAACATACAAAAAAAGATATTAAAAAATTGTTACCGATTAATATGGATGATGTAACTGTCATCTATGATGCGGCAAGTGAAGAATTTAAATTAATCGAAGATAAAGAAAAAATTAATCAAATAACTAAAAAATACAAAATCAATTCACCTTATATAATGCATGTCGGTACTCTTGAGCCAAGAAAAAATTTACCTTTTTTGGTAAAAGTTTTTTCAGAAGTAATAAAAGATAGTTCAATAAAACACAATTTGGTTATTGCTGGAAAAAAAGGATGGTATTATGAAAGTCTATTCGAGCTTGTCAAAGATTTAAATTTATCAAGCAGAGTAAATTTTGCCGGTTATATTTCTGATGAAGATATGCCTTATCTATATAATGGTGCTTCTCTTTTTACTTTTCCTTCTCTTTATGAAGGATTTGGGCTGCCGCCGCTTGAAGCTATGAGTTGTGGGACGCCGGTTATCTCGTCAAATACATCATCTTTGCCGGAAGTTGTTGAAGACGCTGGCTATTTAGTTTCTCCAGATGATAAAAATGGATGGATTAAAGCTATTGGAGAAATTTTAACAAGTGGAAAAATTCAAGCTGACTTAAGTAAAAAAAGCTTGATTCAAGCACGGAAATTTTCATGGGAAGAAACAGCTCGTCAAACAATAAAAGTTTATGAAAGATTAGCTCAAAAATGAAAATAACTTTTATACTCCCTTTTGCCGGAATAACAGGTGGTATTAAGCACTATTTTTCTATTGCAAATGGTTTGGTTGATCTGGGTCATGAAGTAAATATTGTTTATCCAGGAAAGTTGTTTCCAAAACAAAATGCTATTTGGAGAGTAGAAAGATATTTTAGATCAATAAAATATTTTATTGAAGCTCAAAAAGGAAACGAAGAATCTTCTAAGTGGTTTAAGTTAAAAGCAAAAATCAAGAAAGTGCCTGATCTTTCAGAAAAATATATTCCGGATGCTGATGTAGTAATTGCCACAGCTAACGAAACAGCAGATTGGGTTGAAAAATATTCTAAATCTAAGGGAGAAAAATTTTATTATGTTTTAGATTATGAAACATGGGCTCGGAGCAAAGAGGATGTAGATAAAACATTTCGAATGCCTCTTAAAAAAATTGCTTCAGGAACATGGCAGAAAGATTTTTTAGAAAATGATTTTAAGCAAAAGGTTTACGGAATAGCTTCTCCTGCAATAGATCTTAATACTTTTAAACCAGCTTCAGAAAAAAAACAATATAATAGAATATTGATGTTATATCATCCACTGCCATACAAAGGCGTTTCAGATGGAATAGAGGCGTTTAACAGAGCAAAAGAAAAATTTCCAGATATTAAATTAATAATGTTTGGAGTACAAAAACTTCCGTTGGATCTGGAAAAATTAGTAGATAAATTTTATTTTAAATTGCCTGAAGAAAAAATCGCTGTACCTTATCAACAAAGTGATATCTTCATCTGGCCGAGCCACAGGGAAGGATTTGGTTTACCGCCGCTTGAAGCAATGGCTTGCGGTTGCGCTGTGATAACTACTAATTCTGGAGCAGTTGCTGATTTTACTGATAAAAATTGTGCAATTATCGTTCCTGTTAAAGATTCAGAGGCAATTCATCAATCACTAATTAAGTTGCTCAAAGATCAATCATTACAACGTCATTTGGGTCAAAATGCTATTAAAAAAGCCTCGAATTTTTCTTGGGACAAACAAGTAAAAAAATTTGAAAAAATTTTAATAGAAAATTTATGAAAATTAGTGTAATTATCCCAACTCTTAACGGCTTAAAATTATTGGAGAAAAATTTACCATCCGTAATTATCTCTCTTGGCGATTTCGATTCAGAAATAATTGTTGTTGATAATGGTTCGTCAGATGAAACTTCGAATTTTCTTAAAGAAAAATATCCAAATATAAGATTAATTTCTTTAGATAAAAATTACGGCTTTTCAATCGCCTGTAATAGAGGGGCAGAAAAAGCTAATGGGAATTTATTACTCTTTCTAAACAATGATGTTAAACCAGAAAAAGATTTCTTAAAACCACTTATTTCTGATCTAAAGGATGATATTTTTTCAGTTAGTAGTTTGCAGATTGTACCAGATAAACAAGGAGAGCATTTTGAAGGAGCTAGCTACGGATATTATGAATTTGGTATTATTAGGTTCAAAAATATGTTTAGCAAATTGAAAGAGATTAAAAAAACCATAGAAATTTTATATCCGGCCGGAGGCTGTTTTTTGACAGCTAAAGATAAATTCGTTGCTATTGGCGGATTTTCAGAAATATATTCTCCTTTTTATTGGGAAGATGTAGATTTAGGATACCGCGCATGGAAACGTGGCTGGATTTCATTATTTGAACCCAAAAGCGTTGTTTGTCATAATCACGAAAGTACCGCTAAAAAAATATCTGTGAAATATATAAAAAAAATTTCTGAAAGAAATAAATTCTTGTTTAATTGGATTAATTTAACAAATAAACAAAAATTATTATTTAATTTGTTAAGTATTCCGTTTAGAGTAACGCTTCAATTGTTTAAAGGCAATTATTTTTCTACTCTTGGTTTTTTAATGGCATTGTCAAAATTTGGTCAGATAATTACTATTAGAAAAGAAAACGTTAAATACCAAAAAATGTCTGATAATGATATTCTAGAAAGAGACTGGTTTAAACAGGACAATATATATGAAGAATAAATTGCTAATAACAATTTTTATTACAGTTTTTATAATTGCTGATTTATTTTTAATATATTATTTTGGTCTGTTGAGTGTTTTTTTCCCCCTATTTACTGGCTTAGTAATTTTAGCAGTAATAATGATAAGCAAAAATCCTTTTGTTGGATTATTAGCTTTAATTATATCAATACCGTTTGAGAGATTTCCATCAATTAATATTGGAAATATTGACATACGAGCCAATCAATTAATTGCCAGTCTAACTATTGTAAGTTTGATTTTATATAAAGTTTTTAAAAAGAAGAAATTTAGTTCTTATGCGGTTGCGCCGCTTATTTTATTATTTTCAGCAAGTATGATTATCTCAATGTCTCAAGCTGAGAATTTAACCAGGGCGATTACTGTTCTTGTGTTTACTTTTTTTATGATCTTAATAAGCTTTGCAGTAACTAATTTAATCAACACTAAGCTTAAATTGCAAGCGGTAACAAAATATCTCTTAGCCACATCGTTTTTAGTAGGGATTTTTGGTTTTTTCCAATTTTTTGGTGATGTAATAGGTTTACCGACTACGATCACGATTCTTAAGGACATATATACAAAAGAAGTGTTTGGTTTTCCGCGTATTCAAGCATTTTCCATGGAGCCACTTTTTTATGCAGATTTTCTTTTTATACCGTTATGTATTACATTGATTCTATTTTTGAAAAACGATAAATTAATTTTTTCCAAAAAATTTTTATTGGTTATATTTTCAATTATATTTTTAAATATGATTCTTACTCTTTCAAGAGGTGCTTATTTAGGACTTTGTGTAGTAGCATTTGTAGTGATAATTTTGCAATTTAAAAATGTATTTTCAATAAAGAACTTAAAATATATTTTAGTTGTATTTTCAATTACTTTTATCGGCGCATATTTATTTTTGGCTCGTACAGGTTCAAATTCTGTTTCTGTGTTTATGAAACAGGCAACGTTAGGAGACTTAGGAAAAAGCGAATCAACAGTAGCGCGACTAACTACATTTGACCAATCTTTGGAAGCATGGCAAAATCACAAAATATTTGGTATTGGCCCTGGTAATTTTGGTCCTTATGTTAAAAATTACCCATCTGATCCTGGAGTTTCAGGATGGCCGACAGTTAATAATGAGTATTTGGAAATTTTGTGTGAAATGGGCGTTGTAGGTCTGTCGGTTTTTATCTTGGTTATTTTTACGATATATTGTAGATCATTTATTGCTTATCGTGTCACCAGAGATATTTTTCTTAAATCAATGATTTTAGGTACTACATTAGCGCTTACTGGAATTCTTATTCAATACTTTACGTTTTCTACTTTATATATAATTCATGTATGGTTTTTAATAGGATTAATTCTTGCCATACAGAATATCGCTTTCAAAGGAGATTGTAAAGATGAATAATTGGTTGGTAATGATAATAGTTGTTGGTTTGCCAAGTTATTTAGTACGGTTTAATATTTTTGGTATACCTACAACTTTGCTAGAAATATTAATTTATATTTCAGCACTATTTTTTATAATAAGTAGCTATCGACAAAAAATAAAAATTAATTTAGGTTTATATAAAATTCCAATTGTATTATTAATATTATCAGGATTAATTTCAACATATATTTCTCCAGATAAAATGCAGGCACTTGGTCTTTTCAAAGCATACTTAATTGATCCGATAATTATTTATTTAATAATAATTAATACAAAAAAAATTAATAAAAATAATATAATTTATTGCATAGCTTTATCTGGTTTATTGGTTGGGATGCATTCATTTGTGCAATATTTTAATCATCAAACCTCTGATGATGGCAGAGTACTTGGAGTTTTTAATTCTTCCCCAAATTATTTAGCACTTTATTTGGCCCCGATAGTGGTGCTGGGGGTTATTCAAGTGATTAAAAATATAAAAAATAAGATATTGTATTTTTGGTTGGTTGTGTCATTTTTTACAATGTTTGGTGTATATGTCTCGGGATCAAGAGCAGGTTTTATATCTGTGATTGCTGGATTAATATTATTTTTGGGATTTAGATATTACCAGAAAAAAGAAAAGATGCGTATATTATTATTAGTTTTATCAATTTTGTTTATTACAATTTCAGGTATGATAGGATGGAAATTTTTTGGACCGAATTTTAGCCCTGAAGCCAAAGATGGACGAGTTGCCACGTCAAATAATTTAAGGGTAATGATTTGGCAGACAACTTTTGAAATTATTAAACAAAAACCAATTTTTGGTGTAGGCTTGGGAAATTATCAGAATTATTTTACAGAATTCACAAAAAATCGAGTAAACTATCCTGAATATGTTTCTCCTATGGCTTTAACTCCACATAATATATTTTTAACCTTCTGGGTTAATTTGGGTATTTTAGGATTAAGCGCTTTTGTTTGGATTCTTTGTATATTCATTAACGCAAATTGGCAACGAAAAAATTATTTGTTATTATCAATTATGTTAAGTATTGTGATTTTTGGTTTTGTTGATACACCTTACTGGAAAAACGATTTAGCCTTAATATTTTGGTTGTTAATAGCGGTGACTTAATGATAGAAAAAAAATTTTCTCAAATATTTGCAATTTATTTTGGCTGTGTTTTGTTAGCTTATCTAATTGCGTATAATTTTTTTACATTATCTTTTGCGTCGGTTAATTATAGTGATTTAATCGGAGTGAATACTTTTCCTAATAAAAATTATTTTATATTATTATTAATTTTTTCATTAGTAATATCATTTTTAGGATATTTAAAGAATAAAGAATTTTCTTTCAACAAAAAGATAGTAATTTATTATTTACCAATTTTGTTTTTATTATTAGCACTTTATAAGCTAAATATTCCTTTTTATGGAAGATTTATTCAAGTTTTTTTATTTTCAGTTGCAGTATCTTTATATGCTTGGCTAAGCTTCAACCAATACTTTAAAATTAAGATTAATAAATATTTTCCATATTTTGTTATTTTATTGTTTGCCATTTTTTATAGTATTATGTCGATTTCTGTTCATACACATTTTCAAAGTCATGCAATGGATTTTGGCCTTTATGTGCAAGCTTTTTATAACTATGCCAATTTCCATCTGGGTCCCAGTACGATAAAAGGAGCATATTATCTTTTAGGTGATCATTTTATTTTGCTTTTTCCATTTCTTTCTCCAATTTATCGTTTATTTCCATTTCCTCAAACAGTCTTGATTATTCAATCTATTTTTGTATGCGCCGGTTCCATACCAATTTATTTATTGGGTAGAAGAATTCTTAAAAATGATTTTTCGGCTCTTGCAATTTCTATTGCTTATTTATTATTTATTGGTTTGCAAAGTGCATTGGCCTTTGGTATTCATGGGGCGACGTTCATCCCAACTTTTTTTGCATTTGCTTTTTTGTTTTTATATGAACGTAAGTTTATTTGGTATTGGTTGTTTGTATTTTTAGCTTTAATTTCTAAAGAGGATGCTCCGATATTAATTCTGTTCCTGGGAATTTTTTCAGTAATATTTACAAAAGAAAAAAAAGTTGGAATAACGACTGCTTTGTTGGGGTTGCTTTGGTATTTAGCAGTCACTAAATTTGTAATTCCAGCTTTCAATCAGAGCGGAAAATTTGACTATTTTCAATATGGTGTTTTGGGAAAAACTCCCTCTGAAGCTATAAAAACAATTATTACGAATCCGTTTTTTGTTATAGAAAATCTTTTTTCCTATATTACAAGAATGGATACGATATTAAAATATTTTGTATCTTTTGGATTTTTAACATTATTGGCACCAGAAATTGTTTTGTTTTTGGGTTTTCCTTTGTTGGTTGAGCAATTATTGAACGATTCTATTTTAAGGTGGGGGATTAATTTTCATTACTCAATAGCAATTGCCCCAGTGTTAGCAATTGGAGCAATTATTGGAATTTTACGATTAACAAATTTAAGTAATTTTATATCTTCAAAATATAAAATTAACTTTGGCAATAATATAGCTGCTTTATTCGCTTTGATAATTGTTGTGAGTTCGATTTCGATAACAGTATGGCAAAGAAGTCCTATCTTAACCATTTTCAAAAAAAATACTTATATTATTCCAAGCTGGGCTCGGGATATTAATGAAGCAATTTCGATTATTCCAAAAGATGCGTCTGTCTCGGCTCAACACTCAATTGTTCCTCATTTGGCTAATAGAGCTATGATTTACCAAAGACCTTTGGAAAACACAAAAGATGCTTTGACTGCCGAGTATTATGTTTTAAGTCTCTACGGTTCTACTTGGCCGCTAGATGAAAAGCAGCAATTTGATCAAATATACAATTTGCTTAACGATGAAAATAATTACGGGTTAATAAAACAGGTTAATGGCACTTTTGTATTTAAATTAAATTACAAAGACTTAGAAAAAACCACCAAGGCTTTAGACTATCTAAATAATTTTGAAAATTAAAATCGAGAATTATTTTATTGTTATGAAAATACTTTTCATCACCCCAACTTACAATGAAAAAGAAAATATCGGTAAACTTATACCTTTGGTTTTAGATGTCAATGGAAACATAGAAATATTAGTAATCGATGATAATTCACCTGATGGTACTGGTGAGTTGGTTGATAATATGGCTAAAGATGACCCCAGAATAAAAATATTACATCGAAAAGGAAAATTAGGTATTGGTTCAGCATATGTTGAAGGTTTTAAATATGCTATTAAAAATCAATATGATCTTATTTTTCAGATGGATGCCGATCTTTCTCATGATCCAAAATACATCCCGGAGTTGATACGAAAAAGTGAAAAATATGATTTGGTTTTAGGTTCGCGTTGGGTCAAAGGCGGCGGTGTTATAGGTTGGCCGTTTTATCGTTATTTAACTAGTTGGGGAGCCAATCTTCTGACTCGTAGTCTTTTAAGGTTAAAGCCAAAAGATATCACAACCGGATATCGATGTTATAAAGTTGAAGTGTTAAAAAAAATAAATTTAGATGAAATTGTCTCAACCGGTTATGCTTTTATGGAAGAGCTGATTTTTCGAGTGCAACGGGCAGGATTTAAAATTGGTGAAATTCCAATTATTTTTGTTGATCGAAAAATTGGAAAAAGTAAAATGGGGATCAAAGAAATAATCTCATCTGCTCGCGCTGTTTTTAAACTTCTTATGAAACAAAAAAAGACAAGGCAAATGGTCAAATTTGGACTAATTGGGATTTCTGGAACAGTGATTGATTTTGGTATTTTAAATATTTTAGTTTATTTTCATATGAATGTATATTATGCAGCAGCAATTTCTTTTATTATTGCCGCAACTAATAATTTTATTTGGAATAGATCTTGGACATTTAAAGAAATTAAGAATCAAAAAAAGCTGCATGTTCAATATGTTCAATATATAATGATCACGGCAACCGGTTTTCTTTTGAATTTGTTTATTTTAAAAATTACTCTCCCGTACTTTGGACGAGTTTTTAGCCTTGACATTACCCGTCCAATTGTTTTAAATTCATCTAAAGTAGTTGCATCGCTTTTTGTAATGATTTGGAATTTTTTGGGAAGTAAAAAAATTGTTTTTAAAACATAAAATGCTAGAGGTAAATTATGAAAATAGGAATTGACGGTCGTTTTTTGCACCGATCAGAATCAGGTCATGGTACATACAGTGAAGAGTTAATTAAAAATTTAGCTCAAATTGATAATGAAAATGAATATGTCGTATTCACAAATCCATCGTATGAGTCACCTCTTAAACAAGACAATTTTTCGTTTGTTAAAACCGACATCAAACATTATTCTTTAAAAGAACAAACAAGTCTGCATAAAATATTGAATAGTTATAATCTAGATCTGATGCATTTTGTGCATTTTAATAAACCGATTTTTTATAAGAAAAAATCTATTGCTACAATCCATGATTTAACTCTTAGTTATTTCAGAACAAATCCTTTTATTAAACAAAAAATTTATGACTATATGATTAAAAAAACAATTAAGTCTGTTGATCATATAATTACTGATGCCGAATTTACTAAAGATAAAATTACAGAAGTGTATAATATTGATCCAGATATTATTTCTGTAATTTATTTAGGTTACAGTGATCGGTTCCGTCCTATCTCTAATAAAACCTTGATTAAAAGTGTAACTTCAGGTTATAATATAACCAAGCCTTATATTGTATATCTTGGACAACAAAGGCCGCACAAAAATTTGGCAAGATTAGTCAGGGCTTTTTCTTTGTTTAGAAAAAAAGGTTTAGATTATCAATTGGTTTTTATTGGTAAGAAAAATCCGAATTATTTAGAGATGAATAAAGAAATTGAAGCTACCGACTTAAAAAACAATATTATATTTACTGGTTTTGTGCCGGAAGATAAAATCCCGGTTCTTATCAGCGGATCTAAGCTACTTGTAATGCCTTCATTAATGGAAGGATTTGGACTTCCGGTAGTTGAGGGATTTGCCTGCCACGTTCCTGTTGCTTCAGCAAATACTTCTTCATTGCCCGAAGTTGGTGGCAAAGCCGCTGCTTACTTTGATCCGGAAAATGTGAAGGAAATGGCCGAAGTAATAACCTCTGCAGTAACAGATAAATATATAAGAAATAAGTTAATAGATAATATCGACGTGCAGCTTAAAAAGTTTTCTTGGCATAAAATGGCTAAAGAAATACAACAAGTTTATAAAAAAGTAATTCAAGAATCTTAGAAAAATTTATATATAGAAAGGATAAAAAATGGCAGCAGTAGATATCGCCTTATATCTGGCACTTGGAGGATCAGTTTTAGCAATCTTGTGGGGAATCTATTTATCGAGGTGGATCTTAAAAATCAAAGTTCAAAATGAACGCGCCAAAGAAATTGCAGGCTATATTCAACAAGGTGCTGCAGCCTTTTTGTCCAGACAATATAAAACAATCGGAGTAATTGCTGTAATAATTGCAGTTATTCTTAATTTTGCTTTTGGATGGAAAGAATCTCTTGGCTTTTTGATTGGTGCCATTTTTTCAGGGCTGGCCGGATTTATTGGAATGAATATTTCTGTTAGAGCTAATGTTAGATGCGCCGAAGCTGCAAGTAAGGGTTTAAAAGATGCCTTAGCTGTTGCCTTTAGGGGTGGTGCTGTAACTGGTCTTCTGGTTGTTGGACTTGGACTTCTTGGAGTTTCCGGTTTTTATTATTTAACCCGAGATGTAAATGCATTGGTTGCCCTTGGTTTTGGCGGATCATTAATTTCAATTTTTGCTAGACTTGGTGGTGGAATTTTTACTAAAGCCGCTGACGTTGGAGCTGATCTTGTTGGTAAGATTGAAGCCGGTATTCCAGAAGATGATCCAAGAAACCCAGCTGTTATTGCTGATAATGTTGGGGATAATGTTGGAGACTGTGCCGGTATGGCTGCTGATCTTTTCGAAACTTATGCCGTTACTGCTGTTGCAACTATGCTTCTTGCTTCTCTTGTTTTTAAGGGAAATGAATCAGCTTTGATTTATCCATTACTACTTGGAGGAATATCTGTGATTTCATCAATTATTGGTATCTATTTTGTTAGACTTCGCGGCAAAGCAATTATGCGAGCGCTTTATCAAGGATTAACCGCTTCAATTATTATTTCTGCTATTGGTTTCTATTTTGCTACAAATTGGTTAATGAGTGGCAATGGAAAATATTCAACTGATAATCTTTTCTTCGCTTCTCTAGTTGGGATAATCATTACAGCATTAATTTTTGCCATTACAGAATATTATACCTCAACCAAATATAAGCCGGTTAGATCTATTGCTGAATCTTCACTTTCAGGACATGGCACAAATATCATCGCCGGCCTAGCTGTTTCAATGAAATCAACCGCATTACCTGTGATAGTTATTGCAGCTGGTATTTTAAGCGCTTATTCTTTAGCTGATCTCTACGGAGTTGCAATCGCCGCATTTTCAATGCTTTCAATGACCGGAATTATTGTTGCTTTGGATTCTTATGGCCCAATTGCCGATAATGCCGGTGGGATTGCCGAAATGTCAGGTTTTGACGAAAAAACCAGAGAGGTTACCGATGAGCTTGATGCTGTTGGAAATACTACCAAAGCAGTTACAAAAGGATATGCTATTGCATCAGCCGGTCTTGCTGCCATTGTTCTTTTTGCTTCCTTTGTTCAAGATTTAACGCTTAAGGCTTCTGAAAAAGGACTTGATCAAACTTTTGATTTTAGTCTAACCAATCCTAAAGTTTTAGTCGGTTTATTTATCGGCGGACTTCTTCCTTATTATTTTGCCTCGCTTTCAATGGAAGCTGTTAGCAAAACTGCCGGTGCTGTTGTAAATGAGGTTAGAAAACAGTTTAAAGAAATTAAGGGTATTATGACCGGAAAAGGCAAGCCAAAATATGATCGAGCAGTCGATATTGTAACTCAAGCTGCAATTAGACAAATGATTGTTCCGGCCCTAATTCCAGTTCTTGCTCCAATTATTGTTGGTTTTATTCTTGGACCGGTTGCTTTAGGCGGTATGCTTGTCGGTACAATTGTTACAGGAATATTTGTGGCAATATCAATGACTACTGGTGGAGCTGCTTGGGATAATGGCAAGAAGTATATTGAG
This sequence comes from Patescibacteria group bacterium, assembly GCA_041665085.1. Taxonomy (GTDB): domain Bacteria; phylum Patescibacteriota; class UBA1384; order JBAYJO01; family JBAYJO01; genus JBAYJO01. The sequence continues at coordinate 36,601 of JBAYJO010000002.1, read as the reverse complement.
CTTGGAAACCATGGCGGCAAGGGATCGGAAGCTCACAAAGCAGCTGTTACAGGTGATACGGTTGGCGATCCATACAAAGATACGGCCGGTCCTGCAATTAACCCAATGATTAAAATTGTAAATATTATTGCTTTATTGATCGTTTCTTTCATAATATAATCATGAAAAATAAAAAACCCAAAAGCAGCTTAGAAGTAGTCTTTGAGCGATATGAGGGAGGATGCGCTGTCATGAGACTGGAAGATGGTCAGGAAATATTTTGGCCAAAAATAAATCTGCCGCGCGAACTGCAAAAAAAAGATAAATTATTTTTAATGATTAAATCGAAAGAAGAGTACGAACAAGATAGCAATGATTTGGCTAAAAATATTTTACATCAAATATTAAATGGAAAAGAAAAAAGCTGATCAAGTTAATAATCATTCCTTAAAATCAAAAAAAAGTTTGATTATCATTGGTGGTATAATTTTATTTTTAATTATTTTTTTCACCGGCATATTTGCTGCATACTCTGCTTATTACTCTGATAAAGTTTTGCCAAAAGTTATGATCGGTTCAATTAAACTATCAGGAAAAAATCAGCAAGAACTTCATGAAACATTAGTTCAAAAATCAAAAGAAATTGAAAATGAAACCGTTATATTAAAATATCAAGACCGAGAATGGAAAAAAAGTTTATCTGATCTTGGAATTGATTTTGATATTTCAAAAGCAGAAAAAGAAGCAATGCTTGTTGGTCATCATCCTGATTTTTTAAAAACAATTTACGATCAAACTCGTTGTTTGTTTTTTTCATATAAAATAAAAGTTGAGCCAAAGGACGGGTTAGAAGATCTAAGAACATTTATTGCTTCAGCTGCTTCTGAAATTGATGAACCTGAAAAAAATGCTTCATTAACTTATGAAAATGATCAGCTTAAGATTGTCCCTGAAACATCAGGCAAGCGGCTTAATCAAGCGACATTGATCGATAATCTGGTAGTAAACCTTAAAAATTTAGAAAAATCCAACATAATTTTAACGCTTAATGATAAAAAACCTGATATAAGTGCCGTTGATATTGAAAATACAAAAACTCAAGTTGAAAAATATTTATCCGATGATCTTACTTTATCATTTGAAAATAGGAAATTTGTCGCTATTAAAAATACCCAGTGGTCTTGGCTGACTTTTACGCCAAAGGGAAAAAACTTAGAAGTTTCATTTGACGAGGAGAAGATGAAAGCGTGGATTACAGAAAAAATCGCTTTGAAGATCGACAATCCGGTAAAAGAAGCGCGTCTTAAAAAAACAGGTGATAAAATAGTTGTTTTTCAAGAAGCAGAAGATGGTGTGGTGGTTGATCAGGATCGCCTAGTTAAAGATATTATTGATGTTCTAAATAAAGGAGAGCATCAGGTTGCGGTAAATACAACAGTCAGTAAAGCTAAAGTGCAAGATTTAAGCGGTATTAATAGTCTTTATTTCAATGATCTTGTTGGTACTGGTACGACCAATTTTATCAAAAGCCCAAACAATAGGGTTCACAATATCGAAGTTGGAGCATCGAGATTTGATGGTATTTTAATAAAACCAGGTGAAGAACTTTCGGTAGTGCAAACGCTAGGAGCAGTTGATGCCTCAACCGGATATTTGCCAGAACTGGTTATCAAAGAAGACGGTACAAAACCGGAATATGGCGGAGGCCTATGTCAGGTTTCTACCACATTTTTCAGAGCAGCATTGAACGCCGGACTTGAAATAACAGAAAGAACCAATCATCGTTACAGGGTTAGTTATTATGAACCTCCAGTTGGAATGGATGCAACTGTTTATTTGCCAAAGCCGGATCTTAAAATGAAAAATACCTATAATGATTATTTACTGGTACAAACTAAGGTAGAGAATTATTCGATTACTTTTAATATTTATGGTAGAACAGATAATCGAAAAGTAACGATTTCAGATCCGGTTGTTTATGACATCACACCGGCGCCAGATCCACAATATGTTGAAACAGATACATTGTGCAAAGGAGAAACGAAAAAGCTTGAGAGCTCTCATGACGGTGCCAAAGCCAGCTTTGAATACAAGGTTATGGATTCAAGCGGCAAGGAAATAAATAGTCAAAAATTCAGCTCAAGTTATGTTCCTTGGCAGGCAAAATATTTAGTTGGCACTAAAGAAGGGGAGGGCTGTCCTCCGCCGGAATAATGATTAGTTTATAAGTTTTTAATATTTAAAAAACACAAGAGAATACAGTGCGAGCCCTCGACTACGTCGAGGGCTCTTGGTAAAGTGATTGGAATTCGATCATCCCCAAGGTCGCGAGCGCTACGATGGCATGCTGCTTGTTTTTGATCTGCATGCCAGAATGCTGTCTCAATATGTCATACGATTTTGTCACATGCCAGTGAACATTGTCGGTTGTGACATACAGAGCATCAGCGACTTGCCCTGACGTCTTTCCTTGAAGATAAAGCTCTAGTACCTCGGCGTTTCGCTTGGTGAGGATTTGCTCTCCACTTAGGTTGACTGTTTTAATTCTCACTCTCTTTCCCTCCTTTTCCGCAGTTCGGTAAAAGTATTACCATTTTACTCTAAAAACATGTTTTTGTCAAGACTTTAAAGATTTAAAAAAACAGATTATACTTAAATCATTCCAAGAGTTATTAAAAGGAGTCATTATGAATATTTCAAGACAAATTTTCAAAGCTTGTGATATCAGGGGAATTTATCCAAGCGAGCTCGACGAGGAGGGTATTTCAAAAATTGGACAAGCAGTAACGCAACTTCTTAATGCAAAAAAAATTGTAATAGGTCGCGACATGAGACTTTCATCGCCTGCTTTATTTGAATCTTTAAAAAATGGTTTGCTTGAAATGGGAATTGAAATTATCGATATTGGTTTATGCTCAACTACTATGAGCTATTTTGCGAATATTTATTGTAAAACTGATGCCTCTATAATGATCACAGCAAGTCATAACCCATCAAATTATAATGGCCTAAAAATTTGCGGCCCTGAAGCTCAATACATTACAACTTTTATTAAAACAACTGATATTGAAGATTTGATAAAAACAAATGGAATTAAAACAAGTAACTTCAACGGTCAAATAACAAAAGTTGATATTTTGGATCAATATGTAAATAAAATAACAGAAAATGTCAAAATTGATCCGCAAAAAATTGGTAAAATTGTTGTTGATGTTGGAAATGGAATCGAAGGAATGGTTATATCAAGTTTACTTAGTCAATTGAAAATTGATTATATTCCGCTTTATTTTGAATCGGATGGATCATTTCCAAATCATGAACCAAATCCCCTAAAAACTGAATCATTAAAAGTTTTGCAAAAAGAGGTTTTGAAACAAAATGCTTCGCTTGGAATTTCTTTTGATGGCGATGGTGATCGCATTGGTTTTGTTGATGAAAAAGGTGAGGTTATAAATGGTGATTTAATCACTATAATTATTGCTAAAGAAATTCTTAAAACAAACGCCGGTTCTACAATAATGTATGATTTAAGAAGTACTTGGGCTGTGAAAGAAGAAATAATTTCTTCTGGCGGAAAACCGGAAATGTGTGTTGTAGGGCACGGTTTAATCAAACCGATAATGAGAAAAAATAATGTGATATTTGCCGGCGAACTTTCCAACCATTATTATTTCAAAGATTTAAATTATACAGATAATGCTGACATGGCATTAGTTCAAATATTAAGTTTTCTTTCCGGAAATGGTCAAAAAATTTCTTTAGTTACAAAACCATTTAAGCGCTATTTTCATACGGGCGAAATAAACTTTGAAGTTGAAAATCCTAAACTAAAAATTGAAGAAATCAGTGAAAAAATTCAAGATGGCAATAAATTTACTCTTGATGGCTTAAGCGTTGAATTTGATAATTGGTGGTTTAATTTAAGACCTTCAAACAATGAGCCCCTCTTAAGACTTAATCTTGAAGCGAAAACAAATGATCTTATGGAAGAAAAAAAGAATTATCTCATTTCTTTAATCGGCAAAGAACCATCTCTGAACTAAATTCCCCTTTTTATGCAAATGTTATATTCTAAAAATATGACACTTGAGGAAAAATATTGGCGAAAGGCAGAAAAAGCTGCTTATTATCTTGAAGCAGCACCTTTTTTGCGTATGGTCGGAGTAAATGGATCTTTAACTTCCGGAAAAATCAATCAGATGAGTGATATTGATTTTTTAATTGTAACAAAATCCAAAAGGATTTTTACCTGTCGTTTTTTTGTTAATTTTATTATTCAAATACTTAATCTTAAAAGAACTAACTCGAAGATAGCCGGCAGAATTTGTTTAAATAGATATATTACAACCGATTCATTGGTAATTTATCCGTATGATATATACCATGCTAAAGTTTATTCAACAACCGTTCCAATTCTTGATAAAAATATATACCAAAAATTTATTGATGAAAATTATTGGATGAATAATTTTGTTGAAGTTAAAAAAAATACAGAAAAAAAACACAATAAAAATATATTATTAATATGTTTTTGTATATTTTTCGAGCATTTACTTAGCGGAACAATGGGAAATATTATTGAAAATATTCTTAAAAATATTCAAATTAAAAAAATTAAAAACAATTCTTTAACCCTAAAAAACAAAGGTTTAATCATTGCAAATGACGCAATGCTCTGTTTTCATCCAACCAGTTTGACTCGCTTGACAAAGATAGGTTAGAGTGGTAACTTTTGAAGTGGTGGTAGCGTGTACCCCCTTCTCGCTACCCCGTTGACAATTTAATAGTTCGTAAAGTAGAAAGTAGAAAGTCGAAAGTTTATAAAGATAAGGGAAATAACTTTTATAGTTAAATACTTTTAACTTTAAGAACTTTATAGACTTTACAAACTTTTAACTAATTTAAACGAGGGATAATATAATTTTTCGTTTTTTTTAATCCGAAAAACGAACATAATAGCTAAGCGAAAGGAGACTATGTCAAAGATAAAGCCTTTAGGAGACAAGATTCTTGTTCGTGCTTTAGAATCAGAAGAGCGAACTAAGTCAGGAATTATTTTACCTGATAGTGCCAAAGAAAAACCGCAAATTTTTGAAGTTATTGAGGTAGGAAGCGGTAAAATTATTGATGGTAAGAAAATGCCTCTTGATGTGAGTGTTGGCGATAAAGTCGCTTTTGAATCTTATCATGGTCATGACATTAAAATTGAGGGCGATGAATATAAATTAATTAAAGAAGAAGATATATTAGCGATTATTATAGATAATTAACAAGTTTATAAAGTCTATAAAGTTCTTAAAGTTAAAAGTCATTGAAAACTATAATAATTATTTCCGATAACTTTACAAACTTTCTACTTTACAAACTTTCAAACTAAGCAAGAGAAAGGAAGAATATGGCAAAGCAAATTCAATACAGCGACCAAGCAAGAAAAGGCCTTCAAGCCGGTATAAACATACTTGCTGATGCGGTAAAGGTAACTCTTGGTCCAAAAGGACGAAATGTAGTTTTAGATAAGGGATTTGGTTCCCCAACAATTACAAATGATGGAGTAACAATTGCTCGTGAAATCGAGCTTGAAGATAAATTCGAAAATATGGGCGCTCAACTTATCAAAGAAGTTGCTACTAAAACAAATGATGTTGCCGGAGACGGTACAACGACTGCTACAATTTTAGCTCAAGCTATGATTAATGAAGGAATTCGTTTTGTTACTGCCGGTGCAAACCCTATGTCAATCAAAAGAGGCATTGAAAAAGGTACACAAATATTGATTGAAGCATTAAAAGATAATACAGAAGAAGTTGAAGGAAAAGAAGAAATTGCTCAAGTTGCTTCAATATCTGCCAATGATAAAGAAATTGGCGAAACCATTGCTGAAATTATGGATGAAGTCGGTAGAGACGGCGTAATTACCGTTGAAGAATCTCAAACATTTGGTATTACCAAAGAAATTGTTGAGGGAATGCAATTTAATAACGGTTACATTTCACATTATATGGTAACAGATTCTAGTAGAATGGAAGCTGTAATTGAAGATTCATATATACTAATCACTGATAAAAAGATTTCAGCTGTAAATGATATTGTTCCTGTTCTTGAAAATCTTGCTCAAAGCGGAAAAAAGAATTTAGTAATTATTGCTGAAGATATTGATGGTGAGGCACTGGCAACTTTAATTCTAAATAAACTTCGAGGTATTATTAATGTCCTGGCAGTTAAAGCCCCGGGATTCGGCGACAATAGAAAAGAAATGCTAAGTGATATTGCCACATTAACAGGCGGTCATGTTATTAGTGAAGATCTTGGTATTAAAATGGATAGCGTAACAATCGATCAATTAGGTCGCGCCCGAAAAATTATTTCTGACAAAGAAAATACAACTATTATTGCCGGAGCAGGCGAGCTTTTGAAAATAAAAGAGAGAATCGATCAAATTAGAAATCAAATATCAAAAACAACAAGCACTTATGATCGAGAAAAGTTGCAAGAACGGCTAGCTAAGCTTTCCGGAAAAGTTGGAGTTCTAAAAGTTGGTGCTGCGACCGAACTTGAACTTAAAGAAAAGAAACTTAGAATCGATGATGCTGTTTCCGCTACAAAAGCTGCAATTGAAGAAGGTATTGTTTCAGGTGGCGGAATTGCTTATGTTGATGCCCTTTCAAAATTCAAATCAGTTGAACTTGAAGGAGATGAGCAGCTTGGTATTCAGATTTTGAGAAAAGCTCTGGAAACTCCAATAAGACAAATCGCCACAAATGCTGGAAAAGACGGTTCTGTTATTATTGAAGAAGTTAGAAGACAAGAAGCCGGAATTGGTTATGATGCAGCGCGTGATGAATATGTAAATATGATTGAAGAAGGAATTATTGATCCTTTGAAGGTAACTCGCTCGGCGCTTCAGAATGCCGCTTCTGTTGCCGGTATGGTCTTAACCACTGAAACAGTTGTTACTGATATCCCAGAGTCTAAAGATGCCCACGTGGGTGCTCCAGATATGAGTGGCATGGGGGGAATGGGCGGAATGTATTAAGACAATTTAAAATTTAGAATTTAAAATTTAAATTTTTGGAATTGTAGAATTAATATATAAAAACAGCTCCTACTGAAAAAGTAGAGCTGTTTTTAATTTGACCTCGGACTTTATAAGCTTTCAATTTTAAGAACTTTTAATTATTTACGCAGCAGAGGCTCGATTCTAGCGCCAAATTCTCCTAGAAAGGGGATCCATTCAATCGATTTTAGGATATAAGCAAGAAGGGTAAATATAATTACAACTCCAAGCGTTGATCCAAGTGCAATGAAAGCGCCATGCAGAAAACTATAAAATAAAAACTTTCTTGGATTATCAAGCATTTGTAAATATTTTTTAGATTCAACATTTTGAACAACTTTTACTACCTTATCAACCGATTCGGTTAGCTTTTTTAAATCTTCAACTAATTGTTTTTCGTGCTCTAGTTCATTTCCTCCACCAGAGGCGGGTTTCGTTTCACTCAACATTTTCCCTCGCTTTTAACTTTATGGACTTTATAAACTTTACAAACTTTTAACTTATTCTATTATATCATTGCCATCTCTTCGCTGACTACCCCCATCTTTTCCGATTCATCAGAAAAAACTATCCCAGCTTTAGTAATTTCAAGAACTTTTTCCGAAGGAAAAATTCTTTTACCGGAGTATCCGGAGATATAATATTTTAAAACCAATCCGCTATCAGTATCAATTAATATATCTTCAATAATTCCAATTTTATTATTTTTCGAGTCTAAGGCATTACCGTCAAGAAATTTTATGTTTTTTAAAATTTCCGCTTTGATTCTAATTATTTCGTCAATTTCAACTAATGATTCTTCGGATCTTAAAATAATCATTCGCCTAAAGTATGCCACAATATCTGCAACTGAAATTGCCATTTGATTTTTAAAAAAACCATTTGAACCAATTAAAAAACCAATTAATTTTGGTTCTTCACTACTAAATATTATTTGAGAAATGTTTCCGAGATGCTTTCCCTCTTGTGAAAAAACCGGCAAGTTTTTAAAATGACCTGCCTCTATAATCATTCTTTGGCCCTTTCAACATATTTTCCAGATTCGGTATTTACAATTATCATGTCTCCTTCTTTAATAAACAATGGAACTTGAGTTCTGAATCCGGTTTCAAATTCAACTGTTTTGGTTGGAGAGTCTACGCTGTTTCCTTTTGTTGCGGGTTCAGCTGAAACAACTTTAAGTTTTACTTTAAGTGGAGTCTGGACAGTTAAAATGCGATTATTATAAAATAAAGCATCAATTTCGTCGCCTTCTTTTAGAAAATTGCTGAAATTACCGATTATTTTCAAATCTAGCTCATATTGTTCAAAAGATTCATTGTCCATAAAGAAAAATTTATCATTTTCCTTATATAAAAATTGGATCTTTTTTCGATCGAGATCGACTTCTTCTACATCTTGATTGCTTTTGTAGGTTCTTTCCATTATCGCGCCTGTTTCAAGATTTTTAATGCTAATTCTATCAATTCCAGAACCACGACCCATTTTAATGTGATCTTTTTTTAAGATTTCAAATATCGAATTATCAATTTTTACAAAAGACATAAACAGTTAAATTATAAATTTTGAAATTTATCTCGAACTATAAGGAATAATAGCTAAAAAGCGAGCTCGTTTGACAGCTTCTGCTAATCTTCTTTGATGTCTGGCGCAAAGTCCGGTATCTGTTGCTGGTTTTATTTTACCCCAAGGATTCATAAACTTCTGCAAAATCCCGGCGTCTTTGTAGTCAACTTCATTAATTTTTCTTTTGCAAAACATGCATTCTTTTTTTGTTCTCATTTTTCTTTTCCTTAAAATGGTATTGAATCAAGATCGATTGTTTCTTCGCTTGGTTCATCTTTTTTATTTTTTGTTGTTGTTTTTTCTTCTTTAATACTAGCTGATGGGAAACTGCTTGCGCCGCTCATATCTTCTCGGCCGCCAAGTGCGCTAATGAAATCTGCAACAATTTCGGTTTTGTATCTTTTGATTCCATCTTGTCCATCCCATGATCTGGTTTGGAGTCTTCCTTCCACATAAACCGGTTTTCCTTTTTTAAGCATTGAATTTACCATTTCAGCTAGTTTGCCCCAAGCAACAATATCATGATATTCAACAGCTTCTTGTTGCGCGCCGTCATCTCCTGACCAGCGTCTATTTGTTGCAATTGAAAATGAACAGACATTTCTTCCAGTTGGAGTAGACCTAAGTTCTGGATCTCGTGTTAAATTTCCTAAGATTGTGGCGCGATTTACACTTAACATTTTGTTCCTTTCCTCCTGATTATTTCAGGTTAATCCTTTAATAATTGGTCTAATTTCTCTTCTAGCTTTTCAAGTCGTTCTTTTTCTTCTTCTGCTTCTTTTTTAACTTTGTCTTTTTTCTCTTTAGCTTCGTCTACAGTTTCTGCCTTTTTCTCTTCTTTTGCAACTGTTTTTTTATTTCCCTTTTCTAAGACTTTTTCTACTTTTTCTTCTGCTTCAGTTTTCTTGGTTTCTTCTTTTTTCACTTCTTTTATTGGAATGATTTCTGTTTCTTTATTTTCTTTAATGATTTCAGTTGATTTTACTTCTATCGAAGGTAAAACATTTTCAACGGTTGTTTCCGATTTTCTTAGTATTAAAGCTCTTAAGATTTTATCGTTTTGGTTTAATTTTTTTTCAAGTTTTCCAACATTTTCCCCATCAATTTTAATTAAATCGCAAAAATAATTAGCTTGTGTTTCTTTGTTTATTTTGTAAGCTAATTTTCTCTTTCCTAAATCTTGATGATTTGTAATTTCCGCATCAAAGCTATCAAAAATAGCTTTGGCAATGTCGTTACCTTTTTCTTCAGTAGAAATATAAGTAACTTCGTATAAGTTCATTATTTATTCCTTTCTAATCTACCTGCAGCAAGTTCCTTCTCGCGTGCAATGGTCGAATTGGGTAGATTTTCTATTTGTTATTTACTAAATATTAACACAAGATTAACTCTTTTACAACCCCCAAGCTAACGATTTACATTAAATTTAAAAATCGTGATATCACCATCTTCAAAAATATAATCTTTACCTTGAGTTTTCACCAGTCCTTTTTCTTTTGCATTCTGCCAACCGTTTGAATTAATAAAGTCGTCATATTTACAAATATCGGCAGCAATAAAACCGCGCTCAAAATCAGTATGAATCACTCCTGCTGCTTGAGGTGCAGATGATCCTTTATGAATTGTCCAAGCTCTTGATTCTTTTTCACCTGTTGTAAAATAGGTAATAAGTCCAAGCGCTGAATATGCTTCTTTAATTAGTCTTACAAGACCGGATTCTTTAAGCCCAATTGATTCCAGATATTCTTTTTTTTCAGTTTCTTCTAAATTGTTTAGATCGGATTCAATTTTTGCTGACACAATAATTAAATTTTTGCTGTTAAAATATTCTGTTGCCTTGTATTTTTCCAGTAGTTCATTTTTTTCAAGTCCGGCATCGGATTCCGAAACATTTGCAATATAAATTGCTGGTTTTAAAGTAATTAAATTAATTTCTTTAATGGATTCTTGTTCTTTAATATCTAAAATGACACTTTGAGCTGGTTTTTCATTTTCAAGCGTATTTTTAATTTTTTCGAGCGCCCCGCAAGCTAATCTTGCTTTTAGATCGTTTTGTTTAATGTCTTTTTGAAGCGATTCCAATCTTTTTTCCACTATCGATAGATCAGAAAGAATTAGCTCTAAATTAATAATTTTACCGTCTTCTTCCGGATTGGTTTTACCATTAACATGAATAATATTTCCGTCTTCAAAAAACCTCGTTACAATAACGATAGCGTCGCATTCTCTAATGTGTGATAAAAATTGATTGCCAAGACCCTCACCCTTGTGAGCTCCGGCAACAAGTCCGGCCACATCAACAAATTCAACAATTGCCGGAATGGTTTTCGCACTTTTTGAAATATTGGTTAATTTTTCAAGCCTAACGTCCGGCACATTTACAATGCCTATATTTGGATCAATAGTACAAAAAGGATAATTTGAAGCTTCTGCTTGAGAAGCAGATACTAATGCATTAAATAATGTTGATTTGCCCACATTCGGTAGTCCGACAATTCCTATTTTCATAAATTTAATATTTAAATAATTTCAATTCATCTTATTCTAAAATTGATAAAAAATCAAGATTTTACTTAAAGCGCGCCCCTCAATCCGCTGATTGAGGGGCAAAGTCGAGGTTCATTGGTTGCTTGCATACACCACAAGCGGCATCAGTATTTCATGAAGCATCTGGCAGCCTTCATGATCAGGATTTGCCTCATTTGCCAGAATGGTCATGAAACTCGCAGCTGTGGAGTAGCCAAACACCTTGTCTCCACGTTCTAGTTCGAGTTCTCGGACGCACCGATCAATATGATCGCCCCGGTATCCTGTGCTGGATCTGACTAGCGTATCTGTGATCCAGCTACCCATTGGATCTTTGGGGTAGTGGCCACTTTGAACCGATCTGATGTATGACAACGCTCGATTCAGAACATCCTTAACGGTCTCAACCGCTTCTTTAGGTGCTCTTTCCGAGTCTTGTATGATTGCACTGACGGTTTTGAATAGATCCTGACTTGAATAGGTGGTTGATTCTCCCACCAGTGTATCAGCAGTCAAAACGATCGCCCCCTTCCATCTGAATTATAGTCCTAAGTACCACAAGCGCTCTAGTGGATAATTTTTTATATAGTAAAAAGACACTTGAAGTAATTTGCTTTAAATATGATTTTAATTAAAAATATTAATGTAATAAAAAATAGTTCAAAAAAATAATTTAATGTCAAATAGGAGTTATTATGTCAAGAGAAGATTTCGAAGTAGGACCGGAAAGAGATTATAGCGATGAAGAGATGCCGCCGGTTGATTTAATTGATAACAAAGCAAATTTTGAATCAATAATGCGAAATGATCCGGAATTCCTCAAAAGAAAACAACGAAGATATCAAAAAAAACAAATAGCGGATGCTAAAAATGGTGAATTATTTGATACAGACGAGATTGATTCAGCTAAAGAATATAATCCTGATGATATGTCTTTAGCAGAACCTCTTGATGATACAGAAAATTTTCAGTCTTTAATTAAAGAATCACAAGTTGAAGAGCCGGCTCCGGGAACATTTTCAAGAATTACCCCTGAAGGTAAATCAAAAGCGTATGAAGATGCAACTGCTGTAATCAATAAATTAAAACAAAGAGATCAAGGTGATAATGGTCAAGAAAACGAACCGCCAACTGAAATTTAATCTTTTTTTCTGGTTCGATTGTGAAATGCGTCATGAACTTCTTTGAGTTGAGAATTTGTAACATGAGTATACATTTGAGTTGTATTTACAGAACTGTGTCCCAACATCTCTTGAACAGATCTCAAATCAGCTCCATTAAATAAAAGATCGGTAGCAAAAGTATGGCGCAGGACATGCGGGGTTACTATTTTTGTGATTCCTGCTTTAAGAGCGTATTTATGCAGAATTCTTTGAATGGATCTTGTGGTTAATCGGCAATTTTTCTCATCTGTGTTTTGATTTTTTGCTGTGTGGATAAATAGGGGAGGGAATTTATCAGCTCGCGTTTTTAAATATCTAAAGGTCCATTTAATTGCTTCATCAGAAAAAAATACTACCCTTGATTTTCCTCCTTTTCCCAATATGCTGGCTTCTTTTCTTTCAAGATTAATTTTTTCTCGATCTAAATTAACCAGCTCACTTACTCTAAGGCCGGTTGAATATAACATTTCAAGAATTGCTCGGTCTCGAAAACCATTTTTTTTGTCCAAATTACATGCTTGCATCAATCTTTCAACTTCATCAGGATCAAGAAAACTAATTTCCCGATCTTTTTGTTTTGACAAACTGATTTTTTCAGCCGGAATAGTCTCAATATCACGAATATGCAAAAATTTAATCAAAGATCTTAATGCAATCATATGATAATTTTGTGTTTTGATTGATAATTTTTCAGCTTTATTATTTTCAAATCGATTTAAAAATAATCTATATTTTGAAATAGTATCATTTGTGATGTCTTTTGGAGCATTAATATTTTCATTTTCACACCACGTAAGAAAACGATTTAAATAATGTGAATAGTTTCTCAAAGTTTGCAAAGAAACATTTTTCTCTATTTCCAAATATTGAATAAAATTGTCTACATATTGATCCATAATAAAATACCTTTAAGTTATAATAATACAAATCGTGTGAGGTGTTGTTGAAAATTACGCCCGCCTGCCGGCGAGGCAGGCATGTAGGTCCGCCGGTGCTAAGTAATTTTTAACAACATTGAGCATTTATAATTTATTGCATTAATATTATTGTACGACATTTACGGATGAATATAAAACATTTATAATAATCACATGGAACAGATACAATCTTTTGATCGAAATATTTTGGATTTTTTATATAAATTTGCAATTTCTCACCCCATAGCTGAATTTATTAGTCAGATTTTTGCGCTTGCAACAATTTATTTAGTTCCTTTGATTTTGCTTTGTCTTTGGTTTAGAAAAGATGACAATGATAAAAATAAAATTGTTGCTCTTGATGTTCTATTTGCTGGGATTATTGGCTGGCAGGTTATTGCCGGAATAGTAAAGCAATTCATTTTTAGAGCCAGACCTTTTGAAAACGGATTGATCTCTGTTAATGAGCTTGTTTTTCACCGCCCGGACCAGTCTTTTCCTTCGGATCATGCCTCACTGATTTTTGCTGTAACTTTTATGCTCTATTTTTTAAAACAATATAAATTAGCCAATCTTACTCTTATTGCTGCAATTTTGGTTTCACTTGCCAGAATCGCAACCGGTCTACATTACCCTTCCGATATTCTGGGCGGAGTTGTTGTTGGCTTCATGGTAGCTTTTGTTATGTGGCTTGTTAAAAAACCATTTGAAAAATATATTGCTAGGCCAATTATAAATTTGGCTCGTAAATTAAGGTTGGCATAATGTTAGTTCATTCAATAATTTTAGGAATTGTACAAGGTTTAACCGAATTTTTGCCGATTTCTTCATCCGCCCATTTGGTTATAATTCCCAAATTTTTTAATTGGAAAGAATTAGGTCTGTCTTTTGACATTGCTTTGCATATTGGAACTTTACTTGCTCTGCTGTTATTTTTTTGGAAGGAATGGGTAAAATTGGCTAAATCTTTTTTTAATAGCATTTTTAAATTAAAAATTAATTCTTCAGATGAAAAACTTTCATGGTTAATTGTGCTGGCTTCTATTCCAAGTGCTATAGGAGCGTATTTTTTAGAATCTAAAGCTGAATCTGTGTTTCGCAGCCCAACAATTATCGCTATAACCTTGATAATATTTGGTTTAATTTTGTATTTTTCAGATATATATAGTAAGAATTCTAAAAATATGGGAAAAATCAGATTTCAAGATGCGATTTTTATTGGGATATGCCAAATTGTTGCCGTGATTCCCGGCAGTTCAAGATCGGGTATTACAATTTCAGCCGGCAGATTAGCCAAACTTGATCGAGAAAGTGCTGTTAAATTTTCCTTTCTTTTATCAGCCCCAATTATATTAGGTGCTGCGATCACACATATTGGTCAAATAGAAAATCAATTTAATTCTTTTTTTCTTGCCGGGCTTTTAAGTTCTTTTATTTCCGGATATATTGCGATTGCGCTACTGATGAATTTTATTAAAAAGAATAATTTCTTAGTATTTTTAATTTATAGAATAATTTTCGCGCTATTGATTATTGCAGTTCTTATTTAGAAATAGATTATCCAATGTCCATATCGGCAACACTTGTGGTGTTATTTTGTCCTAATATTTGTTTTTGAGCAGTATTGTCATTTGAGGGAAGATTGCTGCTTGGTGCTGGAACCTGATTTGGTTTCGAACTATTAATTGGAATAGTTGTGCCTTCTGCTTTTTTTGGCTGATTGTTTGTATTTGTTGCAAAAACGCTGCTAATTCCTGAAGTTGGAGTAGGAGTCGGAGTAGAAGTTTCTGGATTAGCAGGCGGAGTTTTTGATGCAAATACCGATCCGGAAGTAGACTGACTTGAATAATTGCTTGAAATTGGAGCAGCTGGTTTTGTTGCATCAGCTGACGGAATCGAAGGAGCAGGCGTTGTATTTGGCGTAGTTGCGGTATTTGGAAAAGTTTTACTTACTATTTCATCTGCTGAAGGGAGTTTTGGCTCTTGTGATTCTTTTTTCTCATCTGTTGGAGTTCCTGAAGCCGAGAAATTTACAAAAGGTACATCATCGCTTGCAACTGATTTATTGTCTGTTGGAGATTTTTCTTCTGAAGAATTTTCCACTTTTTTTGGATCTTCGGTTTTTACTTCAGGAATAGTAGAGTTTGTGTCATTATTTATTACTGGAGCTGCCGAAGGCGTAGAAAAGCTACTTGATGATGATAAATTAGGAGTTGCAGGAGGTGAAAAAGTTGAAACCGGAGTCGACGCCGAGATTGGTTTTACTGTTGGCTCACTTGATTTTTGAGGCAAAACGGTTTCTATTGCTTTGAATGGTTTTTCTTCTGAAATAGAATTTTTATTTGACGCTACTACCGGTGGCTCGGTGTATCCGGAAAAATTACCTGTTCCAAGCTTTTCTCCGCAAAGTTTTTCTAAATACACAATATCAATTAAAGCAACTCTTGGTCGTCCGCCTTTTGTTAGTACATAAACTGTTTCACCAGTTGTATTTTGAATAAGATTGGCAAGATTGTCTCTTGCATAAGTAACTGGTAATATTTTGTCTAAAGGTATATTGATCACATCCCCTCCTAATAATATTTAACTAATCTAATATTAATACAATTAAAATCAAATAGCAAAATTTTTGACCTTGATTCGAACTAAATAAAATAGTAAGATCAAGCTATGTATAAGCATCAAAAACACATTTTAAAAAATGGTATTAGATTTATTAGTATACCAATGACAGATACAAATACTGTTTCCGTTTTAATTTTAGTTAAAGTTGGTTCAAGATATGAAACAAAAGAGACTGGTGGCTTAAGCCATTTTTTAGAGCACATGGTTTTCAAAGGAACAAAAAAAAGACCGACAACTCTTGATATCTCAACTTCCCTTGATGAACTTGGAGCAGAATTCAATGCGTTTACCGGAGAAGAATTAACAGGATTTTATATCAAATCACAATCAAAAGATTTTGATCATAGCTTAGATATATTAAATGATATGCTTTTTAATTCACTGTTTGACATCAAGGAGATTGAACGGGAAAAAGGTGTAATTACAGCTGAATTAAATATGTATCGTGAGGATCCAAAATTGCATGTTTCTACAATGGGTCAAGAGTTGCTATATGACGATACACCGCTTGGAAGAGATATTGGCGGAACTATTGAAACCGTAAATAAATTTGAAAAAAATAATTTTCTTGATTATATTAAAAAACATTATATTGGAAAAAATATTGTTGTTGCTGTTGCAGGCAAACAGGATAATGCTTGGCTTGAAAATCTAAAAGAAAAAATGGAAGAAATTCCCAAAGGAGATTTAACAAAAGCAGAAATTTTTAAAGACGACCAAAAAAATCCAAAAATAATGCTTGATTATCGAAAAATAGATCAAGCTAATATTCTACTTGGATTTAAAACTTTTTCAAAACATGATTCAAGAAAATATGCCCTATCAGTTTTGTCAAATATTTTAGGCGGCGCTATGAGTTCGAGATTATTTATTACGGTCAGAGAAAGGCACGGATTGTGCTATTACATCCGCTCCAGCACTGATTTTTTTGAAGATACCGGAGATTTTGTGATAACTTCAGGAATTGAGCCAACAAAGATTGATAAAGCAATTAGTTTGATTATAGATGAAATTAAAAATATCAAAACTAACAAAATCGATGAAAAAGAATTAAACAAAGCAAAAGAAAATATTTGCGGCCGATTTTATCTTTCTCTGGAAGAATCACTTGAAGTTGCCAATTATTATGGCAGCCAAGAGTTATTTTTTGATAAAATAGAAGAGCCATTAGAATTTGCTCGGCAAATCAGGAAAGTAACGGCAGAAGAAGTGCAAAATGTTGCGCGTCAAATTTTTGATTTAAATAAAATTAATATTGCTTTAATCGGACCATATAAAGACGAAAAACATTTTATAAATTTAATAAAATAGAGGTAACCATGCATCAAGAGCGAACTTTTATTGCCATTAAGCCTGAAGGAATCCAAAGAAGATTTATCGGCGAAATTATCACAAAATTTGAAAAAAAAGGACTTAAACTTGTTGCTGCGAAATTTACCGCCCCATCTCTTGAATTAACTGAAAAACACTACACTGATGATGAAGCTTGGATTGAGTCAAGTGGCAATCGCTCTTATCAAAATTATGTTGACAAAGGAATTGATCCGGGAAAAACACCAAGAGAATTAGCACTTATGACCAGACAAAGGTGTTTGGATCACTTTACCGGTAGAACAATTTTTGCCATGACATGGGAAGGTCCGCATGCGGTTCAAACAGGAAGAAAAATTGCCGGGCATACTAATCCTTTAGTTGCTGATAACGGTTCAATTAGAGGTGATATGTCGCCGGAATCATACGAAGTTTCAGATAATTTTGATCGCACGATTTTGAATATTGTTCATGCTTCAGGATCAGTTGAAGAAGCGGAAAAAGAAATTAATTTGTGGTTTGATAAAGATGAAATTTTGGATTACAAAATGATAGATGAAGAAATCATGATAGGAAAAGATTGGGGAAAAGTGGACCCGTCTCGCCAACAAGCTACCTCGATTGGGCGAAGCGGGCACGACGAATCGGATAAACAAAAATGATAAAATATTTAATTCCATTTATTGCCTCACTTTTGATTACTCTTATATTGACCCCAATGATCAGAAGATGGGCAATTGGTAAAAAATATTACGATCAACCAAATGAAAGGAAAATTCATACAAATCCAATTCCAAGACTTGGTGGAATTGCTATTTTTTTAAGTTGGCTAATTGTTACAATCACGATTTATATTATAGACCCAAACTTGCTTCATTTTTCAACTGAAAAATTGCTAGGAATAGACAAAAATTTGCTTGGAGTAATAATTGGAGCACTAATTTTATTTATAACCGGTGTTGTTGATGACATAAAAGGTATGAAACCACCTGTAAAATTAGTTTTAATAATTATTGCCTCATCCGTAGTGGCCTTGTGTGGCATTAAAATTTGGTGGTTTTCAAATCCTTTTGGCAATCTGCTTGTTTTAGGAAGCTGGAGTTTTGTTTTTGTAGTTTTATGGGTAACCTTAATTGTTAATGTTTTAAATTGGCTTGATGGGATTGACGGCTTAGCAACAGGCGTGTCGATAATTGCTGCTATCGTACTTTTTCTATTATCGATTTCAGATAATGTAAATCAGCCGTCAATCTCAATTTTGCTTTCAGTTTTTGCCGGTTCGCTAATTGGTTTTTTACCTTATAATTTCAACCCGGCCAAAATATTTTTAGGAGATTCCGGTTCATTATTTTTAGGTTTTATTATTGCCATTGCAGCAATTATTTCAGGAGGAAAAGTTGCAACCGCTTTTCTGGTTCTCGGATTGCCGATTATTGATGTTTTTTGGGTAATTATCGGTCGCATAATGCACAAAAAATCTCCAATGAAAGCAGATCGAACTCATCTTCATCACAGATTACTTGATGCCGGTTTTTCCCAGAAACAAATCGTAATATTATTTTATCTGGTTTCAGCAACTTTTGGTTATTTGGCTCTTAAAAATACTACTCTTGGAAAATTTGAAGCATCGCTTTGGCTTTTTGTGATAATGATCGCTCTAGCTATAATTTTGTTTTTTTCAAAAATAATTAGAAATAAAAAAAGGACAATATGATAGATTCTAAACAAAAAGGCTGCACCCGAATTATCATGATTATAATTCTGATTTTTGTGATAATCGGCATGATTATTGCATATTCACCTGGAATTGTTGGCAAAAACTAAAATCAAAATAAAACATTATCTTTTCCAAGAATATCAATTAGTCGTGTTTTAAGAACTGGGGAAATTTTTACTTTTGCTTTTGCCTCAACATCTTTATATCCGCCATCGCTTGGGATTCTCAAAAGTACTGATTGTTCTCCTGGGTATTCTTCAATAATAGTTTTTATGTCAGCTAGCGTATTTTTGGTTGCATTTTTTGGGAATATTAAAGTTAATTTAGCCAGCTCAAAACTTATTGGTCCTTGTGAAACAAATTTTGTTTTTTCATTAGAATTTTTATTTCTAAAATTATATCGATTATTTTCTTTTTCTAATTTTGGCAAAGATTTTAATATTTTATATGCTGATGCCGGATCATGATCAATTTGGTAAATATTATTAACTAAAATTTTAAGTGATCCGTCTTTATTATTTAATGCCCCATCGGCAATAATTATATTTCCGTCTTGCCAGATATTTTGTGTTAAATTATAAGTTTTTGGAAAAACGATTAACTCAATCGGGCCGGACGCGTCTTCGATTTTTACAAAAGCCATTGTTTCACCGGCGCGCGTTAAAATATTTTTTTTGCCAATAATAATGCCGCCGACTCTAACATTTTGGTCAACTCGTTTTTCATTAAGTAAACTGATTTGTTCCACAAAACCATTTAAAGTTGTTGCCAAATCTCCAAGCGGATGGCCGGATAAATAAAGACCTAAAAGTTCTTTTTCCCAACTTAATCTTTCTCTTTTTGTTGCCGGTGTTGAGTCTTTTAATTTTAAAGATGCTTTAATAGTATTTTCGCTGGTTCCAAACAAATTTATTTGTGCTGATTCCTTATCTTTGTTTATTGTGGACGCGAATTTTAATATTTCCTCAATGCTTTCAATTACTTGGTTCCTTTCAACTAAAGTGTCTAATGCACCTGCTTTTGCGAGATTTTCTAAGATTTTTTTATTATTTACCGAAGATCCCATTCTTTCAAGAAAATTTTCAAGTGAATTGTATTTGCCGCTTTTCTTTCTTTCTTCCACAATTTCTTCAGCTGCGCCTCGACCAACATTTTTGATTGATGCAAGTGCATAGGAAATATCTCCAGTTTCAGCAATTACGCCAAAATCAACATAAGACTCATTTACGTCTGGCGGTAAAACTTTAATTTTCATACGGCTGGCTTCTTGCAGAGCAAAAGAAACTTTTTCAATATCGCGCGACTGTTCAGATGTAAGCCAAGCGGCCATAAATTCCGATGGATAGTGTGCTTTTAAGTAAGCTGTTTGATAAGCAACTAAACCATAACTGGCTGCGTGAGATTTATTAAATCCATATCCAGCAAAAGTTTCAATTTGATTCCAAAGTTCTTGCGCTGCATCTTCTTTCATTCCTCTTTCAATAATCTGTTTGAAAAATTTTTCTTTTTGCGCCGCCATTTCGGAAACAATTTTTTTACCAATTGCTTTTCTAAATTTATCCACTTCCATCCAGTTGTATCCTGCCAGTTCAATTGCAATCATAAGCACGTCATCTTGATAAACAATCAAGCCAAGCGATTTGTCCAAAATTTTTTCCATTCGAGGATCAAGATATGTAATAAGTGATGGATTGTGCTTTCTTGCAACATAGTCAGGAATAAAATTCATTGGCCCCGGGCGATAAAGAGCAACCATGGCCATAATATCGTGAATAGTTGTTGGCTTAAGCTCTTTAATATATCGTCTCATACCATCGCCTTCAAGTTGAAAAACTCCAATTGTTTCCCCATTTGTTAACAGCTTAAATGTTTTTGCGTCATCAAGTGGAATCTTATCAAGAATAATTTCTGCGCCTTTAGTTTTATTTACGATTCTTAGTACATCCTTAATAATAGTAAGGTTGGCTAGTCCCAAAAAGTCCATTTTAATAAGACCGATTCCGTCTTCTCCAACTGTATGCATTTCATATTGAGTAACAAGTCGGCCGCCTTTTGTATCTCGCATGACCGGTGAAAATTTTGTAATTTCATCTGGAGCAATCACAACTCCTGCCGCATGAACCGAAGCATGCCTTGCGCATCCTTCAAGTTTCATCGCTAGATTTAAAGTTCGCTTTACATCATCTTCTTTCTCGTACCTGATTTTAAGTTCTGGCAGCATTTCGATTGCTTTTTTAATGCTAATATAATTTGCTTGCGTGCTGGTCGGAATGATTTTTGATAAAGTGTCGCCAAAAGCATATGGATATCCCAGTACTCTTGCCACATCTCGGATTGCTGCTTTTGAAGCCATTGTTCCAAAGGTGCAAATTTGCGCCACGCGATCTTCACCATATTTTTCCGAAACATATTGAATAATAGCATCTCGGCTGGAGTCGGCAATATCGATATCAATATCCGGAGCCGATGGTCTAAAAGGATTTAAAAATCTTTCAAAAGGCAAATTGTATTCAAGCGGATTTAATTGCGCAGCAGTAATACCAAGAGAATATGAAACAAAACAACCTGCAGCAGAACCTCTGGTGTTAGTTGGAATGTTTCTTTCTTTAGCCCAATGCACAAAATCCTGGACAATTAAAAAATATCCTAAATAACCCTTATCTTTGATTACTTTGAATTCATATTCTAATCTTTCCCGCATTTCGGTAGTAATAGTGCCAACGGTTTTAGTTAATCTTTCCTCAATCAGTTCCTTCATGTAAGTTTCGTAATCTTTTCCGTCCGGTACTGGAAATTCAGGAAATTTAAAATTTCCAATTTCAATTTCAACATTGCACATATCGGCAATTTTTTTTGTGTTAGTAATCGCTTCCGGAGTATTTTTAAATGCTTCCATCATTTCTTCAGGCGATTTCATTGAAATATCAATAAATTCTCCATTTTCTTTCATGCTCATTCGATCAGTATCTGCTAAAAATTTTCCCGTTTGAATACAAAGAAGCACATCTTGGGCTTCGGCGTCATCTTTATTTATATAATGAACATCATTGGTCGCAATAAGGCCTATTCCAAGTTTTTTGGACATTTTAATTAAGGTATCATTTACAATTTGTTGTTTTTTAATAAGAGGGTGATGTTGAAGTTCTAAATAAAAATTATCTTTACCAAATATTTCTACATATTCTTGAATGATTTTTTCGGTTGTCTCATCGTTTTGAAGCGCGGCATAATGTGGTATTTCACCTGCCAAGCAAGCACTTGATGCAATAATGCCGCTTGAATATTTTTTCAAAGTTTCTTTATCTACTCTTGGTTTATAATAGTAACCGTCAAGATGGGCAATGCTAACCAGTTTCATAATATTTTGGTAACCATCAAAATTTTTTGCAAGAAGTATCAAATGATATGGAGTACCGTCAATTTTTGGCACTTTGTCTTTAAGAGTACGAGGAGCTACATAAACTTCAACCCCGAGAATTGGTTTTATGCCAGCTTTTAGGGCTTTTTGATAAAATTCTATTACGCCATACATTGTGCCGTGATCGGTAATAGCACAGGAATCCATCCCATATTCCTTACATTTTTCCAAAACATCATCAATTTTGCCCAAACCGTCAAGAAGACTGTAATGGGTGTGTAAATGTAAATGAATAAAATTGCTCATTAATTCCTTTGAAGGTTTGCCCACAAATACCATTTTGGCTGCAAATTGACACTTTTGGCTGCAAAATTTCAAAAGTTTATTCTGCTTATCATCAGATAAACTTCAAAACTTTTGTAATTTTTCGCTTGAAAATTGTCAATTTTCGCTTCAAAAGCGCATTTGCGGACAAGCCTTGAGATTATTTAATTCCGAATAGGGAAGGGCATCCGGCAATTATTTAGAACTAATTGCTACTATTCGGTTATTAGTTTTAGTATACATATTAAATCTATTCATTGACAAATTTATTATTTTTTGCTATATTCGTAATGTAATCAAAAAAAGTTCATCGACTTTTGGCTTTATGAACTTTATTAACTTTTAACTTACTATTATGGCCCATACAAAGCAAAAAGGATCATCAAAATTAGGACGAGACAGCCAATCAAAAAGATTGGGTGTTAAGATATACGGAGAACAACTTGCAAAAGCCGGTTCTATTATCATAAGACAAAGAGGGTCTAATGTTCTCTCCGGTGAAAATACCTTAATGGGCAAAGATGATACGATTTATTCCACTATTGCAGGAAAAGTAAAGTTTAATGATATTCATAAACGAAAATTTGACGGTAATATACGCAAAGCTAAGATTGTTAGCGTTGAACCTTTAGACAAATAATCAAAAGATTCTGTACTGACAGGAAAGTAATTAACAATATTTTGTTGATGATTTTCCTGTCATGGACAGATTGGCGAAAATACGCCAAATATCTATGGCTGTCGCCCAAATACGCCTGGAGGAGGATACTTATGCAGGGATGATTGGTCTACTGGTTTACTTCAGATAATCATGAGAGAAAGGGTCAAGGAAGAGAAGAATGGCAATAGGAATGTTGACAGATTCCTCTAATGGGCCAAGCAGAAGGCCCAGGGGTGGTGGACTGCGAACAGGTCCCCTTCAGGGGAATATTCGAACCGACGCGGTTGACATATTGGTCCAAGACGCGCTGGCGTCCACGAACACCAAGTTCGGGACTAACTACGAGTCTCCCAAGGAGCTTTACAGTCCCGGAGGAGGAGTGGCGGCGAAGCATCGGCGCTACTACGAAACTAGGCTGACGATTTAGATCAGCTCTGCTGGATCATCCAGCACAACCTTCTATTGGGAGCAGCAACTTCGCGTTGCCGCTCCCTTCGCGTGTTAAGCAAGGAGCTAGGAGATCAAACGCCTTGAGTGAGCTAATTCGGAAACCGTTGATCCGAGTATATTCCGGAAGATCGGAAGCTTTGAAGGAAAAGGGAGGTTCTGGAAGCAAAAAAGTGTCAGCTTTGCTTGAGAAGTATCCGGGGAAATGGAGCAATCAGTTGGTTGTTTTTCCATTTATGATGAAAATCATCGTGGAAATCGACAACAGTCAAGTGTTTCACGATTCGGATTACCTTGCTGCTGTAAGACAACAGGTCGAGCAGATTGTTGCCAGTGTGCCGGTAGAGCGTCGAGCAACTTACAGCTACTGTCTTGATGTCTTGAACAGTCCTGATCAAGTTGTGGATATTGGAAGGGCTGTTGAGTATCTGACCATTGTTTCAGTTCGCTACATCCTGGATCAGATTAGCGGAACTGATGTGATCGGACTGCAGGCTATCGAGGGCGTTCCAAAAACTGATGGAAACGGGAGAGTCTCAATCGAGATCCTTCTGCTTCACAACTATGGTCCCGGCCTTGATCCACTGCTTGATGACTGCCTTAAGCTGGCAGCTGAAAAGATGCGCCGAATCTTGCGCGGTAAGCCACTTGATATGCTCAAGATTCTGAAACTCAAGTGGCACAATTACCAGCTTACAGAAGAACAAGAGGAGGCCCGAAAGGGGTTTCTCGGACGCTTTACGGGTTGGCTTACCAATGTGGTGGTATTGATTGCCACAAAGATAACCTAGAGGACCGAATCAGTATTATGATCGGTCCTCTTCCATTTTTATAAAAGATGTGCTAAAATATTGAAGTAATTAAATCTTCAAGGAGAAAATATGGTAGAAGCTTATTCTCAAAAATTTTTAAAAAAGAATATTCCTCAACTTTCCTCTGGTGACACAGTAAAAGTTCACTTGAAAGTAGTTGAAGGTAAAAAAACTCGAGTTCAAATTTTCGAGGGTCTTATTATTAAAATGCAAAATGGAGCCGGAATTAACGGTTCTTTTACTGTGAGAAAACTTTCAACCGGAATCGGTGTTGAAAGAACTTTTCCTCTTCATTCACCGGTAATTGTTAAGATTGAAAAAACTAAATCCAGTAAAGTTAGAAGATCTAAATTGTATTTTATGAGAGAGAGATCTGGTAAAAAATGGAGAATGAAAGGTGAAAAGAAAGATTATGTTTCTTGGGAAGAAACACAAGAAAAAGAATTAGAAGCAATGGCTGAAAATGCTGAAAAAGAAACTCCAGAGCAAACTGCTCCAGTTGAAGTTGAAAACATTCAAGGAGGAGAAGTTGAAGAAGCTGAACAAATTGAAGGGGGCGCAAGCGGAGAACCTGGCGAAGCAGATTCTTCAAAGTAAAAATTACCAGATTCTAGGCACAAATCTTTCGTACTCATTTGGAGAAGTAGATATTTTGGCTCAAGACGATAAAACTCTAGTTATCGTTGAAGTAAAATTTAAATCAAGTCCATTATTTGGACGAGCCGAGGAAATGATTACCAAGGCTAAAAAGCACAAATTAATTAATCTGGCACAATTTCTAGCTAAACAATATCACATGGAAAATGTTAGAATAGATGTAGTTGCAATAAATAATGAAGATTATACACATTATGTGAACGCGGTGGAGGAATATGGAAGAGATTAGAACTCGAATAGCTCCAAGTCCAACTGGTTACCTGCATATAGGTACGGCCAGAACAGCTCTTTTTAATTATCTTTTTGCAAAACAAGCGGGTGGAAAATTTATTGTAAGAATTGAAGATACGGATCATGAAAGAAGTGAAGAAAAATATGTTCTAGATATTACAAATGGTTTGTCTTGGCTTGGTTTAAATTGGGATGAAGGCCCTTTTACTGAAGGAGAATTCGGTCCTTATTATCAAAGTAAAAAAACCGAGCGTTACAATGAATGTGTTAAAATCCTTCTTGATCAAAATTTAGCGTATAAAAAAGATGGTGCAATCTGGTTCAGGATTCCGGAAAAAATTGATCTTGATACAACCGAGATAATTGTAAAGGATTTAATTCGGGGAGATGTTCATTTTAAACTCACTGATCTTAAAGATTTTGTGATTGTTAAAAGTGATGGCACCCCGATATTTCATCTGGCGGTTGTTGTTGATGATTATGATATGAAAATTAGCCATATCATTCGCGGAGAAGATCATCTTTCAAATACACCAAAGCATATATTGCTGCAAAAAGCTTTAAATTTTCCAACCCCTATTTACGCTCATCTTCCTTTAATTGTCAATCCAAATCATTCTAAAATGAGCAAAAGAAAAGATCCGGTCTCGATCTCAAATGATTTTAAAGATAAAGGTTATTTGCCCGAAGCTATGATTAATTTTATTAGTCTTCTTGGTTGGTCACCTAAAAATGAAGATGAAATTTTTTCCTTGCAGGATTTAATTACTGAATTTGATCTAACGCGAGTCGGGAAAAGTCCATCGGTTTTCAACCAGCAAAAACTTGACTGGATAAATGGTTTATATATTAGAAAAATGAGTTTAGGCGATCTCGCGAAACAACTTGAGCCATTTTATTCAAAGCATGGAGTAAATGTTAAAGGAGAATATTTATTAAGTGTTATCGCCTTGATTCAAGAAAGATTAAAAAATTTAGATGAAGCCTATAGCTTGAGTTATTTTATGTTTGATGAAAAAATAGAAGTACCACCGGAAATGTTGCTTGAAAAATTACATGATAAGAATTTAACTAAGAATGCTCTTGAAAAATCTTATAAAATAATTGAAGCAATTGATTTTACTCACGATAAACTGGAATCAGAGTTAAGAAATCTTGCAACTGAAATGAATATTACTGCCAAGGGTTTATTTCAAACACTTCGAGTTGCAGTTTGCGGAACAGATGTAGCGCCTCCTCTTTTCCAAACATTTGAGGTTTTGGGAAAGGAAAAAGTATTAAAACGAATTAATGAAGCATTAAATTTGGTATAATAACTTTATGATGCGAATTTTAAATTCAAAGAATTCTGTTAAAAGCGCGACTTTGATTTTAGTAATAACTTTAACGCTTTCTAATATACTCGGTTTTTTTAGAGATCATTTTCTGGCTCAAAAAATTATTACTTCTGATCTTGATATTTATTATGCTGCATTTAGAATTCCCGATTTATTATTCAATATTGTGATACTTGGTGCAATTTCTTCAGCCTTTATCCCGATTTTTACCAGTTTTATTGCCAAATCTGAAGAAAAAAAAGCTTGGGATGTTGCCAACTCAATTATAAATATTGGTCTTTTGGTAATTTTAATTTTAGCTTTTATTTCGATGATCTTGATGCCATATCTTGTTAATCTACTGGTTCCAAATTTTGATTCTGCTCGTAAATTACAAACCGTTTCCCTTGCTCGTTTGTTTTTGATTACTCCGATATTTTTTACTCTTTCATATATTGTTGGCGGCATTCTAAATTCATTTAAAAGATTTATTTTTTATTCTATTGCTCCTCTTATTTATAATATTGTGATAATCGTTTCAATTTTTTTGCTTTCTCCAAAATATGGCATCACAGGAATCGCTATCGGAGTAATTATCGGATCTGTGCTTCATTTTTTAATTCAACTTCCAGGGGTATTTCACTTAGGTTGGCGCTATAAATTTAATTTAAACTGGAAAGATCCATCGGTTAGAAAAATTGGTAAATTAATGCTGCCTCGTTCAATCGGACTTGGCGCCAATCAAATTATGCTATTTATTTTTACCGCTCTTGCTTCAACTTTAGCTGTTGGGTCGGTTGCCGTTTTCAGTCTGGCTGACAATATTCAAACCATGCCTATTGTAGTTTTTGGAACTTCTTTTGCAACTGCAATTTTTCCGACGCTTTCCGAAATGGCAGCAAAGCAAGAAAAGATAAAGTTCGCCCAATATTTAAGTAAAATTACTAAAATCATACTTTTTATCTTGATTCCGGCTGCTGTTGGAATGTTTATGCTTCGTGCGGAAATAGTTCGTTTAATTTTAGGCTCGGGCCATTTTAAATGGAATCAAACAATGATGACTTATTCTGCTCTTGGATTTTTTGCTTTTGGACTTCCTTTTGCCGGATTAATTCCAGTGCTTGCCAAAGCCTTTTATGCAAAACATAATACAAAAACACCGGTTATCGTTTCAGTAATTTCAATATTTATTTCCATAATTTTTGCTTACGCCTTTATCAAATTACCTTCAACGGAAAGATTTGTTTGTTTTTGCGGCCAGTCGTTTTATGGTAAAGTTTCGGGTTTGGCGCTTGCCAGTTCAATTGGAATGTTTGCAAATGCCTTAATTTTAATGATTATCGTAATCAAAAAAGGTTGGATCAATGAAGGTCAAAAAATTTTCGCATCAATTTCCAAAATAATTTTAGCAACAGTTTTTATGATATTGTGTATTCAAGTAGCAAAAAATTATCTTGGATTAGTTGTTGATATGGATAGATTTTGGGGCGTAGCAATAAAAGCTTTTGGTGCAGCGTTTGTTGGCATTTTTTCGTATTTATTGGCTGGATATTTACTTTCAATGGATGAAATGAAAGAGTTATCTCTTAAAAAATTATTAAAAGCGCGTTTGAGTAAATTTAATTCCTCACAGTACAATGAAGCAAGAGAACAAGACGAATATTGAAAAAGAGTTTTATGCTGAAGTAGATAAAACTCATAAATACAGTTATTGGAGAATTCTAATAATTGCTTTTTGGATTTTAATTTTTTCTGTGATTTTAGGTTGTTTTTACGCTTATAATTTAGTAAAAATTGAAAAAGCAAAAACTGCTGCAAAAATTTCCAGTGAAGAAGCAGAACAGGTTAGTAATGTTATCTCTCTTGTTAATGAAAATCCAACTTTAATGAATGATATTACTCTTCAAGAAAATGAACTTTCGTCTTATCTTTTCATTGAGTCAAATAAGGGTGAGAGAAAATTTAAAAATATTCAGGCAAAAATATATTCAGATAAAATTACTTTAAGCGGTTTGCTAATTTCTCCAATAGAAACGACTGTTGATTTAGACATTTTCCCAGTTATAACTGATGGTCGTGTTTCTTTTGAGGTTAAAAATGCCTCATTTGGATATTTAAATATTAAAGAGCCATTTATTAAATTATTTGGTAAAAAATATATTGCTCGTTTAAATGAGATTTTAAATCAACAAAATAATATGTATATTTCAAGTATAATTTTAAATGAAGGAAGTCTTGAAATAACTGGCCAGGCGTTCAAAAATTATACAAACGATTGAAATTTTTCTATTTTTAACCTATTATAAGGATGAGAAAGCTTTTTTTATTTTGGCAGACTATTCCCATGTCCCGTCATCCCAGCTTTCTGTTCTGTTGTGCTATCTTTTTGTTTCGTCATCCCAGCGCAGGCTGGGATCCAGAAACTATCTGACTAGATTTCAACTGAAGTTTATCACGTGCTTGATGCGGGGCTGTAATAACACTTCGTGTATAAGTCTTTAACTATTCCTTTATGAATTCAAATAATATTAGGAATTTTTCAATAATCGCTCATATTGATCACGGAAAATCGACTCTGGCTGATCGTTTTTTGGAATTTACTCATACTGTGCCAAAAGACCAAATGAAAGAACAGCTACTTGATAAAATGGATATTGAAAGAGAGCGGGGGATTACGATTAAACTTGCTCCTGTTCAAATGCTTTATACAAAAGATGGGATTGAATATACCTTGAACCTAATAGATACTCCGGGGCATGTTGATTTCTCCTATGAGGTTTCTCGATCTTTAGCAGCAGTTGAAGGTACGATTCTTTTGGTTGATGCCACTCAAGGTGTTGAGGCGCAAACCTTAGCACATTTGTATCAGGCGATAGAGCACAATCTTACAATTATTCCTGTTTTAAATAAAATTGATTTGCCTTCTTCTGATCCGAATAGGGTAGAGAAGGAGGTCAGAGGTATTCTTGGCATTTCAGAAAGTGAGGAAATATTAAGAGTTTCAGCCAAAACAGGTGAGGGAGTTGAGGCAATTTTAAATGAAATTATTCAAAAGGTGCCTGCTCCAAAAAATTCCATTCTTTCCCCTACCTCGCCTGCCGGCGGATCTACCAGAGCTTTGATTTTCGATTCATATTATGATTCATATCAAGGAGTAATTGCTTATGTTCGAATAGTTGATGGCGAATTAAAAAAGGGCGATTCGGTAAAACTTATTGCATCAGGTAAAAATTTTCAAATATTAGATTTGGGTTTTTTGAAGCCAGTTTTTTCATCTCAAAAAATTTTAAATAATGGTCAAATCGGATATATTGTTACTGGGCTGAAGGATATTTCTGTTTGTCGAGTTGGAGATACGATAGGACTTGCCAACGAGGAAGTTGAAGCGCTTGCTGGATATAAAGAATCTCAACCAATGGTTTTTGCTGGATTTTATTCATCTTCAGGTGAAGATTATGTTGAACTTAGAGAATCACTTGGGAAATTAAAATTAAATGATGCTGCTCTCACATTTGAGCCGGACAACTCCCCTGCCCTAGGATTTGGTTTTCGTTTGGGTTTTTTAGGTATGCTTCATATGGAAATAGTTAAAGAAAGGCTTGAACGAGAATATGGTTTAGATCTCATTGTCACTTCCCCTTCTGTTTCTTATGAGCTTGTTTCTAAAAATCACGGAACAAAAGTTATAAACTCTGCAATGCAAGTCGATGATTTGGCAGATACATTTGAAATTAAAGAGCCATGGGCAAAACTTGAAATTATATCCCCCACTCAATATATCGGAACAATTATGGAATTTGTCCAATCAAAAAGAGCCATTTACAAAAAAACAGATTATTTAGATACTCGAGTTTTGCTTTATTATGAAATGCCAATGAGCGAAATTATTTTGCATTTTTATGACGGTCTGAAAAGTGTTTCATCAGGATATGCTTCAATGAATTATGAATTTTTAGAATACCGAGCTGAAAATTTAAAACGGCTTGATTTAGTAATTTCAGGTGATCGAATTGATGCTTTAGCAGAGATTGTTCATCAAAACAATTTAACGAGAAGAGCAAGAGAACTAACCGCCAAATTAAAAGAACTAATTCCTCGGCAAATGTTTGACGTCAAAATTCAAGCTGGTACTGGTATTACTAAACAAGGACAAGGACATATTCTTGCATCAGAGTCAATTTCCGCAGCTAGAAAAGATGTTACAGCCAAACTTTATGGGGGTGATGTAACCAGAAAAAATAAACTTTTGGATAAACAGAAAAAAGGCAAGAAAAAAATGAAAAAACTCGGCCGAGTTGATATTCCTTCCGATGTTTTTATTAACCTACTGAAAAATTAAATGTCATTATGAGCTCTTAAGGCGTGGCAATCTTTACAATCTCCCTATCTGTCATTCCAGACAGGAAGCGAAGCGCTCCTGATCTGGAATCTATTAAATAATATTATTAATATGAACATTCTAAAACTTACATCAGAAAATAAAGACAAAATAATTAAGAAGGTTGTCGGTTGTTTAAGAAACAAACAAATTGTGATTTTGCCATTTGATACAGTTTATGGATTTGCTTGTGATGCAACTGCAAGTGAGGCTGTGCTTGAAATATTTAAACTTAAAATACGACCACTTAATCAAACTATTGGTGTGGCTGTTTCAGATTTTAAAAATTTTCAGCAAATATCAAGAGATTTAGATTTAGATAATGAAAATTTCATTTCTGAAAAAATTCCTGGAAAATATACTTTTATAGTTAAAAATAATCCTAATAATAATATCGCAGCAGAATGCATTAAGAATGAAACTATAGGTATTCGGGTTCCAAAAAGTGATTTTGTTTTAAAAATAATTAGAGATTTTGGCGGAGTAATTGCTCAAACATCGGCTAATAAATCTGGCATGGCAAATTGTTATTCTATTGAAGAAATTATGACTCAATATGATTCTATGTTTTTGGACGATGTTGTAATTGTTGATGGGGGGAAAATTGAAAATAATTCCCCTTCTCAAATATTTGATCTAACTAACGATAATCCAAAAAAAATACGTTAGTTAGCAATCTGGGTTCTCGCCCATGCTAACAAAAAAATAACCAACTCAAGGTTGATTATCTTTTTGGTGGATCGCCTGGGACTCGAACCCAGGACACCCTGCTTAAAAGGCAGGTGCTCTAACCGACTGAGCTAGCGATCCATAATTACCCTATTATTATAGCTAATTTTTTGCTTTCCGTCAATCTCTACTCTCCTCCTGAATTTTTTCTTCTTCCGGAAGTAAAGACCATTAAAACAATTGGCAAAATAATCCACCATGTTTGATAATTCATCGTTAATCTCCCAAGTCGAGATGATTCAACAACTGATAATTGTTGTGATTCCGGCATAAAAGAAATTATGGAAGAAATAATCAAACCTGAAGCTAAAATACTATAAACCAGATACTCAATTGTCGAAAGTCCTTTCCCTTCTTTCGCAGAAAGCCCGCTTTTATAGGAGAGAACTCCGATTACAATTCCAAATAAAACCAGCTGCACCAAGAAAAGTGAGGCCGATGATCTTATCCAAACTTTGTTTAAAATGGTTTTGTTACCATTAAAAAAATCATAAATTGTAGTGCCCCAAACTTTGGCAACAACAAGTCCGACATAAGCTGAAACCATTGTTACAATAATTTTTTCTCGCGCCATAATCACCCCATAAGCAATAATTATTATTGCAAATAGAGTAATAAAAAGATCCCAAGATGGCACAACTGCAGATTGATCCATAAAAATATGTTAAATAATATTTCTATAATATTATAACACTTTTTTAATCATATTTTTCAATATTAAGCTCCACTTCTTCTAAGCTGTTCGAATAGTTCTTTTTGTTCGCGAGTAAGTCTTCTCGGCATTTCAATTTTTATTACAATAGTTAAATCTCCTTTTCGTCCTCGTCTGGTAGATCTGCCTTTACCCCTGAACATAAAAGCCTGTCCGTCTTGAGTTCCTGGTGGAATATTTAAATCTATTCTATCTCCTTCAATATTTAAACTTAATTTCTCTCCCAACACAGCTTGAGAAATAGTAATTGGAACTTGAACTTGAATATTTGCCATTGCTCCTTCAAAAAAACTTTCAAATATATCGCCAAGTCCGCCAAAGCCAGCTCCACCCATATCAAAACCTTCAAAACCAAAACCTCCGCCATAACCGCCGCCTTCACTGCCTGCTCCAAAATCTACTCTGCCAAATTGGTCATATTGAGCTCTTTTTTTAGAATCAGACAAAACTTGGTAAGCTTCGTTTACTTCTTTAAATTTATCTGCCGATTCTTTGCCAGCTCGATCCGGATGGTACTTCAAAGCTAACTTTCTGTAAGCTTTTTTAATCTCATCGTTTGTTGCGTTTTTGGAAACGCCTAAAATTTCATAATAATCTTTCATTATCGTCCTTCAAGGAAAAATTATACCAGAAAAAACTATTTAGTTCAAGGAGAATAATTGTAGTTTTTAATTCTAATATTGCTAAGGATTTTTAATCACCGCACCATTCTCGTCGCAGATTTCTCCAGTATTAGCATTAATTCTAACAGTGTAAACATTACCACTCGTGGTTGTAGATTTATAAGTAACAATCCACCAAAGCCAACCTTTTGGATCTCCTTGAGTTAAACTTAGGCTAACATTCGCTTTATTTTTTTCTCGGTATGATGCTCCCTGATATTTTTCCGCTAATTGAAAAGCTTGAATATAATTTATTTTCCAATATGATAATTGAATCGGTTTTAATGTGTTTCCCAAGTAATCTTCTTTTGGAATTATTGCTCGAACATATTTTTGGCTGTTTTCAGAAAATGAAATAGTAAACCAATAATCAGTATTGCTTGTTGATGCGTATGTGAATGTTTGTTTTGATTTTCCAGTTTCAAGGTTCGAATCAAGTTCGATCGTTAAATTCGATATTATCAAATCTTTTTGCCAATTAGCTGCAATTTCTTGAGCTCTGCTTGTATATGCCTGAAGTGTTGTTCCTAAACCGACATAATCAGCGTTTGTAAGACTTTCCGAATTTTCTACAATAGTTTCATTGGTATTCGAATTGGAGTAAGCTTGGCTATTTGAATTTTCGTTCTGATTATAATTAACTTCTGACGAATTCGTGTTTTTATTTGATGAATTATTTTTAACCAAATACTTTGAGGTGATAAAATTAACTCCGAAAAACAGCACAATAATCATCAATACTAAACCTAAAATGATTTTATAATTCAACCCCTCGTTCATTATGTCCCGTTTGTTTTATTCTTTTTTGTCTTCTGGCTTTTCTTCGTCAGTTGTTGGATTAGGTTCTTCTTCTTTTTTTTCAGATTCTTTGTTTTCTGCAGCCTCTTGATACATTTTTTGCCCGATTTTCTGAATTGATTGGCTTAACTCTTCAGTTGATTTTTTAATATCTTCGATATCATCTTTTAAAAGAGTGTCTTTTAGCGCTTTTATCTTATCTTCAGTCTCTTTTTTTTCATCTTCAGTAATTTTGTCGCCAGCTTCTTTAATTGCTTTTTCTGAAGTGTAGATTAAATTTTCAGCTAAGTTCTTAACTTCAATAACTTCTTTTTTCTTTTTGTCTTCTTCAGCATGAAGTTCTGCATCTTTCTTCATTTTATCAATTTCTTCATCACTAAGTCCAGAAGTTGCTGTGATTGTGATCTTTTGTTCCTTGCCGGTAGCCTTATCTTTAGCCGAAACATTCAAAATTCCATTTGCATCAATATCAAATGTTACTTCAACTTGTGGAATACCGCGCGGTGATGGTGGAATACCATCAAGCATAAATCGCCCAAGTGTTTTATTATCTGAAGCTAATTCTCTTTCACCCTGAACAACATGTACTTCAACCGAAGTTTGGTTATCAGCAGCAGTTGAGAAAATTTGGCTTTTTGATGTTGGAACAGTTGTATTTCTTTCAATTAATTTAGTTGCAACTCCACCCAAAGTTTCAATTCCAAGAGATAATGGAGTTACATCAAGAAGTAGTAAATCTTTTACTTCTCCAGCTAAAACTCCTCCTTGGATTGCAGCACCAAGTGCAACGCATTCATCTGGATTTACGGTTTTTGATGGTTCTTTGCCAAAGATTTCTTTTACTTTTGCTTGCACTGCCGGCATTCTGGTCATACCGCCAACTAGAATCACATCGGAAATATCTCCGGTTTCAATTTTTGCGTCCTTCAAGGCTTGTTTGCAAGGTATTGCGGTTTTTTCAATTAAATCACCAACCAATTGTTCTAGCTTTGATCTATTTATTTTTAAAACTAAATGTTTTGGACCATTAGCGTCGGCAGTGATAAATGGCAGATTAATTTCTGTTTCTTGGCTTGACGATAATTCGATTTTTGCTTTTTCAGCTGCTTCTTTAATTCTTTGAAGAGCCATTTTGTCTGATTTAATATCAATGCCTTCTTGTTTTTTATATTCTTCAAGAATCCAGTCCATGATTTTTATATCAAAATCATCTCCTCCAAGGTGGGTATCGCCGGCTGTTGACATTACTTCAAATACTCCCTCGCCAATTTCAAGAATTGTAATATCAAATGTACCGCCGCCAAGGTCATAAACAGCAACTTTTCCCTCTTTCTTTTTATCGAGTCCATAAGATAGAGCAGAAGCGGTTGGTTCATTAATAATTCTTTTAACTTCAAGACCTGCAATCACACCGGCATCTTTTGTTGCTTGTCTTTGGGAATCGTTAAAATATGCCGGAACAGTAATAACTGCTTCGCTAACTTTTTCACCTAAATAAGCTTCAGCATCGCTTTTAATTTTTTGCAAAATAAAGGCAGAAATTTCTTGTGGAGAATATTCCTTCCCCTGCCCTGAGCTTGTCGAAGGGGTCTCCATTAAAACCTTAACTCCGCCATCAGATTTAACAATTTTATAAGGCATTAGATGAATATCTCGCTGAACTTCCTCATCTGAAAATGATCTGCCGATTAATCTTTTAACAGAAAAAATTGTATTTTCGGGATTGGTAACAGATTGTCTTTTTGCCAATTGTCCAACAAGTCTTTCATTGTTTTTACTAATTGCAACTACAGATGGAATTAGATTATTTCCTTCAGCAGAAGGAATAATTTTTGGTTTTCCACCCTCCATAACGGCAACAACCGAGTTGGTTGTACCAAGGTCGATTCCAATAATTTTGGACATATAGTGCTCCCAATAGTTATTTAATATCTATAATAAATGTAAAGTATCCTTTACATTTTGTCAAGTATTTTCCATACATGTAAATAATTTATGAGTTAGAACCGCTAGAAACCCGAACTTTTGCCGGTCTAAGCAATCGATCTTTAAACATATATCCGATTTGCGTAGTTTCAATTATTTCATTTTCCGGTAGAACTGATGATTCGTGTGAAATTGCTTCATGAAAATTTGGATCAAATTGGCCAGTTTCAGGAATCTTGCTTAATCCTTCAATATCCAAAGTTTCTTCAAAATGTTTTTTAGTGTGTAAAATTCCTTTTGCCCATTCATTGTTTTCGAGTTCTTTAGGCAAATGTTTCAACGCAAGATCCATATGATCTAAGATTGGTAAAATTTTCTGTATAATATTTGCACTAGCAAATGTCATCATTTCCGCTCGCTGATCTTCGGTTCTTTTGCGGTAATTATCAAAATCAGCTTGGGTTCTTATCCAGCCGGATTTACACTCTTCAAGTTCTTCTTTTAATTGTTTTGAGTTGTCTTTTGGTTTGGTCATAATAATTAGTTAGATGTATTTCTTACTTCGTCATTTTTGATCATAATGTAAAAAAGGGGTAATTGTCAAGATGATGTCGCGGTCCATAACATATTGGACTTTTGAGGACTAGTAAAGTTATTTACAAAATACTGCAATGGGGACATTTTAGCAAGGCTTCGGTGCGGTTTTTCGGTGTTATACCAAGTAAGGTATTC
>JBAYJO010000001.1:0-152995 GCA_041665085.1 Patescibacteria group bacterium | reverse complement strand
TTGAAATGTATTTCATCAGGCGATTATACCCTGATTTAAAGAAACTTTGAAGATATACCTGCTTCATTCGGACTCCTTTTTTACTTCTCTAGAGTCCAATATGTGTTTGAACTTTTGCAGCAGATCAAATCGGTCATCCGGTCTTGACAAAACAGGTTTACTATGATATAGTAAAACCTAAGTCAGAATGGCTAAGGAGGGCGAGGAGATGGAAAGTCAGTCAAAATTAGGCAACTGCCTAGCTGGTGGTGCGGTGTTCTGTGTTGCGTGTCTACTGGCAGTGCTGGTAGTCAGCACGATTGTCCAACAGGAAAAAACACAGCAAGAGAAGCTGAATAGCCTCGACATCGTCACTGTTGTCGTTGTCAGAGGTGACACAGTGGATCGGATCGCGCGAAAAACGCTCGGTCCGCTGTGGAACGATTTCGATCTCACTTTGATCCGAGAGAGGGTTCAGGAACTGAACCCTGAATTCAATCTCGGAGCAGATGGGGTAAAACCGGGTCAGGAGCTTAAGGTTCCGACCTACAAAAGACAGACTAAGAGCCGGCGCACAAGCGCCGGCTTCTCTCATTTTAAATAGAAAAAAAGAAGCGACGGATCTCTCCGCCGCCCAGTAAATGAGCCGACACTACCTCTATCTTGAGGTATAGTTTTGCTTCACAATCTCATTCATCACGATCCGCATGATCAACATCGAGCAACGCTGGGTATAAGTCTGCAGCTCCCTCAACCGATCAATGAGCTGTGCAACGAACCCGATGCTTTTCTTGACATCGAAGAACCGCAACAACTGTTCGAGCTGGTACTCGAGCGGACCCATACACTTAAGGTGCATGTCGAAGCTCCTCCCGTGTATCTCCGGCAAACCGCAGCAAACTTCGCTTACTCCCTTGAGGAAGTAGTTGACGGTCGAAAGAAAACCGGCCAGCTCATCATGTTTCTCTCTTCTTGTCTCGTAGTTGAACTGCGCCACTTCACCGCCGATCATCTCGATAAAACCGACAAAATCGGGTGAAGTAAGCTTCATGTTGGCAATCATGTCCACCAGACCGCCAATTTCACCGTTAGCAAACAACTCCGCATAATCTCTTACTACAAGCTTCTCCATCATCCACCTCTTGTGATGAAATGCTTGTTAAAAACCGAAAAACGAGTAGCCCAAGCCACTCGTTCTCCCCGAGAACTAGCTTCGGCAACCGGCTGTCATGTCCTGATAAATCAGGATTTAGACCCATCTGGCTTTGCCTGCCCGACATACCAAGCTGAAAACATCCAACTTGTTATGACTGACAGTCCCGAATACCACACCTCACGATAATTAATCGCAAGTCATGGCAGGCGGGCGCCGCCTGCTTTCGCAGACTTTGCCTTTATCGGCTTCTAACATTGTTAATATAATAGCACAAAATCCCTTATTTGTCAACCTTATACACTCTAAATGTTTCCCTTTTTCAGAAAATAAAAAATCATTTTCACTTCAATAGAAACCTTGGCTGCCTGTGATAACAGGATCAGAACAAGGAGTGTCTATTAGAAAGAAAATGATTTTTTATGCTTCTGAAAAAGTCGTGGCAGGAGTTGGATTGGTAAGGGATAGAGGGCGGCCACCCGCCTTGCCGGCGAGGCAGGTCGAAAAGGAGCCCTCTGTCCCTTACATAAACTAATTTAAAAATAATTTACTTAACTATCTGCTCCACCAACTTCAAAACTGCTTTTTGGGGAGCTTCTTTATCTTTTGGATCAAGTCCCTCTTTTTTAATCACCTCACCAAGCATCAATCCAATTTTCACTGATTCCTCTGCATGAGGTTTTAGTTCTGATCTTAAATCTTCTTCAGTTTTCTTAATATAGTCCATATATGTCTTGAAATCCATTCCTTGCATTTCAAGTCTTTTTTTATTCTCTTCCATCAATCTATCGGTTTCATTTTCAATAAAAGCAGCTGGAATCTCCGCTTTAATAAGTTTTGCCACTTGAGTAACAACTTCACCTTCAAGCTGATTCTTTTTAGAAGTGTTTTCTTCTTCTTGCAAATTTTCTTTAATTGATTTTTTAAGCTCATCAACGCTCTTGTGTCCAAAATCTTTTGCCATCTTATCATCAAGGACAGGCAGCTCCACTTCTTCAACTGAATTTACTTTAACCTTAAAATGAGCTTTTTTGTTTGCATATTTTTCAGCATGATAGTTTTTAGGAAAATTAATATCAAACTCAATATCTTCCCCTGCCTTAAGACCAACAATTTTTTCTTCAAAACCGGGAATCAAGGTTTTATCACCTAAAATAACCGGATGATTCTTACTTTGCATATCTTCTAACTCAACATGATCAATGCTTCCATTAAAATCAATTTCCACTCGATCGCCATTTTGAGCGCCTCGTTCAACTTTTTTAAAAGTAGATCTCTGTTTTCTTAAATAATCAATCGTTTTAACAACATCCTCATCATTAATTATTTTAGGTTCAAAATCATTTTTTTTAACTTTGAGTTTTTTATAATCTCCCAATGTAACTTCTGGGAAAACATCAACTTCAGCATTAAACTCCAATTCATTATCCTGACCAAATACAGGATATTTAACCACTTTGATTTCAGGAGATGCAATCGGTGCAATTTTTTCCTGATCTAGCGCTTTAGAATAAAATTCAGGAATAGCAGTTTCAAGTGCTTGATTTAAAATTCTTGATTCCCCAATTTTTTCAATTAATAAATTAACAGGGGCTTTACCTGGTCTAAAACCTTTAACTTCAATATGAGCACCAAGTGCAGCAATAGCTGAATCAAAATATTTTGAAAAGTCATTGCCGGAAATATTGATAATAAGTTTAATTCTTGATTTTGGTAATATCTCTTTTTTTATTTCCATATTATTTAAAAATTAATTGATGATTTGCTCTATTATTTTAGGCTTTATGCGGCAAAAAAGCAATGGGACGATCCAACAATTGAATCGCCCCAAGTCATCGCACCTTGAATCTCAAGCAGCGCAAGACTGGTTATCAGGAAGACCGGCAGAGGCTGCTCCGATCAAAGGAGTGGAAGAAGGAATTCCTCCTTCATTGAGAATGTTCTGTGCATCAAGCACATCACGCTCTGTCATATCTGTTGCCGCACCACAATGCAGACAACTCGACTCACCATCCGGAAAGGATCTGTTGCAGACCTTGCACGATTTCATCGAACTTTCTCCTTCCTGCGTAATACGGAAAACGGAAACCAAGCACGATCCAAGCCATAAACTAGTTATAGCTTAAATCTCACTGATTTTCAACCCCTTTGCTAATTTCACCTTATTTTCAACTTGTCTTAAAGTTTGTAAATTTGTTTCAGCCCCAATTTCTTCAATAACTGCGGCTGAATTTACCGATCCCCACCAAAGAGACCGCTTAAGTAGTTCATCTTGCGCTAATTTTTCATCAGATTTCGCGTCATATACCAATGATGCCAAAAATCCCGAAGCAAACCCATCGCCTGCTCCAGTTACATCAATTCTTTCTGCTGAATAAGCAGGTGCGTTGTAAAAATATTTTCCATCACTAACAGCTACACCTTCTCTACCTTTAGTAACAACAGCAATTTTTACACCTTTTTTGATAATTTCACCAAGTAATGTTTTTATTGATGGTCGTCCGCCTCTTAAATCAACCAGTTTCAAACCTTCTTCAAAATTTACAAATAGTACATTTACCAGTCTCAAAAGTGGCATAATTTTTCTAAAATCTTGGAGTTGTCTTACTCCGGGGTTAAAGGCAAGATTTACATTTTTTTCAGCTCTAAGCGAAATAATCTTAGAAAGTATGTCGTCATAATTCTCGCCAATTGGCGAAAGATAAATCCATTCGGATATTTTTGATTTTAATAAAGGCAAAGTATTATAATTATCAAATCCATGAAAAACTAAAATGGTTCGATCTTTATTTTCTCTTATTATTACTGAAAAACTTGTTTTTTCATGACTTTTTTCATCAATATATTCTAAATTTACTTTTTCATGTTTAAGTGCTTTTTTAATTTCGCGACCATATTCATCGCGACCTAAAAATCCACAAATTCCGGACTTTAATCCAAGCCTCGATAATCCAACTGCCACATTAGCCGCTGACCCTCCAACTGCAAAATCTGCTTCTTCAACATTAATTTTACTTCCCAAGGGAAAATTAAAATAATCTTTATTTAATTTTTTAATCAAATTAGAACCGGCGGGTTTAATAAATATATCAAATGCTCCATCGCCAACCGTCAAAACATCAAGCATTGTATAAATTCCTAATTACTAATTTCTAATTTTTACTTATAATATCCCAACACTTCGAGTCCCGGAAGTTTTATCCCTGTCAAAAACTCAAGTGTTGCCCCTCCGCCAGTTGAAAGAAAAGTGATTTTGTTACCAAGACCGGAATCTTCTGCAACTGAAACAGTCTCGCCGCCAGAAACAATAGTTGTGCCACTAACTTCTGAAATCACTTTCATCAACATCTGACTGCCTTTTTTATATTTTTCGTCTCCTTCAATATAACCCATCGGTCCGTTCCAAAAAATTGTTTGAGCGCTAGCAATAATTTTTTTATAAGCAGAAATAGTCTTTGGACCGATATCAAATATTTCATCTTGAGACCACGAAACATCCAACGGAATTTGAATATTAATATTTTTCATTTTAAGGATTTCTGCAGCAACTCTTATTTCTTTGGTATCAATTTTACTTTTTTTGATATTTAATCCACGCGCTGCTAAAAACGCATTGCCGATCTTTCCACCAATCAAAAAATTATCGACTTTTCCAACCAGATTTTTTATCACTCCGATCTTTGTATCAACTTTTGCCCCGCCTAAAATACAAACAAACGGTTTTCTTGGTTTTTTAAGTAGTTTTGAAAGCATCAATGTTTCTTTTTCAAGCAAAAACCCAGAATAACATGGCAATATTTGCGCTAATTCATAAATCGACGCGTGTTTTCTATGCACATTGGCAAAAGCATCATCAATATAAATATCATTATTTTTCGCTAACTTTTTCGCCAGCCCTTCTCTCTCACCCTTATCCTCTGATTCTTCTCTTGCATTAAAACGAATATTTTCAAGCATAACAATTTTATTTGATATCTGATAAAATCCCTCTTCTGTTTTAATCTCTTTGATTTTAAGAAGTTCAGCCAACCTAATAGCCGCTGGTTTAAGAACATATTTTTCATCAAATGTTCCTTTTGGACGGCCTAAGTGAGAAATCAAAGTAATTTTTTTCGCACCCGCCTTAAGAATATAATCGATTGTTTTAAGTGTTGACTTGATTCTGGTATCATCTAAAATTTTACCATTAACTATCTCAATATTATAATCTACTCTTAAAACTACATTTTTATTCTTAAATTTTGCCTCGCGAAGTGATTTCATTTGTTATTTAACTAATTTTTTACATATATAAAGAAAATTTTCAGCATTTAACGAAGCAGCTCCTACCAATACACCGTCCACATTCTCAAGGTGGGCATAATCTTCAATATTATCTTTATTTACACTGCCGCCATAAAGAATTGAAAGTCCCTCTGCCACATCTTCATTATATAACTTTTTAATTTCTTCCCGAATAGCCCAAATCGCGCCACTCACATATTTAACGGATGCATTTTT
The DNA here is from genome assembly GCA_041665085.1 of Patescibacteria group bacterium. GTDB lineage: Bacteria > Patescibacteriota > UBA1384 > JBAYJO01 > JBAYJO01 > JBAYJO01. Next base: position 147,363 of record JBAYJO010000001.1, on the reverse strand, counting down.
TTTGGAGCTAGAATCACCTGTTGAAATAGCCCAAACCGGCTCATACGCTAAAATAATTTTACTCATTTGAGACATGGATATTCCATCTAAAGATTCTCGGAGCTGACTCACAATACTTGAATCCAATTTTCCTTCCTCACCTTCTTCTTTTTCTCCGATGCACAAAACCGGAGTAATCTTGTGATTTAAAGCTGCAATCAGCTTATCATTTACAAGTGCACTATCTTCACCAAACACAATTCGTCTTTCGCTATGACCTAAAATAACATATTGAACCATATCTTTAATCATTAGTGGAGAAATTTCCGCTGTAAATGGCCCATTGTCTTTATAATGCATATTTTGAGCCCCAAGAAAAAGATTATGTGCTCTGTGCTCATAAATTTCTGAAATAGGATAAAGCCAAGTAAATGGAGGACAAATAATCACATCCAAACCCTCTAAATCTTCCATACCTGATTTAATTGCACTGGCAAGCACAATTGCATCAGAAAGACTGCTATTCATCTTCCAATTAGCTAGAGCATATTTTTGTCGCATCATCCTCCTTAAATATTTATGTAGTAATTATATTATATATTATCTAAGAAAAACAAAAAGCTCTATTTTGAAAATAGAGCTTTTTTAAATTCAATTTTATTCAACTACTGCTTCGTCTTCAACTTCCTCTTTATCTTCACCTTCTGCTGCCTCTGCCTCTGTATCTCCAGCTGCCTCTTCTTCTCCACCTTCAACTACTTCTTCTTCAGCTGCTTCATCTGTATCTGTACCTGGTAGTGTTGTATCTTCTCCTGCCATCTTGCCTCCTAACACCCTGTGGGTTTAATTATTATATAATAATTATTCCTTATAATAATCAATATGTCAACTGGGGAAAATATTATTATTTATTTTTTTGCGGCTTTGGTTTTTTATGCCCACTGTAAGCAATTACATCATCCCAAGAACTTTTTTTAATTTCCTCTGATTCTTGCTCTGTACCGGCAATAGCCTCATCCCAAGATTCATGTTTTTTGTCTTTTTTCTTTTCTTCAGCCATACTAATATCTCCTTTTCATAAAAACATATCTTAAAATTACTTTTTAATCTATATTAAAAAATCTAATTTAAAATATCAAAGAGATATCATCGATGTTTCTTTTTGAGTTCGTTTTTTAACTTCAATTTCACTGGAAGCCAAAGTATTTTTAGAAATAACCCATCTTTCAGGAATACCGTATAATTCCGCTCTGGCAAATTTCTCACCCGCTCGATCAGTTGAATCATCAAACAAGACTTCTTTACCCTCATCTTTTAATTTTTCATAAACCTCTTCAGCTTTTTTTAAGCTCTCTTCGTCAAGTCCTGTTAAATAAATCTCAAATGGAGCTACTTCACTTGGCCACACTGGTCCAGATTCGTCAGATAAAATCTCAACAATCGTGCTCAAAAGTCTTGAGGGTCCAATACCGTAACAACCCATTTCAACTAATTTCAGGTCACCTTCGGAAGTAAGATATTTAAGATTAAAAGGTTCTGAATATTTTGTACCAAGCTTAAATATATTCCCAACTTCAATAGATTTCTTTTCTTTTAGTTCTGTATTGCCACATTCAGGACACTTATTTTCCACGTCTTTAATTATTTCTTTATTTACAGCAATATGACATTTTTCGCAAACATAAATCGTGTCTTCGCCAGCATCTGAAACAGTTTGAAACTCATGCGAATATTTACTAAAGCTGCCGCCTGATGCATATGTTTTATAAGTCATCTCTCCAATCCCAACTCGATCATAGACTTTTTTATATGCTTCGAGCACTCGATCATAATATTTATCTAAATCCTCTGAATCAGTATGAAAAGAATATAAATCTTTCATCAAAAATTCGCGAGTTCGAAGTAAGCCTGATTTTGGTCTTTCTTCATCTCTAAATTTGGACTGAATTTGATAAAGTGCAATTGGCAAATCTTTATAAGAATTAACAAACCTCTTTGCAAGAGGAGTAACAATTTCTTCATGTGTCCAGCCAAGCACATAATCCTGCCCTGTTGAACTTTTTGTTTTAAAACCAACATTCATATCGTATCGATCAGTAATTTTCCAATTTTGAGCCGGATGAAGCGCCGGCATCAATATTTCCTGCCCATCAATCGCATTCATTTCTTCGCGAATGATTTGTACAATTTTATCTAAAACCTTAAAACCTAAGGGTAAATAAGAATAAATCCCTGTTCCAAGTTGATCTATATATCCGCCCCGAATCAAAAATTGCGCCGACTTACTTTCAACTTCTGCAGGTATTTCTTTTGACGATTTAGTAAAAAGTCCGCTTGTTTTCATATTTACTCCCAAAGTTAATAGAATCTGAAAATATCTCTTAAAGTAATTAAAATAATAAGTGCGATCAACAAAACAAAACCTACCATGTGAATTACATTTTCAATTTGGTCTTTTATTACTTTTTTTCTAAATATGCCTTCAATTAAAACAAACACAACCCTTCCGCCATCAAGAGCTGGAAAAGGCAATATATTTATTAAACCTAAATTTATCGAGAGCAGGGCGATAAACTGCAAAAAATATATCACTCCCATTTTAGCCACTTGTCCGGTAACTCTGTATACTCCTATCGGTCCGGTTGCTTGCTTAATTTCATCTGAAGCCGTACCGGTAACCACTAGTTGTTTTAATGATCTACCAATTACAGAAATAATCATTTTTCCAGCATAATATGTATCTTGAGTTGCAGTAATAAATGCTCGAGGCACAGACTGCTTAACTGATGTAATTGCAACAAGACCAACCCCCAATGGGCTATCGCCCTCGCCTAAAGTTATTGATTTAGTTATTTCACTATCATCTCTTTTAATTTTAAGGGTTACCGGCTTAGCGGCATTACTTTTGGTAAAATTTTGAAATTCAACAACAGAATTAAATCCCAAAACAATATCACCAGGCTTAATATCTGCTTGCTCGGCAACACTCTTAGGCATAACATCGGTGAAATAAATTTCCGTACTCTTAGCACCTTTTAAATTTTCCGGATTAGTTGCAAGCGGCATCATTCCTGAAGTAAAACCAATCGTTAAAAGAATAATGGCCAAAACAAAATTCATTGCAACACCAGCAACCAAAACAGCAATCCTTTTGCTTACACTTTTTTCAGTAAATGATCTCTTATCTTTTGATCCACCCTCTTCACCTAAAATCTTCACAAAACCGCCAAGAGGCAAAGCATTTAATGAATAAGTAGTTTCTCCTCTTTTAATTTTAAATATTCTCGGCGGAAACCCAAAGCCAAATTCTTCAACCCTCATACCGCACAGCTTGGCAACTATAAAATGACCAAATTCATGCACAAAAATTACAAGAATAATTATTAAAATAAATAGTAGCAGTGTCAACATAAATATAATTTAAATTTTAAAGATTTGAACTAGATTATACGGTGCGAATTTCTTTTTCTTTAGCTTCAGTAAGCTGGGCAAGCTTCAGGTTGTACTCTTCAATTGTCTTATTTAAAAGTTCTTCTCCTCGATACAAATCATCTTGAGAAATTTCTGCTTTTTTCTGCATATTTTGAATTTCTTCCCATGCATCTTTTCTTACATTTCGAAGAGCAACTCTTCCGGCTTCTGTTTTTTGAGAAAGACTTTTTACAAACTCCTCTCTTCTTTCTTGAGTCATTGGAGGAATAGCAATTCTAACGCTTCTGCCATCATTAACCGGAGAAAATTCAATTTCAGAATTTCTAATTGCTGTTTCAATATCGCGAAGCGAATTTGAGTCCCACGGCTGAACCACAATCAAATTTGCATCAGGTGTTGAGATTGATGCCATTGATTTAAGCGGAGCCATTGAACCATAATAACTAACCGGAATATCTTCAACCAAGCCGGCAGATGCTCTGCCAACTCTAATTTTCCCAATTTCTTCTTGAAATTGAACAATAATTTTATCCATCAGAGGTCGGATTTTTTTAACGATTTGCTCTATCATAGTTTAACAATAGCAGTTATTTTATTCTTCGCCAAGACTATATCTTACGAAACGTTTGATTTTAATATTTTCACCAATTTTGGTAATAGCTTCGTTTAGAATATCTTCAATTTTTTTCTGCGGCTCACGAATATAATCTTGCTCTAATAGCTCATCAACAGTTTTAGGATCCATTGAAGCAATTTGCATTGCAATTTCTTTAGCCAATTCTTTAAATTGATCATTTTTTGCAACAAAATCAGATTCACAAACTAATTCAAGTAAAACACCCACTCTTCCTGCTCCATGAATATATGAGGTAACAATGCCTTGGTTAGTACTTCTTTCGGATTTTTTTGCAGCAATTTCAACACCGCGAGCTTTTAAAACCTCTTTAGCTTTAACAAAATCTCCCTTTGCTTCTTCAAGAGCTTTTTTACACTCCATAACACCAACACTAGTTTCTTTTCTTAATTTTAAGACATCGCTATTTGATACCATATTAACCCTCTTAATTAATTACTGGCTTATTTTTAAGTCCCTCGGCAATCGAATCTTTAACAATCCCTATAACCATCTCTAAAGATTTTTTTGCATCATCATTAGCTGGAATTGGAAAATCAATAATTGTAGGATCGGCATTTGTATCACAAATACCAACAACAGGAATATTCATTGTAATTGCCTCATGAACAGCGTTTTTTTCAGAAACCGTATCAACTACAAACAATATATCAGGAACTTTCTTAAGCATCGCAACACCATCCAGATTATTGTGTAATTTTTGAATTTTTTCTTCAATTCTTAATTTTTCTTTTTTCTTCAAAGCTTTATATTTTGCAGTCTCTTTGTCTGATTCAAGCTTTTTCATTTTTTTAATATTTTCATTAATAGTTTCGAAATTCGTTAAAGTACCGCCAAACCATCTTTCTGTAACATAAGGCATATTAAGCTCTTTAGCAGCAGATTCTACAAAACCGCGAGCTTGATATTTTGTACCGACAAACATAATTGTTTTACCGTTTGTTGCAGCTGATTTTAAATATATTGCAGCTTCGTCAAGTTTTTGTTTGGTTTTTTCCAAATCAATTATATAAATTCCTTCTCTAATACCAAAAGTAAAAACTTTCGATTTAGGAAATGATCGAGCTTTTTTATGGCCGAAATGAACACCGGCTTCCATCAGTTGTTGTAATGTTGGCATTTGCATTAATTCTCCAAAAATGTTTTTAACATAATAATCATATCATCTCTTATTTAAAACTGCAAGCCTTAAATTACATAAAATAAAAGCAAAAGGCCTCCAAATAGCAGTGAAGGCCCCATATTAGTCACGAAGCGGGAAATCTCCGATCAAACATCGAATTCCCGCCGCTAGTACTGTTGGATACCATTTGATCGGAATATCGGTCATAAAGACCTTCTCCGACCCAACAATATCACTAACAACTTCGGCAACTGATTCATCGCCTGTTGTCATTATCACTCGTCCATCTTCAAACTGATGAAGGCAGAGAGATGCCGGTACTCTCATCTCTCTTGGAACATGCAGAGTAATATCAGCCTCGCCGCATAATCGAGCAAATTCATCTCGTGTTTCTTCAACAGAAGCAACAACAGCTGTCTTCCTTCCAGTAATAGCTAGAGACCGATTTAGCGGATCCAAGATAAAATGCAAACCGCCATCCCTGCCTCTAAGAAGACAACCAACTCGATCAATATGGCTGCCATCGCCAATAACCCTACTATCTCCTACAGCTACCGGAAACGGCACCATTACTACCTTGATTTCTCTGTCGCGCCAAATCTGCATGTTGGGAAACTTCGACACAGACTCATACAAACGACCCTCGCACACCATGGCAACATCGCCAGAGCAAAAAACTCTACCCCCCTCCCCGTAAGGCGAAACAAAAAGTCCATTCTCTGGCATTTCTTTTCGCTTAGGCAAGCAAGTCGGATTGAACAGGATCAAATTGTCACGAATCATGCAGCAGTAATCCCTTGGGAACATGCTGAAGCTATAAGGTATCTTAATACTGAAACTAGTCTTATTGATCCTGCTGCTTTGAGATTGGAGAAAACGACACAATTCACCGTCCCAAAACTGGCAATGCCTATCCTGCATCATTACCCCTAATTGCATCCCCATAGCAAGAAGTGTTTCAACTATCGCCCGATACTCATCGCGAAGTTGAGATGCAACATAGGATTGATCATAACCGTTTCCCCAGATATCGCGACACAGATGATACTGACCGGCAGGTGAAACGATTTCCTTTATCCTACCCTTGACTATCGGTTCTCCAAACAAAAGTCTCGACAATTCATTCACCACCTCTCATAGTAGAGTCAACAGTAAAATAACACTAAAATACCAATACTTCAATACTTGCAATTTACTAAAGAAAGTTTTATAATAATTAAGTAAATAAAAATAGATAAGAAATTTACATCAAAATAATAAATACTATGAAAAACAATATACATCCAAAATATTTCGAAAAAACAAAAATTACTTGCGCTTGCGGTAATTCTATTGAAGTTGGCTCAACAGTTTCCGAGCTACACCTTGATGTATGTTCAGCTTGCCACCCATTTTTTACCGGTAACCAAAAATTTATTGATACAGCCGGCCGCGTTGATAAATTCCGAGAGAGAATGGCAAAAGCCAAAGAAATGCGCGAAGCAAAGTCTAAAAAAATCAAACCGGCAGTTACTGAAGATAAAACTGAATCTAAATAACTTAATTTTACAAAAAGACCTGTTACAAATAGGTTTTTTTGTTATAATCAAACTATGAACTTTGATGCATTTATTCCAAAAATTGAATCTCTAAAATCAGAATTTAATAGCCTAAATGAACAACTTTCAGCAGGCAATCTTGATTATGAATCAGATGAATATCTGAAAATAATGCGGAAAAGATCAGAATATGATCAAATTATCAGTTCTTTCGACAAATTATCAGCCATCGAAAAACAAATAAAACAAAACCAAGAAATTATCGAGCAAGGAGATGATGAAGAATTATCCAGCATGGCTCAAGCAGAACTTACAAATTTAGAAACGCAAAAAAATAATCTATATCCGATAATTAAAGAATATTTCTCGCCCAAAGATCCAAGTGATTCAAAAGATGCAATTCTTGAAATTCGTGCCGGAACCGGGGGTGAAGAAGCTGAACTTTTTGCCGGTGAACTTATGAGAATGTATTTAAGGTATGGAGAAACTAAAGAATGGAAAGCCATTTTAATATCGGAAAATCGATCTGAACTTGGCGGAATCAAAGAAGCAGTAATTGAGCTTCAAGGAAATTCAGTATTTGGTAGCATGAAATACGAATCAGGTGTTCATAGAGTTCAACGAGTTCCTAGAACTGAAAAATCAGGTAGGCTTCACACATCAGCTGCAACTGTAGCAGTAATGCCGGTTGCAGAAGAAGTCGATTTTGAAATTGATCCCAAAGATATAAGAGTAGATGTTTATCGTGCATCAGGACACGGCGGACAAGGAGTAAATACAACGGATTCAGCAGTTAGAATTACTTATTTGCCAACAAATATGATCGTAACTTGCCAAGATGAAAGAAGCCAACTAAAAAATAAAGCCAAAGCGATGGAAGTACTTAGATCAAGACTTTTAGCAATAGACATAGAAAAAAATCAATCAATAAAAAGTGAGGCTAGAAAAACTTTAATTGGTACGGGAGACAGATCTGAAAAAATTAGAACCTACAACTATCCTCAAAATCGAGTAACTGATCATAGAATTAATAAAAATTTTTATAATTTAGATCAAATAATCGAAGGGAATTTAAATGAAGTTTTTACTGCTTTAAAAAACTTCGATAATCAAAATGACAATCAAACAAGCTCTAAAGAATAACCCAAATATCAGTTTAAAAGATAAAGAAATATTTCTCGAAGAAATCCTGCAAAAGGAACGAAGTTGGTTATTTTCTCATGAACAGTATAATCTTACAGAAAAAGAATTAGATCAATTTGAATCTTTTATTTCAAGGAGAGAAAAATTTGAACCAGTAAATTACATCATTGCTAAGACAAATTTTTACAATAAATCGTTTGTTACAGATTTAAGAGCTCTAATTCCCCGCCCGGAAACAGAACAATTAGTTGAAATAATACTAGCTCAAAAGAAAAAAATACCAAAAAATCCAAAAATTATCGAAATCGGTACAGGTACAGGAGCAATCTCAATTACTCTGTTTCATGAATTAAAAAAATTAAGTCCTCAAATAATCGCAACAGATATCTCTCAAAATGCGCTTGATCTTGCCTCGATTAATGCCAATAATTTAAAAGCTAAAATTCAATTTATTCAAAATGATCTTTTGAAACATATTGATGATAAATTTGACTTAATAATTGCAAACTTACCTTATATTCCTCATCACTTTTTAAAAAAACTTTCCCCTGACATTAAATATTTTGAACCGGAAATTGCACTTGATGGCGGAAACGATGGAACAGAATTAATTCGAAAACTATTAGATCAAGCTAAAAATAATATTAAACAAAATTCCTTAATTTATCTAGAGATATGGCACGATCAAGGAGAATCACTGGTTCAATATATTAAAAATATATTTCCCAAATCAAAAATTAATGTAATTAAAGATTTAAGCGGCCAAGATCGATTTATAGAGATAGAGGTGGCCGGATAACTTCTCATCCGGCCGAATCTGATCAAGATATACTAAGAACAACAGCTGCTCCATTTCTTGATCAAAAGTACGCCCCTGCCATCAACCAGTGGCAGATAGCTATCAACGAGCTGGCTAACTATATACAGTCCCATGCCGCCGAATCGTTCACCTTCTTTTTTGATCGCACCCGGATTGTCTTGCGGAGCGTCAACATAATTCACTCCGTAAAGACAGACTCGCAATTGACCTGAACCATCATCAGACTTCTTGCACTCAACAGAACAACTAACAATCTTGTTCTTTTGATGCTGACAGACATTAGTCCACAACTCCCCGGTTGCTACAAGTATGTCAGCCTTCACATCAAAAGGAACAGATTGCTCGATTTTCTCCGCCAATGCATGTCTGCATGACTCCATCATACCAGTTGACACGCTCTGTTCGTTCAGCACTTGCACTTCCATTGTGCCACCTCGCATCAAACGCTAATTATATTATTACTCTTAATTCAAATTAAATACAAAAAAACACCCTTCTTCAGGATGTTTTTTTATAAATAATTATCTTTTTAATTCATAGTACTACTTTTTGATTCCTCTAGTTTTACTTTAACAGTTTTCTTTTCGCCTTTATTGTAATACACTACTTCCACTTCATCACCCGGTGCATATTGTGCCACAACTGTTCTTAAAGAATTAGTTTCTGATAAATCTTCTCCATTTATCGAAACAATTATATCATTTTCCGCAATACCAGCCTTATCAGCCGGACCACCTGGAACTACTGCAACTGAACCGTTGCTACTACTTCTATAAATCAATGCCCCGTGATCAACAGCTAGATTGGCTGATTTAGCCAGCTCTTTTGTAACATTAATATAGCTAACACCAAGATATGGTCTAATAATTTTTCCGGTTTTCTTTACGCTATCAATGGCTGAAATAATCGTATTTGTTGGTATTGCAAAGCCAATTCCTTCTGCTGTTGTTTTTGCTGCAACAGCTGTATTTATCCCAACCACCTCGCCGGCCAAATTAAGAAGCGGACCACCGGAATTACCTGAATTGATTGCAGTGTCAGTTTGAAGCAGTCCTTCAAGTCGCTCTGACCCATTTGTTCCTTCGGCAGTTATTGCCCTATCTTTAGCAGAGATAACACCGACTGTAACTGTATTTTGATATTCACCTAAAGCATTACCAATAGCCAATACCCACTGACCAACTTCCAATTTTGAAGAATCACCTAAATTTACCACTGGAAGTCCCTTAGCATCAATTTTAATCACAGCTAAATCATTGCTAGGATCAATTGCTTTTACTTCAGCAGGATAAGATTGACCGTCATTTGTTACAACAGTAAATTTACTACCGGATTCAACCACATGTTTATTTGTAACAATTAATCCATCACTGGTGATAATAAAACCTGTTCCTCCTCCGGTTTGTTCATATGTTTGACCGAAATAATCCTGAACATTTTGCGAAGTTGTGATTGATACTACCGATGGTTTAACATTTTTTACAACATCAATAAATGCCGAGCTTTCCTCTAAAATCAATTTCTCTTTTTTTTCAGTAATACTTATAATCGGCAAATTTTTACCTTGTTTTTGAAGCACATACACCGTAACAGCCCCACCTAATGCTCCGGTTAACATAATAAGAATCCCGAGCGAAGTAATAGCTATCAATTTTATTTTATTTTTCGGACCAATTTTTACGACGTTGCCAAGCTCGTCTGTATAACTTACATTTTTCATATTTAGAAAACCTCAATTATTTCTTTTTATGATCAAATTTTTTATCTAAAAGTTCAATAATTTTATCAATACCTTTTGTTACAGTTACAACATTAAGAGAAGCCGCAATTATTTTAGACAAACCATCAGTAACTGCAGTACTCACTTTTTCAGTGTTTTTTAAAATATGATTTGCGCGATAAAGCACCACAAACAACATCACCACAACTCCAAGTGATGCAAGAAATAATATGAAATACATTACCGTAAATAACTGATCTGACATCTGCCCTCCTTATCGCCTCTACCATCCATCAGTTGACGGACAAAGCGGCGGATTAATACTTAATATAATTTTATCACGAAAATAAATTCAAAACTATGTTAATCTCGGCTAATTAATTGCCAAGTTCCCTTTTCAACTTGTGAATTAGCAATAACAAATATATTATTTTTATCATCTTTAATTCTTACTTTTCTCATATCAAGCTTATAAATTATACCCGTAATATCACCGATTTTAACATGGTAACCAACCCTAAAATCCTCATCTTTTGCCAACATAATTCCAGCTATAATATCAGATGTCATCGAGCTAGCCCCAGTTGCAACCGCAAGCCCAAGTACTACTAATGATCCTGAAATAGTTGCCGATATCTGACCAAATCCTAAATTACGAGTAACAACTGATATAAGAATACCCCACGCAAGAACTGATGCAAGCGAAATCAAGACATCTCTAAGCCCTTTTGTGATTCTACCAAGTCTAAGAATTCTATTAAGTAACGCCAGCAAAATTTTAATTACTATATATCCGATTACAATTCCTAAAATTGCTTGCGGCAACTTAGGCACGATATTAATAAACGGATTAATAAACGACTGAATATTCATCTTATCCCTCCCTTAAATTTTTTTCTAAAATCATATTAACCATTGCTGGGTCTGCTTGCCCTTGAGTCTTTTTCATCACTGCTCCAACCAAAAATTTCAAAGCAACCACCTTGCCAGCTTTATAATCATTCACCGATTGTGTATTTTCAGCTAAAACTTCGTTTATAATTTTTTCTATCATCTCATCATCTTTAATATGAGAAATCCCTTTTTCTGCAACTAATTTACTTGCCATTATTTTATTTTCTCTTATTTCAGGCAAAATTTCTTTAGCAATTTTTCCGCTAATTTCACCTTTAGATATGAGCTGCAATAGATCTAATGCATACTCTTGATCCAGAGAAGATAATCCCTCATTAATAATCCAATTTGCAACCAATTTTGGATCAATCGTCTGATCTTTTGAAGTTATTTTTTCAAAATAATCACCCCAAACTTGATTGAAAACTAAATCAGCACTATCATTTTTATTTAATCCGATTTCAGCTGAAAATTTGCTTAATCTATCCTGCGGCAGTTCTGGCAAACTCTTCTTAACTTCTTCAATGTCAATTAAATTATTACTTTCAAAATTTATTGGCGGAATATCAGGCTCTGGAAAGTATCGATACTCATGAGCTTCTTCTTTGCTCCTCTGCGGAACAGTCTTACCTGAATTATCATCCCAACCTCGATTTTCTCTTTGAACTTCTTCACCTTTATCTAAAATTTCCGATTGCCTGGAAATCTCATAATCAATCGTGCGCGCAACACTTCTAAATGAATTTATATTTTTAATTTCAACCAAATTTCCTAATTTCTCGTCATCTGGTTTTTTCAAACTAATATTTACCTCACATCTCATCTCGCCTCTTTCCATGTCTGCATTTGAAACGCCAAGATAGCGAAGAATCAATTGATACATCTGACAAAATGACCTTGCCTCATCTGCTGAATTAATATCCGGTTCAGTTACAAGTTCCACCAGCGGAGTTCCGGCTCGATTCAAATCAACAAGCGAATAGTTCTCACCTTTTGGATGAGTCAGTTTGCCAGTGTCCTCTTCTAGGTGAACACGACGGATCCTGATACTCTTGCCATTAATATCCAATTTTCCCCCATAACAAAAAGGTAAATCAAACTGACTTATTTGATATCCTTTGGGCAAATCAGGATAAAAATAATTCTTTCGATCAAATTTAGACAAAATTGAAATCTCGCAACCTAATGCTGAACCAATTTTTATAGTCCACTCTATTGCCTTTTTATTTGGAACCGGCAAAGTCCCCGGTTGACCGGTGCAAACAGGACAAATATTTTTATTTGGCTCATTGTCCATAGAAATATTCGCGCAGCCACAGAACATTTTTGTCCGCGTCTTCATTTCAGCATGAATTTCAAGTCCAATTGTTGGTTCGTATTTCATATTTATTTCCAAAAAGTATAAAAATAATAATTATGCAGACAGGCTTTAAAATCCTGTTTTATATATTTTTCAATTCTTGCCTTTTCAGCTTCTTGCTCATCTACTTTAATATATCCCTTTTCAATCTCATAATCCATTCCACTTATGAGAGTCGCCCGATAATTTTCACTTGTTGTTTTACAGTTTTTATACTGCTGGAAAAAACTAACAAAATACAAAATAATTAATAATATTATAAAAATTAACAAATATTTTTTCATAAAACCCTCAAATCGCTTAAAGCTTGCTTATAATTTTCCATTGTTTCAATTGCGCGATTATGCAAAAGATCAAAATCCGATTCATGAGCTAATCTGTTTCTTACTTTATGCGCCTCCCATGCAGCATTATATCCTTCCGAGCTAAAATAATTTCGAGCCATTTTTAATCTCTCACCCATTGTTTCAGCATTTGAAACCATACTTTTCAAGATGTGATCAAGAATTTTATCAGCTTCAATAATTGCCGTTTTATGATTTGATTCTCCTCCAAGTTTCACCATATGCTCCAAACCTTCCCATTTTGATCTAATCATTCCCTTGTCAATTGAAGAAACAGTTTTTCCAGATTTACCTTTTTTTTCCGAAAAAATAAATTTAAATAATAATCCAATTGCCTGAAAAATCAAAACAAAAAAACTCCCCAAAGCAGTTTGATTATTATTTCGTTTTTGATAAGTCATACTCTTCTTTCTGGATAGTATAAACTTTAGTCATCTTATCGCCTTGTTTAATCTGCAAAGCCACATCCATTCCTTCAACAACTTGACCAAAAACAGTGTGCTTGCCGTCCAAATGAGTCTGCTCTTGACCAATAACAATAAAAAACTGGCTGCCATTAGTGTTCGGGCCTGAATTTGCCATCGCAACCGACCCATTTACCATTTTATGAGATTCTAATTTATAATCATATTTATAACCCTGATCTTCATTTTGTTTTATCGTATCACTAGATAAACCTAAAGATTTTGGATTAATTTCATCTGCAAATTTTCCGCCCCATGAGCTATCTCCACCTGTACCATCACCCTTAGGATCACCGCCTTGAATAACAAATTCAGGCACTACTCTGTGAAATGTTAATCCATCATAAAACGAGCTTTGTGCTAAACGGTCAAAATTTTCAACCGTTTTTGGTGCGGCATCAGAATAAAATTCAAAAACAATTTTACCTTTTTCTGTTTCAATTACCCCATATTCTTTTGTTTCTGTTTTATTAAAGCTATTATTTTTCATTTTTTTCCCATAAATTAGCCAGAAACCACCCACAAGCAAAGCCCCAATAGCGATTCCGATCAAGATCTTAAAAATAATTTTTTTTAATTTTCCGTATCGAGCTATTTTCCTACTTTTTACTTCTGCTTCGATTTCCTTTTGTATTTTTATTTTATTTAATTTTCTGTTTTTTTGTTTTTGACCCATTTTTAAGATATTAGTTTTTCAATTTTCTCTGCCACATCAAGCAAATAATCATCTTCCCCTTGTTCGGCAATTAGTTGCAATCCAACAGGCATTTTGCTTTCTTCTTCAATCCCACAAGGAATAGAAATTGCTGGTACGCCTGATAAATTCATAGGAACAGTATAGATATCGGATAAATACATATTAAGCGGATTTTCAGTCTTCTGACCAATCTTAAATGCCACCTCTGGAGCTGTCGGCATAATCAAAATATCAAATTCAGTAAAAGCATTTGAAAAATCTTGTTTTATTAATGTTCGAACCTGCATTGCTTTTTTGTAATATGCATCATAATATCCTGAAGAAAGAACAAAAGTTCCGAGTATTATTCTTCGTCTAACTTCTTCACCAAAACCTTGTCCTCGTGTCTTTTTGTAAATATCAAGCAAGTCATCGCCCGATGCTTTAAAACCATATTTTACCCCGTCAAATCTGGATAAGTTCGAGGATGCTTCAGCCAACGCAATAATATAGTATGTTGGCAAAGAATAAGCTAAATAAGGCAATTCAACCTCACTCACGCTCACTTCTTCAGCAGATTTAATCTTTTCTAAGGCATTTTGAAATACTATGTAAGATTTATCTTGCGGAGCAGATTCAAGTTTCACAATACCGATTTTAATTTTTTGATTAATATCTCTAGTTCCAGAATAGTCTTTTGAAGTTGCATCTTTTTCATCCCTGCCTTTAATCACATTGAAAATAGTTCTGGCGTCAGCCACATTTTTTGTTATTGGGCCGATCTGATCAAGCGAAGAGCCATAAGCAATCAAACCATATCTTGAAACTGCACCATAGCTTGGCTTAAAACCTACTACTCCGCAGTAAGATGCCGGCTGTCTAATAGATCCTCCTGTATCAGATCCAATAGCAGCAACACACATGTCAGATGCAACCGCAGCAGCCGATCCGCCGGAAGAACCACCCGGTACTAATGATAAATCTAATGGATTTTTAGTCGGACCATAAGCCGAATTTTCGGTCGATGAACCCATTGCAAATTCATCCATATTTGTCTTACCTAAAATAATTGCGCCGCTATCAACTAATTTTTTAGCAACAGTCCCGCTATAAGGCGCCCTATAATTTTCCAAAATCTTTGATCCGGCGGTTGTAATAGTATTTTCTAAACAAATATTATCTTTAAGGGCGATAGGAATTCCTTCAAGTTCGCGAGCATTGTTTTCTTCAATTTTCACTTTGCTAGTCTGCGCATTTTTTTTTGCTTCATCTTTAAAAACATTTAGGTAAGCAAAAATATCCGAGTTTTTATTATCAATAACTTCGAGATAATCTTCCGTAAATTTTACGGGGTCAGATTCTTTATTTTTATATGATTTCAAAATTTCATCAATTGTCATGAATGTATTATTTATTAAAAACAGAACTAACTTTAATACTTTTTTTATCTTTTTCAGGAAAACTATCAATAATTAAGTCTTGATTTTCAAATATTTTTATCTCATCTTCTCTAAAAATATTTTCAAGTCCATTTACTTGCGAAGTAATATCAACATTTTTTAAATCAAGTTCAGATAATTTTTCAGCGTAATTTAAAATATCTCCAATTTGATTGGAAAATTTTTCTTTTTCATCTTCTTTAAGATCTAATCTTGAAAGATCTGCCAATTTTGAAACATCATTCTTAGTAAATTTCATATATTCTCCAAGCCGATCATAACATAATACTAGATCAAGTTCCATTGTTTCGCAATACATATATCTTTAAACTGTTTATGGCGTAGAAAATGTCAATCGCAACAATCAGAGGAGGGAAGAAAGTGTCGGAAGGAGGCTACAGCAGTATCCAAAAGACTACCAAGTATTCCAAAGGCCAGATCGTTCTGTTTGGTAACATAGATTTCTGGCAGATTGATCTAAAGCAGCAAAAACAGTTTCTTGAGACCGAGTGTTTGAATTACGCAACTGTAACGCTCGACCTCACCGAAGCTGTGCCGTGCGACTCAACAATCTTCAGTGCGATAATCTCGTTCTTATCGTTTGCACAGAGTCACGGCAAAGAAGCTGTTATCATAGATCGACCAGACAGCATCGTGCAGCGATATCTCAAACAGATAGCTGAAAAGACCTTTGGTAAATGTGATTACAAGCTCATTCTTATCTAGAATCTGCTTGGCCGCATTACACCTCGGCCCTCCACCATGTGGGGGGTCAGCTATTTACGAGTTCAATAAATTTTCTTTCATCAATTATTTTAACTCCAAGTTTTTCTGCTTTATCTAATTTTGATCCGGGATCAACACCGGCAACAACATAGTCAACATTTCCACTCACTGATTCGGAAATCTTTCCGCCATATTTTCGAACCAAGGATTTCGCGTCATCGCGCGTCATCGAATCAAGACCACCGGTAAATACAAAAGTTTTATCAAATACATTTTCTTTTTTTTCAATCTGTTCCAGCATCTTAATAATTACTCCATTTTTTTTAAGATCTGCAATCAATCGAATATTTTTATCATCATGAAAATATTTATAGATGCATTCAGCCACAACCGGCCCAATATCATAAATTGACTCCCAATCTTCTTGTGATATTTCAGAAAAAATATTCTCTAATTTTAAATTATAAATTTTAAATTTTAAATTTACGAAATCTGCAATTTCGTGTGCCGTTTGCTCACCTGTATTTCGAATTCCTAAAGCATAAATAAACCTTGAAAGTTCAATCTGCTTTGCTTTTTCAATAGAATCAATCGCATTTTGAGCAGATTTTTCCGCAAATCTTTCAAGCGGCTCAAGATCACCTATCTTTAAACTAAATATATCTGAAGGATCCTTAATTAATCCTTCAGAAATTAATTTTTCAAGTATTTTAGGTCCAAGCCCGTCAATATCAAAAGCTGACTTTGAGACAAAATGAGTTAAACTTCTTAGTTCAACAGCAAAACAGTTCGGGTTCATGCAACGATAAGCTGCCTCTCCCGCTTTCCGTTTTACCTCGCTACCGCAAATTGGACATTTGCTAGGCATCTTAAATATTTTTTCATACCCAGACCGAAGATCTTTGATCGATTTTACAACTTCAGGTATCACATCTCCTGCTTTCCTAATCATTACAGTATCACCAATTCTAATATCTTTCTTTATTATTTCATCTTCATTATGAAGAGTTGCTCGAGAAACAGTTGAACCGGAAACAACAACCGGTTTTAAATGAGCCACTGGAGTCAATGTTCCGGTTCGTCCTACCTGAACTGTGATATCCAAAACTTGCGTTGTAACCTCTTCGGCTGGCCATTTAAAGGCAATGGCACCTCTTGGCGCCTTACCAACTACACCTAATTTTGCAAATAGTTTCTCATCATTTACTAAAACCACCATTCCATCAACTTGAAACGGTAAGTCAGGTCTTTCTTTCTGCCATTTTTCCCACAATTTCAAAATCTCATCAATACTTGCCGCATATTTATTATATGAATTTGAAGGCAAACCAAGATCTTTTATTATCTCGTGCTCTTCTGCGTGGGTATCGGTTGTAATACCAAGTAATGCATATCCCATAAATTTCAAATTTCTCTTGGCTGTAACTTTAGAATCAAGCTGACGAAGCGATCCGGCTGCCGCATTTCTGGGATTAGCAAATAACGGTTCTCCTTTTTTTGCTCTCTCTTTATTTAAAGCCTCAAATGAAGATAAAGGCATATAAACTTCACCGCGAATTTCTATTCTTTTATTTTTAATATTATTAAAAAATTTTGATTTGGAACGTAATTTCAAAGGAATAGATTTTATAGTCTTAATATTTTCAGTAATTTCCTCACCGGTTTTTCCATCACCTCGGGTTAAAGCATAAGATAATATTCCATTCTCATAAATTAAACTTGTAGCAAGCCCATCCATTTTAAGTTCGCAATAAAAACCAGATTTTTGAATTGATTTTTCACCCACAAGTTTTGACATACGCTCATACCACGCGGAAATTTCTTTCTCATCAAATGCATCATTTAACGACAACATGGGAGTTTGATGAGGCATATTTTTAAATGACTTCAAAGGTTCACCACCAACTTTCCCAGATGGGGAGTTCGGATCATAAAATTCTGGAAATTCTTTTTCCAGTTCAACAAGTTCGCGCATCAAATGATCATATTCAGCATCAGTAATCGATGGATTATCCAAAACCTGATATTGATAACGCATCTCATCAATATACTCGCGCAATTTCTCAATTCGTAATTTGGATTCTTCTTTATTCATAACCTAATAATACAACCTAAAAATGACCTACACAATAGGAAAATTTTTGAGTTTTAATATTTATTCTAAGATTGAATATTCGGCTGAGAAACAGGAGGTACAGAAGAAGCAGAATCATTTTGCAATTTACCACTCAATAATATTGGCCATTTGCTAAATGCAAACACAAAAAACCAGACAACATTTACAACTGGAATGATCATATAAATCCAATGCCAACTAGCATAACCTGCCTTTGCAAATATTTTAGCCCAAGCAACAAATATTATTACAAATAAACCTATAGAAATAATTATCATCAAAATATTCATCAACATATTCACCATATATCCTCCTTATTATTATTTCATTAATTATATCACAGCATTAATTTGTACTTCAAATATATATATTTTCACCTTATGTCTTTTTCAAAAATTATTAATTTAAAATAAAACTATTTAGTAACCATAGATTTGAGACGCTTGATTCGGTCATCAATTGGTGGATGAGTTGAAAACCAACTTTGCATTTTTTGAGTCCCAAAAGGACTGGAAATAAATAAATGGGCAGTTGCACGATTCCGGCTTTCCATTGGTTTTGAATATTCTTTTAATTTTTCAAGTGCCGATGCCAAGCCTTCTGGATAACGCGTCAGCAAACTTCCGGATGCGTCAGCCAAGTATTCTCTATTTCTAGAAATTGCAAGCTGAATTAAGGCAGCAGCAATTGGGGCTAAAATTGCAAGTACAATCCCTAAAATCATTAAAAAAGTGTCTGCCTGACTTTTTTCATTATCTCCTCTTCTGAACCAAAGAGATCGCATAAACCAATCTGCAAGCAAGGCAATTGCCCCGACAAGAACAACAATAACACTCATCAGCCTAATATCATAATTGCCCACATGGCTCATCTCATGAGCAATCACTCCGCGCAACTCTTCTTTATTCATTATTTCTAAAAGTCCGGTTGTAACCGCAATTGAGGCATGTCTTGGATCACGCCCTGTTGCAAATGCATTTGGAGCAGGGTCATTGATTAGATATATTTGCGGTATTGGAAGCCCTGAAGTAATAGTTAGATTTTCAACTATTCGATACAGCTCTAAAAACGGTTCTTTTCTCTCAACTTTCACTGCTTTTGACATTGTTAAAGCAACTTTATCGGAATAATAATACCCAACAAACCCTTGAACAATCGAAACCAAAAAAGCTGCAATAAGCCAGCCCCATGAATTAAATACTTTAGAAAAAACCCAACCGAGTGCTAAAGTAAATAGCACAAAGAGAAAAGACACTAGAACCGTTTTTCTCTTATTAGAATCAATTTCTTTATACAATTTAATTCTCCAAAATATTATTATTAAATAAATCGAATACTCAAATTATATCCTTTTTTTTCGAGACAGACAAGGTAAAATATATCTAAAATTATTAAATTTAAATTTTTCAAATATTTTTTTAACTAATAAATACCCATCACAATGTTTAATCAGTCCCAGATACGAATACACATTTATATTATTTATCCTTTTAAATATTCTCTTCCTTGTCTTTGTTCGCAACACGATATGATAAGGCAAAACAACATAACCCAAAAAATCTATACCCTGCTTAAGTTTTCGAATAAAAACTTTATTCTCATGCAATTTTAATTTAAGTTTTTCCATAAGGAATGACTCAATCAAGATAATGAAATAATTTAGATAATTTTCATTACTAGATAAAATAATAAAATCATCGCAATACCGAAGATAATATTTTACTTTCAATTTATGCTTAACAAATTTATCAAGTTCGTTCAAATACACATTGGCAAAAAGCTGGCTGGTCAAATTGCCTATCGGTATCCCCTTGCCTGTCAAGCGAAAGCGATCAAAAGTCCAATTGTCAAATAATGATAACTGACTTTTGTTTGATCTGTCAAAACTGCAAATTATCTCACCAAGAAGTCTCAAAGTGTCTGAATCAGTAATTTTCTTTTCCAAAATACACATCAAAATTTTATGATCGACTGAATCAAAAAATTTCTTAACATCGCATTTCAAGGCAAAGCATGGACGAGTGTAATTTTTACTTACTTTTCGAGTAAAACTTTCTAACCGTTTCACTGCTCTGTGAGTTCCTTTGTCTAACCGACAGGAATACGAGTCATAAATAAATGATTGATCGAATAAAGGATACAAAATCCGATAAACAGCATGATGGAGCAATCTATCCCGAACAATTGCCTTATGAACTACTCTTGCTTTGGGATCATTAATATTGAATTGTTGATAACTAGAATGTTTGTATGTAAGATTAATAAGGTCGCCCCTAAGCGACAAAATATTCGCAAGAATATTTTTAGAAAAGATCTGTACATCAGCTTTTTTCTTCTTTCCCAGAGCAAACTCCTGCCAAGCAATCAGCAGGTTATCAATTGATATAATTTTAGGATAAATATGATCAATAATTTTCAAAGAAACCCACAATCTAATTTTCCACCTGTGGTTGAACATGCAAAAAATGCGTATAAATGTTGGATTTTAATAGAACGAAATTTACCGAAATGTGAACGCTATGGCTTGGGTCAAAAAGTCGATTTCCTTTTCACCGACCTTTTGGATATTCTGCAAAAAGCGGCGTTCTCGCCGATTGAAACAAAAATATCTTTGCTTGGCCAATCATTATCAATAATTGATTCACTTAGATTTTTTGTTCAGCTTTGCTGGGAGCTTAAACTTATTCCCCCTAAACAATTTACTTTAATCGGCCAGGAAATAGAAGATATTGGCAAAATGGTCGGCGGCTGGAGAAGAGGCCTAATTACAAAAACTTCCGCCGAAGCGAAAGAAAAGAAATGAGTCGCAGGAGATGAACTGGTGACCCACATTCCACTGATTCGAATTCGACGACGGATAGAGGTTAAAGTTCCAGTACTGGTTGTCGGGATTGAAGTTGCAGTTGAGCACCAATTGAGTACCGTCCGCTATCCTTGTTCACTGCAGACAAAATTCATTGCCTTGCTGTATTTTATTCGAGACCTCAAAGTCCCTTAACAGACGGCACCGATTCATTTCATTATTTTTGATCTTTATAACCGCGCTTGCTTAAGGCATGCCCGAAGCAACTCCGGGAATATAAAGACAAAGGATCGCGGCCAAAAGCCCATGTAAGTCATAACTAGCCGTTGCACTTCGCGATGCCTTTACAATCTTAGCATAAAAAGAAGGACTTCCCAACACTCTTTTTGAGAGCATCGAGAAGCCCCGGATAGATTGACCGCCCTTCGGGCGGAGAGACAAAGGTTCAAAGAGCCATAATCAAAAGATCAGAGGACTTAAGAACCAGAATCGTCAGGAGAAGAACTGGTGACCCACACGCCACTGATACGAACGCGACGACGGATAGAGGTCAAAGCTCCAGTACTGGCGGCCGGGAGCGAAGTAGCAGTAGAGCACCACGTCCGGATCTTCCTCAAGGAGAAAGAAGTTCGCCCAGCCATTGACCAAGAGGTCTCCCTCTTCGCCTCTGCCCTGCTTCTCTACCATCTGGAAGACCCTGCCGATCGATACTCTCTTGGCCTGTCTAGGCAGTGCGGGTAGCATCTCGCCAAAGGTCGCCTGCTGAAGGATTTTCCGGACGGTCAGTACCAGCTTTCCCTTAGTCGGCTCGACGCCGATTCTGTTCATCAGTGCCGTCAGGTCAGGGTCGACGTAGCCGATAGGTATGGGAGCTGTTGCCCGATCTCTTTCGGGCGTGGCAACGATCTTCTCTGCGGGCTTGAATTCCGTGAGTTCAGGCAGTTTGACCTTCCTGATTTCCTCGAACAGCCCAGGCGTTGCGACCTTGACCACGATGCCGGGCTTATCCGGATAGGGGTTCTTTCCTTTCAGAGTCGGCTTCAGAATTCTGTCCCACGTATCCGGGTCATCGACCATCTTGTTGAGAAGGTCTACAAGGGGTCCCAATGAATTGGAGCGAACCTTAGCGAGCTTCTCTATGGCCTTACCGAGCATGTCATATCTAGACATGGTCAGCCTTTCTCTGCGCACCTGCCGCTATTGCGAGCCAGTCAGGTATTCTTATCATGTCTTTCGGCAAGGTAAGAATTTTTGCGCTATTGCTCCTTAGAGCTTAGCTAGCCACCTTATTCAGATAGCCACTTAAGCCCCAAGGAGAAGATTGTCAAATTACTACCTGATAATATAGCACAATCAGGTTAAAAAGTCAAGATCATGACAAAAAAAATGATCTTATATCAAATTTTTAAATTTAAGTTATTTATAAAATATTCTAAAACTTTACTTCTGGCTTTTCTCGATCTGATGCATTTGCTGTTTCAAACATTTCTCTTTTAGCAAATTTCAACATCGAAGCAATAACACTAGATGGAAATTGCTCAATCTTAACATTCAAATCTCGTACATTTCCGTTGTAAAATCTTCTGGCAGCTTCGATCTTATTTTCAGTATCAGTCAATTCATTTTGAAGCGACAAAAAATTCTCACTTGCTTTAAGATCAGGATAGGCTTCAGCTACTGCAAAAACCGATTTTAAAGCATCAGTCAACATATTTTCAGCCGCAGCTTTAGTTTGAGGAGTTTGAGCACTGATTGCTGTTGTCCTGGCTTCTGTTACCTTCTCAAATACTTCCTTTTCATGCTTGGCATAACCCTTAACTGTTTCAATAAGATTTGGGATCAAATCATGTCTTCTGGTTAATTGCACATCAATATCGCTCCACGCCTCATCGGTACGATTTTTCAGCAAAACCAAACCATTATAAATCATTACAAATGAAATGATAATAATACCAATGATTGCTAATATTACATATAATGCCGACATAATACTCCTTGGTTAAAATTATTCTACAATGTCATTAGTTAATTTATAAATATTGAAATTTCCACTCATCGCGCCGGATGTGTCAGTAATGTCTTCAAGTATCGCTGTAAGTTCAAACGATTTACCATCAACGCTTTTGTATCCATAGTAGTACTTATCAGGCACAGGGTCAATAGGTAATGTTTTCAAATAATTAGAACTAACCAGTACAGTTAGTATATTATTCTCATCACTTGTTTTTACAACTGATTTGCTTAAAGGATAAGCGTTATTGTCTTCATAATATATCTCAAGTGCTGCCTGAAGAGATCTCAAGTCAGATTTTCTTACTGCATCTCGTGCTCTTTCTCTACTACCGGTTATACTAGTTCCATCTGTAAAAATAGCTTCAATCTGACTCATCAACCCAGTTATGCCTGTGCTGTCAATCTCATCATCAGCCGGAGCCGTAATAGCAGTAACTGCACCATACTGGGAAAACAATAATTCATTTTTAGTTTCAACTGTTACCCCTTGATCAGAATAATTTGTTACAATATTAATTTTTCTAATTAAATGATCTTTCTTAGCAATTGAAACATCAGCTGTAACAGTAACTTTATTAAGCGTCTCAAGCCCTGTTGTATCGACATTTTTTGAATCAGTTAAAAGTTGCGCAAGCTTTAAAGCATTTATATTTAATTTATAGTTATTTACCTTTACTCCATCAATTGTTTCGGATCCTGTTTTTTCACCGGAATTTATAACATCCCCTGCTTGAGAGATTTTTGTAACTACTTTTCCTCTATAATCTGTTGTTGCGGTTAAATCTTTAAGATCAAACTCATACCATTTATTATTATCACTACCAATAAGCAAACTTAAAGCAGGAATTCTGAAATACAATTTATCGTCAACCACTTTCAGATCAAGCCGAACAGCATTCGTAGCAATACTACTTAGCCCTAAAGTATCCAAATTTGATGATAAAGAAGTTAAATCAAAATTAAGAGAGGCATCAGCATTGTTATTATCAAGTCCAACTTTGTAATTCATTGATACACTATATTTCTGGTTGCCAGATGAAGGACTTTCCGGAATTGAACTATTAATATTTTCGTTTAATAATTCTGAATCAACCCCGCTGTTTGAATTTAAATTACCATTTAAATTGATTGATGAATTTGTATTATCATTTATATTTCCAAGCGCAATGCTTTCACCTAACACCTTGCCCGTATCTGCCATAGCGATTTGGCTGCTTGAATTATTATTTAGAAAATTTGTCAGATAAGGAATATTGGAAGATTCTGTATAAGAAAGAGTTATGGTGGTTGTTCCATCAATTTGCATTTTCTTCTGATCTGACATTGCAAGCGCTGAAATTGCCATCGCTGGCTTAGAGTCATAAGGCAAGCCGCCCCATAGATTATATAAACCGATTTTTGAATAATATTTATCTATTCCGGTATTTAAATATCCCTCTTCGGTTGCAAAAACCAATCCAGCCATTCCCAGTATCACAATAAAAAAAGCAATTATTGTTATAATTAGACCTTTTTTAATACTTCCGGTTTGTTTTGGAACTTCAGCAGCTCCAACTGGTTGCTGACCAGAAATTTCAGTTGGCGAAATATTAGAATTACCCATTTGAACACTTAAATTGCTTGTCTGCTCGGGTGGCATTTGAATATTCATTGCCTGTTCGGGAACAGCTGGCGCAGCTGATGCAGCCTGATTAATATTAACCGAAGCTCCCATATCTTGAACTGCACTACGTCTAATCAATTCGTCATTTTGAACAATCGGAGCAGTCCCTGAAACTTGAGTACTATCCAAATTACCAGACGGTATCTGGTTATTATTATTTAAATCTTGCTCTGGCATTTCCCCTCCCTAGAACTAATATAAATCTATTATAGAACGCCAGATGGCCAATGTCTACTTTTCTGATTTTACTTCGAGATTAACAAAAGCATTTAAACCGGAACCAAAATCTAACCTAATTTTATAATCGCCAAGTTCTTTTATCGGTTCTTCTAAAACAATCGTTTCTGGCTTCACACCCTGAAGTTCTGTTGCAATCTGATCTTTATTGATCGCTGCAAACAATTTATTTTTATTTGCTTTTGCTGTAATTACTATTTTTTTACCATCAATTTCAGCAACAATTTTTCCCATCTCAATTTTTTCTTTTTCATTTTTTTCTTTTTTCATTTCAAGCTTATTTAAAATCTCTCTTGCTCTTGAATCTTCCGGCATTACTGCCAAATTTTTTGGTATTAAATAATTGCGCGCAAATCCATCTGCAACATCAACCCCGTCTCCAGCTACTCCCAACTTTGCCACATTTTCAATCAATATCAATTTCATATATTCTCCATGTTAACTTTATAAACTTTCAACTTTATAAACTTTTAACTGTTTCTATCGCCCGATTCAGCTGCACATCATTTTTCGCAGCCACATCTTGTTCTGTAATTTTTACTTCAATATCAGGATCTATACCTTTATGATTAATCGCATTTCCTTTTGGAGTCAACCATTCGGCAATTGTAAATCTTAAATCAGCCCCATTTCCGATTTCCTGCAATGTCTGAACACTTCCCTTACCAAAAGATTTCTCACCAATTAATTTACCTCGATTATAATCTTTTATTGCTCCGGCAAAAATCTCGCTGGCTGATGCCGATCCTTTATTAATCAACACGACCATTGGAATATCTTTAATTTTTACATCATTTTTTGTTGATAATTTTTCTTCACTATCTTTAGTTTTCTCCATAACAGCCACTTGGCCCTTATCAATAAAAAGATTAATAATATCAACGGAAGTATCAAGATAACCACCCGGATTATCTCTCACATCTACAACAACTCCTTTTGCTCCTTTACTGATTATCTCATCAGCAGCTGCTTGAGCAAGCGATGTTGTATCGTCTCCAAATTGACTGATTCGAAGATAAGCAACATTGCCCTCTTTCCATTCCAGTTTTACCGATTTAATAACAATATTATCTCGCGTAATCTCAAAATCTTTTGCTTCAGTCCAACCTTCTCTAAAAATGTTTAATGTAACCTTTGTACCTTTTTCCCCTCGAATTTTAGAAACAGCTACGTCAAGCAACATACCAGATGTATCTTCGCCATTTATTTTCAATATTGCGTCTCCCGCCTTAAGACCTGCTTTTTGAGCCGGAGTATCTTCAATTGGCGAAACAATAATTAACTGATCACTTTTAATTGAAAGCTCGGCACCGATTCCATCAAAATTACCTTCAAGATCTTGAGCAAATTTTTTTGCATCATCAGGATTTAAAAACATACTATATGGATCACCGAGCGACCCAACCATACCCGAAATTGCACCATAAAGCATTTTCTTTCTATCGTAAGTTCCGGCATATTGTTTTTCAATCAAATTCCAAGAATCCCAAAACATAGAAAAATCAACTTCTTTAGGTTTAAATAGTTCTTTATTTACAATTTTTGGTTGAAATCGTTTTTCAAATTTTAAATTTTCATGACCTGATAAATAACCGATAAAAAAAGAGCCAAACACCACAAACAACACACAAAAAATAACAACAACTTTTGAAATTAGGGAACGCCTTAGATTACTCAATTATTCCTCCTCCAACTAGTAGATTATCTTTATAAAAAACTGCTGATTGCCCCGCAGTAATTGCTTTTAACTTACTTTCTAAAAATACTTTATTTCCTAAAACCGTGCAAGATACTGGAGTTTGATTATATCGAGTCATCACTATTAAATTATTTCTTTGATCCTCACTAATAAACCAATTCATATTTGAAATGGTAAATTCTTTTCTTTCAAGCTCTTCGGCAGATCCGACAATCATCGAATTAGTTTTTTCGTCAAGTGAAATAATATAAGAAGGCTCTGACAGATTAACCCCAATCCCATGACGCTGCCCTATTGTGCAGCCATAAAGACCATTGTGTCGACCAATAATTTTCCCATCTGTTGTTTTAATATCGCCTGCTTCTAATTTTATATACTTTTTAAGAAAATCTTCATTAGAAAAACCTCCTAAAAAACAAATATCCTGGCTCTCTTTATTGGAAATGGCAAAACCTTCTTTTTTAATAATTCTTAAAACTTCATCTTTTTTTATCTCACCTAATGGAAAAAGCGAATGTCTTAACTGATTTTGCGTGAGCTGCCATAAAAAATATGTCTGATCTTTAGTTTTATCTTCTGCTCGTTTCAATATTAATCCTTTGACCATCGTGTCATCCTGAGCTTGTCGAAGGATCTTTTCTTCCAACTTTTTGACTTTATGAACTTTTGACTTTATGAACTTGCTCAAATCTTCGATTTGAGCATAATGGCCAGTGGCTATATAATCAGCCCCGAGCTTTATTGCCGCATCATGCAACATCCCAAATTTAATTTCCGTGTTGCAAACCACACAAGGATTGGGTGTACGAAAATGTTTATACTCATCAATATAATAATCAACCACTTTTTCTTTAAATTCTTTACTCAAATCAATCAAATAAAAATCAATACCAATTTTTTTAGCATTCTCCCGTGCCCGATCAAGCGATTCAGGTGTGCAACAAATATTTGATCTCTCGCCGTCCCCGTTTCCACATGACCAAAACTTCGCCATTATTCCAATGACCTTATATCCTTGTTTTTTCAAAATATAGGCTGCATATGTTGAATCCGCCCCACCGCTCATTCCAGCTGCAACTAACTTGTTCTTCATAATTAAATTATACCTAAAAAACTGATTTTTCTCAAGAAAAATAAATTCACAACTAGCATATTTTCATAAAAAAAATTATTATATAGTAAGACAATGAACCCAACCCCGCCGCAGGCGGACGGGGTATCGGGGTGGGTGCGTTGCAGAGGAAGTCGGCTCCGCCGACAAATACCATCTTAGTATTCTTCATCTCTGTGGTAAGCCACAGAGTATTCGAATAATAGCAATAAAAAAAGCCTTATTTGAGGGGCAATGCCGAATTCAAATACTAACATTGAAAAATCTCTAGAAGTTTCGATAAAACACTATAGAAAATTTTTTGTTTTTCTTATAATTTTCGTATTCATGTCTCTCGCTTTAATGGGCGCACTTCTTTTTAATAAAAGTTATGAAAACAAATTTCTTCCAAATATTTATATTGAAAATGCCCTTGCAAGCGGCAAAGAACAAAGAGAAATTAAAACATCGCTTGAATCAAAGGCAAAAGAACTTCTTGAATCAAAAATAAAAATTAATGTTTCCGGAATTGATCTAGCTGAAATTTCCTATTCTGATTTAGGTGTAACATACAATATTAACGATATTATAAATAATGCTTGGAATATTGGGCATGACAACAGCCTATCATCAAATTATTTAGCATTTAAAACCTTTCTTTTAACACAATATTATTATCTCGAACCAAGTTTTACCGAAACAAAATTCGACCAATCAATTACAGATCTTGCAAATATCATCAATAAAAATCCAAAAAATGCTGAACTTATAATCGAAAACGGCGAAATCAAAACAATCGCCCCGGAAAATGGCAAAGTGATCATTAAATCAGAACTGCATCAAGAAATTCAAAAAGCAATTTCCTCTCGAACCAATCAAATTACAATGCAATACCAAGAAGAAAAAGCAAAAATTAACGAAACTGATTTAACAAACGCTAAAACTACAGCCCAAGGCTGGCTTAATCAAACATTAACTCTTATCTGTGAAGAAAAAACCATTAAAACTAAATCTACAGATATCGGCGAATGGATCAAATTTTCTTCCAATGAATCAACCGCAACAGCAGAGCTTGATTCAACAAAAATCGGCACTTATGTTGATTCTTTATCAAAACAATTAAATTCTCGAGCGCATGATAAAATAATCGACGGAGCAACAGGCGTAGTTGTTGACGAGGGTTACAATGGGCGAACCATTGATAAAGAAAGTGCTATCTCAAAAATCAACCAAGCAATGTTAAATAAAACGGATTCTGAAATCACATTGGATACAATTCCAGTCGAGCGAAAAGAAAAAGTTGTCTATGCTGATTACACTCTCGGACAATATCCCGGAAAATATATTGAAATAGATTTGGCAAATCAAAAACTTTATCAAATAGATGCAAATACTCTCCTTGGCGGCTATGTTATATCATCTGGAAAATCTAGCATGAAAACTCCGACCGGCACATATTCTATTTTAGAAAAAAATATTAAAGCATATTCCGCAACTTATGGTTTATATATGCCTTATTGGATGGCATTCATCGGTTCAACCTATGGACTTCATGCCCTGCCAGAATGGCCAAGCGGTGCTCGAGAGGGTGAATCACATCTTGGAATTCCTGTTTCTCATGGCTGCGTCAGATTAAGCGATGATGGCGCATCAGCTATTTATAACTGGGCAGATGTCGGAACACCTGTTGTAATTCACTAGAAATATTTTTGCAAAATACTAAATGGTCAACAATTTGCATTATTTTACAAATATCTGTTTATAACGATATAAATATTTTACACATACGCATTGACATTGATTATCCACATATTATATAATCTAAATGTAGACTTTAGGTCTGCCTGACTTTATTCAAAATCCGCTTTATAGCGGGTTTTTGATTATGGTTGACGATTTAAATTTAATCGATATTCAAAATCCTCAACAAAAATTATATCTTCGATAATTTTACCCCTTTTGGCATCAATCAATTCTTTACCAACATGATCCCTAGCACCAAAAATATAAAATTTTTTATTAAAATTCTCTTTTAAATATTTAATAATACATGCGAGGTCTCCATCTCCTGAAAATATAATTGCTGTATCATAATTATCCACTTCCTTAAGCAAATCAAGTGCCATTTCAAGATCCAAATTACATTTTTTAATAAAACCGGTAGCATAGTTATCATCAGGGATATATTTTACTCGTTTTGAGATTATTTCAAAACCATTAAATTTTGCGGAATTTAACATTTTCTCTGACCATGGAAACAATTTTTTATTTTTTTCTCTCGGGCCATAGTCTTCACCATAATAAAATCGTCTTAAAAACTGCTTTCCAAGAGAAAAATGTTTAATTAATTGAGCTAACTTTTTAACACTTATTGGCCAGCCTAGACTATTTTGCCATCGATCTACATTTGCAAAATCAACAATTACCATATTTCGATCTTTTGCTTTGCTTAGATTATTTAAAAATTGAGTAATTTCTCTTTTATTCATGCTCAACTTTCTTCATTTTTTTAATAGAAATATAATCATTATTTACTTATATTTTAAGTTTAAAATAAGCAAAAATCAAGATTAATACCTGTGGATAAGTTCGGTATTTGTTCGGTTATTATTTGATATTACTAAAGCCCACCTCGCAAATGGGATTTTAGGTAATTAATTAAATTTGACAGAAACAACTTCCTGCTTATAAAATATAAAGCGTGAACGAAGCTATAAAAATTTCAAATCTGACAAAGATTTATTATAAAAACGGCAAAGAAGTAAAAGTCGTAAATGATCTAAATTTATCAATTCCTAAAGGAAAAGTTTTTGGTTTCTTGGGTCCAAACGGCGCCGGCAAAACAACCACCATAAAAATGATTAATTCCCTCATTAAACCGGATACAGGTGAAATAAAAATATTTGGACAATCTAGCAGTGAAATGGAAGTAAAGAAAAAAATAGGATTTATGCCTGAAAATCCCTATTTTTATCATTATCTAACTGCTAATGAATTTCTAAAATTTACCTGCAACATTTTTGAAATAGCAAAATCAAAACAAGAAAAACTAATTAAAGAAATTTTAAAACGAGTTGGACTCCAAGAATCAGCAAGCGTCCAGCTTAGAAATTTTTCCAAAGGCATGGGTCAACGAATCGGTGTTGCTCAAGCTTTAACAAACAACCCCGAAGTAATTTTTCTTGATGAGCCCCTTGATGGTCTTGATCCAATCGGTAGGATCGAACTTAAAAAAATAATATTGGAAGAAAAGAAAAAAGGTAAAACTATTTTCTTTAATTCGCACATTTTATCCGATGTTGAAGAAATATCTGATTATATCGGAATTATCGATCAGGGAAAATTAATTAAAACCGGTCTTACAAATGAAATTGTCCCTAAAAATACAACTTTAGAAAAATATTTTGTCGAACTTATTGAAAAAGAAAGGCAAAAAAAATGAAACAAGTTTTAACTATTGCATACAACACTTATCTTGAAACAATTCGTGATCGCATTCTTTATGTTTTCGTTGCCTTTGCCATTGCAATGATTGGCATTTCAATCATAATGGGCTCAATCTCGCTAAATCAAGATACCAAAATAATCAAAGATTTTGGTCTAGCTGGCATGTTTTTCTTTGGCGTATTAATCGCTGTTTTTGTCGGAGCAAACACGATTCACAAAGAAAAAGACAAACGAACCATCTACATTATTCTTTCAAAACCAATTAGACACTGGCAATTTATACTTGGAAAATTTCTTGGACTAGCCCTATCTCTTCTTGTCGTAACACTTTTAATGAGCATAATTTTTTTAACCATCACAACGATAAAAGAAAAATCATTTTCGTTTTTGCTGCTTGAAGCAATTTTTTTCCAATATCTCGAATTAATCTTATTGATTTCAGTAGTTATAGCATTTTCGTCTTTTACCTCGCCTCTTTCTGCAGCCATTTATACAATTTGCCTTTTTATTATCGGTCATTCAACAACTGTTATAAACCAAATTGCCGCTAAATCGCAAAATATTTTTATTTCGAAAAGTCTCGAGACAGTTTATTATATCTTTCCAAACCTCGAAAAATTTAATCTCAAAACAAATGTAGTTTACGGAATCGGATACAACGGGCCCGAAACAATTATTGCGATATTATATGGTCTATTTTATATTGGTTTAATGCTGACTCTTGCAACTCAAATATTGAAAAAACAAGAGTTTTAAATAAATTAAGAATTAAGCGATTAGTATCATTCCAGCGTAGGCTGGAATTTAGAAATACTAAAAACAAATTAGTGTTCTGGATCCCAGCATTTACTGGGATGACAAAGTAAAATATTATCTAACAAAACATTATAAAATCATTAGAAATTAGTTATTATTTTATAATTAGAAATTGGTCATTACTTAGAAATTAGAAATTAA
This sequence comes from Patescibacteria group bacterium, assembly GCA_041665085.1. Lineage (GTDB taxonomy): Bacteria > Patescibacteriota > UBA1384 > JBAYJO01 > JBAYJO01 > JBAYJO01. The sequence continues at coordinate 115,046 of JBAYJO010000001.1, read as the reverse complement.
AAATTAGAAATTTTCACCATATGTCTACAAAGCACAAAGCATCTTTATTATCCCCAAAAACCATAGTCTGGTTATTGGTTATCTCTCTTTTATCTTTTGTGTATGTGAGCCAAATTTTTTATGATTCTTCAAGAATCGATAAAAAGAAAAATATAAAAACTCAACCATTTGTCCTAGCCCCAAAAGCAATGAAAGACGCATCTTTGGGATTTAATAGCTTACTTGCCGACATTACATGGATTCAGGCAATTCAATATTTTGGAGGCTGGGCTCCAACCGACGAAGGATATAATAAACTTCCTCAAATGCTTGATACAATAACCGAGCTCGAACCAAAATTTGAATACCCGTATATTTTTGCTTGTCTAATTCTGCCGGGTGAAGGATATACAAAAGAAGCAATTGAAATTGGAAAACGCGGCACAGATACAATTCAAATCAGTTGGCAAATTCCTTATTATCTTGCATTTGTTTATCACAAGGAAAAAGATTACGAAAACGCTGCAAAATATTTTTCTATTGCAGCTGAAAGGCCGGACACGCTTCCGATTGTAAAAGTGCTATCTGGCATTTATTACGCAAAAGCCGGCGAACGCGATGTTGCCATTGCGATTTGGCAAGGGATTTATGACTCATCAGACAATGAATTTATAAAAGGCCGGGCAAAAGTTTGGCTCGATCATTACGAATATATGGCGGGAATTGAAAAATTAAATCAGATATATAAAGAAAAATTCGGAAGCTTTCCATCCTCGCTTCAAGCTTTATTTGATAAAAAAATACTTCCCGAACTTCCAACAGACTCACTCAATCAAAACCTTGAAATAGATCCCTCAACTGGTAAAGTTAAAGATAAAGAAACTAAATAAGGAGGCAAATGCCAGAACTACCATCTACACCCATGAAAGAAATTTTTGAATTAACTAATCCCACTGAAAGTAAAGAAAATCTTGAATTAGCAAAAAAAAGAAGAGCAACATTTTACGAAGCAATGAATAAATTAGCTACCTTTGAACAATTAGCTCTATCTAGAGGAACAAGATTAAACATGGCTGAAGTTGGAGCTGAGGCTGGCAAAGCTTATATAAAATATATTGCTTCAAGACAAGATGATCCAAAAATCATTCAAAGCGCAAATCAAGAAATCAGGACATTGCTGCCTCGAAAACAAGCCGAAGAATTTATTGCAGGATTTTTAGCTGAACATGCAGTTGCTTATGCTTTAAGCCAAGAATTAGGCAAAGAGGTTTACTACACAGAAGAAGATGATGATACTAAACAAAAAATTGACTGGATAGTAAAAGAACCAGGAGAAGCACAAGAAATCTTATTACAAGTTAAGACACTTCCTTTAACAGAAGATGATAATTCAAAAAAACTAATTTTTCCAATTAATTCTGCAACAGATATTAAAATAATGGCTGATAGTTTATATTCATATCGGTACAATGGAGAACCTTCAATAGGCCATTATTTCGAAAAAGCAGAACAAATGTATAATACAAACACTTCAAGAGACGGCAAACTGGTATTTTTTATCGTACCTCCTTATGAAATCAATCCTTATTCAGGTACTTTCGCAAATAAGGAGTTTGTCTTGCAGTTAGACAATGAATTTGCCGATTTATAATTTTTGGACTCTTGACAAATAATAATTTATAAGATATAATAACTTAACATGGAAAGGAGCACGCTCATGCCAGTGCAAAAAATAAACCTGAATCGACCAGCAAATGAAAGCTTCTCGATTGTAGAGAATATCGGATGCACGGAGGCTGCTCAACTTCTGGAAAAGATGGGTCAAGTTCAGTTAGGTACTTATGAGCTCATGAAGCTCAAAAATCACCTTTTGAATAGCCACACATGTTCTGCAACAGATAACACTGAGGCTATGCTTGCCCAAATAGACCAGATGATGCTGCGATTGTAGCAGTATATGTCATAAGCCACCGAGTTTTTCTTCGGTGGCTTGAGCTTTTTGCACCCTCGCATTGCTACGAGGACTAGATTGAGCCTACTTACCGGCTCTTTTTTTACCGACAATGTTATTGTCGTTGAAACAACGACGATGGTAATACTTCTAGGTGTCGCTATCGTGAATCGCTCCTTCGGTTTTGCGGAAAATTTCTCCGCATGAGGCACAAGCAGTGTTTTGTGGCGGAATCTTTACTTTGAACAAGTAACCACCTCCGTTTGTTTTCTCTGCTCAGAAAGGTGTTCAGATGAGCAACTCATCTGAACAGAGATTAGGCTGAACCTGGCGTAATTAGGCAGGATTGATTCTCTATCTAACCTCTGGAAGCGGCGGATAGAGAATCGGTTTTATGTCCTCTTTCGAGATACTCCTACCTGTATTGTGTGCTTCAAGCCACGCCTTTTTGGCGCGCCGGGTCTTATTAATCCCGGTTTTGTATCTTTTAGCAAAATGATGTACCGTCATCTGCCCCATACACACCTTTGCCAGGTCGTTGAGCATAAAATCACTCCTTTCCCCAGGTATGATTTCAGCCTTATTTTTTTCAACTCTTCAACTCTTAACTTATTAAGAGCTAAAGGTTGGATCTCACAAATTTCGTGAGATCAGGTTTGAGGCACTGCTTCCTCTAGGCTCACCACAACACAGGTGACTTGATCCGTTTTTGCCAAAGATACGGATAAACTTCCTGCCCGGCTTCTCCTACCATTTGCGAGTCGCCGATGATATCACTACTTTCCCGCGCATAAGCACGGCTTCCTTGACTTCCAACCTCTTGTTGGAGTCAGGAAGAGTGACAATCATCGGCAGCACCCGGTGGGGTGCAAGCTGGTAGCGAAGGGAGACAATGGGGTTTCCGTTGCAGGAAAAATACACCCATTTCTCGCCCTCACCCGCTTGAATCTCCACCGAGGCATAGTTCTCGTCACTATCTTCGTCATAATAGTTAGTGATTTTCTGGTAGGCGTGGTCCTGCCATACCTTAACCGCAAGCGGTTTGGTGACAGGCTGCTCGGTTGAGCAACCGCAGAAACCGACGACCAGGGCAACGAGAGTAAGTACAAGGACGAAGAATCTGGTGTGCTTCATTTCAGGATCCCCCTTGGGTTTTTTATTTTTGATTCAAGCATTCTCTGCTCAGGGAGAGTTCAGGCGATCGCTCGCCTGAACAGAGAAATTGTTGGATAGAACTTAGCCGGTCTAGAATGGGGTGACCCGGCAAGCCTATCCGATGCACGTAGATGCTTCCCACTAAAGCACCCTGGATTTTGGACCCCCCGTGCCAGGGAATTGTCCGAGGACCAGCGACCTCCCGGTATTTTTATAAAACTCGGACCAGAAACCGAGTGCAACACTACCCAGCAGTTGCCAGCTGACTATCCACCAGTACATTCGGGTTTATCTGGATAGAGATATTAATCCCCGAATGATTTCGAGTAGCAAAGTCTCACTTTGCTAATCTGCCTCACCGCTCGCGAAGCGGGGCGACAAATCCACTGGATACTACCAGATGCTCTTTGCTTCAGGATTAGCGTTCCTTGAAACACTTATCCTTTCGCATTTGGTGGGACACTCGGGTCTAGAACTATTGATAGCCCTTCGACTCGTTCCTCGCTCAGGACATTCTCCAATCTCCTGGCTGAAAGCCATGAGCTTGTCGAATGGTGGAGGTGGTGGGAATTGAACCCACGTCCTGCCATGCTTTCGCATTTGGCTCACTACCTGACACCCCCATATCAACTCTTCAGATCTCAATCATTTAAGAGCTAAAGGTTGGGTCTCATTTTGTAAATGAGACCTAGACAGAAGAGACGACCAATTACCGCATTAATGGCCTATAGGGTCCCCACGCCATGTGAGACTACTATTACCGCTACAGCCCTCTTGGGCCATATCAGCATCTCTCTTTTACAGTCACGGAGGATCCCCCTTTGGGGGCAAACCGGCCTCCTGTCCAGCTAAAGAGCTAGACATAATATAACTTGCCCTCCCTGTGGAGTAGCAAGAATACTATTTCCCGGGTGAGCTGCTTTCAGCTGACTTTATCCAAGGTTTAGGTTACCAAGGACATACAGCCTCACGACGCCCCGATATAATATCGGGAGCAGCTCTACGCCGCGCACCAGTCGCGCTACGCTTTCCTTCGTCGAGGTCGAGGCTTCAGCTCCTCGAGCTTTCCCCAGTGAGTTCTTCTCAAAGTTTCCGCATACTCCGCGTTAACCCGAGAATCTCTCTGGATACTCTCAATGATCTGAAGAACACGACCGGACTTAAGGTCAGCGTCACGGAAGTCTCTCCTTTCCATTGCGGTCTTGGTCTCATCCATCAGCTTCAAAGCTTCCACCTTGCGCTGAGGAAGAGCACCGTTGACCGACAGGATAGCCACTTCCGCTTTCGCGATCTGGACTTCTGCGATTTCTTTACCGAAGCTGGCGATGTGATCCCAGACCAATCTACTGGCCCCGAAAACACCGCCTGTCTCAAGCACCGACAAAGTCTCGAGTTTGGCTGCTTCGATAGCCACGCTATACTCCTGATGCCTTCCGGCAATCGAGTTCAGCACGCGAAGCCCAATTTCGATACCCTGCTTAGCTTTCGACACTCTCTCTTCGGTATTGCTCTTGATTTTCAAAGTTGCGTTCATATCTAGCCCCCCTTTGAATACTTGTTCGCAACAGCTTGCCTTTTCAGGCAAATATTTATGCTTCAACATTTGAAGCGAAATCTATCTGCCAAAAAAATGGTTGGGGCTCGGGAACCCGCCTAGACTCGCTAGTCTCGATTTGACTCGAAGCGAGCTAGTCGTGGCTGGTAAATGAGCCCCAAAAAGTATAATTGCAGGCGCTTAAGCGCCACCGAGGTACTGCCACCTCAAGACCCACCGTTAACGGAATGTGACCCGCTCAAGTTTTGCCAAAGCCCTTGAGAAACTTTTATTACTTAAGTGAGCAATTACTTGCTCGACTGAAGTGCCCGCAACATCTTGCGGATGTCCGACAGCCGAATGGCCACCGGGCGGCTTTTACCGTCTGCCGCCACGACTTGAAGCTTAACTGTCAAAATCGTGTCCCCCTTTCGCATGTATTCAGTAATGGTGCTTGCCTTTTGAGCAAATAAGCTCGGCTACAAGATATATTTGATCAAAAAACGAATCTATGATGTTTGTATTTATTGACAAGACTTTTTCAAACCCTTTAGATATATTCTAGCATAGTTTTATTATTTTGTCAAGAGTCTTTGACATAATATATTATAATATAATAAATTTATGCAATAAATCAGGTTAAATAACCTAAAAAATAGAGTTACCAATAACTAAGATAATAATGTTAATCAATACTAACATAATATGTACATAGTTGATTATTATTTATGCATATACAATATATATATAACAATTTTTTTGACAAAAGGTATTGACAAACAAATAATTATGTGCTATATTTTACACATAACATGGATACTCTCCCGTTTGGGAGTTTATATATGGTTTCGTCAGCAATCATGCTGATACCGATTCAAACCCAAAGGAGGGATTTCTTTGAACGGCTGGTAAAACCCAGCTCTGAATGGCCTAGAAACGCCCTGCATCAGATTACCGATGCAGGGTGCCATTCAGACGGTTCAAAGAGTATCTCCAAAAAAAAGGAGGTGCCAGCTTGGAGGGTTGGTAGAATCTGCTTTTCGGTATTGAATGCGTGCGGTTGATCCTGATTGTTAGGATAATCCGTCACAAATCTTCACAGGGCAAACCAAACAGGTAAGTCCAAGGAGAGATTATCGGCATGAGAACAAAAAAGCGACTTATGGTCGCGAGGCCCCGAAGTCCGGCCTAATAGGACTCGAACTACGGGCGGCACGAAAGTGCCGCCCGTTCTCATTTTATTTTAAATCAAACTAATTATATTTTTCAGCAGATTCCCATGCTAAATCCCACACTGCTTTTAAGGCATTTGAAATTGCTGCATCTTCAATAACAACTCCAGCATAATTATTTTCATAAGTAGTAATTCTTATTTGTTTTCCTGGTAAAATACTAATCGTAGAATTAAAAGGAAATTTGTTTTTAGGTACAAATCTTGCTTCTCTTAATTCTTTTTTATTGCTTGCATTATCTAATTTTCCTTCATTTCTGGTATAAATAGACTTAACTGTTACATTTTTCTTTATTCTTTGATTCACATCAGTTTCATTCAATTTCGGAAACATTTTATATAAATGGTCAAGGTCATTGAAAGAATAAATTACAGAATTTGGTTTTACCTTGGAATCAGAATCTTGTCGAGACGCTTCAATTCCTTCTTTTCCTTCATAAAATTTTACAATTGGTTTATTACCTGCAATGTTAAAAATTGCTTTGAGTTCTGGAAAAATTGATTCCAACTCGGTTTTCTTCTCCTTGACTTCGTCCTCTAAATTTTTAAGCAATAATTCAAGTCGTTGAGGCGGTTCAGCAGCAAAAAAAGTTTTCTTGCCTTGTTCATATGAAGTTGCAAGCCCTTTTTTTCTTAAAGATTCCAAAATAACATAAGTCGTCGCCCGATTTATTTTTGCTTTTTGGGCAATCTTCTGGACTGCTGATGCTCCAAGCTCAAGAGCAGCTAAATATACTTTTGATTCTTTTTCTGAAAGACCCAATCTTTTTAATGTTGTAATCATATATCCTCCCACATTTTTCTTTAATTTTATTATACATTAATCCAACGAAAAAGGCTTGGTGAATTTACCAAGCCTTTACTGAAACTCACTTTGAAATTAGCTTATAACTTATATTATTCACCATTTGAAAGTTGTTTCAGTAATCATTTAACCAATTTTTCCCTCAAGGAGAGACTTGGGTTATAGACTATAAAGTCAAACTTACACCTCCCACGAAATGGACCTTGTTCTCGCCAAGGCTTTGTTCCTCTATGGGTTTAAAATCAGTATTTCAATGTTCATTTCCCCTTTGATGAATATATTAACATAGTTTAATATTTTTGTCAATACATTTTGACATTAGTATTGAATAATATGATAATAATAGGTTTAATAAATATATTCATACTGTCAATTAATAAACACACTTTATATGATACAAACCTATGATATAATAAATAAAGATTAAAGGAGGATCATGGTTGGACTAATAGTTTTGGATGGTTGGGGTTATTCAACAGAAAAAAAAGGGAACGCAATTGAGCTTGCAAAAAAGCCCAATTATGATTTTATGTGGCAAAATTACCCCCATACCCTTCTTTCAGCAACCGGCAAAGAAGTCGGCCTTTCTTGGGGCGAACTTGGCAGCTCGGAAGTTGGCCATCTCTCTATTGGTTCGGGAAGAGTTATCTATCAGGCTTCTCAAATTATTTCTCGCTCAATCTATACCGGTGAATTTTATAAAAACTCCGTTATTTTAGATTTACTTAAAGAAACAAAAGCAAAAAATAAATCTCTGCATCTTGCAGGACTTGTTAGTTCGGGCGGCATTCACAGCCACATTGATCATCTAATCGCTATTTTTGAAATTATTAAAAGAGAAAATTTCAAACAGCCGGTTTTTATTCATATGTTCACTGATGGCCGCGACACATCGCCAAAATCATCGCAACTATTTATTGATAAGATTGAAAAAACTATTTCAAACATGAAATTAAACATCAAAATCGCCACCGTCACCGGCCGATATTACGCCATGGATCGAGACTCCCGCTGGGAAAGAACCATTGAAGCCTACAAATGTTTAACTGAAGGAGAAGGACAAAAAGCAGTATCAGCAGAAGAAGCAGTTAATGAATCATACAAAAAAAAGCTTACTGATGAATTTATTAAACCAACCATAATCGATCCAAAAGGAATAATTCTCCCTAAAGACTCGATTATTTTCTTTAACTTCAGGCCCGAAAGAATGAGACAGCTTGTTGAAATGTTTATCTTTGAAAAAAAAGAATATCCTGAAGTAAAACTTTTGCCAAATCTAACAATCGCGACCATGATGGAATATGCAGCACATTTGCCAGTTAAAGTAATTTTTCCAACAGAAGAAGTTACAGAAACATTAGCTGAAATTCTTTCAAAAAATAAAAAAAGCCAGATCCATATTGCAGAAACAGAAAAATACGCTCATGTAACATATTTTTTTGACGGCTGGCACCCTAAACCATATCCGCAAGAGCAATGGATCGTAATTCCCTCTCCCAAAATTGCAACTTATGACAAAATGCCCCAAATGTCTGCCTCAAAAATTACAAATCGCCTTATTTTGGAATTAAAAAAACAAAAAATCGACTTTGTATTAATCAACTATGCCAATGCCGATATGGTTGGACATACCGGTAAACTTAAACCAACAATCAAAGCTGTTGAAGCAATAGACAAAGAATTAGGCAGACTGCGGAATATTTTCAAAAATGATACTCTGATAATTACAGCTGATCATGGAAATGCTGAAAAAATGCTTGATGAAAACAACCAAGAAAACACTGAACATGAAATCAATCCCGTTCCAATCATGCTGATTAATGAAAAACATAAATTCAATGAAACAAATAAAAACTCTGAAGTATCAGCAACCGGAATTTTAGCTGATATCGCGCCAACAATTCTAAATTTATTGGAAATAAAACAACCGGCATCAATGACCGGATATAGCTTACTCGAGACCTTATCAAAATAAGCAATTCAATCTCAAATTACAAAGCTCAAATGCCAAAGCAATGATTAAATTCCAAATTTTTAAAGTTTTTTTAAATTTTAATTTTGGATTTAATTTGACATTTGGACTTTGATATTTGAACTTAAGCTATATTAAAGAAATTTGTTGCATTCGTTGTAGTACATTTTTCCACATCAGATAATGTTATATTTTTTATTTCTGCAATTTTCTTAGCCACCTCAACAAGATAAGACGGCTCATTTCTTTTTCCTCGATATAGCTGCGGCGCAAGAAATGGGCAATCAGTTTCAATCATCAACATATCAAGCGGAGTTTCAAATACCGCTTTTTCTAACTTATCAGTTTTAGGAAATGTAATAATTCCGGTAAATGAAACATAAATTCCAAGTGAAATTATTTTTTCTAAAAACACCTCATCCCCCGAAAAACAATGCATCACGCATTTAAAATTTGGCTTTGTAGCGTATTTTTTGAGTATTTTGTACATATCTTCATCTGCCTCGCGAGAATGCACAATAATTGGAAGGGATGATTTGATCGCAAGTTCAATTTGGCAAGTAAAAAGTTCATGCTGAATTTTTTTATAATCGTCATTTTCCAATCTATAGTAATCAAGACCAGCCTCACCTATTGCTACCACTTTTGGCCCAATCATTCTTTGAAGCTCATTTACCATAGCTACAATACTGATATTATCCGTTGCTTCGTCCGGATGAATACCAACCGTACTGTAAAGCTCGCCATGTTTTTGAGCAAGCTGAACTGCTATTTGGCTTGATTTAAGATCAGACCCAATATTAATTATCTTCACAACTCCGGCTCCTTTGGCACGCCGAATTACAGAATCAATATCATTATAATCATCAAAATTTAAGTGAGCATGTGTGTCAATCATAATTTAAAATTATCCCACTATTGTTACATACAACACCGAACTGGCAATCACTGAAACTGCAACTATATCTTTTGTTTTAATCTTTTCTTTAAGCCAAAATCCACTCATTACATAAACTATCGCCGGTCCAAGAAGCAAAATCATCGTTGTCTCAATAACCCCAATGTTTTTAAAGCCATAAAACTTTAGCACCATCTGTATCACTCCAAACACCGCCGAAAGAATTATTAAACCTGTCGTTTTAAATGAAATAGAAAATTTTGGCCTGTATGCAAACAAAAAAATTATTGCAATCACCAGAGTACGAATAAAATACAAACTGGCGGGAGAATATGCATCAAGCAAAACTTTGATTAAAATAAGCTCAAATGACATCAAAATCATCCCAAAAATACTTCCTTTTGCAGTTTTAGAAATAACAAGATGATTTTTTTTAAGATTAGTAAATATCAAAGCCAATGATGCAATAATACTTGGGATAATAATATTATAATTTCTCTCATCGGGTAAAAATATCGTTGCCAAAATAATCGTTACAAGCGGCGAAAGCAACATAATTAATTCAAATTCATGTAAATCCTCTTTTTGAATTCCTCGGTAATAAAAACCATTCCAAGAGATTGAAACAACAATCATTAAAATAAATAAAAACAAAAACTTGTCTGTTTTTGCCAAGTCATAATCAATCCCGCCCCATCTAAAAGTTAATAGTCCAGTAATCACACAAAGGGCGATAAACAAAACCGGCATAAAAATTTTAATCGGAGTTTTATCTCGACCGACAATTATTTTATCGGTCAAAACTCCACCGGCATATCCCAAAGATGCAATTATTGCATTAAACATTATTTACCCTTTTTCTGAACAGTAATATTTTCTTTCTTTTTTCTACCAAAAAATAGATTTCTCTTTGAAGACATTTTAACAACAGGTACTTTTACTATATCAAGCTTTCTGCGTTTAAAAGTCATTTTCTCAAGAATTGCTCTCCAGAAACCTATGAGAAGCCGCCTTAACCTTCCCTCATCTGATTCTTTTGAAATCTCCTCCCTGATCCAATCCTGCAATTCTTTTAAAATTACATCTCTTTCACTTGCTTTAGATTCAGCAATTTTAATCGCTTTTTTGTACAGCACTCCTTTCGGCGTCTCCATCCAATAATCATTCAGATACAAAAAAACCAATAGAGAAGCTGTTGCAATTCTTTTATTTCCATTTGGAAATGGATGATTCTTAATTAAAGTATAAAACAAAATTGCGCCTTTCTCAAAAAGCGTTGGATAAAGCTCATGTTTTGCATAGGTTGCTCGAGGCAAATTAATAGCAGACTTAAGAAGAGGTTTATCAACATTAGAAAAATCAGGTATAGGTTCTTTAATTTTGTTAAAAAAAGTCGCCGCTAGGCGGTGACACATCTCCTCCATTAATTGCTCATTCAAATAAATCATATCATAACTCAATTAATAAATTTCTAATTTTTAATTTCTAAACAATTAACAACAACCAATGATTTAAGTATGATTTTTAATAATTTATTCATTGAAAATTAATTAGAAATTAGAATAATTAGTAATTCTGTCATTTTGCATCAGGTCTTTCCTAATTTCTTTAAAACATCCCCATACTGATCAATTAATTTGTCAGTCGCTTTTTGAAGCTTTTTCTGAATCCTCTTATTCGGTTTTTTCTTTTTATTAGTATGAATAATTTTATCTTTTGCCATATTTCCTTTAATCTTTCAGAGAGCTATTATTTACATTATTACTTCCTTTAACCACAAATACAAATTCTCCTCTAATTTTTGATTCATTAAAATATTTCTGTGCTTCTTCAATTGTTCCTCTAAAAATTTCCTCAAACTGTTTGGTTAGCTCCCTACAGATAACAATAGGTCTTTCGGCAGAAAAATACATCGCTAAATCTTCCAAGGTTTTAATAACTCGATGAGGCGATTCATAAAAAACGATTGCTGAATCCATCCTGCAAATTTTTTTAAGTAAGGTTTGACGACCTTTTTTCTTGGGCAGAAAAGGTATAAATAAATAACTTCCGTCATTAAAACCGAAAATTGATAAGGCAGAAACAAATGCGCTTGGTCCTGGAATTGGACTAATTTCAATTTCAGCCTCGGTTGCTTTTTGAATCAGAAACTGCCCCGGATCTGAAATTCCAGGAGTACCGGCATCAGTTACAAGAGCAATATTTTTCCCTTTTTGAATTTGGGAAATTATATAAGCAATCTTGCTTAATACCTTAGCCCTATTTGCCTCAAAATAGCTCACGGTTGGTGTTTTTATCTCGTATCTGTCAAACAAGACGCGCGAGTGTCGTGTATCCTCACAAGCGATCATATCGACTTCTTTTAGTACACGAATTGCTCTGAAAGTTATATCTTCAAGGTTACCAATCGGAGTGGCGACAATAAATAATTTTCCAATATTTTTCATAGTATTTAAATTTTACACTTAATTTTAATTTTATTCTATAGAAAAGAAACAGGAACAGCTTGTGGCTGCTCCCGAGATTCGTCTTTTCCAAGGCAACTGGTTTCGCTACTATTCCGTCCTGGCCAAAGTATCGACCAGTCGGAACAGTTGCGGCTCACCCTTGAAATAACCGTAACAGGGATCGTACGGGCCCGACAATCTCCCTTTCATCTCCGCCAGTACTTGTCTATCAAGACAATTCATCTTTGCTCTTACTGACTTGATCATTGCCTGCTCCATCGTGTAGAAGTAGAATCTACAAGACAGCCACACAAGTCCGAATACTGCATAGATCCCTGCCCAATACTTCATGTTCTCTGTCTGTCCGAGAATAACGAATGACAATATAAGTATCAGCAGGAAGGCAGAAGCATAGAACCAAGCACGGCTTTGCAGATAAGCCATCTGCTTCATAATGCCAAACAGGGCTTTCATTCTGTCGTTGCCTGTCGCTCGAGCCCAAGCATCCACTTCACGATCAAAACTCCTAAGCGGATATAGGCCAAGATACGCATAGACCATAGCAACCATCATCAACATGCAAACCGGAAGCGCTTTGAGAAAAAGACCGATATAAACCCAAAGCCCTACATAGCCACACATTAGTGCCATTTTGCCCATGATGCCGGCAACATCTTTCAGAGTCTCCTGAACCTTGGCGATTCCTGAAGCCAGTGTCTCTCGCAAATCCTGAAAATCAGTGCTCATAAGAACATCCTCCACCTCAAGATAATTGTAATTTTAAACTAAAACCAACCAAAAGTCAAATATAGCACCTTGACAAACAAGATATTTATATGCTAATATACTCTCATCAAACGAGAGGGGAATGTTGTGATGAACGATAATGAAATACTGTTAGCCGCACAAAACGGCAACAGAGACATTGCCAACTCTTATCTCCGAAATGGAGGTAATCCCGATATGACTAGTGAGTACGGCATGAGCTTGCTTCATCTTGCATGCGCAAACGGTCAAGCAGAAATAGCTGCCGATCTCTTGGAACATAATGCAAACATCAACGCCCAGAGCAGAAGACAGAAGACACCTCTGCATATGGCTGCCGAGCGCGGCAGAGATGAGATCGTGAATCTCCTAGTTTCCAACGGAGCCGAAACAGAAGCTCGGGACGATCTCAATCGCACTTACCAAGATTATCTTAGAGACGTCAGAATTGATGCGGCTATTCGCAAGCTGCATCCGGATAAGTACGGCCGGCGCTAACGTCTTAACACATTGACTAAACTGCCCAAAGATTCTTTGGGCAGTTTTGCAATTATTAAAAATTTTATTTATCTAGACCTTCAACTTTATAAACTTTATAAACTTTCGACTTTACGAACTTTACTAACTATCTTACTTCCCCCAGAAAATGAAAAGTGCAGCTACTGCTAAAGACATCAAAAGAAATGCAATAACTCCGAAAAAATTTGACCAAGGGCCATTAGATTTGTTACCCATAATTTTCTTATTATTTCCAATAAACAAAATAATCAAAATCAAGAAAGGCGCCGCGATTCCATTTACTATTGCGGCATAATACAAAGCTTTCATTGGATCAATGCCTATAAAATTAATACAAAGCCCTGCCAAAGTCGCCAAAGTAATAATCCCATAAAAACCATGAGCTTGATTAAACTTTCGATAAAGTCCGGTTTTCCAATGAAAAGACTCGCTTACGGCATAAGCAGCTGATCCTGCAAGCACCGGCACGCCAAGAAGTCCGGTACCAATAATTCCAATTGCAAATAACGAAAATGCGAAATCTCCTGCAAGCGGTCTTAATGCTCCGGCAGCAGAAGCAGCATCAGTAATCTGAACGCCATTTCGGTTTAAGGTTGCAGCAGCAGTTAGCATAATAAACAAAGCTACAATATTCGAAAAAATCATACCAAAAGCATTATCTTTTCTCATTGCTTTAATATGCCTCCATGTAAATCTTGGCAAACCCCACCCAAAAGCAAATATTCTTTTTTCTTTTACCTCTTCTTCAACTTCTTCAGCTGCCTGCCAGAAAAAAAGATAAGGAGAAATTGTTGTACCTAAAAATCCTACCAATGCCATTAAAGCAGGGGTTGTAAAAGGCATTGAAGGCACTGCAATTGATTTTATAATTTGAGTCCAATCCTGATGAACAATTAGTGCCGTTACAAAATATGACAAAAGTGAAAAAGCTAACCATTTTAAATATTTTGAATAAACTTTATAAGAAACGAATATCTCTAAAAATAAGGTAATTATAGTAAACATGATTACTAAAATATAAAAATTCCCGCCAAAAACCAATTTTGTAACCGCTGCCATGGCACCTAGATCTGCCCCAATATTTATTCCGTTTGCGATCAAAAGTAATGTTACTGCAAAATATAAAACCCATTTTGAATAATGATTTCTTATTACTCCGGCAAGACCTTTTCCGGTAACAATACCGATTCTGGCACACATTTCCTGAACTGCTGTCATAAGCGGAAGCGAAATCAAGCAAAGCCAGTTCATGCGATACCCAAATTGAGCTCCAACTTGAGAATATGTTACAACTCCAGACGAATCATCATCAGCACCACCGGTAATAAGTCCTGGCCCTAAAACCTTCACATCAGATTTAACAGCTTTAACAGCATCTTTTCCAATTTCACTAACATCCTCGGCAATTTTTCCAGCTGCTTCTGCAATATCAACTTCGATTTTTTTTATATCTTCTTGCATAATCTAATAATAACAAAATAAATGATAAATACTCAAATAAATAAACAAAATCACATGAAAACCAATAACCACATAAGTAATAATCAATAACCAATAGCCAAATAGAATAGAAAATTGTTTGAAAATTGATAATTGAATAATTGGTTATTAACTGATTATTGATGATTGTTTCTTGGTAATCAATTAATTGACTGGTATTTTTTTGGTAATTAAGCACCATTCCTCAAGCGTCAAAGTTTCAGCTCGTCGTGTCGGAATAATATTAACTTTATTTAAAATATTTTCGATTTCGGATTTATCACATCTCAATCCAGCTGATAATGAATTCAAAAGTTGTTTTCTTTTTGATGAAAAACCAGCCTGTACTATCCTAAATAGTTCTTTTTCATCAACTTTATGGGCATTAATATCTTCATAAACTCGCCTCTCCGGCGATTGCCGAAGAGGCACTTTAAACTTTACTACCGAGCTATCAACTTTCGGGCTTGGCCAAAAACAATTTTTTGATATGCCGAAAAGAATCGACGGATCACTATAAAATTCACAAACAAGCGTCAAATATCCTCGCTTGCTGCTACCTGGTTTTGCGCAAATACGCTCTGCTACCTCTTTTTGCATCAATAAAATCATCTCTGTAAGATTTTTATTGGGCAGAAATTTTCTGATTATCGGAGAAGTAATTTGATAAGGAATATTCGCTACGATCTTAAACTCACCCGAAATATATTTTTCAACTTCAAAATCCAAAATGTCTTCATTCAAAAGAGTTAAATTGTCAAAAATTAAAACGTCTTTTGCAATATTATACATTCGCTCGTCTTTTTCAACCGATATAACTCTTTTAGCTTTTTTACAAAGCTCTTGAGTCAATACGCCAAGACCGGTTCCAATCTCTAAAACAGTCTGACCCTCAAGTTCAGTTGAGTTGGAAATTCTTTCCAAGCTTTTGCTGCTAATCAAAAAGTTTTGACCCATCCTTCTGTCAGGAGATGAATTATCAATCTTGAGTAAACTTTTAATTAAAGAAATATTTGTTAAATCAATCATATTTATAAAATTTCTAATATTTAATTACTAATTCCTAACTAATGACTAAATTAATAATGGCTAACCTAGTTATTATAACATTTTTCGAATAAATTACTCTATAATTTATTTTTTTAAACATTGGATTTTATTTAGAAATTAGAAATTAGAAATTCTTAATTAATACTTATTTATCACTACATCTCTTCCACGGAGGCCAACGAGTCGCAAAACCATGAGTTAAGGCATAAGCTGTTGTATAGATTTGAGCAGGGCCGTTATAAATGCTTGATCCGCCATAACCTGCTTTTTTGCTAATATCAGCCCAAAAACCTTCTTCATACTGAAATAAACCATTATATTGGGCATCTGGAAAACCGGTATTAGCCGTACCACCTGATTCAATCATCATAAGACAGCTTAAAGCTGTTCCATTTATATCATATTGCTTTGCAGCCGAATTAATTTCAGTTAAGTATGGGCCGGATTTGGCAAGTTTTGGTCCGGTTCCAATAAGAATAATTTCATCAACAGATTCTACAACAACTTCCTTATTGATTAATTTTCGAGAAACTTCTTTATTATTCTCTCTTCTAACATGATAAGTTTTTTTGAGCTTTCCATTTTTTCCCTTTTGCTCCAGACTCTGGGTTCCTTTTTCCATATCTTTCGTTTGCTTTGTAACAGTTTTATATTTGATCGGCTCAAATTCATCAATATCAGTTTCAGAAACACGAGTAATTACAATATTCATATCTCGAAACAAAATTGAATTTTTATCAGGCAAAATAGTATCTTGATTACCTAAAATTATTTTCTTTTCAGTAAGCAAATCAATAACTGATGTTTGCCAAGTTCGATATATTTGTTTTTCATTTGCATCAGTTAAATTAACCGACATCGCGCGATAAACACTAATTACCGATCCCTCACCTAACTCCGGCGGAGGGAAACCAATGTATTTATCTTCCGGATAAATTGTTGCCTTAATTGATTTAAACATTTCTTCATAAGTAAAAAGACCGCGAGGTCCATAAAAAGTATCGATTTTATCGCTCATAAAAAGGGGGGCAATGGTCGCCTCTCCTTTAACTTTGCCGGCTGACTCGGTTTTCTCATTTGCGCCGGAAAAAATTGTAACCAATATTGCTAAAATTATAAGCGCGCTTGAAGCTGGTAAGGAAGAGCGTGATATAATTCCTCCTCTGCCACATATCTTATTGATACACGGCTTTCCCCTCAATTATATTTTCGGGTTGCAAAAATATCATAACAACACACCGCTATACGGTCAAGGGTCTATCGACAAATGCGCTTTTGAAGCGAAAATGGTATTTTTCGTCAGATCCTCAAACCCAATGAAGTATTTATCTATTGATTTTTTTAAAAAAAGTATTATACTTATGCCGATAGAATTAGCGTTCTAGAACTCGAGGAAAGGATGATTTCGATGAAATGCAGATCTTCAGTTTTTGCGATCATACTGATCGCAATTCCCCGGTTCATCTTTGCAGCAGAAATGCTGCCATCCACTGGTATCTATACTAGGAGGATGGAAGCGGTTGATCAAGTCATGTGTTCCATTATGAAACAAACAGGCTACAAAGCCGCTACTATCGCAGTTGCCTACAGAGGCAAATTTTGGATGATTCGCGGTTATGGCTGGCAAGACAAGAGCCAAACCAAACCAATCAATCCAGAAACTCGCATGCGCATTGCCAGTATCGACAAATGCTTTGGTAATGCCTGTGCCAAAGAACTGATTCAACAAGGGATTCTGAAAGCAAATACAGCAGTATTTCCGCTCCTTGGCGTTCAGCCTTATGGCAGCATAGCTGACGCAAGAGTCAACCAGATCACAATCCAAAATGTGATCGACCACAAACTTGGCTGGTCAGCCGAAAACGACGGCTTTTCACCCAAGAGCTCGGAAGCGGTGAGGCAACTCATGGCCAAGAGTGGTCAGAAGACCGAACCAACAATGCGAAACATTATCGCATACATGCTGACTCGCCCACTGGATTATGACCCCGGCACCAAAGAAGTCTATTCCAACTTCGGTTCGGTGGTTTTGAGAAGGGCAGTCGAAAAAGCCGCTGGCATGCCCTACTACGACTTTCTTGTCGGCTCTATCTGCAAAAGAGCCGGTATAACCAACATCGCACTCACTTTACCCAAGGAAAGTCGCGATGAAAGTGAAATCTGGTACGAGCCAGAAAGTCCGGCTTATTTCGACTGTTTTGCAATCTCAACTGTCGAACTCTGTCGGTTCCTGGACAAGTACTGGATCAGCGGAGATAGTCGCAACAGCACAACCGGCTATAGCTACATGTTTTACGGCAGCCTTCCTGGCACTACCGCTATCGCCTGTCAGAGAACAGATGGTATCAACTTCGCGGTTCTGTTCAACCAGCGCGATAAGATCAAGCACGAAGAAGTCGCTGATCTGATCAACAAAGCAATAGATCGAGTGTCGAGATAATATCCTGGCACAACTCGGTCGGAGACTCGTTCTCCGACCATTTGTTTTATTACAATTTTCTTTTTCAATTTTTACTAAATTATAAGTGTAAAAAATAATTTATTGTTTTGAATTTTAAAATTTAAAAATACTTTACGAACTTTCAACTCGCCTCTTCGGCGAGCGCCAATGAGGCGCTTTATAAACTTTCGACTCCTTTGTCATTGCGAGGAGTCCCGACGAAACAATCTCTATTTTCCCGATACCCGATACCCAATACCCAATACTCTATACTCAATACTATTCTAAATCTCCTCGCACAACCACTCTGGAATCTCGTTTAAAAAACGCGATTTAATTCCCATTTGAGTTCGTCCAAAAACTGTTCTGGAACCCGCATAAATCATATAAAGCCTCATTTTGGCTCGAGTCATCCCGACATAACAAAGCCGTCTCTCCTCTTCCATTTCGTTCGGCTCGCTAATTGATCTTGAATGAGGAAAAAGGCCTTCTTCCATTCCTGCAATAAAAACCGTTTCAAACTCAAGACCTTTAGCACAATGCATTGTCATTAAAGTCACAGATTCTTTAGCTTCATCATATTCATCAAGATCAGTCATCAAAGCAATATTTTCCAAAAAAGATTCTAGACTATCAAAATTCTGCGCTACTGTTTTAAGCTCCTCAACATTTTCCCATCTTGCTTCCCCTTCAATAGTCCCATCAACCAAATAACTTCGATAATTAGTTCGGGCAGTTAAAATATCAATAAAATCTGCCGGTAAATTCTCCGCCGCCATATTTCTTAAATCTTCAATCATAATCAAAAAATCCTGCATTTTTTTTTGAATATTGAGATTTAGGATTTGAGATTTATTTGTAATTTGGGATTTGTAATTTGGAATTTTTACTAACTGTTCTATTGTTTTATCGCCAATGCCTCGAGGAGGTACTGATACCGCTCGTTCAAAAGCAATAAAATCAGACGGATTTACTATTAAACGCAAATAAGAAATTATATCTTTAATTTCTCGTC
Source organism: Patescibacteria group bacterium (assembly GCA_041665085.1). Classification (GTDB taxonomy): domain Bacteria; phylum Patescibacteriota; class UBA1384; order JBAYJO01; family JBAYJO01; genus JBAYJO01. The sequence continues at coordinate 95,806 of JBAYJO010000001.1, read as the reverse complement.
TTTCATAAAACTTCAAGGAACCAATAACCCGATATGGAATGCCATAATTCAAAAATGCTTCTTCAAGAGATCTTGATTGAGCATTTGTTCGATACAAAATCGCCATTGAATTTAAACTTTCACCTGCTTTTTTAAGAGTTACAATTTCACCAACAATAAAATCAGCCTCATCGCTCTCATCTGCTGCCTTATAAATCGTAATCGGCGCCCCTTCTTCATTTTTCGTCCACATATTTTTATCTGTACGCAAAGTATTTTTCTTAATCACATTTTCTGACGCTTGAATAATATTTTGACTATTTCGATAATTTTGTTCCAATTTTACTACTTTAGCCTTTGGATAATCTCGCTCAAAATTTAAAATATTTTTAAAATTTGCCCCACGCCAAGAATAAATTGCTTGATAATCATCGCCAACCACGCAAATATTTTTGTGTTTATCTGATAATTTTTTCGCCAGCAAATACTGGGCTTGATTTGTATCTTGATACTCATCAATCAAAATATATTTAAATAAATCCTGATATTTAAACAAAATCTCCGGCTTTTCTTCAAATAAAACTAATGTCTGGTTAAGCAAATCATCAAAATCAAGGGCATTAGATCTTCTCAAAAAATCTTGATATCTTTTATAAATTTCCGTTACTTTTTCCTGAAAATATCCATCAGCATATTTCGCGTAAGTATTAGGGTCAATAAATTCGCTCTTAGCACTTGAAATCATATTTCTGACAGAATTTGGATTAATCTCCTTCGGATCCCATTTTAATTCCCTAATAATTTTTTTAATACAAGAAAGTGAATCATCTGAATCATAGATAACAAAATTTCGCTCATAGCCAATATTTTGAATTTCTTTTCTTAAAATCCTAACGCAAATAGAGTGAAAAGTTCCAAGCCATGGCAATTTAGTCGAAAGTTCATAAAGCGCCTTATCGGCGCTCGCCGAAGAGGCGAGTTGAAAGTTCATAAAGTCGGCAGTATGTTCGGAATTTTGATTTTTTTTGGGATTTGGAATTTGATATTTGGAATTTGAAATGAGTAGCGAATGCATTCGCTGACCCATTTCCCCTGCTGCTTTATTTGTAAATGTAACTGCCAAAATACTATATGGACTAATATTTTTATCAAGAATTAAATGGGCTAATCTATGCGTCAAAACCTTGGTTTTTCCTGATCCAGCCCCGGCAATAACAAGGAGCGGACCTTCTGTTAAAAGCACCGCTTCTTTTTGTCTTTCATTTAAACCTTCAAGTAAATCTATATTAGACACTTTTTCATTCTACTCATAGTATCGTTCCAGAACAAGCCTTTAAGCAATTCGATTTGTAATAATATTTAAAGTTAGTTATAAATAAAATATAAACTACAAGCACTTCACCGTGGAGGTAAGGTTGTGCTAACTGAAGCAATGTCTCAACCACGCAAACATGGCGGACAACAGACAGAAGCATGCCGCGAACACGCAACACAAACGGAATGCGTAAAATGCAAGTGCAAGGAATGCCTATCCAGCTGCGACCCGCAAAGCCCCTGCCGACAGGCAATATGCTTCGGACCATACGAAGCAACATGTGCCATGTCCTGCAGGTCAGCATCTCCTCTAGCAGGTTCCGGACCATGGAGCATCCTATGAATCAGCTTTACTTGTTTGAGAATTTACAAACAAGATACTCGAGCACAAGACAATAAAACGTCATGTGCTCAATCTCTTTTTAAGATTAACAATTATTCAACTTTGTAAAAAAATAGAAAAAGGCGCGATTTATATTGAAGTATTCAGCCTATAGTTCTTATATTATTGACCGCTTCTTTCGCGCCTTAGATGTTAGGATAGATTACTTTCGCATCCTACCCGTCCATTTTGGTTCGCGTAAGAAACGTTTGTTCTCTTCCTTTAAGTATATTTTCCTTGCTCACTTGTTTTGAGACTCTTTGCATTCTCTGCTTTCCCTCTAGAGTCTTGCAAGGAAATATTGATTCCGACCGTCCTGAAGCAATATTTCCTTGGTGAACTTGAATTTGTCTTTCAATGTGCTTTTCATCAAATCTAATCATTATGATACGCTTAGCAATATTTGTCAAGGGTTTAGGTAGCAATCAATCTAAACAACAGGTTTAAAACAAAAAAAATCTCTCATTTTTCCACAAATAATTGAGCAATAATTTTTGAGTTATCCACAGGCTTTTACATTCCAATTATTAATTCTTGTCCCTTTTAAAAAAACCTATTCTATCTCACTCGGCACTGATCTTTTTTTATCAATTGATCTAAACGTCATCTGTTCCGGTACAAAAAATAGTTCAACTGATCCAATGGGACCGTTTCTATGTTTTCTAATTAAAATATCAGTAATACCTTTTCTTTCGGTATCAGCCTCGTAATAATCTTCTCGGTAAATAAACATCACTACATCTGCATCTTGCTCAATCGAATTATGAACGATCATATCATTTGCAATAAAATTATGACTATCAGGAATTGTTATATCATAAACATCTTCAACACCCAGCTTATTTATTTCTTTAATTTGATCCCAAAATATATCGGAATCAGCAATTTGTTTTAATTCATTATTTTTAAGAACCTCGGCAATTTTGTCCAAACGATCTCTGGATAAGCCATTTTTATATCTTTGCGTGCCGCTATAAGCCCAATTCATTTCTTGATGAAACTTCCGCGCAGACCAATTTAGTTTCATAAAGCCATCTTTAATTTTCTGCCACACTTCAGATGGTATAATATCAACATTTGTATTAGAATTAATCATTCTTAATTCAGCAATAGCAAGTTTAACATTTTTTTCCTTCTCTCCGAATATTCCGATATTTATCAAAAAACTTAGCTGGTTATCTGATCCCGAAATTACTAAATCATAGACAATTGCATATCCTTTTTTCTTATTTTCTTTAATTCTTGAAAGAATCTCAAATCTCAACAATAAATGCTGCAAATCTTCGATCAGCCTTCTACTTTTTGAAGCATAGTGAAGCCTCCAAATTCCAGATGATTTTGTTAATCCTCCATCAGTTGCAAATAAATGACTAATAAATAAAGATACTTTTTTATTATCAAGAGAGAAAACTATTTTTGGAATTCTTTTTTCTCCAGATCGTTGATTAAAAATATTCAAATCTTCATCTAACCATTTTATAATAGGGTTTTTTCTGCCTCGTGCTAATTTAATTGGTGCGGATAAATACAAATGAAACCAATTCTGTTGCTTAACTAATCTGTTTTTGGTTTTAAACTCATCATAAGAAACCTCGTCAACAATTTTAAGACATTGCGGATCAGCATTAGTATAATGCAAAGGTTGATGCGACAAATAACAGCCATCACCAATTAAATGAGCTAATAAAATAATTTTATTATCAGAAATATCTTGAGTTGAATCTGAAAATCTTATTTCCCGAGGAGTCGCCAAAAAATCACCAACACTCAACCGATCTAACCTAACCCACTCATAAAATTTCAAAAACTTATGATTTGCAGTCGCCTTGATTCGCTTACCACTAGCCATTACTAATTCATAAATTTGTTTTCTACCAGTTGAAAAAATCCTACTAGATTTTGTATTTACTAATTTATTCTTATCATTAAGAGACAAACAAACATATTCCTTTCCAACCAAATTTTTAATCTGTTCATTTTGTCCGGTTTTAGCATTGTAAATTAAAGTATCGCCAGCTAAACAGCCCGATTCACGAAGATCAGAAAGCTGCGGCACTTTTTTATCACGATGTTCAACCGCACGCGAAAGCTGTGAAAGAGCCATCACCGGCACATTTAATTCTCTTGCTAAACCTTTCAATGCTCGAGAAATCTCTGAAATCTCTTGAACTCTGTTTCCATCACTTTTAAATGAACCTGAAATAAGCTGCAAATAATCAATAATAATTAACCCAAGCGGTTGTTCCATCATCAACCTTCTAGCTTTGGTTCTAATATCTAACACTGTAAGCATTGGCGAATCATCAATATACAAAGGCGCTTCAGATAAATGCCCCATTGCATAACCTACATTTCTAAAATCATCATCACTCAAATGTCCATTTCGAAGCTTCCACGAATCAACTCCGGCTTGAGAACAAATCAAACGATCAACCAACTGCTCCTTGCTCATTTCAAGAGAAAAAATACCAACTCCGACTTTTTCATCAATTGTTGCATGCTGCGCTATCGATAAAGCAAAAGATGTTTTACCCATTGAAGGACGAGCTGCTAAAATTAACAAATCTGACGGCTGAAAACCGGAAAGTAAATTATCCAAATCCTTATAACCCGATGGCACTCCTCTTAAAGTCCCTTTTTCCTTATGAATTTTATCCAATCTATTAAAACTATCAACTAAAACATCTTTAATCGGAATAAATTTATCTTTAACCTGTTTTTGGCTCACATTAAATAATTGCTGCTCTGATTTATCCATCACCTCGGCAGTTTCAATCTCTTCATTATATGCCATTTCAACAATTTTAGTACCGGCAGAAATAAGCCTTTGCCTTGATGATTTATCTGAAACGATTCTTGCATAATCAATCACATGAGCTGCTGTTGGCACCACATTTACAAGCGAGCTTAAAAAATCTGCGCCCCCAACCCTGTCTAAATGTTTTTCAGATTCTAAAACATCAGATAGCGTTACCAGATCAATTGGAGATCTTTTTTCAAATAATTTAACCATTGCACCATAAATAAGTTTATGTTCGGTCAAATAAAAATCATCTTCTGTTAAAAAATCAACAATCTTCAAAATCGCATCTTTATCCAAAAGAATAGAACCTAAAATACTCTTTTCTGCCTCAATGTTTTGAGGAGGCAATTTTAGTTGATTCAGTTTTTCATCTTTTCGCGCCATAATCTTAACTTAGTTTGATTGTCTTAAATCGTCAAACTTGTGAATTAGGTGAATTGTGTTAATTATTGACAAAGAGACAAAATAAATATACAATACATAGGTCTCCAAATTTGTAGAGGAAAGGAGAAAACATTGCATAACGTCATAAAATGCTGATTCCCCCCGTGCACCTGCCTCTTAAATGGTAAGGACGTACAAACGGGGGGAGGACTGAATTCTTCTACTGCTGGACCAAACCCGGCGCATCCGCGCCGGGTAAACCTTTTTAAATTTAAAATAACAACATCAAAGATCAACTCCAAAAACTTCAGCTACATCACCAAGAATTTCATCCTCTTTTCTTTCGTTTAGTTCTTCTTTTTTAACTTTTGCCGCGACTTCAGCCTGAATTCTCATCGGACGACCAAAAATTTTTTCTGTAACCGCATCAAAATCTTTTTTTAAATTTTTATCATTTACTCTATCGGCATGAAATTTAAATTTAACTTCAATTTTTATTACTCCATCATTTACACCAATCACATTTGAATCACTAACAATCGTGTACAAAGAATGATTTAAAGGCTTAAGAGCCTCAAGCAGTTCTAACCATTTCTCTTTATCAATCAACCCATCAACTATTGGTTCAACGGTTTTTTTTGATATCTCGTCTGTAACATCTAAATTGTTTTTAGCTTCAACTTTCTTCACAGCTTCAACTTCTTTAATTTTTGGAGCAGAAATTTCTCTCTTTATTTCATCTTCTTGAACTTCATCTTTTTTATATTTATTAATAAATTCAATCAAAGCCATTTCAAGCGGCAGCTGCGACATTAAATCATTTTTTAAATCTCTTCCGCACTGAATTAGTCTTTCAATCAAATATGTGATTTGTTCAATGCTCAACATATCTGCAACTTCTTTTTCTTCAGAATCAATATCCAAAACTCCGACTTTTGCAAGTAAAAACTGTCTAAGCGTTTCGATCAAATCGATGTTAAGCTGCTTCATATCGCATCCCCGACTATTTTCTTGCTCAATAAGAGTAATAGTTTCGCGAATTTTTCCCGTATTGATTAATTTCAAAAGATTCAAACGGAAAACTTTCGGTGAAATACCAAGTAAATTTTCAATTTTTTGAGATGTAATTTGCTGGCCATCACTAACAGAACTAATTTGTTCTAAAATAGACTCCCCATCGCGAAACGACCCTTCAGCTAATCTCGAAATCAAGTCAATTCCATCAGGTGTAATATCAAATTTTTCTAATTTAACAATTTTATCTAATTTACTCTTTACTGTTTGAGGACCGGCTCGATGAAAATCAAATTTCTGGCATCTTGAAACAATTGTTAAAGGAACTTTATGTAAATCGGTTGTTGCTAAAATAAAAATCGCATGAGCTGGCGGCTCCTCAATAGTTTTAAGAAGTGCATTAAAAGCAGGTTCAGTCAACATATGAACCTCATCAATAATATATATCTTAAACTTTGCGCCAGATGGTAAATATCTAATTTTCTCTTTTAAATCCCGAATCTCATCAATACCCCTATTTGAAGCGGCATCAATTTCAATTACATTCAAGGAAGAACCATTTGAAATTTCAAGGCAGCTTTGACATTTTCCACATGGCTCATTCTCATCACTTTTTCTATTTTGGCAATTAATTGCCTTAGCCATGAGTCTAGCCAGAGTAGTTTTTCCAAGTCCTCTTGGACCGGTAAATAAATAAGCATGAGAAATCCTATCAGATAAAATTGCACCTGACAGAGAATAAACAATATGATCTTGTCCAACAACATCATTAAATTTTTGCGGACGAAATTTTTGATATAAAGCCATAAATATAATTTTCTAATTACTAATAACTAATTTCTAAAATAAATTGAATAAATAAGAATATAAATTTCTAACTTTCTTTAAAAACATTCTAATAATTTGATCATTGGAGAATTAATTAAAAATTAGAAATTAGAAATTAGATATTTACTTTCTTAGTTTAGTCGTCATTCTTTTTTTTGACAAATCATAGTAAAATAAAGTCAGAAGAAATTTTAAGTTAAAAATTCCAATTTTTAACTTTATAATCTCTAAATATGAGGTGTTGTTGAAAATTACGCATATAGGTCCGCCGGTGCTAAGTAATTTTTAATAACACCGAACATATTCAAGACTTTACTGACTTTCAACTTTTAACTTATAAAATCTTCTGATATTCTGCTTATTGAACTTTATGGACTTTACAGACTTTCAACTTTTAACTTAGCAAGGAGGGCTGTGCTTTATCGCGATTTTATAAATCTCTTGGCTCAAAAAACTGGTATTACTCCCAATCAAGCCATGATTGATGTGGATTTTTTAGTAAAATCGATTCGAGCAATTCTAAATAAATCAGGTCAAATTGATCTTGGCAATTTAGGTATCTTAAAATTAATGCCGGACAGACAAGGCAATCAACAAATTACTCTGGATGGTAAAATTGTTTCATTTTCAAATATTAAACAAAATGAAAAACCACAAATAATCGAAAATTCGATCAATTCCACTCCCGAAATTACCCAAAAACCATCTTTCTCCGGCCCGTCAAACACAATACCATATATCGACCTGACTAATGCCATAATTCCACCTGAAATTCTAAAAATAATTCCGGAAAAAATTGCTCAAAAATATCAAGCCGTTCCGATTAAACTTGAAAACAAAATACTAACTGTTGCTATGATTGATCCGGAAGATGCCGAAACACTTGAACTTTTCAGAAAATCAACCGGATATGAAATTATTCCAAATATTTGCACAAAAAATGATCTAAACCATGTTTTAAACCAATACTCCGGCGATAAAGAAGAACTTGAAGAAATTGTCAAAGTCGAAGAACCAAAAAAAGAGCATATCAAAAAACCACTAAATGAAGAATTAAGCGAATCAGCACCTGCATCAAAAATTGTCAGCTCAATCATAAAACAAGCGGTTCGCGAACAAACATCAGATATTCATATTGAACCAAACGAAGAAAACCTTGAAGTAAGATATCGACTAGACGGAATCCTACGTAAAGTTTTAACCTTGCCAAAAGAAATTCAACCGGCCGTTATTTCTCGTATTAAAATTCTTTGCAATATGAAAATCGACGAACAAAGAATGCCTCAAGACGGCAGATTCCAAACAATTCTTGATGAAAAAGAAATAGATTTTCGCGTTTCTACCTTGCCAACTGTGAATGGCGAGAAAATCGTAATGAGAATTTTAGACAAAACAAGCGGAGTATTAACTCTTAAAGATTTGGGCTTGCGCGACAGGGGTTATGAAATTTTAGATTCGGATATCAAAAAACCGCATGGTATGGTTTTAATTACCGGTCCAACCGGTTCAGGTAAAACAACCACGCTCTATGCAATTATTGATCAGATAAAAAGCGACGATATAAACATTGTTACTCTTGAAGATCCAGTAGAATATCGAATGAATGGAATCAATCAAAGCCAAGTAAATTCAGAAATCGGCTATACTTTTGCCAGCGGACTCCGAACTATTTTAAGGCAAGACCCAAATGTCATCATGCTTGGGGAAATTCGCGACAAGGAAACAGCGGAAATGGCAGTTCAATCAGCTCTTACCGGACACATTGTATTATCAACTCTTCACACAAACGATGCCAGCGGAGCTATTCCAAGACTTATTGATATGGGCATCGAGCCTTTTCTGATCAACTCGTCAATAAATGTAATTATTGCTCAACGACTTTGTCGGCAGATCTGTAAATCATGCAAACAAGAAATAGCCATAACACTGCAACAAATCGATGAAATCAAAGCTCAACTTGGTTCAATTTATAATATCGAGATGCCAACAAAACTTTACAAAGGAGCTGGATGCCCATCCTGTAATTCAACCGGTTATCACGGTCGAATTGGAGTATTTGAAGTGCTTCCATTATCACCGGAAATTAAATCAATTATCACGCGAGATGTGTCAATTGATAAAATCAAAGAATTGGCAATAAAACAAGGAATGTCAACACTATTTCTTGATGGAATAACAAAAGTCATAAGTGGCGATACAACTCTTGAAGAAGTCTGGCGAGTAACAAAGGATTAATCCGAAATTTAAAGTTAATTAGAAATTAGGAATTAGAAATTAGGAATTTCACAATATGATCTTTAAATATATTGCTTACGATAAATTAGGCGAAATCAAAAAAGGTATTATTGATGCAACAGATGAAAAAAGCGCTGCAGTGATTTTAAAAGAAAAAAAACTTGTGGTTGCAGATATTACCGAGAAAAAAGAAACTAAAAATGGACTTAATTTACCTTTTTTCAACAAAGTCAGCATGCGAGATAAAATCATTTTCACAAAAGAGCTAGCAATAATGATTAAATCCGGACTTTCCGTTGTTGATGCACTAAGTTCAATTGCCGATGAGTTTGAAAAACCTAAATTTAAAAAAATTATTGGTGAAATTGCAAACGATATTAAAGGAGGACAAAGTTTTTCCAAAAGCTTAGCCAAGCATCCGGATGTTTTTCCGCCCCTTTACACCAGTATAATAAAATCAGGTGAAGAATCGGGAAAACTTGACATAGTCTTGCTCAACCTGTCAGAACAACTTGATAAAAACTATAAGCTAACAGCTAAAGTAAAAAGCGCTATGACATATCCGGCCTTAATTTTTGTTACTTTACTTGTTGTTGCAACATTAATAATGATTTTCGTAATGCCCCAACTTGAGAAAGTTTTTAATGATACTGGGGTAAAACTACCGATGATTACTAGAATATTGCTTGGAACAAGCAGATTTTTAGTAAAATATTGGTATATTCTCTTGGTTGCAGTTATCGCCCTGTCAATTGGATTTATGAAATTTATTAAAACAAACTCGGGCCGTCATTATTTTGACTTATTTAAAATTAAAGCTCCAATTCTTGGCGGAATTTTTCAAAAAATTTATGCTGCTAGATTTGCTAGAAGCGCATATACTTTAATTTCATCAGGAGTTCCAATTAATCAAATTTTTACAACTGTTGGTCAGGTAATTGATAATTCGATATATGCAACAAAATTAGATAAAACCTGCGAAGAAATTAAAGCCGGTCGGCCTCTTTCAGCAATATTTGAGGAAAACAAACTTTTTCCTCATCTCGTTCCTTCGCTTCTTAAAGTCGGTGAAAAATCAGGTAAAACAGACTATGTTCTTGAAACTTTATCTGACTATTATGAAAGCGAAGTTGACATAGTTACTTCAAATTTATCTTCAATAATTGAACCTGTAATTATGATTGTTTTAGGCATTGGAGTTGGCTTTGTTATAATTTCAGTTTTAATGCCAATATATGGTTTAGTAGGAGCAATGTGAAACCGACTAAGGCTTTTTCATTGCTTGAAATCATTACCGTGGTTGCCATTATTTCAATAGTTACTGTTATTTCAGTTCCATCTTATTCCAATATCAAATCACAACTTGACATCAGAGGGACCTCCAATAACCTAATCGGCGACTTAAGAAACGCTCAATCTGATGCAACCACTTCTCAACTACTCCACTGTATTCGTTTTAACCAAGCATCAAATCCAACCTCTTATTCACTTATTAAAATAAATGATGATAGCACTGAAACAATTATTCGGACTCAAGATATCGAAACAAATCTAAAAGTAGAGATAAATGTCATCAACAATCAATTTGTTTTCAAATCTGATTCAACTCCAATTCATTCTGGCAATATAACTTTAAATAGCCCAACAGGAATCACAAAAACAATAGTTATTAACCCTATAGGAACAATTAGGCAACAATGAAACAAGGATCTGTCCTAAAGTCATTCTCATTAATCGAAGTCTTGCTTGCAATTGGAATCTTCACTTTTGGAATTCTTTCGGCTTTTGCTTTGATTCCACTTAGCACAAAAATATCTGCTCAAACTGAAAATACAACTGTTGCCATTGGACTTGCTCAATCAGTTATGGACAATAAAATAAATCAAAACTACGACACAATCACGCCCGGCGATACCGGAATAGTAGATTACGAAGCAGACACTACTAGCCCTTATTATAAATTTAAATCTCAAACCATTATTCAAAATATTAATACAGACTTTATCTCCACACCAACAGACACAGGCCTTAAAAGCGTTAAAGTTATAATCTCATGGCAACAAGGTAGTCAGAATAAAAATTATGAATTATTTACAACTGTGGCAAGAAAATGAAAAAACAAAAAGGTTTTAGCTTAATCGAAATTTTGGCAGCCATAACAATTGGTATGGTTATACTGGTGTCAGCTTATGAACTTTTCGATTTAGCAAGCATCGCTTGGTCTAAAACAAATGCCAGATTTGAAGTTCGTCAAAATGCAAGAATCGCAATCGAAAGAATGAGTCGAGACATTAGACAATCAGTAAAAATAATCAATAATATCCCGGAAACAAAAGACACTCCTGCAAATGAAATAAAATTTCAAGATGGACACACTATAAATAAAATTCAATACATTACCTACAGTCTTGATCAAGAAAACTTAATTAAAAAATATTCTCATTATAGTTTTATCTCTGACCCATTAACTTGGGTTTTCAGCGACACAAAAGATGGCAGCGGAAATAGTCCAAGCGAAACAACAGATTCGAGTGAAATCGTTGCATTAAATATCAAATCACTTGATTTCTGGGGCAGCGACGCTATCAACATATCTCTTCTGGTTTCAAAAGGAAATTATCAAGAAGATTATGAAACAACAGTAATGAGCAGAAATATTTTATGAAAAAGAATTGGTCTGTCAACAAATCATTTGTCTTGCCTTTAGTCATATTATTTACAGCGGCCTTAAGTCTGATTGGTTTTTATTTGGTAAACACCATAAATCAAGAATTTAAACTATCCAAAAATACTTCATCAGCTACAAAATGTTTTTATTTAGCAGAAGCCGGTGCAAATGAAGCCATTTGGATGATTAAAAATGACGAGACTGCAAAAGCAACTTTTTTAAATTCAACTGACGGTCAAACCACCTTCACTCGAAATACTAATTTAACTGCAAATGGCTCATATAGCGTTGTAATTCAAAACAGTGCCAAAGGTGTAGCAACCATTACATCAAATGGAACTTTTGAGTTCGGACCAAATAAAACTTCAAATAGAAAAATAAAAATCCAAGTCGCTAAAGCCATTGATCCACCACCTTATAACAAAGACGGGGCAATTTATACCGGTGGCGGTCAAGCCAGCTCTGAACAAGATATCAACATTTGGGGATCAATTCTAAACATTCACAATTCATCAATCATTAGCAATCGAGATATTAGCATTAAATTTCTTTCTGATGTAAATATTGATAAAGACATAAAAGCAGTCAGAAATATTGATATTGGACCATTAAGCAGCCTTTCTTATGGTGGAGTTCGCGAAACAGGCATGGCTTCAAATGCAATGCCAACACTCGATTTTAATTCAGTTGATGTAAACTCATATAAAAATCTTGCTCAATCACAAAACCAACTTTATACCCAACAAGCATTTAAAAATCTTCTCAAAAGTGGCAACCAGACTTTAAGCGGTGTGGTTTATGTAACAGGAGGAATCGATGTTGATTTAGCCAAAACATTAACCATCAACGGTATGCTTATTGCCGAAGGAAATATTAATATTGGCACACCGACAATACTCGGAACAGTAAATATCAATCATGTTGACGGCAAACCTTCCGGAATAGCCTCAATGTCCAAGATTACTATTGATCGATTTGGAAGCGCAAACATCACCGGTCTTGTTTATGCTGGTAGCAGAGTCGATATTTCAACAGGATTTCCTATGACCATAACCGGCGGAATTCTTTCCCGAGATTTTTATTTAAATTATAGACAACTTGATATTTATTTCGATGCTAATTTAATTAACGAAGCGCTATCTCCTTCAACCAATGACACACCTGTAATAATTCTCAACCATTGGGAAGAAGAATACTAATTAGTTCATAAAGTTCATAAAGTTAAAAGTTTATAAAGTTAAGATGGTCAGAATATGAATTTATTCTTTTTTTTGACAAATCATAGTAGAATAGAATTGGATTAAGTTTGAAGTTAAAAACTTTGATTTCTAGTCTTAAAGATTTTCTATTCATTGAACTTTATGAACTTTACAGACTTTCAACTTTTAACTTAGCAAGGAGGGGTTTTGTTCGAGAACTTTTTCAATAATAACAAACCCGTTATTGGTATTGATATTGGTCATTCATCGATCAAGATCGCTTTTGTATTAAGAAAAGGGAAAAAAGCTCAATTACTTTCAATAAACGAGATTCCAGTTAAAAATGTACCCATGTCTAAAGAAGGCATATCCGATAAAAACACATTGATTACAAATATCAGGCAGGCTCTGCAAACCGCAAAACCACATCCGATCTCATCAATTATTACAGGCACTTCGCTTCCCTCTTCTTTGGTTTTTACTAAACTGATAACTCAACCATTAATCACCGATATTAAAAATCTAGAAAAATCAATTCCTAGGCAAGCTGAAGATTTTCTTCCAATTCCCATCGATCAAGTAGTTTTAGACTGGCAAATAATTAGCCAAAACCACATTGAAAAAGAGATGGATATATTAATTATCGCAGCCCCAAAAGCGCTAGTAAATGATCTGGCACTTGTTTTTGCAGCTGCTGGATTAAAACTTCAATTTATTGAAATAAAACCAATTTCTTTAGCTCGTTCAATAACCAATGCCAGTGAAGAAAATCCAATTGCTATAGTTGATATCGGATCTGACGCAACAGGTATTAGTATCACCCATAGAGGAAATGTAAAAGCCACAAGCACTCTGACAATCGGCGCTCAAAATATTATCGATGCTATTAAAGCAACTGAAAAAAATACTACAGCTTCTGCAAACAACTTAGTTCAAGAAGGTCAAACAAAAGATGTAAATAATATTATTACAAACGGTTTAAAACCAATAGTTGATGAGGTTATAAAATTGGTTAAATATTATCAAAGTAGAGTTGAATCCTCTGGCGTAGTAAAAGAAATTAGGCTTTGCGGCGGCGGATCACAAATTACTAATGTTGCGAATTATTTTCAAGAAATGACAAAAATTCCAACAATTATTTCAAACCCTCTTCTTAATATAACTTCATGCCCAAAAGAGATCCTGTCACCCAGCTTATTAAAATACAGTGTTGCAATTGGTTTGAGCTTAAGAAAAATTAACATAAAGTAAAATGATAAATTTACTGCCTGAACCGGAAAAATTAAAAATAAAACATAAACAACAAAATTTTGCTATTGTTATAATTTCTCTTTCGGTTTTTTTAATCAGTTTTATTGCTTGGTTTATCCTTAAAAATATTAACGAAGTTTACGAAATGAGAGATATAAATAACACTAAAGAAATCGAACAATTAAATGTTAAAATTGAAAATCAACAAAAGATAAAAAATGATTTAAGTAAAATTTTTAATAAAAGTGATTCACTGACCGAATTAAAAAGTTCTCGCATCCTCTGGTCTCAAGTAATATCAGAATTTTCAAAAACAGTTCCACAAAATGTTCAAATAAATAGTTTAAGCATCACAGGGACTCCTCTTGTTTTTACTATTACAGCAACCACAAAAACCAGACCGGATGTAGAAAACTTTAAAAAAAGAATCGACGATTCTCCTTATTTCGAAAAAGCATCATATAGTTCAACTACTGAAACGCAAACAGAAACTCTAACAACTGTTTCATTTAATATGACATTTTTATGGGAAGATCAAACAAAAAAAGAGGCAAATGAAAATAAAAAATAAACTATTAATATTAATTCTTGTTATTTCAAGTTTAATTGAGCTAGCAATTATTATTATTTTCATTGTTCCTCAAATCAGCAATTTAACAAACAGGCAAAATAAATCTGACAGCACATCTTCCGAATTGGAGATAACGCAAACAAAATATGATGAAATAAACAAACTGATTGAAAACAAAGACGAAGTATTAAAATTGGGAGTTTTAGCAGATAATCTAATGCCCGATGAATCAGATAACAGTTCATTTATGCTTGAGCTTGATTACTTGGCAAAAAGCTCCAATCTAGCAATTCCTACAATCTCCTTTGATGCAGAAATAAAATCAGAGCCTGCACCTGCCACAAAAACCGAAGAACCGGTAACAAAAAACAATCAATTAATACCAACCGCTAAAGCAGCTGACGCATCAACAATCAATGCAACTGCTGTTGGTTATCAAGCAACTGTCAGCGGTTCTTACACAGATTTTTTAGACTTTCTCTGTAAACTCGAATCAAGCAAAAGATTTAACAGCCTGCCATCACTTAGCCTTTCGCCTTCAGACGGCAAAGTTTCAGTTGCTCTAAATGGAACGGTTTATTATTTAAGTAGTGACGCTGAAAACGCTAAATTTGATATCGATAAGCTAAAAGCTATACAAAGTCTAATTGAATATAAAAAATTCGTCACACCATCATCAGTGGGCTCTGACGGCCGTGATAATCCCTTCGCTGCAATAAGTCCATAAAGTTCTTAAAGTTAAAAGTTTATAAAGTAAGAAAACTTGAAAAATTACAGAGTTTTTATGAATCCTGATAAAATTTTTGATATTTCAGTAGATTGTTCAGACAATTTATCAAATTTTTCTTCAGTAATATAGTTTAAAGAAATGGCTAAATCTAACATTGATCTTACTTCTCCACATGAACCTTTAGAAATAAATAAAAACTGTTTAAATTCTTTATTACTTTTTCTTTCAAATCCTTCAGCAATATTGTTCATTATCGATACAACTGCTCTTTTAAGTTGATCGCAAAAACTAAAATCTCGACAACTATTAAAAGTTTCATAACAATCTAAAACTAACTCTCTGGCTTTCTGCCAAGCAATAATTTCCTCAAATCTATTTATTTTCATTTTTAGACTTTACAAACTTTATGAACTTTTAACTTTAAGAACTTGATTAATCTTCTCCACCACTTCTTTTGGCATTAGATCGGACTTAACGATATAATCATCTGCTCCTGCTTTAAGACCTGCTTCACGGTCTTTTGATTGTCCGAGTGCAGTCAAAATAAATACCGGGATCTTTTCTGTTTTTGGTTCAGACTTTAAATAATGTAAAACTTCCATTCCATTCATTTCAGGCATCATAATATCAAGCAAAATTAAATCAGGATGCCAATCCTTTAATTGATTTATTGCTTCTCTTCCATTTTCAGCCACTTTGACTTCAAAGCTCTCTGCTTCAAGTCTGGCATTATACATTTCCTGAAGTATTTTATCATCTTCAACCAACATAATTTTATACATCTACCTCCTTATTTATAATTAATTTAAAATTTACTAATTTAAAATTTAAATTCAATTTTCAATGTCATAATTTAAAAATTTAAACTTTATTTTTTCGTATCATTGCGATCCATTCGAAGCAATCTTTTCTTTTGTCATTCCAGACAGTCCGCCAGCTGGCGGATGGAATCCAACTAATATTCATCTTTTAACTTTATAAACTTAAGTCTATCATATCATTAATTTTAAAAATCAAAATAAATTCACTTAGATATTGAAATATTATCTCTTTTATTGTATAATCTACCCACTACTTGACGGAGGCGTATCTTGAACAGAAAAGTCACGTTTTTCATCATTCTGCTGACCATAGTTATATCAGGGTCAGCGCTCTGCCAGCCGAAGATGTTCTTCATCGAAAGGACCGGCTGGGATAATACCAGACTGGTCGTATGCAACCCAGACGGAACCAACTGGTTTCCGATCTGCGGAAACAAGTTATATGGCGAAAAGGGATACGTTGAAGCAGCCACTTTTTCGCCTAGCAACAAAGAGATATACTTCATCTACTTCGTGAACAGTAGACAAAAGTACCTCTACAGCTCAACACTTGATGGCAAGAAGCTGAAAAAGATAGCGAATTGCTGGGAGATCGAAGCGGGAAATTCCCCGCAAAAGATCAAGGGTCTAACTATCAGCTACGCTTCACTTCAGAAGATGCTGGTAGTCGGCTCGAGGATCGAGAACAAGGTCAGCCCCGATGGATGTTGGATGGCTGAACAATGGACCGATCCAAAAGGGCAACTCCGATATTATGTCAGTGCCACCAATGGTTCACTGACATGGCTATCGGTCGCAACGAGGACGCAAGATATCGGCTTCTTCAACCCCTGCGGAAAGAAGGCGTTGGACAAGTTGCACATAGCGCAACTTAAGTCCAAGATCGATTACCTTCTCAAGAAGAAATCGTACAGCATTGAGGAGGCAGTCGAATACTACTGCCTTCTCAAATCCGCGCTCGGGATTCCGCTTTCTCCCAACAGGGAAGAATTCAAAGAAAGCGAATCGATCGGTAATGTCGCGAGCATAACTCGAATGGAGGTCGATTCACGAGGGAATCGAATCGGTGAAGAAGAGACTTTCCTGCTCAAGAAAACACAGGGTAGCTGGAAAGTCGTTTACTTCTCCGATGAGTCAGGGATCGACAAGAGGAAGCTCGGCAAGCTCAACATCACTGCCAATACCGCCAAGCGACTCGGCTGGTCAATCAACGACTAGCCGGCTCGCACAAAACCAAAGGCCTGAAGCTCCCCGCTTCAGGCCTTACCATTTTCTTATCACATTCCAACTCATTTGCCATTTTAGTCCCCTCTGTCATTGCGAGGTCATCCGTGGCAATCTTTTCCCTTCTGTCATTACAGTGACCAATCTCACCGAACCTAGGCGGAAAGCTGGAATCCAGTTACTTTCTGACTTTATAGATTTTAAAAACTATTTTTTAATACTTAATACTATTCCGTATTAGACTTAATTTTATAATAACACTAATTATCATTCGAACGAAATATAGCAATCATTTTAACCCTATTTGTCATTCCAACAACCAATCCAACCTATTGAAAAATAAACAATTCAGTTATATAATCTACTCATCACTTCGCGGAGGTACCGTTCCTTGAATAAAAGAATCCTGTTTTTTGTCACTTTGGTATTGCTCGTCGCAACATCATCAACCAATGCAACAAACCCAAAAATGCTGTACATCGTGAGAACTTCAAGCCCTGATATTGGGTGGCAGAAAGATGAATTGCAAGTTTCTAACCTAGACGGCAGAAACAACAAGCTCATTTGCACCGGCAAATTTCCCGGTCCAATCTGCCTCATTGAATCAGCTGTTTTCTCACCAGACAATAAGTCGATTTACTTCATCTCCGAAGTTAACAGCCGCCAGAGATATCTCTATGCGGTCAATATCGACGGAACAAACATGAAGCAGGTCGCCGACAACTGCTGGGAAATAGAGTGCGGTAATGCTTCACCAAAGATCAAAGGATTGAGCATATCTTATACATCGCTACGGAAAATGATCAATGCTAACACCGACATCGTGAACAAAGTATCATCTGATGGTAAATGGATTCTTGAATCGGAAATAGCTTCAGCACAAGCAATGCGATACTACATAACCGATGTCTACGGCTCCCGTAGTTGGGAAATACCTATTATACACCCTAAAGATATGGCATTTTCCAACCCCTGTGGTGTGAAGATTCTCGAAAGATCCGAACGGCTTTGGGAACAATCAAGGATCAAACTGCTGAAGAGCAAGAGAATACTCACGATTGAGGAAACGGTCGAATACTACAACATATGTACTCCACCGTTTAGCATTACGCCGCCGCCATACAAAGATCGGTTCAGACAGAAGAAGATCGCGGGCGACTATGCCGCTATTACAAACTATGTAGTTGACGCCCGAGAACATCAGTATGGTGGTGATACGACATATCTTCTGAAGAAAGCAAAAGATAGCTGGAAAGTCATCGACTGGGGAGGGGACGCTAAAATCAGTAAGAACGAGCTCGTCAAGCTCAGCATCTCTGCCGACACTATCAAACAACTCGGCTGGTCAATCTACGACTAGCCTCACATAAGACATAAATGCCTAGAGTGATTAGCTCTAGGCATTACCATATCCTTTATCATTGCGAGCAAAACGAAGTAATCTTTTTCCCTTTCGACTTTATAGACTTTATGAACTTTAAAAACTATTTTTATTCTTTTATCGCATGCTTCTCTGATATTTGCATTACTTGTTTCATCACTTCCTGATCAGGAGTTGATCTTATAACCGATCCTTCACCTTCGTTAGGGTCAAAAGGTTTCTTTTTTAGAATTGGTATTTCGACAAAAAATGAAGTACCCTTTCCTTCTCCTTCACTTTCTGCCCAAATTCTACCATTCATAAGTTCTACATAGCTTCTGGAAATATACAGCCCAAGCCCGGAACCCTGCTTTTCATATTCTTCTCGATTAACTTGGCTAAATTTATGAAACAATTTTTCTAAATTTTCTTTTGCAATTCCAATACCATTATCTTTAATACATATTGTAACCTTATCATCTTTCATGCTTGCAGAAACAACCACGCCTCCCTTTTCAGTAAATTTAATTGCATTTCCGGTTAAATTTGTAATAATTTCATGAAATCTAGCTTGATCAAGCCATGTTTTTGGAATTTCTTTTGCAGGGCAGGCAAAACTAATTTTAATTTTCTTTTGGTCAGCTTTGATTTCAAGCTCATGAACAACTTCTTCAATTAAATCGCAGATATTAGTTTCCACATATTGAAGATGAATTCTTCCCTGTTCAATACGCGATACATTAAGCAGGTCCATAATAAGTGCTGCAAGACGTTTTGACGATTGATAAGCGCGTTTCAAATACTCTTTTGCCTTCGTATCTACCTTAGCCATATGTTCATCCAATATCATCGATAAATAACCTTCTATAGCCGCAAGCGGAGTATTTAATTCGTGGCTTGCAACTGAAATAAACTCATCTTTAGTTTTATCAAGTTTTTTGAGTTCTTCATTGGCAACATTTAGATCTTTATTTGTACTTTCTAACTTTTTAGTAACTGCTCTTAAATCTTCTGCCTGCTGAATCTCCAATTTAACACTTTTAATTAATCTATATCCCCCGTAAGTCGCAAGAATCCACACCACCGCTTTAATAAGACCCTCCCCAACAGTATTGGACAAAAAAGTTTCTACTAATAAGCCAATCGATAATAAAACGACAATAGTTTCAGTTGCAATGACTTTGATATTAAATAATTGATGCTTCAAAATCGCATAAGCCGTGAAGCCAATAAAAAATATTGCTGAAAAATCACCAAGCTGGGTATAGCGATAATTATTTCCAAAAACCGAAACAATAATATTAAAAATTACATTAAATAAAGCCCACAAAGAAGTTCCTATTATAAAAAACTTCACTTTTAATTTTATATCACTATCTAATGAAGAATATCTTTTAAAATATGAGTAAATAATATTAATAGTCACTATAAAAGTGTAAAGATAAAAATAATTCCCTAGAAATCCAGTTTGCATTTTGATAGAACCATCACTCAGAAGATTTACATCTTTAATAATCCAATTACTTGATATTGATAAAATTAAAAAAACAAATCCTAAAAAATATATAGAAAAATCGATTAGTTTTCGTTCTTTTAATTCGATTGGGAAGTGCACAGAAAAATAATAAAATGACAAAAAACAGAGTGCAACTGCTGAGTAATTTAATTTAAAAAAAATAGTTATATATTGATCTGAACTTGTCCAATATCCTAAATAACCAAAAATATTCCACAAAAGAATGCTAATGGATGTTAATAGAAAAAATTTGCCAACAATCGATTTTTTATTGCTGCTATAAACAGCTATTCCTAAAATTCCACCAGTTAAAATTATTATCACTAATAAAACTAACCCTATTAAACCCATTTAAACCCTCCTATTGATACAAATAACCAAATTATAACTTCTGCGTCAGCCCATATATTTGTTAATTTCTGTAAATCATACTGTTTTTGATATAAATTTAAATACAAGACAGTGAAAGGAAAAACTAAAGATAACCCAAATAAATAATAAGGTAATTTAAAATAATAAATCATTATAACTAAAAACATTAATGAAAAAAGATTAATTATATGAATTGTTATTAAAAAAACTCTGTTGGTTAAAACTGCAGCCAAAGTCTTATAACCAATTTTCTTGTCCACTTCCCTGTCCTTAACATCACAAAAAGATGTATTAATAAACCATCGCATAAAATAAAAAAAGAATAAAATCAGAATCAGCTTTAACCCAAAACTATTAACGGTTGGGATGACTGAAAGAGTAAACAAAATCGTGCCAGAATAAAGAATTGCGACAAAAAAACTTTTAAATCCAATTATAATATGAGTTAATTTTTTAAAAAAAATACCGTAGAAAAAACCTAAAATAATAAATAGTAAAGACAAATAAAAACTTTGCATGCTGGCTGCATACATTGATAATAATAAGGCAATAACTACTGTTACAGAAATATAAATACGATATTTAAAATGAAATTTATACAAATCCTTTCTTAATTGAGATGATTCTAAATCATAATCCTGAATTCGATCGAAAAAATAAACAATATATGATAGAAGATATACTCCAACTAAAATAAAAAAATTGATAGGTAATTTTAAAGCAGTCATCACAGATAAATTAATGGCTACTGGTCCCAGAGCAAGCAAATGCCCCCCATAAATAAACTCATTCCAAATCACTTTCAAAACTTTCTTCATATTTTTATTTTAACATTAATTAATAATTTCTCTCAATAACAATATTCTCTGGTTTTTTGCAGAACAAAATAGGCGACATTGGCCCTGTTCTGTCCCCATAAAAAGCTAGCTTTTTTATATTTTACTAATTTTAGCTTGAGTTTCTTCACAAAATATTCATTAACATATGATTCGTCCCATGTTCTGATATTGAAGCCGTGTTTATCTCTATAAACATTTGGTCCTAATTTTTTGCCCTCTAGGATACCATAGTCTTGTTTGGTTTTGCCCTCAATAATTACATATCCTCCAATGGGCATTTTTTTTATAATTTCATTGATGAGAAAAAAAGTTTTCATATCAGAAAGATTCAAGGCAAATCTGGCAAAAAATATATCTATTTTTTTTGGTAAATCAGATTCAATAATGTTTCCTGCATCCATTACTTTTGTTGTTAACAGGTGATCTAGCTCAAAAGACATAAAGTTTTCACACATTTTACAAATGGCGTGCAAGGATATATCGATACCAAAAATTTTAGATTTTTTAGCTTTGGCGAAAGTTAGGGCATCTCTCCCTGTGGCCGTTCCCAACTCAAAGATAGTAGCGCTAGGTGTGAGCTTGCTTAGCGTTTCTTCTATTATATTATATGGCTTCAACGCGAATTCATCTCTTTTTTGATAATTGGCGTATTGATTATCCCACAGTAATGATAAATCGCTTTTGGAAAAATAGTCAGAGACATTCTTGGCAATTTTCTTTTTATTCTCTTCAATCAGTTCTTTTTCTTCTTTCCATTGCATAAGTTTCAACGCACGATCAAACTCTATCCAAACATAATCTTCTTCATGAAGATAAGTATAACCAGATCCTTTCATAAGAAAAAAATGGATTTCTTTTAATGAGGATTCCCCGCTAGGTTCCATACCATCTCGAGTTATATCTCCCAAAGAACCGGTAACAGCAGCTTCTTTCAGCCCAATTTCTTCCTTGATTTCTCTGACAGCAGTTTCTTCAAATGTCTCAGTTCCAATTATGTGACCCTTTGGAATCGTCAATTTGCCATCAAGAGTTGTAATTAAAAGAAGTTCTAACCTGTCCTGAAAATTTCTAGAGATAAGTCCACCTGCCGATATAGATTTAACTTTTTTCATTGGAAATATAATAAATAACAATTAATCATTCTGTCTTTAATCTCAATATAGCATTTTCAAGGCTAAGAATAAAATAGAGTTTTCCAATTCTTTGACGAAGTCCCCTAATTGTTGTATAAATAACTAAAATATGAATCCTAATATATGAATCAAAATTTGAATAAAAAAATTCTGTTAGAAAAATGGCAACTTGATTCAAACAAGATAATTTCTTACTATCAAGCAAGAATAAAAAAATCAGGCATCTCGGAAAAGTCTTTAGACTGGAGAGATAAGGAGGGCAGTCTAAAATTTTTCAATTACTCAATTGGCATAATTGATTGCGCAAAAGTTTTCTCTATTTTTGATGTTGGTTGCGGAACTGGCAATTTCTATTATTTTTATAAAGACAAATGTAACAAAAAAGTTCAGTATACTGGAATTGATATTGTGCCAGAGTTTATTAATTATGTCAAGAATAAGAATAATTCACTAGATGTTAAAACGGAAAATTTTCTTTCCTTCAACCCTAAAGCTCAATACGACCTAGTAATTAATTTAGGTGGATTAAATTCGAAAACAAGATTTTTCCAAAAATATTTGGAATACAATATTTTTAAGATGTATTCAATGAGCAAAAAATACATATTATTTAATATTATTGTTGAAACTAAAGATGACTATTTTGGTGTTAATAAAACCAGAAAAGTTGGAAAAATCACTAGCATTGAGGAAAAAAAACTAATTAATATTTTGGGTAAGATTAAAAAATTAGGTGCCACATATAACATCAAAAAAGTATCCATTTTCAAAGGTAGTTTTGATGCATTTGTAGTAATCAACAAATGAAATTTGCAAATAAGCCAAAATTAATGAGCAATAAGTCAAAAGTGATTTGCCTCTCCTGGGACAATATTTTTAATGGCGTATTGAAGAGTATTGAGTCTCTTGATGCTTCTTCTTTTGATGAGATTTTAGTTATGGCTCGAGGAGGCATGGTTCCCGCTGCAATCATCTCTCATCATACTGTCAAGCGCGATTTATCTTTCTATCAAGGCAAAAGAACTGCCTCAAACACTCCGCATGATTACTGCGAGTTTGTGGAAACTGGGATGAGCTCAAAAATTAAAAAAGGTAAACGTTATCTCATTGTAGAAGATATTATTTTTAAAGGGGTGACAATAGACGGGGCAATTGCCAAGATTAAGAAAGGCGGATCCACTCTCACTGGTATCTGCTCCATTGTTATTGACGAAAAGTTTGATATGTCTTCTTCAAATTATGGCGTTAGTCTTTATGTGGCTTTTATTTGCCCCCACTTAAAATGGATTAGATTCCCTTGGGAAAAAAGGGTTAAGGGAGAAAAGGAGCTTCAACTAAATGAAAAAGATATTCGTAATTGAAGGTCTTCCGGCTAGTGGTAAAACCACAGTTGCAGATTTGCTACGAGACCGATTTAATTTTGAAAAAGTAAATGAGTCATTGGGACATTTAGACGAGTCTGCTATCTCTGATAGTCAAGAAAAAATATTTGAAGAAACAAAGGAAAAATATTATCTAGCCCAAAGAAGTAGAAAAAATTCAGTTATTGATAGAGGGTACCCGTCTATGTTGGCTTGGGATTATGTGGCAGAAAAATTTAAATTGGCCAGAAATTTTAAGGAGAAGAAAAAATGGGTTGCAACCGCCCTAAAAGAACATAAGTTATATGAACCAGATTATTATATTTATTTGAATCAAACTCCAGAATTCAGCCTTATTAATCGTCCAAGAAAAACTATAATTGAGGATGTATGGAGTGGTTCAGAAGGAATGAAACATTGCAGTGATTTTTATAAATTATTTTTTAAAAATAAAAAAAATGTTATTTATATTACCTCAGGACATGACAAAGTGAATTTACTAGAAAAAGTTGAAGATGAACTCAAAAAAATTATTTAATATTATCTATCTAACCGAAGATGGAATAACCGAAACTCGTTGCGGGGTAGGTACAATTGCGCAAAACTTTGCAAAGTCATGGTCTAACGTTAGAGCCTACTTTGCTAAACGAGGAATATTATTGAGTTTGTTTGTAATATCTCTGTCTGACACAAAAAGAAATTCGAGTAATAATTTCTATATTAAAAGACGTAAATCTCTCAATAACTCTTATTTTGATCTGGTTTTGTGGAAAGAATATAACAAAGAAGCTATTGGCATTATTCATCATATTTCGGATAATAATTCCGGCGAAAATATAGTTTTAGCCAATGACTCAATTTTTGCAGGAGTTCTAACGGATCAAAAGAATCTAATTAATGTTTGGATTCCTCATAGCTTAGCTGGCGTACACAAACAAAGTTATTGTAACGAAAAAGATCTTCGTAGTTGGGAGGATCAAGCAATCTCAAAAATAAAAAAATTACCAAATTATTTTCTGGGATCAATATCTAAGTCAGTTGATGAAATAATAAAGAAGAAGCTTGCAATCCCCAATAACAAGGTGATTCAGTTTAGGAATGGTCTAAATTTTAATGAACTTAAAAAATACACCAGATTAACTAAACAACAAATTAAATTGTTTCTAGCCAAAAAAAAGATCCCTCTCGATAAAAAAATCATTTTTTCATACGCAAGGGCTGACGAATATAAAGGACTGGATTTTTCTTTAAATTGTATGATTCAGTTTTGCAAGAAGCACGACGATTTTATAGGAATTTTAATTGCTTCTAGTTTTAGCGATGAAGCATTTATTGAAAAAATTCAAAACAATCTTGCAGAAATTGCAAAAGATAATTCACAAATTTATTTATTTTTTGATTATGAGCCAGACCTTCCAAAGTATCTATTAAGATACTCTAACACAAAATTTTTGATTAATATGCCACTTAGAGATTTCAGTCCAATTGTTCCAAACGAAGCAGTACTAATTTCTCATAAAGATTTATATACTATCAACAGCAACATCCAATGCTTCACAAGCATAATTCAAAACTGGCAAAATGGTTTTTTGTGTAAACACAATACAAAAGAACTAATTAAACTTATCGAATTAATAATGAACAATAAAAACAAAGCTGTGGAGGTCAAAAAGAAAGAAAAAGTCAAGGTACTGTCATCGTATAATATAGAAAAAAATTATATATCTGGATTTAGTGAGATTATCATTTCAAGATAAGAAGTAGGGCTTGTCGATTTGTATTGACAAAAGTTCGGTATCTAGTATATTAGATGGAGTATTCACAGATAAGGAGGTGCTGTGCGTGAAACAGGTAGCAGTAGTGGGAGGTAATCATGGTGCCGGCAAAACAACACTATGCTCGGTCATACAAAGTATGACTGGCTGCCTAACAGCCAAGCAACGTCAACTCGTAGTCGAGATTGGGGGAACAGAGGGACTCTCAGGTTGGGATCAGATTGGTCCTTACCACGACGACTTTATTGAACGAGCCGCTTGGCTCGTGCTGATGCGTTTTTTAGCATCAAAGAGCGAGCTACTGCTTATTGACGGACATTTCTCCATTAGACGGACCAAAGCACTTCGCAAATCAGCAGGGCTTGTTAATGGAAAGTTTGTTCCTGATCTGGATCCAAGATTACTAGGGATACTGAACCGCTACACTGATTTGAAGTTGATATATCTAGAAACTTCTCCAGAAGTGGCGATTGAAAGGTTCTCGAACAGAGAAACAGCCCTACTTGATTTCGACAACACTCAACTAGGAATGGCTGAGAAAAACGTTGCCGATAAAGAGTGCTTCGATCGACTAATAGAAACGTTCTCTGTGAAGCCAATTCATTGGATAGTTCTGTGCAATGAGAAACCTATCGATGAAACGGTCCAAAAAGCGATGAGCTTCATCTCCCCACTATCTCCATGGTAGGCTGTTCGTGTTAGAACAGCCTACCAGATTATACAAATTAAACAATATTAATTATTAAATGTATGAATTATGAAGAACTCTGAAAGAAAATTAGAAAATTATAAATGGTTTCCTATAATCACCGGCCTTTTTGTAGCTGTTCTGTTAATCAGCAATATTGCCTCAACCAAAATTATTAATATTGGCCCTTTTGTATTTGATGGTGGCACATTACTATTCCCTCTCTCCTATATCTTTGGCGATATATTAACTGAGGTGTACGGATATTCGGGATCACGCAAGGTTATCTGGACCGGTTTTATCTCGGCAATACTTATGGCTATTACGCTTGCTATTGTGGCGGCAATTCCGCCAAATGAAAGTTGGCAGTGGAATGATGCATTTAAAGCCTTGTTCAGTTTAGTTCCTCGTATTGTGCTAGCATCATTAATAGCATACTGGGCTGGAGAATTTACAAATAGCTACATTTTGGCGAAGATGAAGGTCTTTACAAAGGGAAAATGGTTATGGACTAGGACGATAGGATCGACTTTAGTGGGGGAACTTGTTGATTCTGTACTCTTTGTTAGTATTGCGTTTATTGGAATCCTTAACCCAGGCATTGTCTTGACAATTATTATTTCAAATTATTTATTCAAAACGGGTGTAGAAGTTATCATGACCCCCTTGACTTATCGAGTTGTAAGCTTTTTGAAAAAAGAGGAAAAGGAAGACGCTTTTGATGACAAAACAAATTTCAACCCATTTTTGATCGAGAATGAATCAAAGACTAAATAGATTAATATCGATGACAAAAGAATTTATTAACGAAATATTTCTGTTCCGTGAACGATTTTAACCTGATGATTACCGTAATAAATTACTATAATCAATTTTTTCAAGCCCAGAAATTAAAAAAATCCAAGTCTTTTTTTTAAATTTACAGGTTTTCCAATTTTTATTATTTGATTTTTCATTAACTCTAAATTAGCTCGATTTATTAATTAAATCAACTCAAATAACAAAAGAAAATTTATTGCAAAAATCAATTTATTAAAATAAAATTAACTCATGCAAAAGATAATAAACTTTTATGACATTGTAATAATCGGTGCAAGCTTTGCAGGATTAAACTGTGCAAAAGCGCTAGGAAATTCTAACATAAACGTTTTGGTTTTAGAAAAAAATAATGAACTGGGATTAAAACCCTGCGGTTATGGCGTAGAAGACGAAGATATACAATTTATTCCTGAATCAAGCATGAACTTTTCCCTTAAACCTCTAGTAATCGTAACTAAAAATAAAAAACACAGAATGCCAACTAACCAGAGCTTGATCTCTTCAATTTGCAGGCCTGATTTTTTAAATAAACTTAAAAACGAACTTTCTGAATTTAAGAATATTGATATTAAATTAGGTCAAAAAATAACAAATATTGAAAAAAATAAACTAACCGCTAATGGATTAGAAATAAATTTCAAATATTTAATTGGTGCTGACGGCTCATTTTCAATAGTTCGAAAATTCCTTGGCCTCGAAACAAAAAAATTTATAGCTGCTGTCCATTACACCATTCCCAAGGTTTATCCTGATTTCGAAATGTTTGTTGATGAACAATTATTTGATAAAGGTTATGCTTGGATATTTCCAAATAATAAATTTACTTCTGTCGGAGCAGCAGTTGATTACAAATCCCCCAACCTACCATTGCTAACTCAAAATTTGAAAAGATGGATTGAAAAAAATAATATTGATATTTCAAAAGGAAAATTCGCTGGGTCAATAATAAACTATGATTATCAAGGATACAAATTTGATAATATTTATCTTGCAGGTGATGCCGCGGGATTAGCCTCCGGACTTACTGGAAAAGGAATGTATCCGGCATGCGCTTCGGGGTATCAAATCGCAAAAGAAATTCTAGGAGAAAAATGCCATTTAATTGAAGATTGGCTAAAAATAAAAGACAAAGAAGAACAAATCTTAGAACTAGATACAAATTTTTTGGAACTAAAACTACAAATCATAGAGAAGTAAATTTTTAGACAATAAATTCATTCCAAATTGCCCTCAAAACTTTATTCACTTCCCTCCTAAATAGATTCTATCTCTAATTTATATATTACCTCAAAAAAACATTTGAATACAATATTTTAATCCATAAAAAAAGTAATGAACTCTTGACAGCTTGATAAAACAACATATACTTAGCAATAAGAACACATGCATTCGCACACAAATAGAGGTGCAGTAATGGGTTTATGGGATGCCATTTTCGGAACTAGCCCGTCATCGGGCGGCGAATCCGGCTCGTCGGGAGGTGATAAAAGCTCTGGGAGTAGTGGCGGCTCAGGCGGAAGCTCGAAAGAAACAAGAATCAGGTTTTCACCAGAACATCCAGACAAAACTGGAGTCATCCACACAGACACCCAGAGAACAGTGAGTAACCGTGGTTGTGATACAGAAAAGGTTGGCCACAACTACGACACGCCAGGATACAACAGCCAGCCCGTTGACATACCCGTCAACAAACAATGAGCTCTGAGTGAGAGGGCATTCGTCCTCTCACTCAATAAATAAGATTAATAGGAGCAAATATGTCTGAATTTACTAAAAAAGAATTTGAAAATTTCAAAAAAAAATTAGTTAAACTCTCTAAAAATCAATTGAAATTCATTGCCGATAAAGTTGGATTAGTTTTTTATTGTGAACCAGAAAAAATCAGAGAAATCGATTATATTCTAGCTCTTGATGAATTTGAGAAGGAAGATGTAATAAAAGCATTTAATGATATTACTTCTTCAAAATAAAATATGAAACACTTTATGAAAATCTTTTCAGAACAAACAAATTTATCGCCTGAAGAAGAAAAAAAGAAATTCAAAGAACGAAAAAAATTCGTTGATTTTGTTAATAAAGTTTTAGATAAACTAGAGAAAAAAGAAATCGACAGAAAAGAAACTGCTTATCAAATTGCCGAACTTATGTTCGATCCGGAAATAGAAAAAGACGAAGAAATGTTTGACATAGCAACAGTCGCGGGAGATTTGGAACTTCCTGATCATCACATTCCTGGCGATCCTGAAAAACTTTGGCAAGAATTTATTGCCATTTTTAAAGATTGGGAAAAAAAATATTTTAAATAAATTCTAATAATTATTAATTTTCAGATAGTTGGTCAAAAACTTTTTCTGAAAATATTGATTGGATAATTTCTTTTCGATCAAACCTTTTTAATTTATTATCGTAAAGTCTAATTAGATCAACAGATTGCGTACTTGATTTTAATTCATCTGCCGCTTTTTTATCAATAATATATTCAACACCTTCGTCTAAAGAAATAACTGTATTACTCATCAAATCAGCAAAATTTAAAATTCCAATTCTCAAAAGAAAAGGCGCTGGGCAATCAGCAATTATTTTCAATGCTTTGAATTTATCTAATTTTTTAGCATTACCATAACCCAAATCCCCTAAATGCTGTATTAAATCATCATAATCCATTTTTTCAAGCTCAAAAATTAAAAAAGCCCAAGTTTTTTTTCTTAAATTCACAGGTTTTTCAATTTTTTTAGAATCAAGCCAAATTGCCTGTGAAACTTTTTTCACTTCCCTCCTAAATAGATTCAATATCTAATTTATATATTACCTCAAAAAAACATTTTAAACCCACAACATACTAGAACGCTAATGAATTCTACTATATGCAAAATGAGCAATATTTGATAAAATTAAGTTATGAAAAAACAACTCCTAATCGACAATAAAATTGAGCTTCAAGACTACTGCCAAAAAAACCAAATTAATTACTTTGGAATTTTTGGTTCTTTTGCTCGTGGAGAAGAGAAAGATGATAGCGATATTGATATAATGGTTGATTTCGAAGAAACTAAATCACTTATGAAAATTGGGGGCATCCAATATGATTTAGAGGAAATGCTCGGTCGACCAGTCGATCTGGTCTCTAGAAAAAACATTAAACCAAGTATCAAAAAAAATATTTTGAATGATACGAAAGTTCTATATGAAAAAAGATGAAGTTTATCTTAAAGATATGCTAGATGCTACGGATCAGATTCTTGAATACTGTAAAGGTTATGATTACATAAAATTCGCCAACACTAAGCTCATACAAGACGCTGTTATGAGAAATTTGGAAATTTTAGGTGAAGCAGCAAAAAAATTATCTACCGATTTAAGAGAAAAAAATCCCGATCTCCCCATTAAGGAAGCAATTGGGATGCGCAATCTCTTAGTCCATGAATACGATTATGTGAATGTTGATGAGGTTTGGAAAGTTGTTGAAGAAGATCTCCCAGAGCTGGCAAACCAACTTCGTAAATTGCTATAGGAGCTTAGAGGACACATCACTTTTCTTTTGATAACCACCCACGCTGATCATGTTAATAAGCTAAATCCCCCCAGTTCTGTCAAAGGACCTGGGGGTTTTGTTTTCTGACTGATAAATAATATAAAAGTATTCTAAAAAAATGCATTAAATAACTACCGCTTCGCTTCGGAGCGACCCAAAATAATCTCTGTTAGTTTGAAAAAACCAAATTTCCTAATTTCTCTTTCACTTGCCATAATTGTATTTAAACACAATGTACCATCTCAAACAACGATAAATCAATCGGATCTTGAGTATTTTTGCATAATCCTGCTATATTAAGAATATCAATGAACCCAACCCCGCTTTGGCAGGATATCATGGTGGGTGCGTTGCAGAGGAAGTCGGCTCCGCGACTCGACTGAGCTCGTCGAAGTCCGACAAGTACTATCTTAGTATTCTTCATCTCTGTGACAAGCCACAGAGTATTCGAATATTAGCAATTAAATAAATCTGATGTTTAAAAAATCTTTACTCAAAAAAATTAAAGGTCCGAAAAACTTAAAGAAGCTACCGATTACCCAGCTAAAAAAACTATCTGAAGAAATCAGAACAGTCCTTATTAAAACCGTTGCAAAAAACGGTGGCCATTTAGCCCCAAACTTGGGAACAGTCGAACTCACAATCGCACTTCACTACTCATATAATTCCCCTGAAGATAAAATCGTCTGGGATGTCGGACATCAGGCATACACACACAAACTACTCACCGGAAGATATGAAAAATTTTCAACATTAAGATTAAAAGACGGGCTAAGTGGATATTTGAAAAGAGAAGAAAGCGAGCACGACTGCTATGGAGCCGGTCATGTCGGAACGGCTGTTTCGGCTGCGCTAGGTTTTGCTCAAGCTCGCGATCTAAAAAAAGAAAAAAATCATGTTGTTGCAATTATCGGGGATGGCAGCCTAACAAATGGCTTAACTTTTGAAGGTATAAATAATGTTGGTTCAACAGAAACCGATCTTACAGTAATTTTAAATGATAATAAATTTTCCATCTCAAAAAATACCGGAGGCATAGCCAATTATCTGGAAAAACTTTCCTCTATTCATATGAATGGAGAGCCTCACACCGATATTGAATCAATATTTCATTCTCTTGGATTTAAATATTTCGGTCCCATCGATGGGCACGACATTAAACAATTAATTGATGTGTTTAATCTTGCCCAAGAAACACCAGGACCAAAACTGATTCATATTGAAACAAAAAAAGGTCTTGGATATTACTACTCCGAACACAATCCCCCTGCATTTCACTCAACCAGCCCATTTATTTTGGAATCAGGAAAAACATCCAAAGACACCAAAAAACTAACCTACACTAAAGTCTTTGGCAATACCTTAATTAAGCTGGCAAAAAAAGATAAAAAAATCATAGCCATAACCGCAGCCATGCCTGCGGGAACAGGAATCGATAAATTCGCTCTTGAATTCCCCGAGAGATTCTTCGATACTGGTATTGCTGAAGAACACGCTGTTGTATTTGCATCCGCCCTGGCGCTTGAAGGATTTAAACCGGTTGTTGCCATTTACTCCACTTTTCTTCAAAGAAGTTACGACCAAATCTTACATGATGTTGCTTTGCAAAAAATTCCAGTAATTTTTGCGATTGACCGAGCCGGCCTTGTTGGATCCGATGGACCAACTCATCACGGAGCTTTTGACCTGTCATATTTAAGAAATATCCCGCATATGATAATTTTGGCGCCAAAAGATGAAAACGAACTCCAGCATATGCTTTACACTGCCACCCAATACACTGAAGGTCCAATTGCCATTCGCTATCCTCGCGGGACAGGCATCGGAAGCGCAATGAACCGAACTCTTGAAAAACTCGAGATCGGAAAAGCAGAAAAGTTAAGACGAGGAAACAACGCTGCAATTTTAGCCATCGGATCCATGGTCTATCCCGCTATTGAGGCATCAAATCTACTTAAAAAGAATGATATCCACGCAACAGTATATAACGCCAGGTCAGTAAAACCGATTGATTCGGAAATGGTAAAAAATGCCGCAAAAACCGGTAAAATAATCACTGTTGAGGAAAATATTTTAGATGGTGGTTTTGGCTCCGCAATTTTGGAAGAGCTTCAAAAACAAAACATTCAAGACACTCAAGTTGTAAGAATTGGAATTGAAGATTTCATCGAACACGGAGAAATTAACGAACTTAGAGAAAAATATGGCTTAACAGCTAATGGAATTTGCAAAAAAGTATTAGAAATAATTTAAAAGGAAAATATGGTCGAGATAAATACAGCAATAAATCAACTGCAAGACTTTAAACTTAAAATTGATCTTGAATTAGATAAATTTTTATCTCAAAAAGTGGAAAATGCCAAAAATATCTCACCTCACGCCGAAGCACTGGCCGAACATGTGAAAGATATGACGCTTCGAGGAGGCAAAAGAATTCGCGCCGCACTTGCCTACTACAGTTATCTTGCTCACGATGGAATAGATACTAAATCCGCTTTAAACGCATCAATGGCAATGGAAATCTCTCAAACTTTTCTCTTAATTCATGACGATATTATCGACAACGATTCACTAAGACGAGGCAAAACAACAATTCACGCTGATTATGAGAAAATTGCCAATGAAAAATACAAAAATAAAATTGATCCTCGCCACTTCGGCACTTCAATTGCAATTTTAGCTGGCGATTTAGCCTGTGCTTATTCAAATGAAATCATAGTTACATCAAATTTTGACATTCAAAATCAATCAAAAGCAATTGCCGAGCTAAACAAAACTTATGAACGAGAAATTTACGGAGAAGCGTTAGATTTAATTACGCAAATCACTGAAAATATTACAAAAAAAGATATTATTTTGATTCAAGAATTAAAAACAGCTCCTTATACCTTTGACACACCGGTAAAACTTGGGGCAATCCTTGCCGGCGCAACAGAAGAACAAATCACAAATCTTGAAAAATACACCATACCAATGGGCACCGCTTTTCAAATTCAAGATGACATAATTGGGATGTTTGGTTCTGAAGAAAAAATAGGCAAACCTGTTATTTCAGATATTAGGGAAGGCAAAAAAACTCTTTTAATTTTTGACGCTCTTGAATCGGCTTCGCCTGCTCAAAAAGAAATAATAAATAGAAATCTAGGTAATAAAAATATCACAAATGAAGACCATGAAGATGTAAAAAAAATAATTATTGAAACCGGAGCATTGGATAAATCTAGGGATTTTGCCAAAAAATTAGTTGATGAGGCAATCGATGCATTAGAAAAAATAGAACTCAATTCAGAAGGAAAAGACTTCCTGCTTGGCATTGCTCACTATATGATATATCGAGAATACTAGCTAAAATTACAAAATTTCTAATTACTAATTACTAAATAAATCCTAATTAATAAATGATCAAAGGATAATCAAGGATTTAACATTAAACATTTAAAATATTGGAAATTAATTAGAAATTAGAAATTAGAAATTATTAATTAATTATTTTTAAATAAATTTTCTTTGATTTATCTCTCGAACAATAATCTTAAACCAATATGCATATTGATCTGGGTTTTTTTCTACATCCTGACTTAATTCGCTCCAGCTCACCCGTTTTATTTCGGAAACTTCTTTAGGATTAGGCTCAATTTCACCATCATAATTACCAAAAAAAACATGATCAAATTCATGCTCTTTGAGATCATTTAATTTCACTTCATATATAAATGAAAATTTTTCTTCCAACTGACAATCAAAACCCATTTCTTCTTTTAATCTCCTGTGAATAGCCACATCGAGTTTTTCACCCTCTCTAGGATGAGAGCAGCAAGTATTTGCCCAAAGCCCACCGGAATGATACTTCCCTTCCGCCCGTTTTTGTATAATCAACTTTTTCGATGAATCGAAAACCAAAATAGAAAAAGCACGATGTAATGCGCCTTTTTCGTGAACCTCAAGTTTAACTTCGGTTCCAACCTCTTCATCCTGCTCATTAACTAAAATAAGCTTATCTTCCATACACATTCCTTTTAAAAAATAAAACTGTCATCTCGAGCTTGTCGAGAGATCTAATTTATAATGCAATATTCCTCCGCTCGCTTGCTAGCTCGGTCTAAATGACAAACCTAAGTTATAAAAATTACTTTTTGACTAATTTTTCAATTTTTTCAATAATTTCACCGGGCATTGTCTCTGATTTCACAATATAATCATCAGCTCCGCCTTTTACCCCTCTTTCACGATCAGAATCCTGAACCAAAGCAGTTAAAATCACAACTGGAATTTTCTTAGTTTCGGCAGTACTTTTTAACATATCCAAACAATCAAAACCATTAACCTTCGGCATCATCACATCAAGCAAAATCAAATCAGGACTTGAATCTGTTGCTCGCGCCATTGCTTCTTCGCCATTGGACGCTGTAATAATTTCATATCCGGAATCTTCAAGTCTTGCCTTGTACATATCTCTTAAAACAACATCGTCATCAGCTACTAATATTTTTGCTTTCCCCGCCATATTACCTCCACTCCGTCCACCTTGAGTGGACAGGAAGTCCGCCGTAATCTGCACTGAAAACAATCTTTTTTTCAGTAAAGATGGAGGCTGGACAAAGTTAAATTATAACTAAATTTAATTATTATTTTAACATCCAACATGTAAAGTATTAAAGATTTTAAAACATTTGTCAAATCGAGTTGATAAAACATCAGAATTTGCTAGAATAGATCCATGGACAAAAAAATTGAACCGCGGATCCTGCAAGGATTTCGCGACCTTCCAACTGAACAGGCTGAAGACAAAATAAATTTAACTCGTAGGATAGAAAAAATATGCCGTCTTTTTGGCTTTTCTCCACTTGAAACTCCAGCACTGGAATATTCTGACATTTTACTTGGAAAATACGGCTCTGAAGGCGAAAAATTAATCTATAAATTCAAAGATTTAGGCGAGCGAGAAATTGCTTTAAGATACGATCTAACCGTTCCGCTAGCAAGATATATTGCTATGAACTATCGCGAGCTTGCACTACCTTTCAAAAGATATCAAATCGGACAAGTTTGGCGTGCTGAAAAACCTCAAAAAGGCAGATTTAGAGAATTCTGCCAATTTGACGCTGATATTGTCGGCACAAGTTCTGTTCAGTCAGAAGCAGAAATTATTTATCTTGGTTTTAAAGTTTTAAAAGAACTCGGTATCGATGATTTCACAATTTTTCTAAATTCAAGAAAATTTTTTATGTCATTTTTTTCCAAAAACAATATCAAATTAGAAGATCAAAATCGTATTCTACAGATAATTGATAAACTCGACAAAATCGGTGCTGATGATGTAATTCAAGAGCTTTCCAAATTAGAACTTTCAAATGACACCATAGATCAAATCAAGAAATTATTAAATACAACAAACAATGATGAAGCTAAAATCGAGCTTAAAGAAATAGACCCAAATGAATTCGAAAAACTTGAAAACCTTCTTCAAATTTTAAAAGATTATGGTATTACCGAAGAAAATATTAAAATTGATCCAGCTCTAGCTCGCGGACTTGATTATTACACTGGATTTATTTTTGAATTCAAGCTAAATCAAGCTCGAGAATTTGGATCTGTAATCGGCGGCGGAAGATACGATCAATTGACCAACATGTTTAGCAATGAAGATTTTGAATGTGTCGGATTTTCATTTGGAATCGATAGAATTATTGAAGCCCTAAAGGCATTAAACATTCCATTGCAAGATAAAAAATCAAAAATATTATTTATATTTGATGCTGAAACTCAAGAAAAGTCTTTTCCAATTATTGAAGAATTAAGAAAAAATGAAATCACAACTGAAATATATCTAAACGAATCTGATCTAGGTAAAAAAATAAAATATGCCGACAAAAAAAAGATCTCTACCGTCATCATATTTGAAAAGCCCGAACTTGAAAAAAATATTGTAAAAATCAAAGATATGGATTCGGGCGAGCAAAAAGAAATTACACTTGATATTGAAAAAATCGTTCAATCAATAAAAAATTAGGTACCCAACCTACGCTCTTACTGAAAAAGGAATTGCATTCTCTACTTTCAGTGCGAGCTAAGGCGGGGTTTCTGCCTACCAAAGGCAAACGGAACGGAGGGAAATGCCGATCGCACTTCAAAAATCACACCATTTAGAGAAAATCTACGAAGGAATCACATGGGCAATCGTAATTATTGCTTTGATTTTTGTTAAATTTCTACCTCAAAACTTAATCAACAACGATGAAATTTTTTATTTTATAGGCGCAATAATCTCTTTTGCCCTTCTCTATTA
Source organism: Patescibacteria group bacterium (assembly GCA_041665085.1). Taxonomy (GTDB): domain Bacteria; phylum Patescibacteriota; class UBA1384; order JBAYJO01; family JBAYJO01; genus JBAYJO01. The sequence goes on along the minus strand of JBAYJO010000001.1, from coordinate 58,722 downwards.
CCTTGTCCTGTTCAACTGGCTCAACAAAACCAAAAGAATCTGGCTCAAAAGTATCATTGATGTAATTTTTATTGGAATATTAATTCATCTGATTAAAGATTATGGTCAATATTTTTATGTCCTATATTTTATCCCGGTTGCTTCAGTTGCAATGACTCTAAATCTAATAAATAGCCTGCTCATGGCCGCCTTTGTTTCTCTGATGCTTGGCGCAGAATTTTTAATTAATAACAGTGTCTATAGCTACTCCGGCGAAAACTTATTTTTCACCGGTCCCCTTCAAATAATTTTTCTACTCTTTATTACTTTGTTTTGCCGAACTCTTGCCATGAATTTAAGGCATGAAAAAGAACTACGCGAACTGGCAGAAACAAAACTCCAAAAAGCAGATGAAGCAATGAAATCAATCGAAACCAGAGAAAAAGAATTTATTTCCATGACCTCGCACCAGTTATTTACCCCGCTTTCAATAATCCGAGGCTATTGCTCAAACCTTTTGTCCGGTCATTTAGGCAAATTAAACAAAGATCAGGAAAAATATCTAAACTCAATTCATATATCAACCACAAATATGGTTGATATTGTAAGCAATCTTTTAAACATTACTCATATAGAATCAAAAAAAATAATAATATCACTTGAACCTGCCGATATTAATGAGGTAATAAAACTTGCAATAGAGCATATCAGTCTTGAGTCCGAATACAAAAAAATTCCAATACAATTTATCCCACAAAAATTACCAAAAGTTTTTATCGATCCTGTAAAAATAACCGAATCACTTTATAATTTACTCGATAACGCAATCAGATATTCCAAAGGAAAAAAAGTTGTAATAAATGCAGAACAAGGCAAAAATGAATTCTCAAATGATTTAATCATATCTGTAAAAGATTTTGGACAAGGCATTCCTCAAAACGAACAACAAAATGTATTTAAAGAGTTTTTTCATGGCTCAAACAACAGAAATAAAGGAAACGGACTTGGACTTTTTATCGTAAAAGCGCTTGTAAATAAACAAAACGGTAAAATTTGGTTTGAATCAAAAGAAGGTAAAGGAACCACATTTTATTTGTCGCTTCCTATTGCAAAGCAATGATGTATAATTAGCCTATGATAACTCAAAAGAAAAAAATCTTAATCATAGATGATGAAATTGATATCTTAACAATGTATAAAGATGCATTGATAAAATCAGGCTTTGAAGTTGAAATTACTCAAAGCGGAGAACAAGGGGTGGAACTAATTCCAAAATTTCAACCTGATGCAATTCTCCTAGATATATTATTGCCTCACACCAATGGCCTTGATATTTTAGATCAAATCAAAAAAGACTCAAATGGAAATAAAATCCCAATTTATTGTTTAACCAATTTACCTGAAGAATCAGCCAAAGAAAAAGCAATGAAAATGGGCGCTAAAGAATATTATGTTAAAGCCTACAATGAACCGGATAAAATTGCACAAATATTAGCTAAAGAACTTGGAGGAACAAATGCCTGAAGTCGAAATTGATAAAATAATGCCTGTTAGCGAACTAAAAAACAATACTGAAAAAATAATAACCGATGTCCAAAATTCAGCGCATCCGGAAAACCTGTATGTTTTTTTGGATAATGAATCCCAACCTGCCGCAGCTTTAATTAACATTAATTATTTGAAAAAAATCACAGGTAAAGAAAGAATCCCTGTCAAAAAACCAATGAACATAGAGTCAGCAAAGCCTCAAACTACAAATACAACACCTAGCACATCAGAAAACAATACACCTTCAAATCCAATAAATAATAATTCCTCACAGACTTCTTATGCTCCTAAAACGCCTGAAATTAAGTCCACAGAAACATTTGCTGCACCACCCACACAACAACAACCTTCTGATGCAACCAATACTCTACAAACCGATATAAAAGAAACCACTCCGCAATTATCAGAGCAACCGGTCGCCAAACCAGCACCCGCACCATCAATTGAACCGGCACCGCTCTCACCTTTCTCGCCAGCAGAATCAATTATTCCTGCATCTTCCACATCTACAATTCCAAGTACTAATTCTAATCCAACAGCTGATCTCGATATTCCACTTTAAAATGAACCAAGAAATTTATGTAATTTGCAACAACATCAGGTCTCTTATAAATGTCGGCACAATTTTTAGAACTTGCGACGCTCTCGGAGTTAAAAAACTTTATCTTTGCGGATTAACCGGTTATCCAAAATTACCCGACGACCCAAGAAGATTCGAAGTATCAGATCGCGCTGACAAAATAATTAAAAAAACCGCTCTTGAAGGTTATGCAAATGTTGCGTGGGAATGCCAAGAATCAGCCCTAGAATTAATCAAAAAACTCAAAACCCAAGATGTATCGATTATCGCTCTGGAGCAAACAACAAAAAGCTTAAATTATATTGAAGCGAATTATAAATTTCCTCTGGCAATAGTTATTGGACACGAACGAGAAGGACTTGATCAAGAAATTATCGATCAATCAGATTTAGTAGTTGAAATACCAATGCTTGGCAAAGGCAAATCATTAAATGTTGCTACTTCTCTTGGAATTTTAGGATATAGAATCAGATACAAATAAGTTTCATCCCTAACTTATCTATTTACTTCGCAAACCTATCAGATATTTCTTTTGCGATTTCAAAACCTTTTTTATAAAACTCTAATGGAGACATATTTAAATAATAATCACTATAACGCGGTTCTAATGTTACCGGACCATTGTAATTACAATATTTCAATTTTTTTATTAACCAATTCCAATCGACAGTTCCGTCAAATGGTAGTAAATGTAAATCTCCTGTTTTATCATTATCATGCAAATGTAGGGCAAAAATACGATTTTTAAACAATTCAAAATTAAAATCATCATCAAAATGTGCATGGCAATGCCCCGAGTCAAAGCAAGCGCCAACATTGTCTTGATCTATATTTGACAAAACATAATCTAAATACCCTTTAATTTTATTATTTTCAAAAGCAACTTTAATATCAAGTTCTTTTGCATAATTTACAATCTCTCTTATTCGATTTAATCCAATTTCACCGTATTTCGGAGCTATGGTTTTACTAGTCAAGTGCATTACAACCATTGAGATATCATTCTTCTTGCAAACTTCTAAATCATTTTTATATCTTTCAGCCAATAATTGACCTTTTTCTCCCGTTTCCCACAATGAATTTATTTCTTGATAACCAAGATGAGCAAAAATTACATTTAATCCTAAATCTCTTATATACTTCAGCTGCTTTTCTTGAGAACATTCCCATTTTTTGTTAAGCCAATAGATAAATACATTCTGAAATCCAGCTTCTTTTATCACCTTTATAGTTTCAAAGGGTTTCAAATTTATATTTTCATTGTTAACAGCAACCACTAATTCTCTCATTTTGACACCTCCTGAAACTATTAATTAAAAAAATCCAGAAACTTCCAACCTTCCACCTGTAATACAAATAAACTATAGCAAATAAATGCTATAACACAAAAAAAATCACGAACAAAAGTTTGTGATTTTTTTGACAGACAGCCAAATTTTTTTTGGAATCAACTGATCAATGAATTAAAACAACTCCGGAGTATCTTCTCTGAAGCTGAATTTTCTAGAGTTGGGACTTAGCTTGAATACTACCATCCTTTAGTAGAACTATATTTAATCACCATCTTTCAGACACTGTCCTTTCTGCTACGTCCACTTTTTTATCAACTTGAATAGATAATGGTTGGAAATAACTTTTCTTCACTTCTTCAACATTCATAGGTTGAAGACTTAGCTCTGGATTTTCAACTTTTAAATCCTTTACTATCTGATAAGTTATTTGTTTTAAATCTTTATCTTCTGTTATAAAAATTTCAATCCCTTGGCTCAATGATCCTAACACAGCCGATGCTAAATGAATAGAGTCTGCAGCAGTAATTGAATATTTATTACTAATTTGTTGTGCCAAATCCCAACCTTTAGCCTCACTTAAAAAGTCATACATCTCAATTTTGTATCTTTGATTAAATTCTTTTAGCCACTCTGATAATTCTTCATAATCGCTCTCTCGCAAGGTTTTTTTATATACTTCCCTTAGCACTTTTCTTGTTTCCCATTTTTTATTTATAATTCTATCTGTAATAAAAAGACTATCTTTTTTATAATCAGCCATTTCCATGGCGAGAAAAGCTGAGCTAACACATTTCCAATTCTGCTCTTTAATCCTCTCAATTAAAAGAATAGTATGTATATTTCTATTAGTAGCACAATCCAAAGCTATATTAGTATCGATATAAAAAACTTTATTTTTTTCTTCTAACATAAAATTCAACTTTTACAGGCTTAATCACTTTCTCATGTGTTGTAAAAGACACTCTTTCTCCCCTACGATTTGTAAATTCAACCTTTACTGGTTTGGTAATGGTTTTATTAGCTCTAAATGTAACTTTTCCTTTTGTGTTGGCCATATTGTTTCTTTCTGGGTATGTGTAAATAAATTTACTTATAAAGTCTATACCTAATAGTATCAATTTTTTTTATTAACTCATAAAAACTAGTATAGACTTTATTCTTTTTTGTTTCATCATATACAACATTATTAGTACGAAAAGGTGATTCAGTAACGGCAATTTTAAACTTTAAACAACAATTTTCAAGATCATCGCCAAAATTTAAACAATTTAAAATCCCATTCTTTTTTAATTCTATAAGACTATTAAGCTGATAATTAGCTTTTTCACTGCAGGCTAAGATTGATTTCTCGAGACTTTTGTCAGAATTTTCCATATAAGTAGTGGATAGATTAAACATCTCGGATATCCTATCTCTAAATTCATCCAAGATTTTTAAAATAATTTCTTTCCTCTTATTGCTGTTACCTGTTTTTTCACCGACATATGAGGTTACAAATAAAGCAATAATCCATGTGGCAATGACTTGGAACACATCAGCGAAATTAATTTTAAAAAAATCATCTCTAATATCTGCCCATTTTAAATACACAATTATTATTCCCACCAAAAGGGGGATAAACAGAGTAATGAAAATATACTTTTCTTTAAACCAAATTTTCATAGGGCATTTTCAATATAATTTAATATTTCTTTTTCCAACATTGAATCACTTGTAACCAAGCGCAATCGTTTTTTTACAATTTCCTTATCATTTAATAAACGAACCAATCCGCCAAATGCTTCTTCTAAAAAAGAACTTGGGTATCCTTCGGTACCATCAAGATAGATATTGATCTGATCGGTCTTTTTCCCATTGAATAAAGGTTCTAAATATTTTTCTCTAAACTCTTCTCCCGAAAAATTACCTTCTTTTTTAAATCTGCCGCCAAGGGCAGTAGAAAAATTTTTTATATATATATCCATTTTGGCTCCTTATCAATTTAAATTATAGATCATTTAGTTGAGTAACTCCAACTAAACAGAGTACCTATGAATTTGCGGCTTAGCTCCTCACAATTATTAGGATCCACAGTATCAATATAACCTCTGTTGGACATTATTCGCAAATCAGATATCTTTCCCTCTTTAGCAAAACTATAAATCTGTGGTAGTCCTTTTCCTCTACTTGATTGTTTAGTTCGAGTTCTAAATTCTCCTTTTAATGCAGATTTAATTAAAGTTGTATCGAGTTGCTGCTTTGTGATCTTTTTAAATATCGCTGCGACACGTTCTGGAAATCTTTTACTCACAGTTGATGGTATTCCTTGCCCGTTGTCTAAAAAAATATAAAAGATCTTGTTTTGGTTTTTGTCATAATAAGCTGCCACCCACCATTTATTAAGGGAATAATTTTTTTCATAAGCCCATTGAATAGTATTTGTCATACACTCAACTAAAGTTATAAAAACACCTTCTATTTTTTTCGATTTCGGATAAAGTAATCTATCTCGTGTAAAATCAATTATTTTTTCAGCCAAGGTAGGATCTACAGAAGTTCCTGATTCTATTGGAAATATATTATAACTCGTTTTGTTAAGTTGAGAAGATTGAACATATTTATAAAACCCTGATTCTTGAAAAATCCTTTTGCATTCTTGATCCTTAGGCTCATTTCCTCTGACAAAATAATACACTCTTTTAGATTTCAAATAATCAAAGAAATAAAGAGTATACAATACAGCATCTACCGTCATCACTTTTATTTGAGATAAATCAAAATCAACACCCGCACCTGTGCTAACAACGTTTTCAAAATCATGATAAAATCTAACCATACCTTCAGGATTTTTAATCATACTAAAATAAGCAGGGGCAGAAATTTTCTTAAAATACTTCGGAGAATTAAAAAGTGTCTGACCTTTTTTTCTTCTCTGTCGTCTTAAACGCTTTCTTGCTATTGCTGTAGAATGGCGTTTCCATTTTAGCGTCCTAAATGTATGATTCATAACTACAAAATTAATCCTTTATCATTTAAGAGTATAATAAATATTTGATTAACCAAAATCAACTAGAATTAACTTTTGAAGATTATCTAATTAAAATCAAGGAATGGTTCTCAAATAACCTGATAATTCGTAATTTAATATTAATAAGCGTAAAATGAAATAAAATATGGCCTAGCCCCGAGTAAGGGCCAGGCCGAGAAAAGACAAACTCTGGCTAATGCCACCTACGAGCGACAATACCGAGAGCTCCTAGCATCAACACTATCATAGACGGCAGTTCCGGCACAATTGGCCCCATTGTTGGGCCGTACGATGTGCCAGAACCATTTGCAACACCATACAGGGCAATTCCGGTCTCGTAATACGCACTGGTTGTCAGTGCGAATGTCAATACACTGGGAGGTGTACCGGGCGCAGTCCGACAATAATACGCCCACATATAATCAGAGGGTGGGGACTCCAAATATCTTTCCCATATGTTCCCATATCTAGAGAGATCGAATGCCCACCCACACGGGCAATACAAACTTGCGAAGTGAGCATTCTCCGGTATCAGTACGGAGAAGAAAGTCAAACCATACCAATCTACCGCCCAATTGTATGTGGTATAGTCACTACTGGATTCAGTCCAGAGGGAGACAGTCTGACTCCTCACTGGAACTGGCAGGAAACACACTGCCAGTATAACGATGACGACCGACAGCATTATTCGTGTGATCATCGTTGCCTCCTCCTTGATCAGGACTTTCGCTAATCCTAATTGCCAAAATATTAACACACTATAGGTCGTATAATCAAGTTTTGCATAGTCCACCATACAAAAATCTCATCCCCGCACTACAAAAAAATCGCGAACAAAAGTTCGTGATTTTTTTGGCAGCGCCAAGGGAAACGACGTTCGAATCTATTTCATGCAGGAAAATAATATTATTTTGCCAGATTTTGGTTTAGCTAATTTTTAAAATTAAGCATTATAAACTCTAGCATTTGTTTCTGCTTCTTGTTCCCCATCAACAATCTTAGTATTTGTGTGAGCTACTTCAACAGCTTGATGGTTTTGCAGCGATTCATATTGCTCATCTGAAATTTTATATGTGGCTGGCAAATAATTCGGTTGCCCCTCTGCACTATCATTTACAATAGGATTTGTAGGATCAAAAATAAAATGACCATTTGGGCCCGTAACAATATTATAAGCATGTGGTCCTTCTTCTTGATTTGGATCAAGCTTGCAATCCGCCATTGCTAGTTCTGAATCAAGCCCCAAAAAGGTTAATAGATTTTGAGCGGCAGCTGCTTTTTCGGCACAAACAGCAATACCTTTACCCTTCATTTCTTTAATAGAACAAGGAGCTCCAAGATTCATATAATGAGCTGCATTTTGTTTTTCTTGTTCATCTGATATTTTATAACTACCAAAGTACTTTGATACAGCATAGTTTACGGCTGGAACTGCTAAAGCTTTTATGCTCATTTCTTTCCATCCAGGAGTTGACTTTAATTCTTTTAATCCATTTAGTAATGCAGGATATAAATCAGGATCATCTAAATGAAATCCATCATACATAATTTTGCCTTTAACTTCAGTTTTAGGTGATATGAAACCATTGTGTGGCTTTTCTTTTTTGTATGTAATATATTCAGTTTCTGGTGCAGTTGCCGTCAATTCTGAAGTACGTTTTAGAACAAAAGCCTCTAATGCTTTCTGATTATCAGGTGTATCTTCCGACAAAAGTTGGTCTATTTCTTCTGTAATTCTAACGAAATTACTCACTGGCTGAACTGTTTCGTTTTTAAATGCAGAACCAAGTAATTCACTCATTTTTCTTTACAATTACATTATCATAACCTTTGCTAAAGGCCTTTTTTGCTTCCTCTGGATTTTTAATCAACCAGTTCATATTTAGAAATGCAGCTGGTGGTGTAGAATCATATTCACTAATGAATTTTTCTATCGAATATCCTTCTATTTCAATCATAGGCAGTTGATCAGTTTCCCACCATTTAACAAATTCTGTCACTAATTTTTCATCTAAGCCTAGTAGTTTTGATGCTACAAGTTCTGCTCCTTCATCAGGATAATTATATTTTTTTATCAAACGATTTTTAATCTCCTCTTTTTCTATCATTTCATCTCCTTATTTTTCTTTATTTTAACATGATAACTAAAAAAGTTCGAAACTATGAAGAAATGAACTATTTTTAACCTGTTGGCAGCGCCAAGGGGAATCGAACCCCTGTTACCGCCGTGAGAGGGCGGCGTACTAACCTCTATACGATGGCGCCATGATGTATTACCCTATTATTTTACTCGAAAAACACCTTTAGTTCAATACTATTCAAAAGCGGACGCATCGTATTTTTTTATAATTTTATTAATTCGATCGATCACATCTTTGGGCATTATTTCGGCTTTAAACACAAAATCCTCGATCCCATATTTTTCAGCAATTTCTCGATACCTGTCATCCGGATGATTAGTAATAATAATTACAGGAATCTTTTCAGTCTCCGGTCTTGAACGCAAAATCTGAAGAACCGACAAACCACCTCTTTTAGGAAGCATCAGATCCAGAATAACCAAGTCAAAATTTCCTGCCAATGCTTCATCAATCCCGTCTTCACCATTGTCAGCTGACACCACCTCATATCCTTCAGCACCAAATCGCTCCTTATACATGTGAGCTAAAATATAATCATCTTCAACAACTAGAAGTCTTTTATGATTCACCATTTTGAAGTTCCTCGATTATTTTATTTGCAAAATCAATTGATGCATCTGGACCGGAACCGGTAATAATATTCCCATCAACCACAACATCTCTGTCAACATATTCTGCGCCTTTATTTACTAAAATATCAACTCCGCCAGACGAAACAGTGGCTTTCTTCCCCTCTAATATCCCGGCAAATGCCAAAATAATCGGTGCAATACAAATTGCAGCCACAATCTTATTTTGAGAATAGGCATCTTTAATTAAATGCATAGCACTAGAATTATGAACTAACTCACGCGCACCATGTCCGCCAATAAAAACAATTGCATCATAATTACCAACTATTATTGAACCAAGCGAGAAATCGGCATTTATAATTTTTCCATTTTTGCCAACTGCTTGCCCCACGCTTTCTGAAACAACCGATATATTAAAATCCTCTGCTTCAAACGCATCAAAAACATCTTCATACTCTTGTTCATTAAATTCATTTTGCGCCACAACTAAAGCAATTCTCTTCATGATATTATCTTACCACTTTTTAAATTATCAGGCATCATCAAAAATAATCACGAAATATGTTGAAAACTATATTGAATTAATTTACACACATGTTAAGTTGAATATAGTTAGGGGCAAATCATTTTACCCCAATTACGCCGGCCATGCTGGCGTTTTTGATTATTCTCTATGCTTCTCTAAACAATAATATCTCTCTTTTTAAAAATTACTGATCCCGAAATAATGCAAACCACTGCAACCAAAGTAAAAACAACAATTGAATGCCAATCAATTTTTGCATTCACAAGCGCATTTTGTTGGTCAAAGTAATGAAAAAAGGAAAGATATTTTAATTTATCTAAGCTATCCTTTAGGTTTGCCACAACATTAATTGCATACATCAAAACTATAAGTCCAACACCCATAAACATCACTTTGCCCTTCTCCGAAAAAATTGAAGATAAAAACATCATAACCCCATAAATCGCCATACTAAAAAACCAACCAATAATTGCCATCATCACAAATCCATTAAATTTAAAATCAATATTTTGTAAAGCAATAATAATCGGAATTAAAAAGACAGACAAAACAACAAATATTGAAATAAACAAGAAGCCTGATAAAACCTTAGAATAATATAATTTAACTCGAGATATTGGCTGACTTAGAAAAATTGACATCGTCCCTTTTTCTATGTCACCCGCAATCGCACTTGAAGCTAGCGAAATCGACATTGCAAAAACCATAATTGGCCACATCAAACTAAAATTTTCCATTGCCAAGAAAGATTGCACATTTGAAAATGAAAGCTGTGAAATTTCAATTCCGAATGCTTCCATCATATCCTTTGGATAATTTTTAAATGCTTCCATAAATTGTTCTGATTGTTTTGCCATTGAAGGAAACATCGAAACATACATCAAAGCAAACAAAAGAGATGCAATAGTATAAACTATAAGTGATAACTTATTATCTTTTAATAGCTTAAGAGCAATTTTCATCATTATTTCTCCTTCCCATAAAATTCCAAAAATATTTCATCAAGCGGTGCTTGTATTATTTCTAAACTTTTAACTTTATGACTCGACAATTCTGTAATAAAAGGATTAATATCGCCTTTTACAATCGCAACTATTCCACCGTCTTTTTTCTCCTCAATCTTATCTATAACTTTAGACAAGTCCGGAACATCTTTTTCAAACGATACAGTAACTCTGTAAATTCTTTTTTGTTTCAAATCTCTGATGCTTTCAACTGCCATTAATTTTCCATCTTTAATAATTGCGACGCGCCCGCAAATTTCTTCAACCTCATGCAAATTATGGCTTGACATAAAAATCGTTGTACCTTGAGCTGATAAATCCTTCAATATTTTATTAAATGTATTTTGAAGCAAAGGATCAAGCCCGGAAGTAGGCTCATCTAAAATAATCACCTTTGGCTTATTCACCAGAGCAAGCAAAATACCTAATTTTTGTTTATTACCGGTCGATAACGTTTTTGCTCTTAAATTAGGATTAAAATCTAACCTTTTTGCATATTCTTCAATCTCACCATCGCCATGTCTAATTGCTTTTATCAAATCCAAATGTTCTTTACCTGTCCAGTTGCCATAAAATTGAGCACTAGCAGGAAGATAAGTCATATCTTTTTTAATTTCAACAATTTCGCCTGCAACATCTTTACCGAGTATCATAATTTTTCCATCATCTGGACGAATAAAATCAGTCATACATCTGATTGTAGTTGTTTTTCCCGCTCCATTTGGTCCCAAAAAACCAAAAATTTCACCTTCTTCAACTGAAAATGAAATTCCATCAACTGCTTTAATATTTCCAAAATGTTTCTTTAAATTTTTAACCTCGATTGTAGCCATCTTCCTCCTGTACTAAATTGATGTTATGTCAGAAAACTCTCTATGCGTCGGTTCATCAATCATTTCTGGAATCATATCATGATTTTTAATAACTAAACTTAATAATTCAGCTGCCTCTTTAATATCTGCCACATCAGATCTTTCGCTATCAGTATGAAGATTTTCAACTGGAATTTCAATAGCAAGTGTTCCGCTTTTTCTCAAAAAGCTAAACTCAATCGAATCGTTTGCCGGTCCATTTAAAAATTGCGCATGGAGCTTATTTTGAGATACCAATTTGGAAATAAATTTAACTCCTTCATTAGGAAAACGGAACACAGATGAGCTCATGTAAACCAACGGGCCGTTCCCAAGCATTCCGGCAGCTGAAACATCGACAGTAATTGCAAGTTTTGGTTTTTTGTATTTTCCTTCATAAATTTCCTCGGCCGCAGTTCTAGCACCAAAATTATATTTTCCTTCTCTTAGATCTCTTTTCACAAAGCTTCTTTCTCCACTTTCAGAAATTTTTTCACGCTCTGATTCTTCTTCAACTGTGAATACAACTGAAGGTCGAATTTCCTCTTGTAGTAAACCTAAAATAACACTAATTCCAAGAGAATTATCCAGCCTTCCATTAATTTTTCCATTAGATTCAATAGCTCGCGAAGTACCACCAACTTTATCCATATGAGCATTTAACAACACTTCTCCTTCAGGACTATCAGACAAAAACCATACATTTCCTGCTCTATCAATATCTGTCTCAATCCCAAACTCTAATGCTTTACTTTGAAGATATTGTCTAATTTTATCTTCCTCACCAGACAAACTTTCAATATCTGATACTACTTCAAGATTCTGCTTAATTCTTTCCAACCTTACTTTTTCCAAAGATTCAATTTCACGACTATTAACTATCCCAAGCTCATTTTCCATATTTAGCTATCTTTCTCACCAGTTAAAAGATAATGATATTCCAATTTATAATCCGGGCCCAGCTCCTCTTTATATTGCGTAATTCCCGAATCATGAGAACCGGTTCCCAAAGAAAAATATTCCTTGTCAGCAAAAAGCTCGGCTCGTTTATGATGTAAAAATCTACTCAAACCTTTAAATGAATAATTCACTTTCAAATGAAGCCCAATCCAATTACCGCTTTGATGTTCAACCCCCCAGGCAAATCCAATTAATTTATCATCTGATTCAATATAAACCTGTTTAACATTATATTTTCCTAAATTGTCTAAGCAAAAAAAGAATGATTGTTCAGCATCTTCAAAAGTAAGCGACTCGTGTACTCTTTGATCTTTCCATTGATTATAAAAATCAATAATTTTTTGCTTTGGATATTCATTTAAAATATTAAAAGTATAATTTTTTTCAAATTGTCTAACTCGTTCAGCATTTTTGTTTTTTGGATTAATAAAATCAGCAGTCTTGTAATAAAATTCCGATTCGATTGGATTATCAAGGGTTATTTGAATTCCGGCATTTTTAACCTTTAAAATATCTTCTGGCGTTGCAAAAGCAATAGATGCACGCTCCCAATTTTTTTGTTCTTTCGGCAAATAGATTGAGGGAAAATCATGAACATACAACATATCTTGCCAAACAATTAAATCTTCACCATTATTTTCAAAAACATAACCACAATAATCTAAATAATATGCAGTTGAAAAATAAGAAAAAGGCAAATCTTTAAATAAATGCTTATGTTTTATTGAATCAAACTTTTCCATAAATTTACTTTAACATAAATATATCAAAAAAGACCATTCATGGTCTTTAATTTTTTATTTGGCTGCCGGGGTAGGATTCGAACCTACGATCTTCTGCTCCAGAGGCAGACGTCCTACCACTAGACGACCCGGCAATATTCAAAATAATTTTTAAGGTTCAACCTGCCGGGGCAGCGGCAGGTTGGGTCAAACTCACTGTCTGACAAGTTTCATCCAAGAGCTATCGACTCCAGCGTTCAAGGACTTCAGTAACCCTAACAAACGCTGACACAGCATCTTGATCTTCTCTTTGTCAGAACTTCGTTCAGACTTACCATTTCCTCCAACCAAATGATCTGGGCTCATTCTCAAAAACATTTCGAAGCGAGCCAGATCCTGCAGAAAGATTGACAGCTTAGTAGGATCACAGAGCTCCCAGTGGTTATTCTCTCGAATAGACGAACCACTGTTTACCGAATAAGATGGCGATCCTTTTGCGAAAAGCACCTGCTCAACAGATTGCCACCTACCGATAGTCCAGCCACTCGCCGTATCAACTCCGTGACCCAAAAACCCGCGATGTATGAAGCCTGTGCCAAAGATCAGCTCAATCTGCCCGCGAAAGGTATCACTCTCGTCATCTTGCCAGATATTGACGAACGGAAGCAACATCCCATTAGTATCACCATGAGCACAGACCACACAAGTCGGATCCACCAATGTAAACATGTGGATTTCAGTCAGCGATGTGAAGTAATCTACTTCCTGATGCACTATCTCATGTGCCCTGACGATCACCTTTTCACTCGCTGCTGTCAGCCAATTCCCGTATACATCATCGGAAACCAAATCAAACATTCGAGACCTCCCAGTTGCCTAGACCTTTTACGCCGTCGGCTATGTTCGGTTCTCTGCCCAAAACCACCCTTATATTATATTAAAACCAGAAAAAAGTGAAGATCCTGTCTATTTTTCCTCTTTTTTCAAGGAAATGAAAAATCAGTTTCGCTCCAAAAGAAACTGTGCCTGCCTGTGAAACAGGATAGGACATCAAAGTGTCTTTTAGAAAGAAAGTGATTTTGAATGCTCCTTGAAAAACCCGCCTGCCGGCGAGGCAGGTCGTGTAGGGGTAAGGAGTCGCCAGAGGGCTAGGGGGCGACATCGAAAAGAACCCCCTGCTCTTTGGCAATAATTATTTCTTTAAACTCAATAAATTAAAAAGCTGAACATACAACTTCATATTGCAAGCAAAAAATGCTTCTGCATATTCCCCTGCATCATGCATTCCGGCACGATATTTTGCAAGACCCATAATCGCCTGCTCATAGCTCCGTGATTCAATTTGGGACTTATGTGCAAGCAAGGCTTGTTTTTTAAATTCTGCCACATCGTCGAGCCTCACAAGCCTATTCGCGTAGATTGGCGACCACACTTCATAGCTAAAAATTGTTCCAGTAAAATTATTCTTTTTTTCTAAGAATGCTGCTAATATTTTTGCTGTTTCAAAATGATCCGGATGAGGATCTAAAAAAGAAGGCGCATAAATAATATTAGGTTTAAAATCAGAAAATAAGGTATCAAGCAACTTCATAGAAGTATTATTTAAAAGAAGGGAACCATCATGATATCTCCAAAAAGCCGTTTCTGTTACTCCAAGAATCAATGCCGCAGTTTTGGCTTCGCTTTCTCTTTCGCCAGTTAAATCCTTTCTCTCTTTAACAGTGGTAATATGGCGCTTCTTAGCAACTCCGCCTGACCCATCTGTTAAAAAAACAACTTTTACACTATCGCCATTATCAATATGTTTTTTAATCGTACCTCCGCACCCTATCACATCATCATCTGGATGAGGTGCTAAAACCAAAACCCTCCCGCTTGGCGGCGTATCTAAAATTTGAAGCTTAGTTTCAGAATTCATCGCTTCGCGAAAAATTTCATAACCAATAAACTTTCTTAAGTTATTTAAATGTAATAAGTTTTCTTTAATTTTTTTTAGATTCATCAATACCTGCAATTATTTTATAAACTTTCTCAATTTTAGCAGTCATTTTCTTGGCTGTAAAAAACTTCTCAAAAATTTTTCTTCCATTTTTACCCATTCTCTCGGCAGCTTCAGGATTTCGAAGCAAAAATGAAATACCTTTTTTCAAATCTTCTTTATCTGACGGCCTAACCAAAACTCCGGATGTCTCATCAATTACCACTTCCGGCAACCCGCCGACTGTCGTTGCAACTACCGGTTTTGAAGCAATCCCCGCTTCAATCGCAACTTGACCGAAAGATTCTGAAATTGAAGGAATAACAACCATTTTCCATTTCGCAATAAAATTCTTAATATCTTCTTTGATTCCCAAGAAACTTATTTCTTTTTTATTTTTATATTTTTGCTCTAACTGTTCTTTAAGCGGTCCATCTCCAAGAATTTCAAGCACAAGTTCAGGAAATTCTGTTTCAAGTTCTTCCATAACTGCAATTAATTCGGCTATACCTTTTTGTTGATTAACCGAGCCAATGAAACCAATCTTCATTTCAGATGATTCATTTTTAATCTTAAAATCTTCAAGACCATTTGGAATAACCTGAATTTTTGTCGGCTTCACCCAAATACGCTCAACCAAAAATTTTCTAACTGCAATCGAAGGAGTAATAATCATTTTTGTAAAAAGATTAATAAATATCAATCCAAAAAGTTGAATAATTTCTCGAGTTTTACTTTTTAAATGATAAGTTGCCGTATAGAGATGTTCAGTGTAAATTATCTTTTGATTAAGTCCGACAAGAGCCATCACTCCGATAAAACCCGCTCTAATTCCATGCAAATGAATTAAATCCGGCTTTTCTTGCTGAACAAATTTTCTTAGATTTTTCATAGATTTGAAATCAAGAAAACCTCTAAGATTAATATTTTTAGTTTTTATTTTATTTTTCTTGCATTCAGCCGAAAGCCAACCTGATGGACAAACAACAATAGGATCAAATTCTGTTGAATTAAGATTTTTAGACAAAATTAATACATGCTTTGGAGCACCGCTCAAGCTTGAATCGGCCACAACTTCAAGTAGTTTTAGTTTCATCTTAAGCTTTTTTAATAATTTTGATCTCTTGCTTTTTAGGTAATAGATTATCCAATCTTTCGCCCTCTAAGCTTTCTTCTTTAACTAAAACTTCGGATATTTTCTCTAACTCTTTTTTATGTTCTTTTAGAATTTTCTTGGCTCGATCTTCAGCATTGAAAATAATTCCTGAAATAGCCTTATCAATTTCAGCACCTTTTTGTTCGCTGAAATGTTGTCTTTCTCCTAATTCACGCCCAAGAAAAACTACTTCTTCTCGCTCACCAAGTGAAATAGGACCAACTTCACTCATGCCATAAACCATGACCATCTCTTTGGCAATTTTAGTTGCAACTTTAAGATCATTCTGCGCACCTGTTGTTTGCTCATCAAAAATCAATTCTTCAGCAGCTCGTCCACCTAAAAGCTGGGTAATATCATCTATAAATTCTGATTTTGATTTCAAATGTGTATCTTCATTCGGCAAACTCATAGTATAACCAAGTGCCATTCCGCGAGATACTACTGATACTTTATGAACAGGATTGCAATAAGGAAGCAGTGCCCCAATAATTGCATGTCCGCCTTCATGAAATGCAGCAATTTGTTTTTCCTGATCTGATAGAATTTGCGACTTCTTTTCCGGCCCCATGATTACTTTTTCAACAGCTTCATTAAGATGCAGTTGAGACACTGTATTTGAGTTATCTCTTGCTGCAAGAATCGCAGATTCATTCAACACATTTCGAAGATCAGCCCCGGAAAAACCAATGGTTCTACCTGCTACTGTATTTAGATTAATTTTTTTATCTAAAGGTTTGTTTTTTGCATAAATTGCCAAAATTTGTTCTCTGTCTTTTCGATCAGGCAAATCAAGTGTAACTCTACGATCAAATCTGCCCGGTCGAAGCAAAGCCTTATCAAGTACATCAGGTCGATTTGTTGCAGCAAGCACGATAACACGGTCATCGGTTTCAAATCCATCCATTTCAACCAAGATTTGATTTAATGTTTGCTCGCGTTCATCATGAGATCCGCCCAGCCCGGTACCTCTTTGTCGTCCAACAGCATCAAGTTCATCAATAAAAATTACACATGGTGCATTTCTCTTGGCTTTTTGAAATAAATCTCTAACTCTGGAAGCTCCAACTCCAACAAACATTTCAACAAATTCTGAAGCTGAAATGCTAAAAAATGGCACGCCAGCTTCACCGGCAACTGCTTTTGCAAGAAGAGTTTTACCAACTCCCGGAGGGCCAAAAAGCAAGACACCTTTTGGAATCTCTGCCCCAAGTTTTTTGTATTTTTCCGGCTTTTTCAAAAAATCAACAATCTCGCTTAATTCTTGCTTAGCTTCTTCAAGTCCAGCTACATCATTAAAAGTAGTTTTTTTGCTCGGACCGGTTAGTCTTGCTGTTGATTTACCAAATGACATTGCTTTAGAATTTCCACCTTGAGCTTGTCTCATCATGAAATAAAAGAAACCGATAATCAAAACAATCGGTAAAACACCGGTCAGTAATAAAACAACCCAATTGCTCTTATCTGGATTTGATACATTAATCGCAACTTTATCCGATGTAATGCCATATTCTGAAAGGCCTACTCCGGATTCTTTATATGATTGTATCTTATTGCCATCTTTTAATGTTGCAATAATTTTATCTTGATTAACTTGAATGCTTTTAACTTTATCTTCTTTGACATCTTGTGAAATTTCAGACAAAGCAACATCTTTCGGTGCTTTAGATGGAGAACTAAAAAAACTATACACTCCTAAAGCAAGCAGAAGAATAATTATAAAATAAAACGCATTTTTTGATTGATTATTGTTTTTCATAATTTAAGTTTAGAAATAATATTTTAAAAGATCTATGTATATTTAACTGAAAACTGAAAACTGAAATCTCAAAACTATAGCTTAGAATTAATAACTTCCGGACCTTGGAAAATGCGAGATGTTGCTGAAATTGCGCATAAAGGTCTGCCGTAGCTAAGCAATTTTGGCAATATCGAGCATTTTCTGACTTTGATGTTTCTTTCTACGACTTTATAAACTTTCAACTCAGTTGGTGGCTGCGAGTGGAATCGAACCACTGACCTAAGGCTTAAATAAAATTAGCATCTAATAGTTTCCTATAACTAATTTTATTCGTCATTTGCGTTAGCGAATGACATAGACTGACGCAACCTTACACCCAAACTAACTGGTGGCTGCGAGTGGAATCGAACCACTGACCTAAGGCTTATGAGTCCTTCGCTCTAACCGACTGAGCTACGCAGCCTTGCTAGCAAATGCTTGATTTAAAATACGAGGTGTTGCTGAAATTGCGCATAAAGGTCTGCCGTAGCTAAGCAATTTTGGCAATACCTCGTATTTTCCTAACTTTCAACATTTTTGGTAGCGGGGGTAGGAATCGAACCTACTATCTCCAGGTTATGAGCCTGACGAGCTACCGGTACTCTACCCCGCGTCACTTTATCCAAACCTAACAATGTAAATTATATCACTAATAAATTACCTGCGCAACCCCATAAACCACTCTAATTACCTTTTTTGAAATAATCAATCCAAAGTCTGTAATTCGGGGTTTTAATCACATCAGATTTATTGCTTTTTTCAATCTGAATTATCTTTCTGCTTGTATCATCTCGTTTAGGCAAAACTGCCATCTGCTCTCCCGGCTTCTGTAAATTCAATTTTTGTCTCAAAGCTAATTCTTTATATGTATCAGTTTTAAAATATGCAATTTTATTTGCCAAAGTCTCATTAACTAAAAATAATTCTTCAATTTCCTGATTTATAGCACTAATTTGCTGATTAATTTGGTAATTATTATAAATAGATTTTCCAAGCGTAATAATAATATAACAGGTAAAAGCAAAAACCATTAATCTAAAAAAACTTCTTTTCGCAAATTCAAAAAATGCCTTCATGATTTAATTATAGCAAGATAACAAAAACCCCGCCAATGCGGGGATTTTGCTCACTTTTAGATCAAGTGATTTTTGTCTTACCAACGATTACCCTTTCCAATTCCTTTATTTGGTTTTGGTTTGGTATTTGTTTTTTTCTTTGTCTTTGGCTTTGATGCCCACCATTCATATCCATAATAACCGGCAACTGCAGCAGCTAAAATCACAAGAATTGAAAGTACAACAATAACTCCGGTCCAATCTTTAGTTTCAGAAGTAGTATCATCACCTTTTACCTGACCATCATCAGTTGAAGGAGTAATTTCTTCATCAACATTTGGAACAGAAATAGTGCTTTTTGGTTCAGGCGTTGGCACAACAGTTTCTTCAGAAGCTTCAGTGGCTTGCACTTCAGCTACAACAGCAGGTCCAGCAACTTTTGCCGGCGCAACCGGTATAGCACTAATTGTGGTAGTTTCGCTTTTTCTACTGCCAATATTTCGATATGCAACTACACTGAATTCATAACTCTTGCCATTTTGAAGACCAATAATTGTTGTCTGATTATTTTTGCCAACATCAACAGTCTTGTCCAAATACTTAACAATATATCCGTCAGCATTTGAAACCATATTCCAACTTAATACAACTCTTCCGTCGCCTACTGTTACGATTAAACCAGTAACACTAGCTGGGTAAGCTGTATCAATAATTGTTTGTGCATCAGCAACAATTATTCCATTTGAATCAACTGAATTTTTTTCAATATTTCCAGCTTTATCTGTGGAAACGGTGTAGAATTCATATTTACCGTCAAATTCAGCTGTGAAACTGATTGGCGACGAGATAAATTTTCCTTCTGCGTTATCAGTTGTTACATACTTCTGCCACACTCCACCATCAACTCTGTAATACAATTCAGTATAATCTAATTTACTATCTCCTTCATCAGTAGCCGTATAGCTAACTTCAAATACTCTGCTAAGCTCATATTCTGTCAGTGCGCTTATGTTTGATTCAGGAGAAACAATATCAGCACCTTGAACTACAGGTGTGAAATGATCAGCGTCAACCCAAACATATCCGTCAAATTGTTGATTATTAAATAATCCTTTTTCTTCCACTACTCCGGTCGATGAATATAATTTCCATTGTTTATCTATCGAATTATAATAATATGCACCAACCAACTGTTTAGCACTGGTCAACCCAGCGTCATTCAGATCTTTTTGAGTAAAATAGAATTTCAATTTAACAGGAAATATTGCTTCAAGATCAGCATTATCATCAGCATTGAAGCTCCAATAGTGACCAAATGCTTGAACACTATTTTGAATACTTGGCTCAACATTATCTGTTCCTAGATCAGTTACCTCAAGATTTCCACCCAAACCAAGACTTGTTACTTCTAAATTATTAGAAATAATTTGAACAGTATTTGCTCCCAAGCTAAAATTAGCTGTCTTGTTTTTTATCTGACCAATATTCATCTCTGATTCATTACCAGCCATGTCAAAAGCCGTAATCCCAAAAGTATAGGTACCAACTTTATCCAACTGGTATGACCAGACATTTTCATCTATATCCAAGCTTGCAATCGGTTCAGATTCGATAGTACCGGTTTGATCATCAGAATAAATTTTATATCCGGCTAAATCTGCTTCAGCATTTTTATCCCAAGTTAGCGTCAGAATATTATCAGAATCAATGTTGTAATAGACATTCTGAACCATTAAAGGAGCAGTAATATCTATTTCTTCATATTGCAATCTGACCTGATTAAAGAAGGTGTGAACACTATTTGTAGAATTTACATAAGCTGAATATCGAATTTTCAGATTATTTATCTCATCAGCAGTAAGATTTCCAATAGGCATAACCGAATCCACTTCTATATCATCAACGGATGGAGTAACCCATGTTAGGTTATTCCAAGTAACACCATCAACACTGTATTGCCATTTATCATAATAATTTCCAGCGCCGCTATTAATCATTAATTGAGACAAGACTGAAACTTTGTACATTTCACCTGTTAGTTCAGGATTAAATACAAATTCAACATATTCATTTGGATTAAAATTTTCAACTGATTTAGCCCAAATTCCATCAGTCTCATAACTGTTTACATCACCACTATCAAGCTTGGTTAAATCAGTTAGATTTAAATTATAACTTGAGCTAGTTTTATCGATTGCAGATGCAACAGTATTTTTTTCCCGTTCTGCTTTTGCTTTTTCTACTCCGAGATTCACTCCCGGCACGAACTGCAGCATTAGTGCGGCAAGCGTGGTTAAGACAAAGAAACGTTTAAATCGTTTCATCATTTTATTTCCTCCGTTTTTAAGGTTCTAAGTTTCTTTTCGCAAACCAGATAAGCAACAAATTAACAGAATAAAAAGAGAGCGCCTCTGATTTGCCCCTCCACAAATGCTCGCACCATAGCCGGCTCTTCTGACCTAAACTCAAAGCCTAGATCCAAGCTGATTGGCCATAGTCCTTATGAACTGACCTTAACAAGAGCGCAAGCCAAGTGTCAAGTTGTGCATAATTATGATAAAAAATTACCAATGAATGGATGAAACAAAAAGGATTCGTAATTATAAAACATAATAAATAAAGCGATTTCTTCTGTGAAAAAAACTGTATGCATAAGTTCAACTAATAATCTTTGTATCATTTCTTAACTCCGATCATTTCACTAATCTTATTAATAAAATCGGAAGTATTTTTTTGTTTTTGTTCTTTGCCAAACAATTGAACCACAAATGTAGTTTCGTGCCCGTTAAAATTACCTTTTGAAATTCCAATACCTATTTCATCATAATTAGTATTTAAAATATTTTTGCGATGAGATCCGCTTCTCATCCAAGCATTAGTTACACCTTCAGCAGTCTTAAAATCCATTGCTAAATTTTCACCGGCATATTTGTAGTTATAACCAGCATTTTTAATAAAATCCCAAGGAATTAAGTTTGTAGGAGAAAAGTGTTCAAAATATTGATTCTTTAACATGTCATTGGCTTTATTTGTTGCGGCAATTGTTAATTTAAAATCAGTCTGAAGAGCTGCTTGATTATTTTTGCTTCTTTCAATGTTTGTTAAATTAACAATATTCCACGAGCTGATTTCAGATGCAAAAGCAACAACCGGTAAACAAAACCCAAGAAGTGCAATTGAAACAATTTTAGAAATTTTAAATCTATAATTACATTTTTCTCTATTAATTAAATTAAGATCAGTAATTCTTTCGGGATCAAAAGCATAAACATTAATAACAGGGAATTTTTTCTCTATTTTTTTATTTTGCTTTTTCGATTCAATTGTTTTTATTTGAAATTTCATTTTCCCCTCAATTTTACTGTTATCCCAGATTTTTCTACTTTGTCATTCCAGACAGGAAGCAAAGCGCTTCTGATCTGGAATCCATTAACCATTAACCAAATCTAAGTAGTATAACACAAAAAAACCGCTTTGTCAATCCCAAGACAAAATTTTTTGTAATAAAACAAAGCGTATAAGTATTGACAAATTTAGATAAAAAATGTAATATAATAAGGACTCGCCCAAGTCATCTGGAGCTGATGGGGCGGGTCAACCTACGACTCTCCACCCCATCAGCTCCGGCCCGTCTTCACGGCCGCCTTCTAGGCGGCCTTAACCATTTCTATACAGTTTCGTATTTTTTAAAATTATTTTACTACTCCGCACCTCTCCACATTAATTCAAAAAGGTAACTGATAGTCCGAGCCAGATCGGGACTTTTTATTTGCAGGGAAAAAAGCTCTTTGGTCGAAGTGATAAAAATAACATATTCGTCAAAAGTGATAATTGCCGAAGGCAAATCGATTTCTTCGGCTAGACGAACATCCCGCAATTGTTCTTGGTGGCGCCTTAAAAATTCCGGAACATTTTTTTTGGGCCAGATATTGCGCACGCGTATGCCTTTTTTAACTCTGGCGTTAACCAAATCACGCATATATTTTTCACCCATAGCCATGTAAATATCATAGGAAGGTAGAATGCCTTTTACTTGTTTTGAATATGCTCCCAAAGTGGAATCCAGTACTTTTTTAATCCCGTCGGCTCCGGTATAAAAACGGATTTCGGGGATAATTTGGCGTTTGGCGTAAATTTCCTCTGTTAATTTTTTGGACGCTGTTTCCGCTTGCGGCAAGAGGTCGGCGAAAAAATTAACTTTTTCCTTAACTAATTGCACAATTCTTTCCGGCTTTTCAGCAATAAATTTCTGTTTGCTATGACTGCCGGATGTAGAGATTAGGCCCCTTTGGCGCAAAATACCTAATTCAAAATAAACAGTTGCACGAGGCATGTCCAAAATTTGTGCCAAGCTCCCTGCGCTAACCGGCCCATGCTTAATAACGGCTTCGTAAACTTGTTCAGACTTGCGTGAAAGCCCCAAAGATGAAAATAATTTTGAAACTGTTGTCATAAACTATTAGACAAAATTAATGGTTATTTAAGCGTAATTTATCATTATATATATACTTTGTCAACTTTTGTTGAATGTTTTATCATATATAACTATGATAATTGCGCCTAGAGCAAGGGAGGTGGTCACCATGAGAACCAACACGATGGCCAGAGCGATCCGACTCGTCGAGAGGCGTTTTGGCAGGAAGTTCTTGAGGTCGGCGGCATGTTGCGTATGACTTCAGGACGAAGAGCGACAGTGCTGAACTTGGTTAGGAAGCGATTTGGCAAGGGCTTCCTGGCAAGCGCATCCTGCTGCATCTGAACGATGTTCTAGGCTTTCCGGAGGCGGGGCAGCACCAGTTGCTCCGCCTCCCATCTTTTTGTGTCGCGAAAAAAGGAGGCCCGAAATGACACGCAAGACAAGGTTTGTGGCAGTCAGTGTGAGCGTTGTTTGCAATCTAGCCTGTGCTTATTGTAGCCTAGGCGAGAATGCTGGGTCTGGACCCGTCTGTCAACCAGACAGCCAGGCCATTGATCGGCTATTCGAAAGCATTGGATGCACTCCAGAAAAGCCGATACCGATACTTCGAGTATTCGGCCCCGAGCCTCTCTTAAACGATAGTGCCATCTACGCCATCGACGAGTGGCGAAATAGAGGGCTTATCGGACAGTGCGTCGTTTCGACCAACGGCACGCTAACGGACATTGCCGTTGATCTGGCAAAGAGAGACTGGATCCTCTCGGTATCGTGTGATGGCACACAGCAAATCGATCGTCCGTTCAAAGACGGCAGTAGCAGTGTCGAATGCGTGCGGCAGACAATTCGGGCTTTGGTCGAGATAGGGGCCAAATTCCAAGCTCGGATGACTGTTCGTGACTGGAAGTGCTTCGAGGAAAGTGTCGAGAACATCGCTAAACTCGGCGTTCCTGTCATCGAGTATGCGCCAATCATGCCGCTGGGCAAAGGACTGGGCATAACGACAGTCGGCGACCCTGCTTTAGCCGATGCAGTGCAGGCTAAGTACTTGGCCCGAAACATTGCCGTTTACCCCTCGCATGCCGGTAGGAAGTATTGCTCTCTGGCCGGTGGAGGCGGAGTGTACTATGTCTACGACGAGATAGCAGGACAATGGCTTGAAAGCTGCTGTTACTCGGAAGTAGTGCCGCCAAGTCCGGAAATGAGGAAATTGGCCCGCCGGCAGGGGTGCATTCACTTCAACACCGCTAATGCCTGGCATCGATCAGAGGAGGGACATCTTCCGTGCCGGTGAAACGCTGTATATTACTTGACAAGCTTCGAAACCATAAACTCAAACGAGCGGAGAAATCCGCCCGTTTTTCTTTTACAAATTTTTGGTGGGCGCAGATGGGGTCGAACCATCGACATTCGCCTTATAAGAGCGACGCTCTAACCACTGAGCTATGCGCCCATCAAAAAATTGTAAACCAATATATTACAAAAATAATTTTACACCTTTTTCTCCATCAGAACAAGATCAATTAATTCTCCTATTCCATCCTATTCATTTTCTACCTTTTTCAAGGAAATGAAAAATCAGTTTCGCTCCAAAAGAAGCTGTGACTGACCGTGAAACAGGTCAGGACATCAGAGTGTCTTTTAGGAAGAAACTGATTTTATATGCTCCTTGAAAAGCGTGCGGGGGTGGGGGTTTGTAAGGGGCAAAGGGGCGCGCTTCAAGACTCGAAGCCCCTAGCCCCTTACATAAATTAATTTAAAAAATAATTTTATAACTATTTATTCAATATAATTATCACACTCTTCCCATCTCCCGCACTCCCATCCCAATCCCCAAGCGCATTCATTAAAATCTCATTTGAATAAACATAGTCTTTACCCCGCTTCGTTCCGGGGTCATTAGTAATAATTTGTTTTTCATTATATCCAATTGCAACTAAAAAATGATAAACCGGCCCCGGCTGTTTATAGTTTGGGTTTTGTAGTTTTTGACCATTTGTCGGAAGAAGAACCGGATTTCCTTTTGCAATCTCATTCTTGATATCATCCAAAGTAATATCATATTTCAAACTTGCTTTAATTCCCCATTTCTTTTCAGCCACACTCGCAGTTTCCTTGGCTGTGGTGCTTTTCCACAAACCATTAAAATTATCTTTTTCAAATTGTACCAACTCTAAAATATCTCTGTCAGCTACTTCGCTTGAAATCACACTTTGATTATTCAAATAATAATTAACAGTTAAAAGCGCGGCTTCCTCGCAGGCATCCTCGTGAAGTTCATCCCAATTAGCATTTGGCGCCTGAACCACAAAAGGAACATTTTCAATATAAAACTTAGCGGGTTTTTGCTCGGTTTTTTCTTCGACAACAGGCGTACTAACAGAAATATTTTGATTTAAATTTTCATTGTCGTTCAGATTGGTTTTAGTTTCAGGATGAGAATAGCCTGAAAAATCCGGTGCAACAGCTTTATTCGAAAAAAAGGTAAGAGCAAAACCAAAAATAATAATGATAAAGAATATAATTAATGGACTAAATTTTCTTGCCTTTTCCATATTGCACCGTTATAACGCAAATGCCTTATTAGAACTAAAATAGCTATCAATTGATTGACCGTCAACAGAGCTGGCAACTTCTTTAATCGTTTCTTTGACAAGGTCATTTGAAGCTTTTTGACCATTCCTGATTTTATTGTAAAATTTCTCATTAAAATTTTTATAAAAATCCGGATTTGAATTTGCTAATTTCTGCCAAGCATATCCTTCCAACTGATAATAAAGATAAGCATTGTCGCTATAAAAATTATTATAATCTGATGGAATTGAAAAAGAGGAATTTCCATTATAATTATTGTATTGACTATCGGAAATCTGAACATAATAATTTGAAAATTTTGGCAAACTACCGCTTTCACCCAACTCTCGCATTATCTTATCTGATGCTGCAACCGTCATTCCTTCTTCAAATGCAACCGGATCAAGCGTCGCTAGTCCGTGAAAACTATGAACAATCTCGTGAATTATTGTATTTACACTTTGAAAACTATTTTTATCAAAACCTGTAATCCTAATCTCAATCTCCAAACCTTCCGCACCATTTGAAATATGAATCTCACCGCTGGCATTTTCCTTGCTTAAACTATCAACAAACGAAATAGTAATACTGTGAAGCAAATATGGCATAGAATAAACTTCTGAAACTTTATCATAAGCAGCTTTTACAACGGTTTCGACATCACTTTTCGCCTGATCAACATTTTTGGATGATTTGTTTTGAAAAGAGAAAAGAGGCGGTCTATTTCTTAATGTCGATAACTCGCTTGCATTTGATGATAATTGTTCTTGTTGATTTAATATTTGTTGACGCTGATCCGCAACCTGTTTCTCGATTTTGCTTAGCTCGGATTTTGTCTTATCTAAATCCGCTTTTGCTTTAGAAAGTTCAACATTTTTTGCATTAATTTCAGCTGTTTTTTGAGCAACGGTATTTTTAGACTCAAGATAATTCGCTTTTAATTTTAATTGGCTTGATTCAAGATAATTCATTGACGAATTAGCTAAACTTAAGTTGTTTTGAGAGAAGCGATATTCAATTGCAAAAACAATACCAACACCAACGGCACCAAAAATTATAATAGTAATTAAAATAATTAAAAATAAACGCTTGTGTTTAAATAATAAACCGTGCTTCATAATTATATTTTAACTCAATTTGGAACTCTCGACAAATACCATTTTAGCTACAAACTGACACTTTCGGCTGCAAAATTACATAAGATCCTCTGTTTATCATCTGATAAGTATCGTCACTTTTATAATTTTTCGCTTCGAAATTGTCAATTTTCGCTTCAAAAGCGCATTTGTCGACAGCCCCATTTTCAAAACTCAATATTCAATGCCCTTATAAGGAGGCAAGCCATTCTGATAATGATGCTTGATTTCTTTCATTTCTGTTACCGTATCAACCAAATCAATGAGTGTGCGGGAAGCATTGCGGCCGGTTAAAATTAAATGTTTATCTTTGGGACATTTTTTTATCAATATTTCCACATCTTTTTCATCAATCAATTTAGCGAAAATTGCCCCTAAAATCTCATCAGCAATAATCATATTGTATTTATCCGAATTAATATCCTTTTTTAATGCTTCAAAAGCCTTTAAAGCTGCAATCTTATGTTCTTCTTCAGTCTTCCTGTCTCCTAAAATACCGATAAATCCTTTTCCAAAAGATTCAATTTCAATATTCGGAATCATTTCAAGAGTTTTATGCTCGCCATATCTAAATTTTGAATCTTTAATAAATTGAATAATTTTAACCTTAAAACCCTGACCGGCAAATCGAACAGCAGCCCCAATCGCCGCCGTGGTTTTTCCTTTACCATTACCTGTAAATATAATTTTTAGTCCTTGCATTTAATTAACTCTGTGAAATAGTAGTTTTTAAATATTCAATCATTTTTTGATAATGCTCTCTGGTTTCATCAGACAATTTTTCACTACCATTAGTATCTACCAGCCAAAATCGATTTGCTTCAGGATCAATCAATGTATTATCACGAGTGGGATCAAGAGTCTTATCATCAACTGCAAGATTTTCTTTCCTTGCCATTTCTTCAACACCATTAATTAATTCTTCAATTTGCGCTTTTAATTCGGGGGTTAATTTTTTGTATTTTTTAAGATAATTAGCAAGAGTCATTCCTTTTAATTCTCTTTGAAGTGCAATTTCTCTACTGGTGCCATTTAATTCTGTATTCAAAAAAGTAGTCGGCATTGTTATGTTTGGACAATAATTTTCAAAAATTTTTTGATCTTCGATTAATCTATCAAAACCAAATCCGGGATCACCTTTATATATCTTCAAAACAAAATCAGCGGGCTTTCCATCTAACTGAACCTGTTTACGAACTTTATAATACTGACATTCAACCATTTCACCCGACCGTACATCAACATTTGATAAAAGTTCGGATAAAATACGATTAAATTCTTGTTCACTAAAATATTTACCAGTCTCACCACCATATTGAGGCCTTGCATCTAATTGTTCATAGCTATCAATATTTTTTAACACAAAATCGGAAATTGGATAATCAACTCCTTCATTTCCGTGCCAATCCTGTTCTCTCATAGTTCCTCCTAAATTACTTCCTTTTGATAATATAACAAATCAATAATTTACAAAAGAATCTATTTAAAACCAAAAATCGTCGCACAGACGATTTTTGCGTGGGCGGGTCCCTCACACTGTCTAGATCAGTAGTCAGGATCACTCATCCACCTCTTACGTAGTTACAAAATAGTCCTTTTTTGATAGTTGTCAAGCAAGGTATTACACAAATTCATCCATTAACTGGGAAAGATTTGAGATATGCAAATCCTGATCAACTAATTCCTTCGTAAGTTGAGGCTGCTGATCTTCATAAGTTAGCCTGTCTGATTTATAAAAAACTCCGAGCGGAATTTTATCTCCCCATTCTTGAGCTTTGACGAATGCTTTGTTTCGATCATTTGGTCTGTATTTTGTTGCATCTAACTCATATACTCGTTTTATATACCAAGGAAAAGTATTTAAGTCATTAAATGTAACACAAGGCAGAAGCACATCAACCAAAGAAAATCCCTTATGATTTATTGCTTCCTTGATTAGATTTTTAAGCTTAACTGGCGCCATTCCTGCAAATCCCCGAGAAACAAAGCTTCCATCGGACGCCAAAGCTAATGTTAATGGATTAAATGGCTCCTCAATATTGCCATATAAACTTGTCTTGGTTTTATCGCCAAGATCAGTTGTCGGAGATGTTTGGCCAGTAGTTAATGAATATCTGTGATTATCGCAAACAATATAAGTTACATCAATATTTCTTCTGGCAAGCTGAATAAAATGGTTTGCCCCAATTCCAAAAGCATCACCATCTCCTGCAATTGCAATTACCTTAAGTTTGCGATTTGAAAGTTTAATTCCTTCGGCAACAGGTAAAGATCTGCCGTGCAAAGTGTGAATCCCATAGGTTTTTATCAAGTTATTCATATTGCCCGCACAACCGATTCCATAGGAAATCGCAACTTCATGATTTTTCAAATCGAGATCAGCTAAAGCAGCTTTTATCGCATTTAAAATTGCATAGTTGCCACATCCCGGACACCACGTTGGCGCATATGTTGTATCAAAATCTTTTCCAGTTGTTCCCATATATTCCTTTGTAAACATGATTAAATTACTAATTGCTAATTACTAATTACTAATTAAATCCCAATGACCAATTTAGGAATTAGAAATTAGAAATTGTTAATTTGCTTCACTATTTCTTCAGCAAAAAATGGCCTGCCGTCATATTTCAAAATCCTGTTGATAGTCATGGAACCAAGTCCTTCAATCATATCAGCCAACTGCCCAGTTTTGTTATTTTCAATCACATAAACTTTATTTGAACTGGAAATTATCTTTTTAATCTCTTTACTCGGAAAAGGAGCGAGCACAATTACTTGGATAAAATTTACCGATTTACCTTTTGCTTTTAGTATTTCTTGCGCTTCAAGAATAGCACCTTTTGTTGATCCCCAACCAATAAGAGTAATATCAGCTTCTTTTGAACCATAAAATTTAATTTTATTTTTAATTTCAGCTTCCATTAATCCTAACTTTTTAAATCTCTTGTCCATCTGCTTAATTCTGACTTCTGTTTCTTCAGTTGAAAAACCAAATTCGTCATGTTCATCAGAGTTGGATAAGGCCTCTCCACCTTTAACTCCGGGGATAGAACGAGGTGAAATGCCATCAACTCTGTAATCATATCGTTTATATTGCTCAAGGTCGGCTAATTCTTTTTTAGATAAAATTTTTCCCCGTTCAATCTTATTTAACTGATTAAATTTATCCGTCGTGAAAAAGCTTTCTGCTAAATATTTATCCGAAAGCAAAACAACAGGCAATTGATATTTTTCTGCCCAGTTAAATGACTCGGCCGTTATATTAAAACATTCTTCTACATCTCCCGGAGCAGCTACGATTCGCAAAAAATCTCCATGCCCAGCACCAAGAACAAATTTTAAATCACTTTGCTCGGTCCAAGTCGGTAAACCGGTTGAAGGACCGGGTCGTTGAACATTGGCCACAACTAAAGGTACTTCTGCCATTGCCGCAAATCCGAGTGCCTCAACCATTAAACTAAAGCCTCCTCCGGAAGTGCCAACAAATGATCTTACACCTGCCCAACCAGCTCCGATCGCAGCATTAATTACAGAAATTTCATCTTCCATCTGCTTTACAATCATTCCAAGCTGTCTTTCTTTTTGAACCAGATAATGCAAAATAGTTGTTGACGGCGTCATCGGATATGCTGCATAAAACCTGCATCCTCCGGCAATTGCCCCAAGCGCCATAGCTTCATTTCCAGAAATATACATCAGAGGTTTTTTAGATTTTGATGTCATCTGATGGTCGATCTTTAAAGAATATGTTTTCCCAATATATTCATAACCAAGTAGTAATGCCTTTTTATTTACACTGATTACGCTTTCACCTTTTTTCTTAAATTCTTCCTCGATCAAGCCATAAGCTTTTTTAATATCTAACCCTACAAGCGCCAAAATCGCACCGAGTGCAACACTATTGCCGTGAATTTTCGCACCCCCTGCTTTTACCGCAAGTTCGGTCATTGGAACATGATAAAAATGAAGATCTCCTCGGTTAGAATCAATTTTTACCTCTTCGTCATCAAAAATTACAGCTGCTGATTTAACTAGATCATGTTCATGCAAATCAAAAGATTTACGATCAAGACAAACCAAGATATCAACTTCTTTTGTAGCACAATAAGTTTTATCTTCTGAAATAATTACCTGATAGGCATTGTGTCCACCTCGAATAAGGGATGGGTATTCAATATAACCTAAAACTGAAAAACCACTGCGAGATGCAGATTTT
The DNA here is from genome assembly GCA_041665085.1 of Patescibacteria group bacterium. Taxonomy (GTDB): domain Bacteria; phylum Patescibacteriota; class UBA1384; order JBAYJO01; family JBAYJO01; genus JBAYJO01. The sequence goes on along the minus strand of JBAYJO010000001.1, from coordinate 27,231 downwards.
GCTAGCATGGTTCCGATTGATTTTACTCCCGAACCCGCCGGACCGCCGATTATTATTGATAATTTTTTCATAATTTCCTATTTTTAGACTTTATGGACTTTCAACTTTCTAAACTATTTAATCCTCCACCATAGTTGTATCTGTTATTTTTTCACCCATTTCTTGGGCTCGAAGCAGCCTTCTCATAATTTTACCTGATCTATTTTTTGGCAACTTATCAACAAACTCAATTTCTCTGGGATAAGCGTGACCACCTAAATTTTTCTTTACGCATTCCTGTAATTTTTCAATCAGTAATTTTCCTCCTGAATAATCAGGCTTCAAAACAACAAAGGCTTTAATAATCTGCCCTCGCTCCTCATCCGGCTTTCCGATCACTCCAGATTCAGCTACTGCTGGATGCTCGAGCAAAGCACTTTCAACCTCAAACGGGCCGACTCTTTCACCGGATGTTTTTATCACATCATCTGCTCTTCCAATATACCAGTATCTCTCGTCTTCGTCTCGTTTTGCTCGATCTCCTGTGTAATATAATCCATTTTTCACATAACCAATATCAAGATCTGAATCTATTTTGGTTAAATTTTTCTTTCCCCACGCTGCAGCCATCATCGAAGGCCATCCCAAGTCTAAAACCAAATTGCCTTCGGTATTATCCGGCAACTCGCGGCCATCATCATCAACTATTTTTGCTTCAACTCCAGGTAAAGCCTTGCCCATCGATCCGTAAACAATATCATCAACAGGTAAATTACAAATCATGATCGAACCTGTTTCAGTTTGCCACCATGTCTCATGAAACGGCCAACCGAAATTTTTAACACTCCAGCGTATCGCTTCAGGATTCAAGGCTTCACCAACACTGGCAAGATGCCTTATGTTTGATAAATTATACTTTTTAATAATCTCATCTCCTGCCTTCATCAACATTCTAATTGCTGTTGGGGCAGTATAAAAAACAGTTACTCGATATTTCTCTAAAATCTCATACCATTTTTCAGCTGAAAAACGACCGTCAAAACACACTGTTGTAATCCCATTAGACCAATTAGCCAATATTCCATAAACAATTCCCGTAATCCAACCCGGATCAGCTGTACACCAATAAACATCTTCCTCCTGAAGATCAAGCGCCCATTTTGCAGTTAAATGCTGCTCAAGAATTGCCCTGTGAGCATGAACCACACCAACCGGTTTTCCGGTTGTACCCGAGGTATAAAGCATAAACGCATAATCATCCGGATCAGTTTTAACTATTTCAAATTCTACTGATGCTTCTTTTACTTCTTTGTCAAAATCAAATTCATTTTTACCTTTTGGCGAACCTCCTGTAACAAGAATAGTATTTAACTTCGGCAGCTTCTCTTTGATTGGTCTTACTCTTTCAATCAGACTTTGATCGGTAATCAAAATTGTTGCCCCTGAATCAGAAAGACGATCATAAAGTCCGTCTTCGCCAAAGGCTTGAAAAATGATTGAACCGACCGCACCGGTTTTTAAAATTCCAATAAACGAGAAATAAAGTTCGGGAATACGAGGCAGAAAAATAAATACCCGATCACCTCGTTTCACCTTATATTTTTTTAAAACATTAGCAACTTTATTTGATAAATCTTTTATTTCAGAAAAACTAAATTCTTTTTTATCACCCGCATCATTTTCCCAATAAAGAGCAATTTTATTTTTTCTCCAACTTTCTGCGTGTCGATCTACCGCATTATAGGCCATATTAAGAGATCCACCGGCAAAATATGATATTTCATTTTTATGATCTGACCATTTAAATCCTCTTTTCAAAGCAATAGGATCTTTAAGATTCGGCTCAAATTTAAAAATACCGGAGGTTTTTTTAAATCCTTCTCTTGCCAAGCTCAAATGAATTTTTTTCTTAAAAATTTTCTTAAACAAATCCCCTCACAGGCTAAAATTTCTAATTACTAATTCCTAATTTCTAACTAATAACCAATGCTTAAATAACAAATTTTCGGATTGGACATTTTGATTTAATTAAAAATTAGAAATTAGAAATTTGTCATTTATATTATACTTCCTCATCAATCATTCGCCAAATCGTTGACTTTTCAGGCAAAAATGATATATTTATTGCAGTTTCAAGAGGTAATAGTGCTTCAAGAAACAGGGGATAACAGTGTCCCCAATTCCAGCCTTACAGTTAGGCAGAGGAGATTCCACAAAAATGAGAGCCACAGTAACAGTACCGCAAGGAATCATCATCGGCATATTGGCGAGTCACAAACAACCAGAACCTCGCGAACTAGTCAACAGTCTCCGTTCAGTTGAAATCAAACATACTCGTTTGACGGAAACTGAATACTATGAACTGGCTCAATGCATGATCGAAAAGGGCTTCTCGAGAGATGCAGAAAAATTCATCCTCGAGCTTCAAGCAAGTTTGGCTGCTTATCCACCTGGCAATTCAGAAACCAGATCAACAATTGAGCAGTATCTGCAAGCTGCTATTGCTCTGATCCGAGAAAGCCTAAAACGCAAATGTCATCATGGATTCAATACACTTGAAGCGATTATAGCTGCCCGCTCTCTTATTTCAGGCATGGATGGAACAACGAATCAAGCTCTTAGAGAGAGCGTAGGCGTTATGGATGTTGGATTAGTCAATGCTTACGCCGTTCAGATGCCAGAAATCAGAATTCGAGCACTCAACGCCATAGCAGAAGGAATCATTACCAAGCTCGGCGCGTGGATGATCTGGAAGATGGTTCGAAAGTACTTCCTCGGCAAGGAACCGGAGGAAGTTGAAGCAGAAGTCGAAAGGCAGAACCGCATCGGAATCATCCAAGCGCAACTGGAGATCATCGACATGATTCCCCCGGCGCTGTTCACAGCCGCAGGAGACCACCTGGTCAGTGAAGCTCGAAAGCTGGTCAAAGAACTTCGTAAGCTCGATCCTGACAACGCAGCAAGCTGGCTCAAAAGCCACATCGAATCCCCCTGCTGGCGCGGCAGCACAACCTAGCTCACCAGACAGACTCAACCCCGACGGCAACGTCGGGGTTTGCCTTTCCAATATTCTGTTTTTTCAAGGAAGTAAAAAACACTCTTCTCATAATCTTTTTCAGAAAATAAAAAATTACTTTCTTCTTTTTTCAAGGAAATGAAAAATCATTTTCACTCCAAAAGAAACTGTGACTGACCGTGAAACAGGTCAGGACATCAGAGTGTCTTTTAGGAAGAAAATGATTTGAATGTTCCTTGAAAAGCGTGCGGGGGTGGGGGTTTGTAAGGGGCAAAGGGGCGCGCTCCCGCCTAGACTCGGCGAGGCTGGTCAAGACTCGAAGCCCCTAGCCCCTTACAGAAATTGATTTATAAAAATAAAATTAAAGTGATACAAAAGGGTATAAAAAGGGTAAACAAAAATAAAAAACATCCATATAAATAAAAATAAAAATCCTCTATACTAAAACCATGAAAAACATCCTAACCGATCTCCCTTTTTTAAATTCACTCAAAGAAAAACTTCCTCAAATTAAAATTTATTTGGTTGGAGGATCAGTCAGAAATTACCTGCTTGATCGCCCTATAAAAGATTATGATTTAGTAATTTCTCAAATTCCAATTGATGAACTTAAAAATGCTCTTGAAGAATATGGAAAAGTTAAAACCATAGAAAATCATTTTCCTGTCCTGAAATTTATACCAAATTTCAGAAAGGAATTTGCCCTGAGCAAAGTCGAACGGGCAAAATATACAAAAATTTGCCTTGATATTGCCCTGCCTCGCAAAGAAACCTCGCTAACATCAGGAAGTCGAAAAAGTTTCGAAGTAATTTCTGATCCATATTTACCCATAGAAGAAGATCTTTCAAGAAGAGATTTTACAATAAATGCCATTGCCTATGATATTTTTGACAATAAAATCATTGATCCATTTGATGGACAAACCGACTTAAAATCAAGAACAATTAAAACAGTTGGCAATCCAGACGAGAGACTAAATGAAGATTATTCAAGAATTCTTCGAGCTGTCAGATTTTCCACGGAACTAAGCACGGAAAATAATGAATTTGAAATTGAGCCGGAAACACAAGCTGCAATTAAAAAAATTGCACCAAAACTTCACGATCTAATTGAGAAAGGACGACGCGCCCTTCCTTATGAAACAATTAGCGAAGAATTTTTTAAATCAATCATGGCAAATCCGGCGCAAACTCTGCTTCTCTACAAAGACCTGGATATTTTAAAAAATATGTTTCCTGAAATTGCACAGCTTGAAAATATCGAACAAAAAGGCGGCTTTCATGAAGAAGGAAATGTATTGAATCATATTTTGCTAGGACTCAAAGAAATGAATCCGGAAGATGATTTAATAATTAGACTGGCGGTAATTTTTCATGACCTTGGTAAATTTAATACTCACCAGATAGATGAAAATCAAAGGTCTCATTTTCCAGATCATCATAAAATCGGAGTAATTGAATTTGAAAAAATATCTCATAAATTTCATATGGCAAAAAAAATAAGGGAAAATGTTTCTTTTTTAATCAAAAATCACATGCTTTTACTTTCAGCTAAAGGCCAAATGAAAGCAACAAAAATTTATCACTATTTTTGTGAAAATAACATTCTTGGCAATCAACTTTTGCGTCTTTCCGAAGTAGATATAAAATCATCGCTTGGACCGCAACAAAAAGAGGCATTTGAAAACTTTTCAAACGACAAAGAAAACATCTTTAATACATGCCAATTTTTTCGCCATCAAAAAATAGATGAAAAACTGCCAATTGACGGACAGGAGATAATGACTTTATTTAATCTTGAACCAAGCAAAAAAGTAGGCGAATTACTGGCGCTTGAAAAAGACTTTATCATCAATCAAACATCAGAAAACAAAATTAAACCTTCAAAAGAAGAAATTATATCTTTTCTTAAAAATCATTTGTAATTTTTTCAAGGAAATAAAAAACACTCTTTACTTCAAAAGGTTTCGCAGCTTGTCGCGAGGATTCCTTTTAGAAAGAAGAGTGTTTTTTATGCTCTTTGAAAAATCGTGTAGGGGGTTGGGTTTAAAAGGGACAGGGGGACGACCCCCGCCTTGCCGGCGAGGCAGGTCGAAATGAGTCCCCCTGTCCATTTTATAATTGATTTATAAAAAATATTGACAGGTTTATCTCCTGTCCTCAAAACAAATTTATTTAACCCTAAAATCTTTAATAAAACTATCAAAAATTGAATTCATTGACTTTGAATTAGCCTCATCACCAAAAGCATAATAAGCAACCAGCTGCTGATTTGGCAAATTTACTACCAAAATTCTCTCTGTTGGATAACCTGCAACATGATCGCGTGAATCGTATGTTTTTTTATCTATTTTCAGGTCGCTAACTGTTACAGGTTCAGACAATACTTCTGTATAGCCATTAAACTTATCAATTTTTTGGTCTCCCGTATTAACTACAATTTTAATTTTATCACTTTTAAATTCCACCTGATTATTTAATTCGGAAACCTTCAAACTCTGATCATAATTTACACTCCACGAACCATCTTGAGCTGCATATTTCTCGGTTTTTATTTCAACAGTTAATGTATTTCCATTTTTATTTTCCGATGAATTTACATTTGACTTTAAATCCAAGCTATCCGTTTTGGAAATACTTTCATTAGAATTAACCGCAATATAGCTATCACTCGCTTTTTCAGGATGCATCAAAATATTATAGCCAAAAAAAGCGACTGCTCCGACAATTATTAAAAATAATATATTTTTTGTACCGCCTTGAGACATTTTTCTCCTTAAATTTCATATCTTACTCAATTTACTATATGATAACCTAGAAGAACCCTATGTCAAGTAAAAAATAATAATAATTCATACTCCACAATTTTAAATTTTAAGCTATAAACTATAAACTAAATTCTGTATGTGTTTAACAATCCCTGCAAAAATATTAAAAACTTCCGGGACAACAGCTGAAATAGAAAAAGATAATACAAAAATTACCATTAATATTTCGGCAATTCCGGAAGCAAAAAAAGACGATTGGATATTATATATATCTGATTTTGCTATAAAAATTATCTCGACAAAAGATGCCAAGGAAATACTGACACTTTTAGAATCGCGGCCAAAAATATCTAATCAAAATTTATCAAAAAAATTTACAAAAATAATTGAAAAAATACGATTAAACCATAAAATTACTAAATCTGAAATCATATATCTCTTAAATACAAAGGGAGATGAGCTCGAAACACTATTTGCAGAAGCAGATGTTGCCCGAAAAGCCCATTTAAAAGATTTTATCTGCATTCATGGAATTATAGAATTTTCCAATTATTGCTCAAACGACTGCCATTACTGTGGAATTAGGTGTCAAAATAAAGAGCTTCAAAGATTTAGACTTAAACCTGTTGAAATTATTGAGGGAGCAAAACTTGCCTACAAAAAAGGCTACAAAATTTTAGTACTTCAATCAGGAGAGGATCATTATTACGCAACAGAAATGTTAATTGATATAGTTAAAAAAATTAAGTCTGAATCAAAATTATTTCTTATTTTAAGCATCGGCGAAAGAGATCTTAAAACTTATAAGGATTTAAAAAAAGCCGGGGCAAATGGCGTACTTTTCAGGTTTGAAACATCTAATCCTAAACTTTTTAAAAATATGCATCCTCATGGAAAAACACTCGAGAAAAGACTTGCTCATTTAAAATTTTTTAAAAAACTCGGATATTATATCGCAACAGGTTCAATAGTCGGACTTCCTAATCAAACAATTGATGATTTAGCCGATGACATAATTGAAACCAGAAGATGGGCAAATATGATCACGCTCGGACCATTTATACCTGCCAAAAATACACCTTTAGCAAGTTTCGAAAAAGGTTCAGTTGAGCTAACTCTTAAAATGATCGCGATTTATAGACTCTTAAATTCCGGGACTAGAATCCCAGTTACAACTGCAATCGAAACTCTTGATAAAAATGGCCGAAAAAAAGCCCTTTCTTGTGGAGCAAATTCGCTGATGTTTAATATTACACCTGATAAATACCGCAAACTTTATCAAATTTACGACAATAAATATTTTTCCGAAGAGAAAATGTGGGAGAAATACGGACTTTTTGATCTTGAGGGATCTTACCGCATGCTTGAAGAAAAAATGGCCAAAGAACTAAATAAATAAAATAACTTACTAATTATTGACACTCTATCGTTTTTATAATAAACTTCACTATATCACCACAAGGAGTGCCAAAGACACCTATGAAGAGAGCGTGTTTGTTAAACGAAGGTGTTGTTGCTGCTATCTTGGCAAGGAAGTACCAAGGATCAGCACCAACAGTCGAGTTTGTTGTTCTGCGAGCGGAAACACCGATGGGGCCTATAGCCATGTCGGCAATAGCCTCCTTCGAAACCGTTGATAGCATCAGCGGACGAGTTCGGATAGAGAAGTATGGCGCATGGCAGCTGATCGGGCCGGTCACCAGTTGTCAGAAGGTAATGCCGGATCAGCTGGACCATGCCCTGCTTTTGACGGGCTACTCCATCTTCTTGGCTTATCCGACCGATGATTACAGTATATATCTCATCGGCGACGCCGAGAGGATTCAGACCGTACCGGAGGATGATTTGAAGATTCTTTGGGAGTTTATGAAAACACTCCCGAAACACTATCTCTAGCAACAAGAGACCGAAAGCCGGCGATGAATCGCCGGCTTCTGCATTCTACATTTTTCCTTCAGCTTCTTTTTCCATTTTCTCGAGACGAGTATAATAATCAGCAATTTCATTTAAATGAGCAAGGGCAATTTTACCTGTCATCAATGGGTCATCATTAGTAATATTTGTTTCAGAACTTATAGTTCCATGCTCAAGTTCAACATTTACTCCCATTCTAAACTGTTCTATATCAAACTTACTCCAATCAATTCCCAATTTTTCTCCTATAATTTTTGCTTCTTCAGCAGAAAATTCCTCTTTTTTCATATTTCTCCTATTTAAATATTATTAATTTAATCACGCTCCATTTAGCTATAACTAAAATTATAAAAATAAGATTAAAAAATGGGAAAATAACCAGATTCTCAAACCATTTCCCAGTTAAAATTCGCAAACCATCAAACGGCTTTGGTGGAATACCAAACATAATTTTTATCGGAAACAGCAAAGGCAATCCTTCAACAGTAAACATATCGGCTAAAATATGTGAAAAATACGAAATCATAAAAGCTATTAATACAATGCTTGAATTTATGCCCCAATAGCTTGGAAAATGGACAACTAATTCAAAAAATCCAAATCCAAAAAGAAGCAAACCAAAAATCGAATGTGTAATATTGCGATGATCTAGTACGCCTTCAAAAACCTCACTAACCGTATCTCCAAAAGGAAGTACATGCCAAATTTTGGCTGCCGGCTGATCAATATCAGGCAAAAGCGCGCCAAAACAACTGGCTGCTGCCACAAAAGCAAAAGTTGCCGGCTGATATTCCGGTTTATTACTCATTAAGAACCAACTTAAACTGGCCGTTATACCAATAATTTGGTGGGTTTTTCCTGTCATAAATTTATTGTAACAAATAATTAACTATTCTTCGAATGAACAACCAATCATTCAGATCTGTCATTGCGAGGTCTCTGTGACCGTGGCAATCTTTTATTTTCCAAATAATTTTGTAATTTTATTATCAGTTGTATAATAAATCTAATAATAGAAAATTATGTAGATATAGGAGGAACATGAAACAGAAATTATATAATATCGCCAAAGCCATGCTGGCAATTGGAGTTCTAACATTGATCACAAGTATGGGTAGTTTTCAGTTTTCAGCAGCAGATTCAACTGGCGGATCTACCTCATTAAGCTTAATCGGTTTTATAATCGCAGGCGGGCTAATTGTTATTAGCGTGATAATTATTGCGATCGCCATGTCGATGTAAAAATTAATACTGATCTAAACAAAAAAATCCAAACAAGGGGTTGTTGACAAATACGCTTTTGAGATGAAAATTGACAATTTCGAAGCGAAAAATTCTAAAAGTTTTGATGTTTATCAAATGATAAGCAGAAAAACTTTTGAAATTTTTTTAGCCGAAAGTGTCAGTTTGCAGCCAAAATGATATTTGTCGACAGGCCCAACAATTTGTTTGGGTTTTTTTGATTTGTCCCCTCACGGCATTGTGAGGGGACCGGTTTCAGATCGCGCACCGCTGAATATGGTACGGCAGCCACGACTCAAACAAACTGAAGATTCGGTCTGTCACACTGGAAACAGTTATAAAAACCACAACCTCCCGTCCCGACCTCATCAGCTTGTTGATCCAACGGTTGAGCTGAGCAAGACACCCAGCGTCAAAGAAGGTTGTTTCAGTCAGATCCATCACGATATCAGGTGTTTTGAACAAAGTGATGGCAGACGACATATTGATAAAGCCAGCATGGCAAGCGTCAAATTCACCCTTGAACCTGACAATTCCACTATCTTCATCAACCACTAGTTTTACTGGAGGAGGCGGTATTTTGATCAACTACAAGCTTCCTTTCTTGCCTTCCATATTTGGTACGCAATTAAAAATTTTATCATATTCAAAAGAAAGTGTCAATATATTCGATTCAATTTATTAAAATTATTTGTCAAATAACCTTGACATTACAACCTAACTATGCTATATTTTAATGTCATCGCATGAGTACAAACGATTGCGAGACAAATTCCCACAAGGAGTACATAAATAATGGTCGTCCTAGAAATCACAGCCATTGTTCTATTTGCTGCAGGAGTAATCCTGCGACAATACAGAGCAACCAGATGGGCGTGGATCGCCACCGGCGTTTCCACGCTGATCACATTTATACTGCTGTTGGTTCTAGGCCTCGGCCTTGAAAATACAGCAGTATTCATCGCGTTCTTCCTAGCAATAGGAGGATTCGCGATCGACTTCTTGCGGGGTATGGCAAATCATTTTCGCCAGCCCCGAGTAGGAGCAGCAGTGTTCGGTGTAGTAGTCATAGCTGCCATTCTGTTTAGCTCGGTGTTGCAGAAAACGGCAATTTCAATCGTTATCCTCGCAATACCAATCTCTATGCTGCTCCGACCGTTCTTCCGCAGAGGAGGCGGCGGAGGAGGTGGCGCCAATCGCCACTAAATATCCAAGGGAGAGCATCCGTGCTCTCCTTTTCGGTAATTATGGCACCTCTTTAGCAGTAGCTATTGAAGTCAAAAAAAAATAATGTTAAAATAATTGAGTAAATATCATTCCGGGGCCCGCCTCGCGTCGACGAACGACAACGAGTCGAGGCGGGTAGCTCAAGTTAATCAATAAATATGGCTTATGTATATGTATTAAAAAGCCTTAAATCTTCCAAAACATATGTAGGAAGTACTAATGATTTAGAGCGTAGAATTAGCGAACATAATTCCGGAAAAAGCACTTTTACTAATAAATATCGTCCCTGGATATTATTTTACTACGAAGAAACTGAAACACTTGAAGAAGCAAGAAAAAGAGAAAAATATTTCAAAACATGTTCAGGGAGGAAATTTATTAAAAATTTATTTCCACACATTCCGGGGTAGCTCAATGGTAGAGCGTCTCGCTGTCTTCGTTGGCAGCCTTTGATGAAAACATCAAAGTGATAACTTTGGGATAACGGTGAAAGCTAAGTCGTTAAGATATGCTAATACCGTGGGAACCCCTTATGGGGAGCGCCGTAGAGACTAGATACCGAAGCACCTAATCTCCTGTCATCCTGAACTTGATTCAGGATCTAGGAACATGGTGATGATATAGTCCACGCCATTATGAAAATAGTGGGTTAAGTGTAACGAGAATGTTGTAGGTTCGAATCCTATCCCCGGAGCCAAAGAAAAACGCAGATTATTTTAATCTGCCTTTTTCTTTTGTTTTGTTATAGATCTTATGGTAAAACCCCTCCTTAAAAAGTGATGCATCCTCTTTTCTCTTTTCTGTCCCCTTTTCTCCTTTTTCTTTATTTAATAAAATATCATCTAGGGATTGCCAAAAAGGTATTTTTAGACTATATTCAGAGCAATAGCTAATCAGCTAGCACACTTGAGATAGGGAGAGAATAAAGAGCTAAAAAGTGGACAATAAGGACTCTTCCGGTATATTTGTCAATAGGCTCGAGCTGACAAGAAAGGGGCAAAGCAATAATGGATCCAGATGAGATAATGAGAATAGAACATCGGCGACAACAAGTGATCGAGAAGGCAGTTACTGATGCTGATCGCATCATTATGTATGCTTCAGGCGATGAGAACGAAAAGATCAACAGCCTGACCATATATCTGGCTGCCCTTGTTTTCGAACATGCAACTTCACGCAAATCTGGCGACAAGAATACAGAGAAAACAATCTCTGGTAGGGCTCCAGCAGAGGCGATGCAAGCAATCCACGATGCAATTGAATCCGCGATTGATGCCAGTGAGATCGAAAACAGCCCGATCGTTCGGCGCTGGATCTGGTACCAGATCATGATAAAGTTCATGCAGAAAGTGGCAATACAAAGCTCTAGTGCCATCATGATGCATGATTCAGAACTTGAGCCTCCTCATGGCTAGCACACAACTAGGGCCCCGATTGCATCGGGGCCCTGACCATTTTGTTATTCTAAAATCATTCCACTTAGCTAGCCAAAACAAAAACTCATCTCTTTGGAGATGATTTTTTGTTTTATTTCAAAGTAATTCTATTACTTCTTATCAGTCTTTGCAATCAGGAAGTAGTAGATAATCTCTAAAATACCCAATGTATTTAATACAAGCAACGCTACAAACCAAGCGGTTTCACCCCTTCTACCAGCTCTCCACAAAGCCAATCCCTTCCATATAAGAGACCAAATAACCAACAGAGCGAGCACAACTCCGCTTGCGCCCGTAAAAGTAGGTCCTGTCGTATTCAATAAATGGTAGTTCATTTTCCTCCTTAATTATTATTAAATTAACCATATCATAATCCTTTAATTTATTATAGATTTGTTGAAAAACCAATCAGTTAAAATAATTAAAAAAAACAGTTCATCAATCGATGATCTTTTTTTGTGTATTTGAATTGACAATTTTTTATTTTTATGGAATATTCAACTACGACAAGAGGATAAATCAACCTCTTAATTTGACTGGAGGGTGAAAACCAATGAACCTTGAAGAACGGGCTGCAATGAATCTCGACTTCCTGTCGGAGAACTCATATCCAGGCCGAGGCATCATTCTCGGTCGCACAATGAACAGAGACCCTGTCCAGATCTACTGGATCATGGGTCGAAGCGAAAGTAGTCGCAATCGGGTGTTTGAGAAGGTGCCAAACACACAAGGATGGGTGAAAACTCGTGTTGCTGATCCAAGCACATTCACAGGAGATCCAAGTCTGCTGATCTACAATGCTATGGTGGAGCAGCCGAACAGGTTTGTCGTCAGCAATGGCGCACAAACGGATGCCATTCTCCAGAATGGGATGTCCGAGCTGCAAAGCGGCAACTGGAAGTATGAACCAGACCATCCGAACTTCACGCCGCGTATCTCGGGCGTGATAAACACCGATGAGGCACATCGTTTCCAACTGGTTATGCTAAGGAAGTCGGTCGCTGGCGACGAATGCGACATCCTTAGCTACACCTATGATGATATACCATACGGATTTGGCTACTTCATTTCCACATATGAAGACGATGGCAATCCTCTGCCATCATTCCGAGACGAGCCACGAATCCTGCCAATCGGTCACCGCAATCCCCACATTATCGCATTGGCATTCTGGAACATACTCAACGAGGAGAACCGGGTCGCCCTAGCTGTTAAGGTGATTCCGTCTGATGGTTCTCCATCCAGAGTTGATATCATCAACCGTTTCAAAATAGTCGGCTGATCCGGTTCACAGCCTCCCGAGGTATACTCGATAAATCTCTGGGTGGTGGGTAAATATTACCACCACCCAATCGATGAGTTGAAAAAACTCCTGATGAGTCGTTGCAAATTACGACGAATCGATAGAAGAGTCCGAAAAAATATCATCAGAAGATGGTCTTTTTTCTTTTGGCTTGAATAATGACTAAAAGTATGCGATATTTACTCCGCATAGGAGGTGAAACAAGATGCTATTTCGAATTACGAGTTTTTGCTTCCTGCCAAAACTCGAATTCACTAAAGAAGGCACCGTTGTCGAGAATACTATTGTGCCATTTTCGGTTCAGATTACTGTGCGATTCGAAGGTGGCAACCTGAACAATCATGTCCTTCAGAGGTTATTTGAAGGCAAAATGGTTGATAAGGGCAGGGGACATGATTTCTTTGTCTTGTGGACCAACCTTCACGAAGAGACCCAAGGACAAATGCTGCACCCGACAATTGGAGACAGCTACTTAACTCGAGTAGAAATCGCCAAGACAGAATTCTTGGCAAGAGTCATAGAAATGACTCATCAAATATGTGAAAAGAAAGGGACAAGATTTGCTCCTTGCCTCGTCTCCGGCGGAGTAACCGAGACAGAACTTGAGCTCTGATGAAAACGCAAGTTAGATTCAGAGCTTTTCGCTTTATAAATAAATTTCTAACCCATAATAGTCGATTTTCATATAGTTTAAAATTTGAAAAATGATATTTTAACTTAAAAGGGGGTGAGAATATGAAAAAACAAATTATTTTAACCTGTTTAATTATTATTACACTATGCGTTTTTTCTGGTTTAAAAGTCGCTTTTGCCGATAATGTTACTCAATATCAATCACAAACAATAAATTTTGGCAGTTCAGGACAACCAAATTATCCATACCAACAATCCTCATTAAATGGAATGCCAACGGATAATCAGCAAATACAAAGCCCAAATTACAACAACACAAATCCTACCGGTTATCAAAACATGGATCCGCGAATGGGCGCTGGAAATCAAGATCACCAAGAGTCAAGACGCAGAGAACCATCTCTTTTTCAATCAATTGTTTCAAAATTAATACCGGTTGCCATTGCAAAGTATTTAATAGGAATTCCTTTTACTGGAGGTCTACACTTTTAAATACAAAAATCTAGCTTTATTCAAGCTAGATTTTTGATTTTATTTTATTTTAAATAATCCTTCAAATTCGTACTTTTTTCATGCTGTTTCAGTTTCTGTAGAGCCTTGGCTTCGATTTGGCAAATTCTTTCACGAGTTACTCCGAATTCCTTACCTACTTCTTCAAGAGTATGGGATCTTTCACCTTCAAGTCCAAATCTCATTTTCAAAATCTTTTGTTCTCTTGGTGTCAAGAATGTCATAAATTCGGTTACATGACCCTTAAGGAGCTCGTAAATAGCATTTTCTTCAGGAGACATACTTTCTTTATCCTCAATGAAATCGCCAAGGTGTGAATCTTCTTCTTCGCCAACCGGGGTTTCAAGTGAAACTGTATCCTGTGAAATCTTCAAAATATGTTCAACTTTATCAACCGGAATATCCATCTGATCGGCAATTTCCTCGGGTGTCGGTTCCCTCCCAAGTTCCTGAACCAACTGCCTTTGAACGCGAATCAATTTATTGATTGTTTCAATCATATGAACAGGAATTCTAATTGTTCTGGCCTGATCGGCAATAGCTCTGGTAATGGCTTGTCTGATCCACCAAGTTGCATAGGTGGAAAATTTAAATCCTCGAGTATAATCAAATTTCTCAACCGCTCTCATAAGTCCAAGATTTCCTTCTTGAATCAAATCAAGAAGAGAAAGTCCGCGACCAATATAAAGTTTGGCAATCGAAACAACTAAACGAAGATTAGCTTCAGCTAAAATTCGTTTTGCCGATTGATCACCTGCTCCGATTCTTTTAGCTAAAGAAACCTCATCTTTTGATTTTAGAAGTGGAATTTTTCCAATTTCTCGAAGATACATCCTGACTGAATCATCGGCAATTTCTGACATATCATCCTTTTTTCGCGCTTCAATCGTTTCGTCTGATTCAATCTCAAGCAACCTCTTTGCTTCTCTTACTTCGATTCCCGCCTCCTGCAAAGCGAAAAAAAACTCATCCACATCAGCAATGCGTTTTTCAATTTTAGGCAAAGCCTGAATAATTTCTTGATAAGTAACGAAGTTGTGTCTTTTACCCTTATCGTATAATTCCACGAGTTCGGGAATAAGATCAACCTTTTCCTCAACAAGATTAATTTTTTTTGATGGCATTATCTAGCTCCTTGTTCAATTTTTGTGCGAGTTCTCTGTTACCAGACTTAATTGCCTCGGCAATCTGGCGGGCATAATCACCCTTTAATTTACTATTTTTATCTAATTTAAACCTTAAAATAAGTCCTTCGAGCTCCGCTTCAGCTATTTGCGGATCATTGCTGCCTATTTCTTCAAGAGAAAATATGATTAAATTTATTCTGTTAACCAATTCTTCCGGCAGTTCTTTTTTTAAATATTCAAAAACATTGAAATCTCGATTGACTTCAATTTTAGTATACGCTTTCTTTAAAACATTGTAAATATTTAATGAATCTTCAGTATCAAACATTTTTTCATCTAAAGCATTGGCATATTTCTTAAAAAGATCAGCATGAACAATCAAAATACCTAGAAGATTCTCTGAAGAAGTTAATTTTTTGGCCTCTTTTACTTCAGGCTCCTTTTTCTTTGACTGTTCTTCAGGTCCTTTTTTTAGCTTACCGATTGCTTCAAGTATAACCGATTGAGAAGTACCAAGCTCTTGAGACAAAAGCTGAACATAGTGAGACTGTTCTATTGGATCAACAACAATTTTAACAAGCGGCAAAATCTCACCGGCAATTTTCTTTTTAGATTCAACATTATATGGTTTAGAATTACTTTTAAGCGCCCGATTTAAATAATAATCAATCACTCTTTGAGCACCGCTAACTGCCTTTTTCCACTCTTCCGGCTTATTTTTAATCATATCAGCCGGATCTTGTCCTTCAGGCATTTCGATTATTTTTACATTTAAATCAAGTTCGATTGCCATTTCAAAAGCTCTTTTAGTTGCCTTTTGACCAGCCATATCTTGATCATAAGCCAGTAAAATATTTGGGGTCAATCGAGATAATATTTTCAAATGCTCTTCCGTTAAAGCTGTTCCGGAAGAAGCAATTGTATTTATAAAACCATTTGCTTGGCAAAAAATTACATCTGTTTGACCCTCAACTAAAATAACCGAGTCGCGCTCTTTTATGGCTTGGCGAGCCCAGTTTAAACCATATAAAACTTTACTTTTATTAAATATCTTTGTTTCCGGAGTATTGAGATATTTTGGTTCTCCTTGATCAATAACTCTACCTGTAAATGCAATGATGTTGCCGATTGAATCAACAATTGGAAACATAATCCGGTTGTAAAACATAGTTGGGCTGCCAGCCATTTTAATTTCCTGATCCGAGTAACCGTATTTTTTAAGATAATCCCCCAGTATCTTTTGCCTTGGAGCATAGCCTATTTGGTAGTCATTTATCATAGTTTGGCTTATTTCGCGTTTGGCTAAGTATTTAAGCGCATTTTCACCACTTGGGTGTGAAATTAAGACTTTGTGAAAAAAACTCGCCACAAAGCGGTTGAGGGCGTACAGACGGTCTTTGCTACCGCGCGGGGAACTGTAATCAGCGCTTGGATGAGATTTTAAATCTACACCTGCCTGTTCAGCCAGTATCTGCAAAGCTTCTTTGAAATCCAGATTTTCCATTTGCATCAAAAAATCAAAGATACTCCCTCCTGCACCGCAGTTTCCAACAGAGAAATTTTTAACTACGTATGTATGATCATCTTTAACCATTAGATTGTAAACATTACCATTGAAAGATTTGTACTTTATTTCACGAATAGGCAATGCCCAATATTTTTTGTCATCAAAAGATAATATATCTGAATAATTATTTATTTTATTTGGCATCCAAGATATTTTCCAACTTTTGCGATGGATAACATTTTTTTTATCCTTATATAAACCTTTAAAAAATATTGCAGGTATAATAGATTTTCTTAATAAAATATTTTTTATCTGAAAAATTAAAAGACTGGAAATTGTTGTTATGCTTTTTCTGCCTGGAAGATTTTTCCTTCCAGCTTTTATAATAGTTCCATCACCTTTTAAAATAGCTTCGATTAATACATTTTGTTTTTCAACGGGTAAATTCATACAAAAATCTGGAATTTTTTTATTTTCAGCACCTTTTCCACATAATTTAACGATAATTTTTTCTAATAAAATATTACTCACAGATATCTCAATACCAGTTTTACCATTATTCCGATTATGAATGCTAGCTTTCAAACCAAAGATATTTTGTACGAGTTTGCATATTTCTTTTGCAAAATCGGATTCATGACTACCTAAACTAAACCGTATGCCCCTAGGATAAGTACTGCCTTCGGCAATCCAATAACCTAAAAATTTTAGTAAATCATCATCAATAGGAACAAGTTCTGGAATATTATATGCTGCAAAACCACTATGTTTATTTTTTAATTTATTAGCTAAATATTTACTACGATCATATAATCTGACTGTTTTTTTATCTTTTGTTCTTAAATCGATTGGAAATAACAAATAATCATTTACCTTCAATGCACTAATCGGAGTTTTTTCAATTTTATAAGAATTAAAAAATTTTGCAGAACATGATAATCTACATCTTTGTTGGCATAGTCTTGTTAAACGAGACTTATTTTTACAATTATGGGTTTTAATAGCTAGAACATTATGATCAGGTGTTAACCGAGTTATTTCATTATTTTGTCTAGTTTTTAACTCAACTATCACACCTTTGTATTCTCTTTTAAAAGCCATCAGAACTGACTTATAATTTCCTTTATCCGTTAATACAACATCTCCTTTTTCAATTTCCTCAATAAGTTTTAATTTGTTTTTAAGAACAACTTCTGTTCCCTTAGAAAAGCAACCAAAGCACTTAAAAATCTGCTTTTCCGGACTAATCATCAAAGATGGAGTTTTTTCATTATGAAAAGGACAAACAGCTTTAAAATTAGCACCTGCTTTTTTAAGGGTTAGATATTTACTGGTTAAATCCACAATATCTATTCGGTTTTTTATCTCATCAATTTCGTTCATAGAATTTAGCTTAAAACTTAAATCTTAAAATTCAAAACCACAACTTAAAACTAATAACTTTTGATTTTACAGACTCACCTCTACAGCGAGCACCGATAAGGAGCTTTGCTGACTTTTTGACTCATAATCTTTATAGCACAAATATCATATCTAATACACATTTATATTTGACACTTTAGCTTATGCTTGATTAAATAGCGATAAGGTTTGCATGTCTACTGATTATCAGATATGGGAGGAAATCATGAAAAAACTACCGAACAGCCTTACAGTGATTGTTGCCGGTGCTTCAACCGGCATAACCATCACCCGCTACAGATCAGGAGTGGCAACAACCCAGAATCTGCCTATTCCATGGATCCCTGATAGCAATGGCAACATCTTCTGGCCTCTTGAATGGCTGCGCCAACTGATGGTAAGCATTCGAAGTGAGGCTAGGGCAGGCGATGTCATTGCCGGCGGGACTTGGGGAGCTGACGCAGCTTTGGCCATTGACAAGCCTACTATGGACAATGTCGATTGGCTTCTGAACCCCTTCCATTACAGATGCATAGGCAAGGAGTATCTGTATCAAGCTCTAACCAACACAACAGCTGAACATGTCTTCGAAATGAGCGGCGGCGCTGCCGTAGCCTCATACCAGATGTACTGTCAGCTTCATGCCTACAGAAAGTTCTACGGCGACGAGCTTGACAAGGTAGTTGCTATCATACCGATAGCTGATCTGATAACTTACTGGCTTTCTGGTCATCAGGGCCACGATAAGACCATATTACAGAGCTATGGTTTACTCGCATACCATGGTCTGCAGATTTACACACAGTTCAGCAAGCTTGCCAGCAAGATATTGCCGTGGCAAGCAATCGAAACAAGCGTAATGATGGCAGACAACGACGCAACCGTCGTACCGATCACACATGATTCCGTCAGGAGCCGCGACTTCGGATTCGTGTTCGGAGATTTGGTTAACTGGACCGGAACATGGGCCGGTCCTGCTTGGCGAATACCTGAATTTGGAGCAGCATCTGCCGAGATGTACAGAGCCGGAATCGCCATTGAAGGGATTGGACCATCTCGAGCAGCTGTCTGCAACTCGGCCCACACCCCTTATTACAAGGCTGTGTGTACCCAAGGCGGCTTTGTCGATAATGGACAGATCCTATTTGACCAAGCAGCCAAAGCAGCATGCAGGGAAATGAGGAATATCAATAAGATCATCGATGTATCCTCATGTCCCAACCTGCCGAACGAGGATCTGGCCATCGATCTGATCGGGATATGCAACGGCAATGCTGCCTTGGCGCTTGCCACACTGATCCAGAGTACTGCCATTGCTTTCGACAAAGTTGTCACAAACATGGCAACATTGCTCGGGCAAAACAAGCCCAAACAAGTAGTCATCACCGGCGGTTGGGGCAATAACAAAGCCTACCAGCGCGCAGTCAACCTTCTAGGGTACGAGGTAATAATCCCGCCAAACCCCGAAGATGCAACTACTCTCGGAGTAGCAATGGATGCTCTCCGACGAACCGGCCACGCTTTAGCCAACCTAGAAGCGCTGGAACTCCTCGGAGTCAACTGCGACTTCGCCTACCAAAGCTGACAACATCAGCAAACTGAATAGGCCTCGTTCTTCGAACGAGGCCTTGCCCATTTATAATTTAATTACTAGCGAATAAATCTATTAAATATTTTCTCATCAAGCGGTTGTTTATACAATTCATTAACTAACCAAAGACCGCTTTGTCTGATTTTTTCTTTAGGAGAAAATTTGCCAAGCCAGTAATCAGAGGATGAGCAATCCGGGCACAAAGAAACAGCTGAGATTAAACCTGACTCAATTTTTAATCTTTCCTCTTTATTTTCAACTTGAAACACAACAAAACTAAAATTTTCTTGAATATAATCTGAAACCTGCTTTTCAATCTGCTTTTGATAATCAATATTTAAGAGTGTAGAAAACTTTTCTTTTGCATCTTTTGAAGTTAAATCAAGTTCCCACAGTTTAAGATATGGGTCATTATTTTTATTCAAAATCGCTCTGCCGATATTTTTGCGAAAAATGCTGCGATCTTTATTTTCTACCAAAAAATGCTGTTTCAAACGTGATCTCAACTGATTCGCACCGGTATGAGTTCCGATTCTGACTATTCGGTTTGCGCCATGAGCCATTTCACCTTTTTCAAATAAAATATACAAACCATTTAATGGAATAATTTTTTCATCAAAAGGAAATTTAAAAACCAACAATGAATTTGCCCATTTGTGAAGTTTAAAACAATTATTTTTCATTTTGTCTCTTTAAAAATTGTAATTGTTTCCCGATACCTAAACCTTTTAATGGAACCTCATAGTTTTTGAGATGTGGAATTAAGTATTTCCGGTATTTTTCACCGGCTAAAAAAATATATTTGTCATTTGATAAATTAAATCTCTGAAGCTTTTGAATAACTTGATCGGCCCAGATTACAATTTCCTTTGATTTTTTGTCATTTAAAGTCTCGTTATAAGGAGAAATTTTGTCATTTAAAGCAATTAAGCCATATTTAGCAGATAAAATAAAAATATGATCGGGTTTAAGTTTTTTGGCATAAGCAAGAGAAAATTTGAACAATGGACTGATATATAAATCTTGAGCAAGAGAAGGAATATTTAATTTTCTGCTGCAACAAGCAATTAAAACAATTTTTTTCATAACAAACCACTTTCAAAAACAGATAAACACTGCTATTATTATAACATATCGAATCATTTAGATAGGAGAGATCGCATAGTGGTCGAGTGCGCCACCTTGGAAAGGTGGTAAGTTCGCAAGGGCTTCCAGGGTTCGAATCCCTGTCTCTCCGCCAATTTTCACTTTTTGTGAAATCGTAAGAAACAGCCTCGGCACAAAGCGCCTCGGCATGATATTTTTCCGCTATTTTGAAGGCATTTTTGAAATCCAAAACCAAAGTGCGGTCGGCAATGCGGAAGTTCCTGTGCGAAAGCACAGAGAAAACGAAGTTTTCAGAACCAATCTTTTTTCTCTCGCTTTCAGCGAAAGGTTGAGCGTATTTTTCTTTGATTGCCCAAAAACTAATCTAAAAGCAATATGGACAACATAAATTTACAAACCAAAAAGATTTTTCTCTATGCTCGTAAATCCACGGACGAGCCAGAACGACAAGTGCTTTCCATTGAGGCGCAAATGTTTGAGTTGCGGGAATATGCCAAAAAAGAAGGACTAAATATCGTCCGTGAATTTGTGGAAAGCAAAACCGCCAAAGAACCGGGCAGAGAGATTTTTAACGAAATGATCGCGAGCATAGAGAAAAATGAAGCCGAGGGAATTTTAGCGTGGCACCCCGACAGGTTGGCTCGCAATTCTATAGACGGCGGACGAATAATTTACTTGGTAGATACTGGAAAAATTACCACGCTAAAATTTCCTACTTTTTGGTTTGATCCGACTCCACAGGGAAAATTTATGTTATCCATCGCTTTTGGGCAATCAAAATATTATGTGGATAATCTTTCGGAAAATATAAAGAGGGGTATTCGCCAGAAATTGCGAAATGGAATATGGCCCGCTTGGGCGCCACTGGGCTATGTGAACGATAAAAATGCCCGCTGTATCGCTGTGGACAAAGAAAAGGCAAAGTATATCAAGCGGGCTTTTGAAATGTACTCAACTGGCGAATATCCCCTCGCTCAAATCCGAAATATTATCAATTCCTTGGGCTTGGTTGGCAAGAAAGGCAAAATGCTTTCCGTCTCAAATTATCAATATATACTCAAAAATAAAATCTATTACGGCATGATTGAATATAACGGAGAATTGTATGACGGAAAGCATGAACCGATTATCACAAAGAAACTTTTTGATTTATGCCAAGAAGTGATGGCGAACAAGAGCAAACCGAAATCGCCAAAATTGAAACCTTACATTTTTAGAGGATTTTTCCGTTGCGGAGAATGTGGTTGTTTCATTACCACCGAAACGCAAAAAGGTCATAACTATTTGCGATGTACTAAACGGAAAAATCCTTGCCAGCAAAAATATGTCCGCGAAGAAATCATCACTTCTCAAATAAAAGAGGAAATCAAAAAAGTTTCTTTGTCTTCCGCTTGGGCAAACGCTTCAATCAATTTTTTCGAAAACGAAAAAATGAAAATTGTCCAAGCGGAAAGCTCTTTCGCCCAAAAAGCGAGAAATGAGCTTGTAGAAATAGAAACAAAACTTGATCGCTTGCTTGATTTACAACTGGACGGCAATTTGTCGCAAGCGGAATATACCGCTAAAAAATACAAGCTCATTCTCGCTAAAAAGGATTTGGAAGAAAAAATATCCGCTTTTGGGCGAAAGAGCAATAATCGGTTCGAACTTGCTATTGCCTTTCTAAAAGACGCCAACCAAGCTGAAAAATACGCTCAACTAGAAAATCCCGAAAGGATTCGGGATTTTCTCAAAAAGATTGGTTCGAACTTCCACATTGCCGACCGCACTTTGGTTTTGGATTTCAAAAATGCCTTCAAAATTGCGGAAAAATACCATGCCGAGGCGCTTTGCGCCGAGGCAACATCTTTCAATTTCGCTGAATGTAAAACTTGGCGGAGAGACAGGGATTCGAACCCTGGAAGCCCTTGCGAACTTACCACCTTTCCAAGGTGGCGCACTCGACCACTATGCGATCTCTCCTAGTATAAACATTTTATCAGAAAATATAAGATAAGAAAAGCGAAGTCCCGCACTAAATTACCAGTGCGGGACAAGAATCGTCATCGTGTTAGCGAGGTCTGCTCGACTTGCGAGCAGTAGTTGGAGATCGAGACGCTTTCTTCTTTGGTTTTTGCCTGCTATTGCGAGCATGCTTGTTAACCATCTCATCCAAAGCAGCGTGGACAAGCGGCGAATCACTTTCAGCAAGCCTAGTGTAGTGCTTCCGTGCATCACCCTTTAGATGACAAATCTGCCCATTTCTCTCTACTCTAACCGACATCTTCTCCTCCTCGCTCATTAGGTAATTGAGACATTACTCTTCTGAACGAAGATTACTCACGATGAATTAAGCATAAACTGACCCCCTTCCCCTTCAGGCGTTTTGCTTACTTAAAAATATAATAACAAAACCTGATGTTCATAACAACACCAAAAAAGTTTATAAAGTGCCTCATCAGCGCTCGCAAAAAAAATGAGTCCATAAGGTTTTAAAATTTGTAATTATCTTATTCTGTTGCTTCGTTTAATAAAATCTTTTTTTCAACAGAGGCAATAGTTTTTCTGGTAGGAATTACCATATCTGGCACAACTGAAACTGAAGTTGCTCCATTTTTAACCATTAACTCTGTTATCTCTGGATAAATAGATGGCGCTTGTCCACAAATTGAAACTGAAACATTATATTTTCTGCAAACCTTAATCACATGGGCAATTGCGCCTGCAACAGCCGGATTTCTTTCATCAAATTCTTCTGCTAAATGTTCATTATCTCTATCAACACCCAAAATCAATTGCGTTAAATCATTTGAACCGATTGATACCCCGTCAATTCCCATTTTGCAAAATTCTTCCATCAATAGAACTGTTGAGGGAACTTCACACATAATATAAATTTTAAAATCATTACTTCTTTTTAAGCCAAAATCTTCAATCAACTTGGTAACTTCTTGAAATTCTTTAACTGTTCTAACAAATGGAATCATTAGCCAAAGATTTGTCATACCTCCATCTCTAATTTTTTTAATCGCTTCAAGCTCCAGTTTAAATAAATCCGGCTCTTTGATATATCTAAAACAACCCCTGTAACCAATCATTGGATTTTCTTCTTTTGGCTCATATTTATCGCCGCCCTCAAGCCCGCGATATTCATTTGTTTTAAAATCAGTTGCTCGATAAATTACCGGCCTTGGACTAAAAGCTGAAACAATTTTACTAATTCCCTGATACAAAATATCAACATATTCTTTACTTTTACCATTTTCAACCAGCCAACGAGGGTGTTTTCCACCGGCAGCAATAATAAATTCCGCTCGAAGAAGTCCTACCCCATCAGCTGGCAAAAGAGCTGCTTCCTGTGCTTTTTCAGGTTCAGCTAAATTTACATAAACCTTAGTTGCAGTAACAGGAACCTCCATCTGATATACAGCAGAACCAATAGGTTTAATTCCGGTTGCTGATCTTGCATCAATTTCCGCTTTTTCAGGTTCAATTTTACCTTGATAAACTTTACCATTTACACCATCAACAGTAATAATTTGACCGGTTCTTAAAGCCGAAGTGGCAGTTCCTGTTCCAACAACGCACGGAATCCCCATTTCTCGACTAACAATTGCCGCATGAGAATTAGCCACAATAACGGGGGTATAATTATCAGTGAAAACTATATAATTATGATTATCCTGAACAGTTAAATTATAAACTTTGGTCTTATTACCATTCTCAACGAAATTTACTCTTAACATTCTTAAATCTGAAGCCAACAAATGATTCAATTCTTTTTTTGTCTCTGCATCCGCTATCGGTAATAAATCTCGCCTGATTTTTTCAGCATCAAGCAAAAGATTTTTATTTATATATGGTCTAATGCGACCTTTGTAATTTAATCGATCAATAACATCTCCCAATATCTGTTTAGCAGAAAAAAATCGTGAACCAAATTTTGTTCTTGAATGAGAACCTTTTATTCTTTTACTTTTTGCTAAAATATTACTAAAATCTTCAGTTAGCTGAATATTTAATGCTTCACGATTATTACATACTTGTGGTAATATTCCGTTTCTCAAACTTGCCATAATAAACGGCTCAAAAATATGTTTTTCCGCCCCATAAAAATTTAATCTATAATTTTTTTGATTAAAAGAACCATCCCCATCTAAAGCACCAGCCATAAAATATTGCGAAAATTCAGGCTCATTTTCAAGAACAGCTAAACCAATATTTTGTTCATGTTCAGCATAATTATTAGTAAGTTCCTTGCTATAACAACGATAAGCCATTGCTTCTCCAGATATTATTCTTCCTCTAATCATGCTTGCTGATGCTTTTTTTATACAAGGCCTCATACTATAGCCATAAACTTTTTCAAAAAGTTCTCGTACATGTATAATAAATGATTCTTTTTCAGGGGTATTTTTTTGAATAAATTGAATTTCCCCATGCGTTCTTGTTTGATAAATGCTGCCATCTGTTCCCAATACACCAATAAGATAAGCTAAATCAATATTAGCTTTGTTTTTGCCAATTCCCGGCAGAGAAGTAATCGACAAAACACTAACATCCTTATTAATTAAATCGGCAATCGTATTTTCAACCAATTTTCGATTTTCTAAGGTTAAAAAACGATGATTAGCAGTAACCTCCAAGCCGCTAATTTTTGATCTTCCAGTTTGAGAAACATTGATTTTAATAGTTTCTGATTCGCTTTCCATCGAAGCAATAATTTTTTTCCACTCTATTTTTAATGTTTGTTTATTTAAAGAAGGAATTAATAATTTTTTACCTTTTTTAATCAATTCGCTAATTTCTTTTATTTCTACAAAGCCAAGATTAGTCAGAACTTTTGTTTGACCAGCAAAGCATGTCCTACCCCCTGTATCAGTAACAATAGCCGCGGCCTTTTGCATTGCCGGCACAAAATCCGGATTAGTTTTTTCAGTAACTAAAATATCACCCTTTTTAACCTTATCAATTTCCGAAGGACTGTGAATAATCATTACCGGGCCAGATACCATCCCCATTGATGCCGCCGCACCAGTTACTAAAATTTTAGCATCAACTTTTGAAACAGATTTAACCTCAACGCTTTGTGACTGTTCACTGTCTGGCTGATTTTCTTTGGCCAGAGATCCACTTTGGCTGGGCTTAAATGTTGTAACGGGTCTGGACTGAATCATATAAATCTTTCCGCCTTCAAGCGCCCACTCCATATCTTGCGGCCTACCGTAATGCGATTCAATCGATACAGCTAATTTTGCTAATTTAACAATATCCTCATCAGATATTTTTTGCTTTTTTTGGTCAAGTTTTGGTAGTGTTACATGACGATCAGATATTCCAACTTTAGATATTTTCCAATCTTGTTGGTTAATTTCTTTATCTAAAATTTTAAATGTTTTTTTATCAACCAAATATCGATCAGGCGTAATCACTCCAAGCACAACTGCTTCACCCAGACCAAAACCGGCTTCGATTGTAACTTTTGTATCATCATTTGCCACCGGATCAATTGAAAACATCACTCCCGATGCCTCTGATTGCACCATACGCATCACAGGAACAGCGATCCCAACTTTAGAATGATCAAATTTATTTATAATGCGGTAATAGATTGCTCTGGCATGAAAAAGCGATGCCCAACACTTTAGAACAGCTGCTATAACTTCGTCGCTCCCTGAAATATTTAAAAATGACTCCTGTTGACCGGCAAATGAAGCATCTGGCAAATCTTCAGCTGTTGCAGAAGATCTAACCGCCACAAAAAGAACTTTGACGCCATTAACGTACAAATGATGATAGTTTTCATCAATCTCTTTTTTTAACTTTGTAGGAACTTTTGATTTTAAAATGCTGGTACGAATTTTTTTAGAAATCTCATTTAATTTTTTTGAATTATTTGGATCAAGATTTTTAAGTAATTTATAAATCGTTTTGTCGAGGCGAGTAGTTTTTAAAAAATCGAGATAAGCTTTTGCTGTAACGACAAAACCTTCAGGTACAGGAAGGCCAGCCCTGACCATTTCACCCAAATTAGCGCCTTTTCCGCCCACAAGCGGAATATCATTTTTGTCGATATCCCTAAACCACAAGATATCTTGGTTTACCTTATCCATAAAATCCCCTCGCATTAAATAAAAATCCAAATTTCAAAAACCAAATATCAAACAAATTTCAAAGCTCAAAATACAAAATGTTTAGTCATTTGAAAACAGTATTTCATTTGAACTTATTATTTTGTTATTTGACATTATTATTCTACACCCTCTTGACTTTTCCGCCAAGTTGATGTCGCGGTCCATAACATATTGGACTTTTGAGGACTAGTAAAGTTATTTACAAAATACTGCAATGGGGACATTTTAGCAAGACTTCGGTGCGGTTTTTCGGTGTTATACCAAGTAAGGTATTCAACTAAACCGAGGTTGAAGTTATCGGTATCGTAGAGTTCATCAAAATGAAAATTGATATATTGTTTTTGAATAAGACCGTTG